>JBFWWT010000003.1:19942-120495 GCA_050246035.1 Burkholderiales bacterium
ATCCTGCGCGGCGCGAAGCCGGGCGACCTGCCCGTGACGCTGCCGACCGGATACGAGACCGCAGTGAACCTGAAGACTGCGGAACTGCTGGGCCTGAAGATTCCCGACTCCATCCTGCTGCGCTCGGACTGGGTGATCAGGGACTGACCGCCAGCATCCCCGCGAACAGCGTAGCGATCCCCAGAAACGAGAAGAACCCCACGACGTCGGTCACCGTGGTGAGGATGATCGACGAGGCCGTCGCCGGATCCTGCCCGAAGCGGTGCAGCAGGATGGGCACGAGCGCGCCGGAGAGCCCGGCGACCACCATGGACACCACCATGGCGAGCGAGATGACCCACACCAGCCCCACCGAGCCGCTCCACACGTAGACGCCGATCGCGCAGGTGGCGGCGACCGCGAGGCCGTTCACCAGCCCGGTCGCGGACTCCTTCCACACCATCTTCGGCCAGTGGCGCAGGCTGATCTCGCGCAGCACGAGCCCGCGCATGGTGACGGCAAGCGCCTGCGCGCCCGCGTTGCCCGACTGGCCCGCGACCACCGGGAGGAGCACCGCGAGCGCGGTGAACTTCGCGATGGTGCTCTCGAAGACGCCGACCACCGCTGCCGCCAGGAACGCGGTGAGCAGGTTCACCTGCAGCCAGGGCAGGCGCTTTCTCACCGCGAAAAGCGGGCGCGAGAGCGCACGCTCGTCGGGGCTCGCGCCGACCATGGTCTGGATGTCCACGCTCGCCTCTTCCTCCACCGCGGCCATCAGCTTCGCCTGCCGGATGACGCCGAGCAGGCGCCCTTCCTGGTTGACCACCGGCAGCACGTTGATCGGCTCGCGCTGCAGGATGTCCACCACGTCTTCGCGCGGGTCGAGGTCGCGCACCACCGCGGGCACGCCTCGCATGATCTCCGCGAGCGGCTGCTCGTGCCGGGCGAGCGCGATGTCCTGCAGCTCCACCCGCCCCGCGAGCCGGCCGGCGTCGTCCACGACGTAGAGCTCGCGCAGTCCGCGCCGCCGCACGCTCCGCAGCCGCTCGATCGCCTCGCCCACCGTCATGCCCACGCGCAACGGGATGATGCGCGCGTCCATCAGGCGCCCCGCCGAGTCCTGCGGGTAGCCGGCGAGCGCGCGCAGCTCGCGCGCCACTTCCTTGTCGAGCGGCGCGAGCAATCGCTCGCGCGCCTCGGGCTCGAGCAGCACGAGCACGGCCGCGCTCGCTGCGGGCTCGGCCTCGGCGAGCACGCGCTGCGCGAGCGCCGCGGGCAGGTGCTCCAGCACCGCGCGCGCGAAGTCGGCAGCGAGCGCCTCCCAGGCGCGCACCACGGCGCGCGGCACGTGCGGGGCGAGGAGCGCGGCGGCCTCCTCGGCGTCCATGCCTTCCAGCTCGCGCGCCGCCTCTCCCGGAAAATCCAGCAGGAAGCGCTGCGTGAGCGCGGTGACCGCGGGCGCGGCGTCAGCGCTCACCGGCCTCTCCACCGATGCGCTGCACTGGGGGCAGCAGCGTCACCATGGCCTCGGCGCCCCCCGAAAGCGCGTCCCAATAGCCGCGTGCGAGCATGTCGGCCAGTCCGCCGCCCGCCTCGGGGCGCGCAGGACGAGAGACGCGCCGCAGCGCGCGCGCGAGCGCATCGCGCGTCAGCACGCCGACCAGTCGGCCGCCGGACTCCACCACGGGCAGCAGCGACGAGCGCTCCCAGCCCGGGTGCGCGATCGCGCCCGCCACCGGCGTCTGCGCGGTGAGCACGGCCTCGGGACGGCTCATGATCGAAGCGAGCGCCGCGGCGTCCTGCGCGCGCAGCAGCGCGGGCAGCGGCACCCAGCCCTCCAGCCGGCCTTCGCCCGATGTCACGAACACGCGCTGCACGATCCCTTCCATGAGACGCACCCGCTGCAACGCTTCCGCCGCGCTCGTCTCGCCGGGAAGCGCGAGCACGTCGGGATCCGCCCAGGCGCCCACGGCATCCTCGAGGTAGCCGAGCAGCAGCTGCGAGGCGAGCGCCGACGCCGTCGGCAGTCCCGCCACGAGCTGCGCGCGCCGCGCCTCCGGCACGTGCCGCAGCACCGCCACCATCGGCTGCGTGCGCAGCTCGCCGAGGAGCGCGAGGGCCGGCTCGTCCGCCAGGCCGGCCACGGCGCGCGCCGCCGCGTTCGGCAGCATCGCCCCGAGCACCGGCCCGCCCAGGCGCGCCGGCACGCGCTCGAGCAGCGCCGCGGCCTCCGCGGGCGCCAGCCCTTCCAGCACGCGCGCCGCCTGCGCGGGATGCGCGCGCATGAAGGCGAGGCTCAGGATCTCGGCGTCAGCCATGGCCGTTGCCGCTCAGCAGCACGATGGGCTCGTCGTGGTACACGCGCCCGGGCAGCGCGACGCGCCCCTCGGGGGTGTCCAGCACGAGCGAGGTCGCGCTCACCTCGACGATGCGACCCTCGAAGCCCGCGACGCGCACGCGCTGGCCGACCTCGAAGGCCTGGCGCAGGTAGTGCGCGCCGATGAGGTTCGCGACGTAGCCGCGCGCCCCGAGGCTCACGGCGATCGTGATGCCGCCGAGGAGCGAGGCCACCACCACGGCGGCGAGGATCGCGATCCAGGTGACGCGGATGCCGATCTGGTCCGCGCCGACCAGGATCGCGGCGACGAGCGTCGCGCCCTGCGCGAGGCGCGCGAGCGCGGTGCGCTGGGCGGGCTGCAGGCGCGTGGCGGTGGCCAGCACGAGATCGGCGACGAAGCTCGCGAGCACGTAGCCCGCGACCACGATGAGCAGGCCCGCGGCGAGCGTCGGCAGGTAGTCGAGCAGGCGCGCGAGCCAGTCGGTGAAGGTCTGCAGGCCGAGGACGTGCGTCGCCGCGGTGACGAAGAAGAGCAGCACGACCCAGTAGACGACGGTGCCCAGCACGTTCGCCGAGCGCCCGACCTTGAGGCGCGAGGTGCCCGCCAGGCGCTCGATCAGCGTCTCGGCGAGGCGCATGCCGCGCACCGCGAGCACGCGCAGCAGCCGCGCGAGCAGCCACCCGGCGGCGAGGAGCAGCAGGGCGCCGAGCAGGTTCGGCACATGCGCGGCGAGCCGCTCGAAGAGCGCGGTAGCGGCGGAGGTGACGGAGTTGTCGAAGGCGTTCACGCGCGCATAGTATCGCGGCGAACTCGCCGTAAGCCACCGCGCCCCGCGCCGACTGACGCTCCATGCATCCCAAACCCGGCCGCACCTGTCCCCTCTCCTATCGCTACGCTCCCGGCGCCTTCGCCGGCGCGCCCGCCCTGCGTGCCGGCACGCTTTGGATCGCGGGCGGCCTCTACGGCAACCGCTGCGCCCTGCAGGCGCTGCTCGAGGCCTTCGACGCCGAGCCGGGCGAGAAGGCGCTCGTCTTCAACGGCGACTTCCACTGGTTCGACGCCGATCCGGCCGAGTTCGAGCTCGTCGACGAGGCCGTGGCGGGTTTTCACGCGATTCGCGGCAACGTGGAGACGGAAATCGCCTCGCCCGCCGACGGCGCCGGCTGCGGCTGCGGTTACCCGGACTGGGTGGGCGAGGAGACCGTGCGCTGGTCGAACCGCATCATGGACCGGCTGCGCGCCGCAGCGCATGCCTCCGGGCGAGACCTCGGCCGGCTCGCCGCGCTGCCGATGACGCTCGTCGCCGAGGTCGGCGGTGAACGTATCGGCATCGTGCACGGGGACGCCGAGTCGCTGGCGGGCTGGAAGTTTTCCCAGGAGGTGCTGTCGACCCCCGACGGCATCGCCGATGCCGAGCGTGCGCTGCTGCGCTCGGGCGTGCGGGTTTTTGCCTCGAGCCACACCTGCCTGCCGGCGCTGAAGAGGTTTCCGGGCGGGCACGCGATCGTCAACAACGGCGCGGCCGGGATGCCCAATTTCCGCGGCGAGCGCTTCGGGATCGCGACGCGCATCTCCACGCGGCCCGGCTCCGGCGCCTTGTACGGCGCGCGCTGCGGGGGTCTCCACGTCGAGGCGATGCCGATCGCCTACGACGCGGCGGCCTGGGAAAAGCGGTTCCTCGAGCTGTGGCCCGAGGGGACGGAGGCGCACCGCTCGTACTACAGGCGCATCGCCGGCGGGCCGGACTACCCGGTCAGCGCGGCAGCCGCATGAAAGTCCTGGTCACCGGCGGCACCGGCTTCGTCGGGCAGCACAGCGTGCGCGCGCTGCTCGATGCGGGCCACACGGTGCGGCTGCTCGCCCGCGACCCCGCGCGCGTGCCGTTCAAGGAACTGGAGGTGGCGACGGGCGACGTGACCGACGCCGCCGCGGTCGCGAAGGCGGTCGCCGGTTGCGAGGCGGTGCTGCACTGCGCCAGCGTCTACTCGCTGGAATCGCGCAAGAACGCGGAGATGAAGCGCGTGAACGTCGCCGGCACGCGCAACGTGCTGGGGGCGGGCATCGCGGCCGGCTGCAATCCAGTCGTGCACGTCTCGAGCCTCATGGCGCTGCTCGGCGGCACGCCGCGCGGCCACACGATCTCGGCCGACAGCCCGCTCGGCGACCCGCTCGGCGTATATCCCCAGACCAAGCGGGACTCCGACCTCGTGGCGCGCGAGCTGCAGGAAACGGGTCACCCTGTCGTCATTACCTATCCGGGCAGCGTGTGGGGCCCCGACGATCCTTACTTCGGCGAGTCCGCGTTCATCGCGCAGCAGATGGTCCTCGGCAGGGTGCCGCTCACTTCGCGCGGGCAGTACGGCGTGGTGGACGTGCGTGACGTCGCCGCGGTGCACGCGCGCGCGATGAAGCCGCACGCGCGCTCCGCGCGCTATGGCGCGTTCGGACGCGCCGTCCGTCACTGCGACCTGCAGCGCATGGTGTGCCAGGCGGCCGGCGTGCGGCGCGTGAACATCCCTCTGCCCACGCCGATGGTCATCAGCGCGGCGCCCCTCTTCCAGCTGCTCGCCCTGGCCGGCCTGCACTTGCCGAACAGCGCCGAGGGCGCCTACCTCACCTGGTGCGACCATCCGGTGGACAACGGCGCAGCCGAGCGCGAGCTGGGCGTGAGCTTCCGCCCCGCAGAGGAATCGGTGCGCGACACGGTGACCTGGCTGAAGGCCTCGGGGCGCTTGAAGGTCTAGGCCGCCCGCGGCCGCCTTCTGGTAGCTTAGCGTCCCATGGCCGCCGCTTCGGGGGGACGCGGGCTATTCCGGCTGATCTGGCCGCTGCTGGCGGCGATCGCCCTGCTGCTATTGCTCGCCGTGCTCGGCTTCTACGCGCTCTCGGCCGTGCGCGCCTACATCGGCGGCGAGGCCTTCTGGTCGCGCGCGCAGAAGCAGGCCGTGATCCACCTCATGCGCTACGCCGAGAGCGGCCTGGAGAGCGAGTACGCCGGCTACCGCCGCGCGATCGCGGTCAACCTGGGCGATCGCGACGCGCGCCTCGCGCTCACCGCGGTCCCGTTCGACGCCGAGCGCGCGCGGCAGGGGTTGCTCGCCGGGGGCAATCACGACGACGACGTCGGCCCGATGGTGCGCTCCTTCCGCCTGTTCCGGCTGGACCCGGGCGTGCGCGTCGCCGTCGACGCCTGGGCCCGCGCCGACGCGCTCATCGTGCGGCTCGACGCGCTGGCCGAGGAGCTGCGCGCCGAGGTGCGCACGGCGGGGCCCCGCACCTGGCGCGCGCAGGCGCTCGCGCGCGCCGCCGCGGAGCTGAATGCGGAGATCACGCCGCTCGCCGAGACCTACGCCGTGTCGCTCGGCGCGACCGCGCGCCGGCTGTCCACGTTCATCTGGAGCGCGGGCGGCGCGCTCGCCGTGATCGTGCTCGCGTGGGCGATCGTGACCACGCGCCGCAGCCTCGCGCACCTGCAGAGCATGCAGGCGCAGCAGCGCGAGGCCGAGCAGGCCCTCGCGCGCATGGCGCACTACGACGCGCTCACGGGCCTCGCGAACCGGACGCTGTTCCACGATCGCCTCGGGCAGGCGATCGCGCGCGCGCACCGCAGCGAGCGGACGGTGGCGCTGCTGTTCCTCGACCTGGACCGCTTCAAGGAGATCAACGACTCGCTCGGCCACGAGGCCGGCGACCGCGTGCTGCAGGAGGCCGCGGCGCGGCTGCGCCACAATCTGCGCGAGGGCGACTCGATCGCGCGCCTGGGCGGCGACGAGTTCACCGTCATCCTCGAGGACATCCACGGCGAGGCCGAGGTGCGAGCCATCGCGCAGAAGCTGATGCGCGCCTTCGCCGAGCCGATCGCGGCGAACGGCCAGGACCTGTTCGTCACGCTGTCCATCGGCATCGCGCTCTACCCCCGCGACGGCGACGACGCCGAGAACCTGCTGCGCCATGCCGACACCGCGATGTACCAGGCGAAGAGCGAGGGGCGCGACGGCTTCCAGTTCTACGCGCCCACCATGAGCGCGGCGGCCAGCGAGCGCCTCACGCTGGAGGGGCGGCTGCGCCAGGCGCTCGAGCGGGGCGAGTTCATGCTGAACTACCAGCCGGTGGTGCGCCTGGACACGGGCGAGATCGCGAGCGTCGAGGCGCTGCTGCGCTGGCGCCACCCCGAGGAGGGGCTGGTCTCGCCAGCGCGCTTCGTGGGCGTGGCCGAGCAGACCGGCCTCATCGTGCCGATCGGCGAGTGGGTGCTGCGCGAGGCCTGCGCGCAGGCCGCGCGCTGGCAGGCCGAGGGGCTGCGGCCGCTGCGCGTCGCCGTCAACCTCTCGGCGCGGCAGTTCCGCAAGGGCGGACTGGCGGACACCGTGCGCCGCGCGCTCGAGGCCGCGGCGCTGGAGAGCCGCTGGCTGATGCTCGAGATCACCGAGAGCCTGCTGATGGATAACCCGCTGGCGAGCGGGGCGGTGCTGCAGCAGCTGCGCGCGATGGGCACGCACATGGCGCTGGACGACTTCGGCACGGGCTATTCCTCGCTCGCGTACCTCAAGCACTTTCCGATCGACATCATCAAGATCGACCGCTCGTTCGTGCACGACATCGCCACCGACGCCGACGACGCCGCCATCGTGCGCGCGACCATCGGGCTCGCCTCGAGCCTCGGCATGCACACCACGGCGGAAGGGGTGGAGAACGCGGAGCAGATCGCCTTCCTGAGGGAAAACGGCTGCCGCTTCGCGCAGGGCTACTTCTTCAGCCCGCCGGTGGAACCCCTCGCCTTCGCCGCGCTGCTGCGCACCGAGCGCCCCTTGGCGCTCGGCTGAGCTAGAAGCCCTCGAGCACCAGCTTGCCGACGGTGTGCCCCTGCTCGATGCGCCGGTGCGCCTCGCGCAGGCGCTCGGCGCAGATCCGGCCCAGGCTCTCGCGGAACGTGGTGACCAGCGTGCCGGCGTCCACGTGGCGCGCGGCGGCCTCGAGCAGCTCGTGCTGCGCCTGCATGTCCGGCGTCTGGAAGGTCGAGCGCGTGAACATGCCCTCCCAGGCGAAGGCGGCGCTCTTTTCCTGCAGCGGCGCGAGGTCCACGGGCCGCAGCGTGCGCACGATCGAGCAGATGCGCCCCTGCGGCGCGACCAGCTGCGCGAGCTGCGGGAACACGGCGTCGGTGTCGTTGCAGACGAGGATGTAGTCGGCCTCGCCGCCCAGCTGCTCGCGCAGCGGCCGCGTGTGGTCCACGGTGCCCTCGGCGCCGAGCTTCTGCACCCAGGCGATGGACTCCGCGCGTGAGGCGCTCGCGATCACTTCCAGGCGCGCGAGCTTCTTCGCCAGCTGGATGGCGATCGAGCCCACCCCGCCCGCGCCGCCGAGGACGAGCAGCCGCCGGCCCTCGTGGCCGCCCGTCTTCGAGATCCCCAGGCGATCGAAGAGCGCCTCCCACGCCGTGATGGTCGTGAGCGGCAGCGCGGCGGCTTCGGCGAAGGAAAGCTTCGCCGGCATGGGGCCGACGATGCGCTCGTCCACCAGGTGCAGCTCGCAGTTCGTGCCCGGTCGCTGGTTGCTGCCCGCGTAGTACACCTTGTCGCCGGGCTTGAAGAGCTCGGCCTTGGGGCCGGCCGCCTTCACCACGCCTGCGGCGTCATAGCCGAGGATCTTGAGCTCGCCGGGCTTCAGGCCCGCGCGGCGGCGCTTGGTGTCCACGGGGTTCACCGACACCGCCTTCACCTCGACCAGCAGGTCGCGGCCCTGCGGCTGCGGCGGATCGACCTCGACGTCGAGGAGCGACTTCGGGTCGTCGATGGGCAGGGACTCGTAGTGGCCGACGGCTTTCATGGCGAAGCCGATGTTACCGCGCTTGTAGAATCGCGCTGGTGAGCCACCCCCAGCCCCCTTCCCCTTCCAACTTCATCCGGCAGGCGATCGAGGCGGACCTCGCCTCGGGCAAGCACAAGGCCCTCGTCACGCGCTTTCCGCCCGAGCCGAACGGCTACCTGCACTTCGGGCACGCGAAGTCCATCGTGCTCAATTTCGAGCTGGCGAATCACTACGGCGGGCGCTGCAACCTGCGCTTCGACGACACCAACCCGGAGAAGGAGGAAAAGGCCTACGTCGAGTCCATCGAGGAAATGGTGCGCTGGCTCGGCTACGACTACGGCAAGGCGCTCTACGCCTCCGACTATTTCGACTTCATGTACCAGTGCGCCGAGCACCTCGTGCGCCAGGGCCTCGCGTACGTGGACAGCCAGAGCGCGGAGCAGATGCAGCACAACCGCGGCTCGTTCACCGAGCCGGGCAAGAACAGCCCCTACCGGGATCGGACGCCGGACGAGAACCTCGCGCTGCTGCGGGACATGAAGGCCGGCAAGCACCCCGACGGCGCGCACGTGCTGCGCGCGAAGATCGACATGGCCTCGCCCAACATCAACCTGCGCGACCCGGTGCTCTACCGCATCCGGCGCGCGGAGCACCACCGCACGGGGAACCGCTGGTGCCTCTACCCCATGTACACGTACGCCCATCCCATCGAGGACGCGGTGGAGGGCGTCACGCATTCGCTCTGCACCCTCGAGTTCGAGGATCAGCGCCCGTTCTACGACTGGCTGCTCGGCAAGCTCGCCGAGGGCGGGCTGGTGAAGCTGCCGCTGCCCCAGCAGATCGAGTTCGCGCGGCTCAACCTGACCCACGTCATGCTCTCCAAGCGCAAGCTGATCGAGCTGGTCGAGGCGGGCCACGTAGACGGCTGGGACGATCCTCGCCTGCCGACGCTCGCCGGCGCGCGCCGGCGCGGCTACACGCCGGAGGGCTTCCGGCGCTTCGCCGAGCGCATCGGCGTCTCCAAGGCGAACCAGGTGATCGACTTCGGCGTGCTCGAGGACTGCATGCGCGAGCACCTGAACGAGGTGGCGCCGCGGCGCATGGCGGTGCTCGATCCGGTGAAGCTCGTGATCACGAACTACGCTGCCGGGAAGGAGGAGCTGGTCGAGGTGCCCAACCACCCGCAGAAGCCCGGGATGGGCAAGCGCCAGGTTCCGTTCTCGGGCGAGCTGTGGATCGAGCGCGAGGATTACCAGGAGACGCCGCCGAAAGGCTACTTCCGGCTCTACCCGGGCAACACGGTGCGGCTGCGCTACGGCTACGTCGTGAAGTGCCTCGGCTACGACAAGGCGTCCGACACCGTGCGCTGCGAGTACTTCGAGGATTCACGCTCGGGCACGCCGGGCGCCGACCGGTACAAGGTGAAGGGGAACATCCACTGGGTGAGCGCGAAGCACGCGCATGCCTGCGAGGTGCGGCTCTACGATCGCCTTTTCCAGGCCGAGCACCCGGAGGGCATCGAGCACCTCAACCGGGACTCGGTGCGCGTCATCCGCGCGCAGCTCGAGCCGGGGCTGAAGGACCCGCCGCCGCAGGCGGTGCAGTTCGAGCGTCACGGGTACTTCGTCGCCGACCGCGGAGGCTTCAACCGCACGGTGACGCTGCGCGACTCCTGGAAGGCCTAGTCCTCGTCCGGCGCGCCCGCCGCCGAGGCGAGATCCTCCTGCTTGATGCGCTCGACGTTGAACTTCGCCGCCCGCTGCGTCATCGTCTTCAGGAGCTCGTCGAGCTCCGGCGGCTCGCCGCTCATGAAGCGCAAGGGGTTGATGCGCGCCACCACGAACGCGCGCAGGTAGGGGCTCACGAACCCGCGCGCCTTGAGCTTCTTCACCACCTCGGCAACCTGCTCGTCGAGCTCCTGCAGCATCTGCGCGTGCTTCTCGTGCGACTTGAGGGCCTTCGCCAGCGGCTCGTCGGAGAATTTCTCCAGCCGCCGCACGAACGAGTTGTACGCACCGCCCGCAAAGCGCGCGTTCTTCTCGTAGCACAGCCCCATCGTGACGAAGGACGCCTCCTCCAGGTAGAAGGCGAAACCGGACTCCTTGCGCGAGGCGTCCTCCTCGATCAGCCCGCGGTAGATGCGGATGACCTCCAGCGACTTCTCCTTGAGGTTGTGCGCCTTCTCGGTATTGAGCGCGAGGATCTGCCAGGCGACCTCGCGCTTCGGCACCACCAGTGCCGTCACCGCCCTGGCGCCGAGCCGGCGCATGGCCATGAGGCGATGCATGCCGTTCGGCGTCCAGAAGCCCTTGTCCGGCGCGGTGACGCAGATGATCGGGTCGAGGAAGATGCCGGTCTTGTCGATGACGTCGGCGAGCTTGCGGTGGTGCGCATCCGACAGATCGCGCTGGAACGGCGTCGGCTCGACCGCGTCGATCGGCAGCACGCAGGAAAGCAGCGCCCCGCCGCCCAGCGGATCCCTGTACGCGCCGATGATCTCGCCGCCCGCCTCGATCACCCGTCCGCGCACTTCCTCCGCCGCGCCGGAGAGCATGTCCAGCCGGCACTCGGCGGGCGCCAGCCCGCGCGTGCCCGCTTTCGCCTTCTTCGCCCGGCGCTTCGCCGGGGCGCGCTTCAGTCCGCTCTTGGCTCCGGCCATGCGCGGATCGTAGCAGCCCGCAAGCCTAGCGTGCGCGCGCGAGCTCGACCGGCTTGCCGAAGGCCTCCGGCTCGCCGAGCAGCCGCAACACGAAGGCCTGCAGCGCGCCGGTCGGCGCGGTCAGCACGACCTGGTCGCCGCGCCGCTCGTGCGCGATCAGGCCCGGCTCCGCGTCCAGCCGCTTGCGGAGCCAGTCGGGATTCATCGCCGAGAGCCGCAGCCGCGGGCCGAGCTCGACCACGTGCAGCAGCGTATGCGCCTTTACCAGGTGCGCGCGGTGATAGGCGTTCGACTCACCCGCCGGCTCCTCGGGATAGAGGTCGAGGAAGCGCTCGCCTTGCATCCGGAAGAGCCGTGCCCTGAACCGCCCCTCGCGCCCCTTGTCGTCGGCGTGCACCAGCCGGTACGCGCCGGGCTCGTGCGCGGAGAAGGTCCAGCGCGATTGGCCGTCTCCCGGCGCCCATTCGCCGAGGACCTGCGCATCGAAGTAAACGTCCTTCTCGAGGTAGAACGGATGCAGCGACGGGACGCAAGCCGCCAGGAGGATCGCCAGCGCGACGGCCGCGAGCCTCATGCGCTCAGCTCGTCGGCACCGGCACGAAAAGGCGCCGCTCGCCTCGCTGCAGCAGCAGCGCCACGGTCTTGCCCGAGCGCGTCGCCGCGCGCAGGTCCTCGACGTCCTTCACGGGCTTGCCGCCCGCCTGCAGCACGATGTCGCCGGGCTGAATGCCGGCCCGCGCCGCGGCGCCGTTCACGCCCTCGACCACGAGTCCGCCGGAAATGCCCACGGCCTCGCGCTCCTGCGGCGAGAGCGGCCGCACGGCGAGCCCCAGCTTTCCCTGGCCCGCCGTCTCGTCCGCCTGGGCGCGTTGCGCCTGGTCGTCGGCGCTGCTGCCCAGCGTGGCAACGAGCTCGCGGGGCTTGCCCTGGCGCAGAATGTCCAGCCTGACGCGCGCGCCCGGGTTCGATTCGCCCACCATGGCGGCGAGCGAGCCCGAGTCGTCGACCGGCTTGCCGTCGAAGCGGCGCACGATGTCGCCGGGCTCGAGGCCCGCCTTGTCCGCCGGGCTGCCGGGCGTCACCGCCGCAACCAGCGCGCCCTGCGGCCGCTCCAGGCCGAAGGACTCGGCGAGCGCCTGGTTCATCGTCTGCACGTTCACGCCAAGCCGGGCATGCGCCACGCGCCCCGTCGCCACGATCTGGTCCTTCACGCGCAGCACCGTATCGATGGGAATGGCGAACGACAGCCCCTGGTAGCCGCCCGAGCGGCTGTAGATCTGGGAGTTGATGCCGACGACCTCGCCGGCGAGGCTGAACAGCGGCCCGCCCGAGTTGCCCGGGTTGACGGCGACGTCGGTCTGGATGAACGGGACGTAGATGTCGCCGGGCAGCGAGCGGCCCTTCGCCGAGACGATGCCCGCGGTGACGCTGTTCTCGAAGCCGAACGGCGAGCCGATCGCCACGACCCAGTCGCCCACGCGCAACCGCGAGGGGTCGCCAAGCCGCACGGTGGGCAGGTTCTGTGCCTCGATGCGCAGCACGGCGACGTCGGTCGCGGGATCGGCGCCGAGCAGCTTGGCGCGGAACTCGCGCCGGTCGGTCAGCTTGACCGTGATCTCGTCGGCATCGCGCACCACGTGCGCGTTGGTGAGCACGATGCCGTCTCCGCCGATGATGAAGCCCGAGCCCTGGCCCTGCACGGGCACCGGCTGGTCGGGCTGCGGCACGGCGAAGGGGAACGGCAGCCCGCGGAAGAAGTCCGGCAGGGGCACCTGGCCGCCCGCGGCCGTGCGCGTGCCGGAGGTCGTGATGTTGACCACCGCGGGGCCGAAGCGCTGCACGATCGAGGCGATATCGGGCAGCCCCGACGCCGCGGCGGCGGATTGCGCGACGGCCGGCGCCGTCGCGGGGAGGGTGGCGAGCGCGCCCAGGGTGAGCGCCGTCGCTGCGGCCAGGGCGGCCGCCAGACGTTTCGTGAGCATGACCGGCTCCAGCGAGGAATTCGTGATCCCGGTTCGACAGGCATCCCGCGCCGCGGGTTCCCGCGAGGTCGCAGCGCGTTTCGGGCCGTTTGGGCATAATGCGCGGCATCCGCTGCCGCAGGCAGACAAGAGGGGAGCGACCATGAAAAGGTTCGGCATGCTGTGCGCGCTGCTCGCCGGCGCGCTTCTCGCGTCGCAGGCCCAGGCGCAGCAGCCCGGGCAGGCGTACTTCGGCGCGGGCGTCAGTTCCGTCTGGACGAAGGGCGCGTTCCCGCCCGAGCCTGGAGTGCCTTTGGTGGAAGAAGATACATCGGCCGGGTTCAAGCTCTACGGCGGCAAGATGTGGTCGAACTTCGGCATGGAGATCGGCGCTTACAGCCTCGGCAAGTACGACGTGGAGCTACTTGGCGCCAAGATCGCTGAATCCAAGACCATGGCGATCGCGGTGTCGGGCGTCTACGCGACCGACATCTCCGCGGGCTTCACGTTCCACGCCAAGCTGGGGCTGGCGTTCACGCAGCACGACCTGGATTGCCCCACCGCCTGCACCACGACCTCGAATCGCAAGCGCGGCATGTCGGGGCTCCTGGGCGTGGGCTTCGGCAGCAAGCTCACGCAGGATGTCCTGGTGCGCCTGGACTACGAGCATTTCGGCAGCGTCCACCACGCGGCGGGATTCATCGAGTACGAGGACTCCTACGACACGTTCGGCGTGAGCCTGCAGTTCAACTTCTGAGACCCACGGCCGCCATGTGCGGCCGCTACGTCAGTCCCGACCAGGCGGCCATCGAGCGCGCCTGGCAGATCCGCCGCTCGAGCGGCCTGGATTTCCCGCGCCGCTTCAACGTCCAGCCGACCACGGACGTTCCCATCCTCCTGCTCGAGGACGGCGGGCTCGCGCTCGACGCGGCGCGCTGGGGGCTCGTCCCGCACTGGTGGAAGCAGGACAAGCTGCCCACCCACAGCATCAATGCGCGGCTCGAAGAGGCTGCCGGGAAGCCGATGTGGCGCGAGCCGATGCGCCGCGCGCGCTGCCTGATGCCGGCAGAGGGCTGGTACGAGTGGCGAGCCCTCGCCGGCGGCAAGCAGCCGTACTACCTGCGTCGCGCCGACGGGCGCCTGGCGTGCTTCGCCGCGCTGCTGTCGGCCTGGAGCGGGCGCCTCACCTGCGCGCTGCTCACGCGCGCGGCGGAGGGCCCCGCTGCCGGAGTGCACGACCGCATGCCGGTCGTGCTGCGCGACGAGGCGCTCGAGGGCTGGCTGGACCCGGCGCTGAAGGACGCGACCGCGTTCGCGCGCGAGCATGCGCTCGCGCGCGAGCTGATCCACTACCCGGTGAGCAAGCGCGTCAACAACGCGAGGAACGAGGGCCCCGAGCTCATCGAGCCCCTCGCCGCGTAGCGAGCACCCTGCGCTCGCGGCCGTGCATGCCGTAGTCGATCGCCGTCTTCATCGCCACGAAGAGCACGAGCGGCGCGACGGGCGACTTGAGCGCCTGCACGACGATGCCGCCGACGATCACGTACAGGTGCACGAGCACGATGCGCGCGTAGGGCCTGCCCATCAGGCGTCCGGGATCCACGTTGCGGTACTCGCCGCGACCGAGGTAGTTGCGCACGAACGAATAGCCGTGGCTCGCGACGAGCGCCGCCACGGCCGCGAGCAATCCGGGCTCGCGCAGCATTTCGAGCACCACGCCGTCGATGCCGAGCTTCGCGCCATCGGGGCCGTGCACCGGGAACATCATCGCGAGGAACACGCCGTGCCCGTAGCAGAACATGCCGTAGTGCACGGTGAAGAATCCCGCGAGGAACACCTTGCCGGCCAGCCCTGACAGGGCCGATCCGCCCGGCGCCGCCGACAGGATGCGCAGCACGTTGAACGCGCCGACCACCAGGTTCTCGATCCAGTACAGGATGACCACGTCGCCGATGCGCCAGCCCCACAGCAGCACGCCCGCGAGCGGCACGAGATTGGCGGCGATGAGCAGCGGCGCGGCGACCGGAGAGGCCTCGGGCTCGAAGGTCGCGGCGGGCGGCTCGGGCTCCGGCGCGGGCGCCGGCGCCGGAGCCGGCGTTGCGGTGGCGGACACCCGCAGTGCGAACGTACGGTTGAGATCCACGCCGGGCAGCTCCGCGTGCACCTCGAGGCGCCAGTCGAGCTCGCCCCCGGCCTGCGCGCCCGGCATGCGCATGCGGATCTCGGCGATGCCGGCGTGCACGGGAAAGACCATCCCGGACCGCACGCGCTCCACCTGGCGGCGCTGGCTCGCCTTGCCGCCGGGGCTGCTCACCCATTCGTAGGCGACCACCGTCGCGCGCACGCGCGGCACGTCGTGCGCGTGCAGATCGAGCCTCGCCTTCAGCACGCCGCCCGGCTCGAGCGTCTCCGCGCCGAGCTCGAGCTCGAGCGCGCCGAAGCGGCGATACTCCAGCGTGCGCTGCACGCTGCTCCACAGGCACGCTGCGCCGAAGGCGACGAAGACGAGGGCGATGAGCGCCGGCACCCATTCCCTCGCCTGGAAGGCGAATACATAGAACACGCCGCCGCCGATGGCCGTGAACGCAATGCAGCCGATCCAGCCCGCGCGCAGCGCGGCGGGCGACTCCACCGATCCGATGCGGCGCACCGGGCGCCCCCGCCCTAGCGCCGCCGCGCGGCCAGGCGCTTGCGCGCCGCCATGATCTTCGCGTAGCAGTCCGCGCACACCTCGCGGCGGCGCTCGCCCCCCGGCAGCGCGCGAAACTGCGAGCGCGGCTTGGCGTGCTGCCCGTGCATGCAAAACTTCAGAGGCGGTCTGCTGGCGGTCATGGTCCAAACCGGCTCGCGCACGCCGCTATAATTCCCCCAGTACGCGCAATGCCGGCGTGCCCACCGTACCACATGTGCCGACCTTCCCGCACGCCGCGCTGGCGCCTCCTGCTGACCCTCGCCGCGGCCCCCGTGCTGAGCGCGCAGGCCTTTGACCTGCAGGGGCACCGCGGCGCACGCGGCCTCGCGCCCGAGAACACGCTGCCCGGTTTCGCCGCGGCGCTCGCCGTCGGCGTGGACACGCTCGAGCTCGACGTGGGCGTGACGCGCGACGGCGTCGTGGTCATCCATCATGATCGCCGGCTCAACCCCGACGTGGCGCGCGACGCGGACGGACGCTGGATCGAGGCGCCGGGGCCGCTGCTGCGCGAGCTCGACTATCAGGCGCTGCAGCGCTACGACGTCGGGCGCCTGCGGCCCGGCAGCGCCTACGCCGCGCAGTTCCCCGGCCAGGAAGGGCGCGACGGCGTGCGCGTGCCGCGCCTGGCCGACCTGTTCGCGCTCGTGCGCAAGTCCGGCAACGAGACCGTGCGCTTCAACATCGAAACCAAGCTCTCGCCCGCCGCGCCCGAGGAGACGCTGCCGCCGCGGGCCTTCGCGCGCGCGGTGGTCGCCGAGATCCGCAAGGCGGGCATGGGCGGGCGCGCGACCCTGCAGTCCTTCGACTGGCGCACGCTGCGCGTCGTCGAGGAAGAAGCGCCGGAGATCGCCACCGCCTACCTGACCGGGCGCCGGCGCGAGGCCGGCTCGCAGGCGCTCGCCGTGCACGAGGCGGGCGGCAAGCTCTGGTCGCCGAGCTACCACGAGCTCGACTCCGCCGCGCTCGTCGAGGCGCGCCGGCTCGGCCTCAAGGTCGTGCCCTGGACCGTGAACGATCCCGGATTCATCGCGCGCTTCCTCGACCTCGGCGTGGACGGTCTGATCACCGATTATCCGGACCGCGTGCGCGCGGAGCTCGCGCGCCGCGGCGTCACGCTGCCCGAACCCACGCCGGTGGAGCCCTGATGCCGCCGGTGACCGGGGCGCTGCTCGCGGCGAACGTGCTCGTGTTCCTCCTGCAGGGGGTCTACGGCGAGGCCCTGTTCGGGCATTTCGCGCTCTGGCCGCCCGCGTCCGGCCCGAGCCTCGCGCCGGGCTTCGAGCTCTGGCAGCTCGTCACCTACAGCTTCCTGCACGGCAGCCTGCTGCACATCGGCTTCAACATGCTGGCCCTCTATACCTTCGGCCGCGACGTCGAGCGCCTCTTCGGCTCGCGCTGGTACCTGCAGTACTACCTCGTCAGCGTGGTGGTCGCGGGCCTGAGCCACCTCGTGGTGACGGGATGGATGGGCGCCCCGCCCTATCCGACCGTGGGTGCCTCGGGCGGCGTATACGGCCTGCTGCTCGCTTTCGGCGTGTATTTCCCGCGGCGCACGGTGATCCTGCTGTTTCCGCCCATTCCGCTGCCGGCACGCGTGTTCGTGATATTGTTCGGGGCTTTGGAGCTGTATTTCGGCGTCACCGGCACGGCCTCGGGCGTGGCGCACTTCGCGCACCTCGGCGGCATGCTGGGCGGGTGGCTCATGATCCGCTCCCGACGGCGTAGACGTTGAGAATCGGGGTCCGTCCACGGTTCTCGTTGTGGCTTTTGGGGTCTGACCCCGGTTTTCCTGAGGTCCCGCATGCTGAGAGAAATCCCGGGCCGCCAGGAGCGCACGCGCTTCATGGTCGGCAAGTACGAAATCATCGCGCAACCCATTCCCGGCTCGGCGCACATGCTGCGCTACACCGTCTTCCTCAAGGGCACGCGCATCGGCGCCATGGCGAGCATGCCCACCGAGTCCGACTGCCGCTTCCTCGAGAATCCCCCGCCCGTGCCGCCCGTGAAGCCCTTCCAGGTCTTCTATCGTCCCGGCCGCCCGAAGAAGGGCAGCCAGCCGCCTGGCGCGGCCGACCGCGCCGCGGGGCCCGCGCACGAGGACCTCTCCGCGGAGATCCCGCTGCCGGCCCTCGACAAGGCCGCGGACTAGCCGAAACATCCTGTTGCAATTCGCCTCAGAAATGAGGCGAATGCCGGCGGCGGCCGGCAGTACAAAGTGGGCGGAGGTGATGCCCATGAAACGACTGCTCGCCGTGCTGACCGCCCTGCTTCTCGGCGCACCCGCGCTGGCCCAGGAGCGCTACACGCAGGCCGATCTGGACCGGATCCTCGCTCCGGTCGCGCTCTATCCCGACGCGCTGCTCTCGCAGGTGCTGATGGCCTCGACCTATCCGCTCGAGGTCGTCGCAGCCGCGCGCTGGTCGCGCGCGCATCCAGGCATCGCCGGCGACGAGGCCGTGCGGGCGGCGCAGGACGAGGACTGGGACCCGAGCGTGCAATCGCTGCTCGCCTTCCCGCACCTCCTGCAGCGCATGGACGAGAGGCTCGCGTGGACGCAGCAGCTCGGCGAGGCTTTCCTCGCGCAGGAAGCCGACGTGATGGATACGGTGCAGCAGTTGCGGCGCAGGGCCCGCGCCGCCGGCCACCTGCTCGCCGACGAGCGCCTTCGCGTGGTGGACGACGGCGCGGCCCTCGCCGTCGAGTACGCGGATCCCGGCTACGTGTACGTCCCCTACTACGATCCGTGGGTGGTGTACGGGACCTGGTGGTGGCCCGCCCATCCGCCCGTGGCCTGGTCACCCTGGCACAGCTACGTCGCCGTGCGTCCCGGCGTCTGGTGGGGCACGCGCGTCTTCGTCTCGCCCGGATTCTTCTTCGGCGGGGTGGACTGGCATCGTCGCCACGTAAGAGTGGTGCACGTGCACAACCACTATGTGCGCCGGCCGGTCGTGCGCCAGCATGCGGTCGTGCATCGCCCGATCGAGGTCGGCCGCTGGCGGCACGACAAGACGCATCGGCGCGGCGCACTCAATCCCGAGCGCCGCGCGACCTCCATGCCGCCACCCGCTTTCCGTGCCAGCCCGCCGCAGCGCGCGCGGCCGCCGGCCGCACGTTCGCAGCCGGCCGCGCGCCCCGGGCGCACCCTGCCCTATGATCGCGCGCATGGACGCCCCGCCCGGCCTGTGGATCGCGCTGACCGTGTGGGCCGCGTTCGCGCAGACGCTGCGCAATACCGCGCAGCGCAGCCTCACCGCTTCGCTCGGGACCCTGGGCGCGACGCTCGTCCGGTTCCTGTACGGCCTGCCGTTCGCTTTGGCGTGGCTGGCGATCGTCCACGCATGGCGCGCTGAGCCGCTCCCCGCGCCCGGCTGGGCTTTCCTCGGCTGGGTGACGCTGGGCGCGGTGGCGCAGATCGCCGCCACGGCCTTCCTGCTCGCGGCGATGGAAGCGCGCAGCTTCGCCCTCGGCGTCGCCTACTCGAAGACCGAGCTCCTGCAGATCGCGGTGTTCGGGCTGGCCTTCCTCGGCGACCCCCTCACGCTGCCCGCGATCGTCGCGGTGGCCTGCGGCACGCTCGGCGTGCTGCTCCTTTCGCCCGCGGACCCGCAGCGCCCGTTTGCCGCCCTCGCCTCGGGTCTCACCACGCGCCCGGCGCTGCTCGGGCTCGCCTCGGGCGCGGGCTTCGCCTTCGCCGCCATCGGCTACCGCGGCGCCGCGCTCGCGCTCGACGGCTCGTTCCTCATGAATGCCGCCACGGCGCTCGCCGCGGCGCAGCTCCTCCAGACCCTCGTCCTGGGCGGCTGGCTGCTGTGGAAGACACCCGCGGTGGTCGGCGCCACGCTGCGCCTCTGGCGGCCCTCGATGTTCGCGGGATTCATGGGCGCGGCGGCCTCGGCCGGCTGGTTCAGCGCCTTCGCGCTGCAGCCGGCGGCGCACGTGCGCACGCTCGGGCTCGTTGAACTCGTCTTCAGCTACGCGGTGTCGCGCAAGCTTTTCCGCGAGCGGCTGACGCGCCTGGAGCTCGCCGGCATGGCGCTCCTCGCGGCCGGCATCGCGGTGATCAGCCTGTCGGCTTAGCCCGCGCGGCGAGCAGCCGGTCGAACTCCTCGGCCACCTTCGCGTCGTTGTCCAGCATCTCCTGGGCGTTGCGCTCGCCGTAGTGGATGACGCCCATGTCGGCGTAGGCGCGCTGCACCTTTTCGCTCCACAGCCCGATGTCCTTCACCGTCGGCACGATGCGGCTGAACAGGCGCTTCCTGAAGCGCACCTGGCCTTCGGAGGCGAAATGCGCGCCCATCGCATCCTTCGGATCGATGCCGATCGCCTCCCACATCTCCTCCGAGTTGAGGCGGTCGCGCAGGAAGTACGAGCCCTCGATCACGAACTCCTCGCGCTCGCGCCGCTCGGCGTCGGTGAGCTGCGGGTAGTACTCGCGCAGCGCGAGTCGCCCGAAGGCGACGTGGCGCGCCTCGTCCTGCATCACGTAGGCGTTCACCGCCTGGCAGAGCGCGTTCTTCGCGTAGTCGCGGATCCGCTGGAAGGCGGCGAGCGCGAGGCCCTCGATCAGCACCTGCATGCCGAGGTAGGTGAAGTCCCAGCGCCCGTCCGTCAACGCCTGCTCGATGAGGCGCCTGAGCGGCGGCGCGATCGGGTAGACGAAGCGGAACTTCTCCTTCAGCAGGCGCCGGTAAGCCTCGACGTGGCGCGCCTCGTCCATCACCTGCGTCGCGGCGTAGAACTTCGATTCCAGCATCGGCACGTCCTGCACGATGCGCGCCGCGCACACGAGCGCGCCCTGCTCGCCGTGCAGGAACTGCGACAGGTTGTGCACCTGGCTGTGGTAGCGCAGGTCGGACTTCTGGCGCGGCGAGAGCCGCGCGTAGAGGTCGGTGCCGTACAGCGGCATCATCTCCTCGGCGATCTGCATGGGATCGTCGGGATCCACGTCGATCGACCAGTCGATGCGCGTGTCCGCGTCCCACTGCTGCTGCTTGCCCTTGGCGTACAGGCGCAGCAGCTCCTCGCTCGGGGTGTCGTAATGCCAGGTGAAGGCGGCCTCGGACCCGCCTGGAACGTACCAGTGCGTCTCTTCAACCGGCAGGGCGTACTTGAAGACCGCGGCCATGGGCGGCCACTCTACCTCATTCGCCCTTCCAGGCGGGCTTGCGCTTGTCGAGAAAGGCCTGCATCCCCTCGCGAAAGTCCTTGCTCATGTAGCACATCAGGATCAGGTCGTCGCCCGCGCCGGGCGCGATCGACGGCCGCAGGCGAAGCAGCGCCTCCTTGGTCGCCTGTAGCGTGAGCGGCGCGTGGCTTGCGACCAGCCGGGTCACCTCCTGCGCGCGCGACAGCACCTGGGCGTCCTCGACCACCTCGGTCACCAGCCCGATGGCGAGCGCCTCCTCGGCCTCGACCAGGCGCGCGCGGAAGATCATGTCCTTGACGCGCGCCGGCCCGATGAGGGCCGCGAGGCGCGCGTAGTTGCCGCTCGAGAGGCAGTTGCCCAGGGTGCGCGCGACCGGGAAGCCCATCTTTAGCGTGCCCGAGGCGATCCGGAGGTCGCAGCAGACGGCGATCCCCGCCCCGCCGCCGGTGCACGCGCCGCGGATCGCGGCGACGGTCGGCACCCGGCAGCGCTCGAGTGCCCCCAGCACCCGGTCGATGCGGGACTCGTAGTCCAGCGCGTCCTGCGGCTTGTCGAAGGCCTTGAACTGCGAGATGTCGGTGCCGGCGGCGAACGCCTTTTCGCCCGCCCCGGTGAGAAGCAAGGCCTTGATCGAGCGGTCCTTGTCCGCGGCCTGGCAGATCTCGGCCAGCCGGTCGTACATGGCGAAGGTGAGCGCGTTGCGGGCCTGCGGCCGGTTGAAGGTGACGGTTCCGATGCCGTCGCGCACCTCGTACAGCAGGTCCTGCCCCGCGTCTGTTGCGGCCATGGTCACTTCCGGTACCCCCTTTTTGTTTCGCGGATGTGGGAGACTATCTCAGAGGGAGGACGTTCACCATGCTCGTGAAGCAATGCCTCGGGGCGCTCGCGGCGGCCGCCGTGCTCGTCCTGGCCACGGCGCCTGCGGCCGCGCAGGACCGCTACCCGTCCAAGCGGCTGGACTGGACCATCGCCTTCGGGCCCGGCGGCGGCAACGACATCATGTCGCGCACGCTGATCTCGATACTGGAGAAGTACAAGCTCTATCCCGAAGCCATCGTCGCCGACAACAAGCCCGGCGGCAGCGGCGCCAAGGGCTGGGGCTTCGTCTTCGCGCAGAAGGGCAACCCGTATCACATCACGAGCACGAGCGGCAGCTTCATCACCACGCCGCTGCAGGCCAACACGCCCTGGCAGCCCGGGAGCTTCACGCCGGTGGCGCTGCTCGCCTCGGACGACATGCTCCTCGTGGTCAACAAGGATTCGCCGGCGAAGACGCTGCAGGCCTTCATCGCGGGGGCGAAGGCGAAGCCCCCGGCCATCGGCGGCATCGGCGCGGTCAACATCGACTTCATCGTGCCGAAGCTCGTCTCGGAGAAGGCGGGATTCACCTTCAAGTACGTCTCCTTCAACAAGCAGGGCGAGCTGATCACCGCCCTGCTCTCGGGCGCGCTCGATGCGGCCATGTCCAATCCGGGCGAGGTGCTCGGTCTGCTGCAATCGGGCGACATGCGCGCGCTGGCCTACAGCGGCAAGTCCACCCCCAAAGCGCTCGGCAACGTGCCGACCTTCGCCGCGCTGGGATACGACATCGGCATCTCGCTGCCGCGCGGGCTCGTGCTGCCGCCGGACGTGCCGAAGGAAGCTCAGCAGTGGTGGATCGAGACCATGAAGAAGGTGGTCGCGACGCCGGAGTGGAAGGCCTACATCGAGAAGCAGATCCTCACCGAGAACGTCCTGTACGGCGAGGATTTCCGCCGCTTCCTGCAGACGACCCAGGGCACTTTCGCCGACATCCTCAGGAAGTCCGGCGCCATCAAGTAGATGCGCGCCGGCTTTCTCGCCGCGGTGCTCGTCGCCGCCGGCGGCTACGCCTGGATCGCGTTCGCCGAGCTGGCCTGGCTGTCGTCGGCCGGACGGCTGGGCCCGGGATTCTTCCCGCGCGTCGTCGGCGTCGCGCTCGTCGCGCTGTGCGCGTGGAGCCTCGCCGCCGAGCTGCGCCGGCGCTCGCGTGAGCGCATCCCGCGCCACTGGCGCGTGACCGCGGCGCTCGCGCTGCTCTCGGCCCTCTTCGTCGCCGCGCTCGAGCCGCTCGGCGGGCTGCTCGCCATGGTCGCCTACCTCGCCGCGGCGCTCGTGCTGCTCAATCGCCGGCGCACGCTGCAGAACGTCCTGCTCGCGGCGCTCCTGCCGCTCGCGCTGTACCTCGTGTTCCGCGTCTGGCTGAACGCCGCGGTGCCGCGCGGGCCCTTCGGCTTCTGATGGACCTGTTCGCCAACCTCTGGCTCGGCTTCGCGGTGGCGGTCTCGCCGCTCAACCTCGCGTACCTGTTCGCGGGCGTGATGCTGGGCATGGTGGTCGGCATCATCCCCGGCTTCGGGCCGGCGGCCGCCCTCGCGGTGCTGCTGCCCGTTACCTTCGGCATGGAACCCGCGGGCGCGGTGATCATGCTCGCCGCCATCTACTACGGGTCGCAGTACGGCGGCACCATCACCTCGATCCTGCTCAATACGCCAGGCGAGTCCTCGTCGGTGGCGAGCACGTTCGACGGCTATCCGCTCGCGCAGCAGGGGCGCGCGGGCCCGGCGCTCGTCATGCAGGCGGTGGCCTCCTTCGCCGGCGGCACGCTCGGCGTGGTCCTCATCACGCTGCTCGCGCCTCCCTTCGCGCAGCTCGCGCGCAGCTTCGGTCCGCCGGAGTTCTTCCTGCTCGTCGTCATGGGCCTGTCCACCCTGATCGTCATGCTCGGCGGCGAGTGGCGCCTGGGGCTCATCTCGGCGCTCGTCGGGTTCGCGCTCGGCACGGTCGGCGTGGATCTGGAGACCGGGAACAGCCGCTACACCTTCGGCTCGGCCGAGCTGATCGGCGGCATCGACTTCATTCCGATCGCCATCGGACTGTTCGGCCTGGGCGAGCTGTACTACGCCTTCTGGAGCGGCCTGCACGTGACGGGCAGCGGCGGCATCGTGCGCCTGCAGGGCGAGAAGCGCTTCTGGCCGGGGCGGCGCGACTACGCGGAGTCGCGTGGCGCGCTCGCGCGCGGCTCGCTTCTCGGCTTCGTGGTCGGCGTGCTGCCCGGCGCGGGCGCGACCGTCGCCTCGCTCATGTCCTATTCGATCGAGAAGTCGGTCTCGCGCACGCCGGAGAAGTTCGGCAAGGGCGCGATGGCGGGACTCGTGGGGCCGGAAGCGGCGAACAACGCCGCCTCCTCGGGCGCGATGGTGCCGCTGCTCACGCTCGGCATCCCCGGCTCCGCCGCCACCGCCGTGCTGCTCGCCGCCTTCGTGCTCTGGGGTCTCACGCCGGGGCCGCTGCTCATGGCGACGAAGCCCGATTTCGCCTGGGGGCTGATCGCCAGCATGTACCTCGGCAACGTCGCGCTCCTCGCGCTCAACATCTTCGCCATCCCGCTGTTCGTGCAGATGATCCGCCTGCCCTACCGGCTGCTCGCGCCGTCGGTAGTCGTGATCTGCACGATCGGCACCTACAGCGTGAGCGGCAGCCTGATCGAGACCTGGTTCATGCTCGGCGCGGGCGTGGCGGGTTTCTTCATGCGCCTTGCGGGCTTCTCGCCCGCGGCGCTGGTGCTGGCGCTGGTGCTGGGACCCCTGGCGGAGCAGGCGCTGCGCCAGTCGCTCACCATCTCGGACGGCTCCTTCGCCATCTTCGTCGAGCGGCCGGTGTCGCTCGCCATCCTGTGCATCACGGCGGCGGTGCTCGCCTTCGGCATCTACGCGCGCGTGTCGCGCCGCCGAATGCCCGCGTAGTGCGCCTGCAGCCGCGCGAGGTCGGCCTGGTAGTCCCCGGTCGGCTCGAACAGCGGAAACAGGCGCAGCGCCTTCCCCGGGTAGTCGAAGGCCGCCGGCAGGATCGGCACCTGTGCCGCCACCGCGATGTTGTAGAACCCGCTGCGCCAGGGCTTGCCGGGCGTGCGCGTGCCCTCGGGGGCGATACCGAGGAGCACCTTGTCCTCGCGCGCGATCATCTCCGCGGCGTCCTGCACCGCGCCCTGCGGCGACTCGCGCACCACGGGCGTGCCGCCCAGCCAGCGCATCAGCCAGCCCAGCGGCGGGCGAAAGAGCGTGTGCTTGCCGAGATAGCGCACGCGCAGGCCGAGAGCGAACACCACGAGGATGCCGACCACGAAGTCCCAGTTGCTCGAGTGCGGCGCGACGACGGCCACCAGCTTCGGCCGGTCGGGAAGCTCGCCCGTCACGCGCCAGCCGAAGAGCGCCAGGAGCGCGCGCGCAAATGCCTTGGAGAACGCATTGCCGCGCCTCGGCAGGCTCGCGGGCAGCCCGGGGAAGCGGCCCGCGCTCACGTCATTTCTTCAGCGGCTTGAAGCGGATGCGGTGCGGCCGCGCCGCCTCCTCGCCGAGGCGCTTCCTCTTGTCGGCCTCGTATTCCTGGTAGTTGCCGTCGAAGAAGGTCCACTGCGAGTCGCCCTCGCAGGCGAGGATGTGGGTGGCGATGCGGTCGAGGAACCAGCGGTCGTGCGAGATGACGAGCACGCTCCCCGCGAACTCGAGCAGCGCTTCCTCCAGCGCGCGCAGCGTCTCCACGTCGAGGTCGTTGGAAGGCTCGTCGAGCAGCAGCACGTTGCCGCCCGACACGAGCATCTTGGCGATGTGCAGCCGCCCGCGCTCGCCGCCCGAGAGTTGGCCGACGAGCTTCTGCTGGTCAGCGCCGCGGAAGTTGAAGCGCGCGAGGTACGAGCGCGCGGGCATGCTGAACTTGCCCACGACGATGTCGTCCTGCCCGCCCGAGATGTCCTCGAACACGGTCTTGTCGGCCTGCAGCGCGTCGCGCGACTGGTCGACGTGCGCGAGCTTCACCGTCTTGCCGATCAGCACCTTGCCCGCGTCGGGCTTTTCCTTGCCGGTGATCATGCGGAAGATCGTCGACTTGCCCGCGCCGTTCGGCCCGATGATCCCTACGATCGCGCCGGGCGGCACCTTGAAGGAGAGCTTGTCCAGGAGCAGCCGGTCGCCGTAGCCCTTGGAGACGCCCTTGAACTCGATCACCTCGTTGCCGAGCCGCTCGGCGACCGGGATGAAGATCTCCTGGGTCTCGTTCCGCTGCTGGTGCTCGTACTGCGAGAGCTCCTCGAAGCGCGCGAGGCGCGCCTTCGACTTCGCCTGCCGGCCCTTGGGGTTCTGGCGCACCCACTCGAGCTCGGCCTTCATGCTCTTGATCCGCGCCGCCTCCTGCGCGGCCTCGACCTCGAGGCGCTTTTCCTTCTGCTCGAGCCACGACGAGTAGTTCCCCTCCCACGGAATACCCCGCCCGCGGTCGAGCTCGAGGATCCAGCCCGCCGCGTTGTCGAGGAAGTAGCGGTCGTGCGTCACCGCCACCACGGTGCCGGGAAAGCGCTGCAGGAACTGCTCGAGCCACTCCACGCTCTCGGCGTCCAGGTGGTTGGTCGGCTCGTCGAGCAGCAGCAGGTCGGGCTTGGAAAGCAGCAGCCGGCACAGCGCCACGCGCCGCTGCTCGCCGCCCGAGAGCACCTCCATCTTCTGCTCCCAGGGCGGCAGGCGTAGCGCATCCGCCGCGATCTCGAGCTCCTGCCCGCCGCCGCCCGCGTTGACGAGGGCCTCGAGCTTCGCCTGCTCGGCGGCGAGTGCGTCGAAATCGGCGCCCTCCTCGGCGTAGGCGGCGTACACCTCGTCGAGGCGCTTCTTCGCCGCCGCGAGCTCGCCCTGGCTCTCCTCGACCACCTCGCGCACCGTCTTCTTCGGGTCGAGGGCTGGCTCCTGCGGCAGGAAGCCCACCTTGAGGTTGGGCATGCGCACCACTTCGCCCTCGTAGTTCTGGTCCTCGCCCGCCATGATGCGCAGCAGGCTCGACTTGCCGGAGCCGTTCAGGCCCAGCACGCCGATCTTCGCGCCCGGGAAGAAGTTGAGCGAGATGCTCTTCAGGATCTCGCGCTTGGGCGGCACGATCTTGGACACGCGCCGCATGGTGTAGACGTACTGGGCCAAATCAGCTCTCCTCTCGCAGCGCGCGCCACACGCGCTCGGGCGTGAGCGGCATATCGAGCGCTTTCCCGCCGAGTGCGTCGATCACCGCGTTGACGATCGCGGGCGTGGCGCCGTGGCAGCCCGCCTCGCCCGCGCCCTTCGCGCCGAGGGGGTTCTGCGCCGTGGGCACCGACTGGTCGAAGCGGCACTCCAGATGCGCGGGCATCTGGTCGGCGTGCGGCATCGCGTAGTCCATGAACGAGCCCGTGAGCAGCTGCCCGGTCTCGTCGTAGACCGACTGCTCGAAGAGCGCCTGGCCGAGCCCCTGCGCCACGCCCCCGTGGATCTGCGCTTCGGCGATGAGCGGGTTGATCACGCGCCCGATGTCGTCCACGGCCGTGTGCCGCGCGACGCTCACTTCGCCCGTCTCGGGATCGACCTCGACCTCGGCAATCTGGCAGCCGTTCGGCCAGGTCTGCCCTTTCACCGTCTCGGTGTGCTCGCACACGATGCGCCTTTCCGGCTGCCTGCCGGCCAGCTCGAACAGGCCGATGCCGCGGTCCGTGCCCACGATGCGAAAGCGCCCTTCGCCGTACTCGAGATCGGCGGCGGCCGCCTCCAGCACCTGCGCGGCGAGCGGCCGCGCCGCCTCGATGAGCGCGGCCGCGCCCGCGGCCGCGGCGCTGCCGCCCACCTGCAGGCCGCGCGAGCCGCCCGCGCCGCCGCCCGAGGCGACGAGGTCGCTGTCGCCCTGCACGACGCGAATGATCTGCGGGTCGATACCGAGGCCTTGCGCCACCACCTGCGCGTAGGACGTCCACAACCCCTGGCCGATCGACTGCGTGCCGCAGTCCACCTCCAGCGTGCCGTCGGCGGCAGCGATCACGCGCACGGTCTCGTTCAGCCGCGCGCTGCCGGTGATCTCGACGTAGCAGGCAAGCCCGCGTCCGTAGCGCAGGCCGCGCGCCTCGGCCGCGCGCTTGCGCGCCGCGAAGCCCTTCCAGTCCGCGGCCTCGAGCGCGCCGCGCAGCATCTTCGCGAATTCGCCGCAGTCGTAGGTGTAGCCCGCGGGGTTGGCGTAGGGCATGCGCGCCGGCGGAATGATGTTCTTCAGGCGCAGCTCGACTGCGTCCACGCCCAGCTCGCGCGCCGCCCGGTCCACGAGCCTCTCGAGGAGATAGCCCATCTCCGGGCGGCCCGCGCCGCGATAGGCGTCCACCGGCGTCGTGTTGGTGAACAGCATCTTCACCTCGTGATCGAGCACCGGGATGGCGTAGACGCCGGTCGGCGCGCGCACGCCCGACATGGCCGGCACCGCCGCGCCGAAGCTCGAGATGTATGCGCCGACGTTGGCGAGCGTGCGGATGCGCAGCGCCGTGAAGCGCTGCTCCGCGTCGAGCGCGAGCTCGGCCACCGTCAGGTTGTCGCGCCCGTGCACCTCGGCGAGGATGCTCTCCGAGCGGTCGGCGAGCCAGCGCAAGGGGCGCCCCAGCCTTTTTGCCGCCCAGAGCAGCGCCGCGTGCTCGGGATAGGCGTAGCCGCGCGTGCCGAAGCCGCCGCCGACGTCGGTGCTCAGGATGCGCAGCGCCTCCTCTTTCACGCCGAGCACGGTCGCGAGGTGCGTGCGCACGGTGTGCACGTTCTGCGTGGGGCACCACAGCGTGTAGCGGCCGCTCGCGGCGTCGTAGCGCGCCGCGAGCGCGCGCGGCTCGAGCGGATTGGCGATTACGCGCTGGTTGACGACCTGCAGGCGCACGACGCGCGCGGCCGACGCGAACGCCGCCTCGCGCGCCGCCGCGTCGCCGGCGTGGTAGTACGCGGCAACCTGTCCCGCGCGCGCAGCGCCCGTCAGATCGGCGATCGCCTCGAGCGGCTCCCAGTCCACTTCGATCAGGTCGGCCGCGTCGCGCGCCTGGTACCGGGTGTGCGCGACCACCATCGCCACCGCGTCGCCCGCGAAGCGCGCCTCGTCCGCCGTGATCGGCAGGCGCGGCGGAGAGACCACCGGCGAGCCGTCGGGGCGCTTGTGTAGCTGCGCGAAGGGCAGCGGCTTCAGGCCGTCGGCGACGACGTCGGCGCCCGTGAAGATCGCGATCACGCCCGGCGCGGCCCGCGCCGCGTCGAGGTCGACCGCCGCCATGCGCGCGTGCGCGTGCGGCGAGCGCAGGAACGCGACGTGCGCCGCGCCCTCGGGGGCCGCGTCGTCGGTGTAGCGCCCCTGCCCGGTGAGCAGGCGCGCGTCCTCGAGGCGGCGCAGGGGCCGGCCGATCCACTGGCTCGCGGAGAACGTGGCGTCGGACATCAAAGCGGCGGATTCTATACTGCACCCCCGGAGGACCTCATGAGCGATGCGCAGACCCTCGGCTTCATCGGCACCGGCGTGATGGGCGAGCCCATGTGCCGCAACCTCGCGGCGAAGAGCGCGCGGCGCGTGCTCGCCTGGGACCCGCGGCGCGAACCGCTGGAGCGCCTTGAGGCGCAGGGTGTCGCGATCGCCGGCGCCGCCGACGAGGTCGCGCGCGCGGCCGCGATCGTCTTCGTCTGCCTGCCCGGGGGCGCGCAGCTCGAGTCGCTGTGCGAGACCGCGCTGCTGCCGGCGGCGCGCGCGGGACTCACGCTCGTGGACCTCGGCACCTCGGGCGTCGGCCGCACGAGGCGGCTCGCCGGGCGCTTCGCCGAGCGCGGCGCCGACTACGCCGACGCGCCGATCGCGCGCACGCGCGAGGCCGCCCGGAAGGGCACGCTGGCGATCTCCGTGGGCGCGAGCCCCGAAGTGTTCGAGCGCATCAGGCCGCTGCTCGCATGCGTAGGCACCGACATCACGCACTGCGGCGGCGTGGGCACCGGCCAGGTGGTCAAGATCCTGAACAACATGGTGCTCTTCCAGACCGTGAATGCGCTCGCCGAGGCGCTCGCACTCGGGCGCCGCGCGGGCGTGGATCCGGAGCTGCTCTTCGACGCGCTCGCCAAGGGCTCGGCCGACAGCTTCGCGCTGCGCAACCACGGCATGAAGGCCATGCTGCCGGGCGCGTA
This sequence comes from Burkholderiales bacterium, assembly GCA_050246035.1. Lineage (GTDB taxonomy): Bacteria > Pseudomonadota > Gammaproteobacteria > Burkholderiales > SG8-39 > JAABQT01. The sequence goes on from JBFWWT010000003.1 coordinate 49,517, forward strand.
CCCCGAGCGGGCCTTCTCGGTCGAGTACGCGGCGAAGGACAACGGCTACGCGCTCGAGCTCGGGCGCGAGACGGGCGTGCGCCTGCGCGGCGCGCACCTCCTCGCCGGACTGCTCGAGGAAGCGAAGACGGCGGGCCTCGGCGAGGACTACTGGCCGGTGATCGCGAGAATCGTGGATCGCGGCTAGCGCCGCGCTACCAGCGCGTCGAGAGGCCGAGCAGGATCGCCTCGCGCAGCTCGGCGCTGCCGCTGCCCCATTTCACGCCCGCGTCGAGATCGAGGTCGCGCGTCACCGGCCAGATGACCCCGAACACGAGGTAGCGCTCGGCGCGCGACTGCGCCGGGTCGGGATTCGTATTGCGGGCGAAATCGACGACCAGGCGCGGCCCGGTCCCCGCGCGCAGCTCGACCGCGCCCGAGACGTGCCGCAGCGACTCGCGCTCGCCGATCGTGTTGCGGTGCCGACGGTAGCCGAGGTGCACGTGGAAGGTCGCCGGGCCATGCGCGTACGAGGTGACGAACTGCGAGCCCCACCCGGCCTTGCCCGCCCCGAGGCCTTCACGCTCGTCCCCGGTCGGCAGCGTGATACCGGGCTTGAGCGCGAGGCTCCACGCGCCGCGCTCGAGCAAGCGCCACTTGAGATCCAGCGTCGCGTCGCCCATGCCGCTGTGGCGCTCGCGGTGCCAGGGCAGACCCGCTTGCACGTCGAGGTTGCGCGAGAGCCCGTAGCTCAGCACCGCGTCTTCCTGGTCGAGCCTCGCGCGCGTAACGCGCGCCTCGCCCGCCTCGCCGAAGAGCTCGAGCTGCCAGCGCCCGGCGCCCACGGTGCCGGTGTCCTCGGTGATGAGCGGATGCGCGGCCTGCGCCCCGGCGGCGGCGAGGGCGAGACCGGCGAGAAGGACGCGGCGCAGCACGCGCGCAGTTTAGACTACGGCCGGACCTTTCCCGGAGACCCCCATGCCCTACGCGATCATCACCACCGACCGCAAGGATGCCGGCGACCTGCGCGCGAAGACGCGGGCCGAGCACCTGAAGTACCTGGACGCCCACATGCACCGCCTGCTCGCCGCGGGGGCGCTCATCGGCGACGACGGCACGGGCGGCCACGGCGGCATCCTCATCGTGGACACCGACGACCGCAAGGAGGCCGAGGCCTTCATCGCGGGCGACCCCTTCACGAAGGCGGGGCTCTTCGAGAAGGTGACGGTCGCCCGCTGGCGCAAGGCCTACTTCGACGGCAGGAAGCTCATCTAGCCGAACATCATCCCGCCGCGCCCGCGCCCGCGGCGGCCGAAGCGCGCCGCGAGCGTCCGGCGCTGCTCGGGGCTGAGCACCTCGGCGACGTCGGCGAGCGCCTGCGTGAAGCGCTTCGAGGCGCCGTCGGCCGCCGCGATCTGCTCGGCGCGCAAGCGCTCGATCGCCGCGCGGTCGATGGTGTCGGCGGAGAAGAGCTTCATGCCCTCGCGCCGCGCCTCGCGCACCTTCGCGCGCAGCGGCTGCAGCTCCTTCGCCGCCTGCTTCACGATCGGCTCGAGCTTCTGCTTTTGCGTGTCGGTGGCGTCGATCTCGACGTACACGTGCTCGAGCATGCGATCGAGGCGCTCCTCCATCGCGGCCGGGTCCATGGGCCCGCGCCCGTGGCGGCGTCCGTGCGCGAGCGCCCCGAAGGCGAGCGTGCCGAGGCCGGCGGCGGCGGTGGACAGGCCGGCGAGCTTGAAGAATCGACGGCGCGAGGACTGGGGGGTGGCTTGCGTCATGGTCTTTCCTTTCGCATCAGGGTAAGTGGGAAACGCAGCCCCAGTGTGCCGCGCGCGCGTAAGGCGCCGATGTCCACTCGTAACCAGATGTAACGTCACGACGCCGGCTCGAGCCTTGCGAGTACCGCGCGCGACTCGTCGGTGAGCAGGTAGAGGTAGCCATCGGGCCCCTGGCGCACGTCGCGGATGCGCCCGAGCTCGCGGCGCAGCAGGCGCTCTTCGCGCACCACCTTCTCGCCATCCAGCTCGAGGCGGACCAGAAGCTCCGCGCGCAGCGCGCCGACGAAGAGGCTGCCCTTCCAGCGCGGGAACTTGTCGCCGGTGTAGAACGCCATGCCCGAGGGGGCGATCGAAGGCACCCACTTGTGCAGCGGCTGCTCCATGCCGGCCTTGGCCGTGCCCTCGCCGATCTTGGTGCCGATGCCGTAGTTGACGCCGTAGGTGATCACCGGCCAGCCGTAGTTCGCGCCCGGCTTGATCACGTTCACCTCGTCGCCGCCCTGCGGGCCGTGCTCGTGCGTCCAGAGCTCGCCGCTCTGCGGATGCAGCGCCGCGCCCTGCTGGTTGCGGTTGCCGAGCGTGTATTTCTCCCAGCGCCAGCCCGGCTTGCCGACGAACGGGTTGTCCCCGGGCACGCCGCCGTCGTCGTGGATGCGGATCACCGAACCGGCGTGGTCGTCGGGCTTCTGCGCGCGCTCCATCTCGCCGCGGTCGCCGAGCGTGACGTAGAGGTGGCCCTCGCGGTCGAAGACGAGCCGCGAGCCGAAATGCCGGCCGGTGCTGCCCTTCGGCTGCTGGCGGAAGATCACCTGAACGTCCTCCAGCCGGTGGCCGGCGAGCCGGCCGCGCGCCACCGCGGTGCCCACGCCGCCCTCGCCGCGCTCGGCGTAGGACAGGAACACGAGCCCGTTCTGCGCGAAGCGCGGATGCAGCGCGACGTCCATGAGCCCGCCCTGCCCGTACACCTCGACGGCGGGCAGCCCCTCGACGGGGCGCGGGTCGAGCTTGCCGTCCTTCACGATGCGCAGGCGGCCCACCTTCTCGGTCACCAGCATGCGGCCGTCGGGCAGGAAGGCGAGCGCCCAGGGCTGCTCGAGGCCGCGCACCAGCTCGACGACGCGGAAGGCGTGCTTTTCCGACTGGAAGGTCTGGGCGAGGGCCGGCGCGGCGAAAAACGCGAGAACGATCGGCAGGAGTCTCATGCGGATAGGATAAACGACAGGGCTGGCGCTCGGTTCCGCGTCCGCGCGAAGGCGGATGGTTCCATGACAATCATTGGGGCGATGGTCGCGGACGAGCCGTTGCCGCCCGGGTGGCCGCGGCATATGATGGCCGTCCGACCAGGAGGCAGCATGCGCTATGTTCACAGCAAGCTAGGTGCAGTCCTCGCGGCAGTCTTGCTCGCGGCAGGCCTGGGCGCCCCGGCTCTTGCCGCGCAGCCGGGCGCAGACTCGCAGCAGCAGACGCCGAAAGACTGCAAGAAGCACCCCGATCAGAAGGGCTGCAAGGGAACCCAGTACTGACCTAAATCGCGCCCGCCGCGCGCAGCTCCGCCCGCGCCTCGGCCTGCAGGCCGAGCAGCGACTCGAGCACCTCGTCGGTATGCGCGCCGAGCGCCGGCCCCGGCGCGTCGGTGCGACCCGGCGTTTCGCCGAGGATCGGGGGGATCGCGGGGATCTTGAGCGGCTTGCCCGCCACCTCGACTTGCTCGAACATGCCGCGCGCGTTGAAGTGCGGGTCCGCCATCATGTCGGCGACGCTGTAGATCGGGCCATTCGGCACGCCCGCCTCGCGCAGCGCCGCGAGCGCATCCGCCGAGCTGCGCGCCTTCGTCCAGGCGAGGATCGCCTCGTCGATCTCTTTTTCGTTCTCCACGCGCTTCGCATTGGTGGCGAAGCGCGGATCCTCGGCCATCTCCGGCCGGCCGATGGCGCGCATGAGGCGCTGGTAGATCGAGTCGCCGTTGCCGCCGATGATCACGTATTTGCCGTCGGCGCACAGGTACGTGTTCGTAGGGACGATGCCGGTGAGCGTGGAGCCGGAGGGCTCGCGGATCACGCCCGCGCCGTCGTACTCGGGCACCACCGACTCCATCAGGTTGAACACCGACTCGTAGATGGCGACGTCCACCACCTGGCCCGCGGCGGCCTTGCCGCGCAGGCGCGCGGTGAGCGAAAGCAGGATGCCGAGCACCGCGTGCAGGCCGGCGAGCGTGTCGCCCATCGAGAGGTTCGGGCGCACGGGCGGGCGGTCGGGAAAGCCGTTCACGTGGCGAAAGCCCGCGAAGCCCTCGCACACCGAGGCGAAGCCCGGCTGCGAGGCGTACGGCCCCGTCTGGCCGTAGCCCGAGACGCGCGCGACGATGAGCTCGGGGTTGAGCTTCTTGAGCTCGGCGGGCCCCATCCCCCACTTCTCCAGCGTCCCGGGACGGAAGTTCTCGATGAGGACGTCCGACTTCGCGGCGAGCGCCTTCGCGATCTCGCGGCCGCGCGGCGTGCCGAGGTCGAGCGTCACCGACTTCTTGTTGCGCGCGAGGCTCGCCCACCACAGCGACGTGCCGTCGCGCACGACGCGCCAGCCGCGGATCGGGTCGCCGCCCGGCGGCTCGATCTTGATCACCTCGGCGCCGAAGTAGCCGAGCACGCAGCCCGCGAAGGGGCCGGCGAGGAGCTGTCCCATTTCCAGGACGCGAATGCCCTCGAGGGGGCGCGGTGCCGCCTTGCTCATCCGTCTCCTTTCAGCTTCTTCGCCGCGTCCATGATCGGGCCCACGACGTCCATCGGCAGCGGGAAGACGATGGTCGTGGTCTTGTCGCCGGCGATCTGCGTGAGCGTCTGCAGGTACCGCAGCTGCATCGCCTCGGCGCGCTGCGAGAGCATGTTCGCGGCCTCGAGCAGCTTTTCGGACGCCTGCAGCTCGCCCTCGGCGTGGATGATCTTCGCGCGCCGCGCGCGCTCGGCCTCGGCCTGCGCCGCGATCGCGCGCACCATGGACTCGTTCAGGTCCACGTGCTTGATCTCCACGTTGGCCACCTTGATGCCCCAGGCGTCGGTCTGCTGGTCGAGGATCGCCTGGATGTCGGAATTGAGCTTGTCGCGCTCGGCGAGCATCTCGTCGAGCTCGTGCTTGCCGAGCACCGAGCGCAGCGTGGTCTGCGCGAGCTGGCTCGTGGCCTCCATGAAGTTCGCCACCTGGATGATGGCGAGCTGCGGGTCCACGACGCGGAAGTAGACCACCGCGTTCACCTTCACCGAGACGTTGTCGCGCGAGATCACGTCCTGGCTCGGCACGTCGAGCACGATGAGGCGCAGGTCCACGCGCACCATCTGCTGGATGCCGGGGACGACGATGATCAGGCCCGGGCCCATGACGCGCTGGAAGCGCCCGAGCAGGAACACCACGCCGCGCTCGTACTCGCGCAGGATGCGAATCGAGGCGACGACGACGACGATCAGCAGTACCAGGAATCCGAGCCCGAAGTTCAGCATGTGCCTTGCCTCCTCTTAGCGGTTCGTGCCCGCGCGCGCGGCGTCGAGCGTCAGCCCGTGGACAGCGGTGACGCGCAAATGTTCGCCCGCGCGCACCGGGGCGTTCACGCGCACGCGCCAGCGCTCGCCCTGCACCCGCGCCCAGCCCTCGCCCTCGATGTCCTCGAGCGCTACGCCTTCGGCGCCGACCAGGTACTCGCGGCCGCTCACCACCGGGCGGCGGCGCGTGCGCACCAGCATGCCGACGACGAGGAAGAAGAACGCCGCGGTGCCCACCGTGACGCCGGCGATCAGCGCGTAGGGGATCTCGAATTGCGGCACGTCGGTGTCGAGCAGCATGATCGAGCCGATGACGAAGGCGATCAGCCCGCCCACGGCGAGCGCGCCGCTCGAGGCGACCCATAGCTCGGCCGCCATGAAGGCGACGCCGAGCAGGAGCAGCGCCAGCCCCGCGTAGTTCACCGGCAGGAGCTGGAACGCGTACATGGCCACCAGAATGCAGATCGCGCCCACCACCCCGGGCAGGATGAGCCCGGGGTTGGAGAACTCGAAGATGAGCGCGTAGATGCCGATGAGGATCATCAGGTAGGCGACGCTCGGATTGGTGATCACCGCGAGCACGCTGGTGCGCCAGTCGCGCTCGATCTCCTCGGCCTGCGCGCCCTTGGTGGCGAGCTTGCGCTTCTCGCCGCCCGCCTCGACCGTGCGCCCGTCGATCGCCCCGAGCAGGGCCGGCACGTCTGCGGCGACCACGTCGATCACCTTGATCTTCCTCGCCTCGGCGGACGAAAGGCTCACCGCTTCGCGCACGGCGCGCTCGGCCCAATCGGCGTTGCGGCCGCGCAGCTCCGCGAGGCTGCGGATGTAGGCGGCGGCGTCGTTGGTCGCCTTGCGCATCATCGTGTCGCCCGCGGGCTGCGCGCCTTTCTTGCCGTCCTTGCCCGACGGATCCGGCTTGTCGCCGCCCGAGGGTGCGCCGATGGCCACCGGCGAGGCCGCGCCGAGGTTGGTCGCGGGTGCCATCGCCGCGATGTGCGCGGCATACAGGATGAAGGTGCCCGCGCTCGCCGCGCGCGCGCCCGAGGGCCCGACCCAGGCCGCCACGGGCACCGGCGAGGCGAGGATGTCGCGAATGATGTCGCGCATCGAGGTGTCCAGCCCGCCGGGCGTATCCAGGCGCAGCACCACCAGCGGCGCGCCCTCCTTCGCCGCGCGCTCGAGGCCGCGGCTGACGAAATCCGCGGTCGCGGGCCCGATCGCGCCTTCGATCGCGATGACCGCGACCGGTGCGGCCTGCGCGAGCGCCGGCGCCAACGACAGGGCGGCTGCGATCAGATAGCGACGCAGGTCCATGCGCGCACTATAAACCCCTTCCCGGTCGCTTAGAATCGCGGGTCCCGTCCCGATGAAGCCCGAGCATCCTCCCGCCGACGCGATCGTCATTCGCGGCGCGCGCCAGAACAACCTGAAGAACCTGAGCCTCGCCCTGCCGGCGAACGAGCTGATCGTCGTCACCGGCGTCTCGGGCTCGGGCAAGTCCTCGCTCGTCTTCGACACCCTGTACGCCGAGGGCCAGCGCCGTTACGTCGAGACCTTCAGCCCCTACGCGCGCCAGTTCCTCGAGCGCATGGACAAGCCCCAGGTGGACGCCATCGAGGGCATCCCGCCGGCCATCGCCATCGACCAGACCAATCCGGTGCGCACCTCGCGCTCGACGGTCGGCACGATGACCGAGCTGAACGACCACCTGAAGCTGCTCTTCGCGCGCGCGGCGAGCCTGCATTGCCGCGGCTGCGGCAGACCCGTGCGCCGCGACACCCCGCAGTCCATCTACGCGGCGCTGCCGCCCGCGAAGGTGACGATCACATTCCCGGTGCCCGTGCCGAAGAACTTCACCGAGAAGGAGGTGCAGGAGCTCCTGCAGCGCCAGGGCTACACCAAGCTCCACTCGCGCTCGAAGACCCTCATCGAAGTCGTGCAGGACACCGTGAACCCGGCGACCGCGGAGAAGTCTCGCGTGATGGACGCCATCGAGGCGGCGTTGCGGTTCGGGCAGGGAAAATTGACCGCGCATGCAATTGGGGACGGACCTCAATTGAAAGGCGGCGAGGGTTTTGCCGTTGATACATCTGCCGACTTGGCCGGAAGCATCACCCGGCCAAGTCGGCAGACGATAGGAAAAGCAACGGAGGCGATACGGTTTTCCACTGCCCTCCACTGCCCCGACTGCGACCTCACCTACGCCGACCCCACCCCCGCGCAGTTCTCCTTCAACTCGCCCCTCGGCGCCTGCGAGACCTGCCGCGGCTTCGGGCGCGTGATCGGGGTGGACTACGGGCTCGTCATCCCCGATGAGTCGAAGACGCTGCGCGAGGGCGCGATACGCCCCTGGCAGACGCCGAGCTTCAAGGAGTGCCAGGACGACCTCGCCAAGTACGCGAAGAAGCGCGGCGTCCCGCTGGATACGCCCTGGCGCGAGATGAAACCCGAGCAGCGCCGCTGGGTGCTCGAGGGCGACGACGGCTGGGTGAGCTGGAAGAAGTCCTGGCCGGGCCTGTGGTACGGCGTCGGCCGCTTCTTCAAGTGGCTGGAGTCCAAGGCCTACAAGATGCACATCCGCGTGCTGCTCTCCAAGTACCGCGCGTACACGGAGTGCACGGCCTGCGGCGGGACGCGCCTGAAGCCCGACGCGCTGCTCTGGAAGATCGACGGCAAGGCGATCCACGACCTGATGCTGATGCCGGTCGCGGAGGTGCGGGGCTTCTTCGACGCGCTCGCGCTGCCCGCGCCCATGGACGAGGCGACGGAGCTCCTGCTCGGCGAGATCCGCACGCGCCTCGCCTACCTGGGCGAGGTGGGGCTCGGCTACCTCACGCTCGACCGCCAGTCGCGCACGCTCTCGGGCGGCGAGGTGCAGAGGATCAACCTGACCACCGCGCTCGGCACCTCGCTCGTCAACACGCTCTTCGTTCTCGACGAGCCTTCGATCGGCCTGCACCCGCGCGACATGGGGCGCGTGATCGACGTGATGAAGCGGCTGCGCGACGCGGGCAATTCGCTGGTCGTCGTCGAGCACGATCCGCAGATCATGTTCGCCGCCGATCGCATCCTCGACATGGGCCCGGGGCCCGGCGAGCGCGGCGGCGAGGTGGTGTTCTACGGCCCGGCGGCGCAGATGCGCGAGGCGCGCACGCTGACGGCGGACTACCTCGCGGGCCGCAAGCGCGCAGAGCCGCCGCGCACGGCGCGCAATCCCGATCGCTTCCTCGAGGTGCTGGGCGCGGCCGAGCACAATCTGAAGGGTGTCGACATCGCGATTCCGCTCGAGCGGCTCGTATGCGTGACCGGCGTCTCGGGCTCGGGCAAGTCCACGCTCATCCAGGACATCCTCTACCCCGCGCTCCTCAAGGCGCAGGGCAAGCCCACCGAGTCGCCCGGAAAGCACCGCGGCCTGCGCGGCGCGCAAGGCGTCGGCGAGGTCGTCATGGTGGACCAGTCGCCGATCGGCAAGACGACGCGCTCCAATCCCGCGAGCTACGTCGGCGCGTTCGACGCCATCCGCGACCTGTTCGCGAAGGCGCCGGAGTCGAAGGCGCGCAAGTACACGCCGGGCACCTTCAGCTTCAACTCCGGCAATGGCCGCTGCCCCGCCTGCGGCGGCAACGGCTTCGAGCACGTCGAGATGCAGTTCCTTTCCGACGTGTACCTGCGCTGCGCGGATTGCAGCGGCAAGCGCTTCCGGCCCGAGGTGCTGGAGGTGCAGCTCGGCGGCAACAGCATCGCCGACGTGCTCCAGATGACCGTGTCCGAGGCGGTCGCGTTCTTCAAGGACCAGCCCGCGGTCGTTTCGCGCCTGCAGCCGCTCGCCGACGTGGGCCTCGACTACCTGCGCCTCGGCCAGCCCGTCCCGACGCTGTCGGGGGGAGAGGCGCAGCGGCTCAAGCTGGCGGGGTATCTGGGGACAGACCCCGTTTCCCGAAGCAACAGGGAAACGGGGTCTGTCCCCAATAGCGGCAAGCTGTTTCTGTTCGACGAGCCCACCACCGGCCTGCACTTCGACGACATCGCGAAACTCCTGCGCGCCTTCCGCAAGCTGCTCGCCGCGGGCCACTCGCTCGTCGTGATCGAGCACAACCTCGACGTCATCCGCGCGGCCGACTGGATCGTCGACCTCGGCCCCGAGGGCGGCGACGCGGGCGGCGAGCTCGTCTGCGCCGGCGTGCCCGAAGACGTCATGCGCCACCCCGCCTCGCACACGGGACGGGCGCTGCGCGAATATGACTCGCAAGCGCAACTGGGGACGGACCTCAATTTCGCGCAAAGCGCGAAATTGAGGTCCGTCCCCAATATCCGCGTGCACAACGCGCGCGAGCACAACCTGAAGTCGATCGACGTAGAGATCCCGCGCAATCGCTTCACGGTGGTCACGGGCGTGTCGGGGTCGGGCAAGAGCACGCTCGCCTTCGACATCCTCTTCTCGGAGGGGCAGCGGCGCTACCTCGAGTCGCTGAACGCCTACGCGCGCCAGTTCGTGCAGGTGGCCGCGCGGCCCGACGTGGACGCGATCTTCGGCATCCCGCCCACGGTCGCGATCGAGCAGCGCACCAGCCGCGGCGGCAGGAAGAGCACGGTCGGCACGCTCACCGAGATCCACCACTTCCTCAGGCTGCTCTTCGTCAAGCTGGGCACGCAGCACTGCCCCGAGTGCGACGTGCCGATCGAGCCGCAGAGCGAGGACGCGATCGTCGCGCGCCTCATGCGCGAGCATCGCGGCGAGACCGTGGTGATGCTCGCGCCGCTCGTCGTCAACCGCAAGGGCGTGTACACCGACCTCGCCAAGTGGGCCGCGCAGAAGGGCTACAAGCAGCTGCGCGTGGACGGCAAGCTCCTGCCGCTCGCCCCCTTCCCGCGGCTCGACCGCTTCAAGGAGCACACCATCGAGCTGCCGGTGGGCTACGCGAAGGCGACGCCGAAGACCGAAGGGGAGCTGCGCGAGCGGCTCGCGAAGGCGCTCGAGTTCGGCAAGGGCGCGGTGCACGTGCAGGCGGGCAAGCACGTGCACGTCTACTCGACCAAGCGCGCCTGCCCTTCCTGCGGCCGCAGCTTCCAGGAGCTCGATCCGCGCCTGTTCTCGTACAACTCGCGCCACGGCTGGTGCCCGACCTGCGTCGGGACCGGGCTGCAGTTGAAGGACGTGGACTGGGATACGGATCGCTCGCGCACCGGGCAGGAAGACCACGTGCTCGACTCCTGGCTCGAGTGGCTGGAGGTGGACGAGCCCTGCCCGAGCTGTAAGGGCAAGCGCCTCAACCCCGAGGCGCTCGCGGTACGCTGGCGCAGCCGCAACATCGCCGACTACGGCGCGCTGCCGGTCGCGCAGCTCGCGGCGCAGTTCGGCAAGCTGAAGCTCGCCGGGCGCGAGGCCGGCATCGCGCGCGATCTGGTCGCCGAGCTGAAGGCGCGCCTCGGGTTCCTGAAGGAGGTCGGCCTCGACTATCTGGCGCTCGATCGCGCCGCGCCCACGCTCTCGGGCGGCGAGGCGCAGCGCATCCGGCTCGCCGCGCAGCTCGGCTCCAACCTGCGCGGCGTGTGCTACATCCTCGACGAGCCGACCATCGGCCTGCACCACCGCGACAACCGCATCCTGCTCGACGTGCTGGCGAAGCTCGAGGCGAAGGGCAACACCCTCGTCGTCGTGGAGCACGACGAGGACACCATTCGTCGCGCGCATCACGTCATCGATCTCGGTCCCGGCGCCGGCAAGCAAGGCGGCCGCGTCATCGCCGCCGGCACGGCCGAGGAACTCGAGCGCGCGCCCGAATCCGTCACTGGCCGCTTCCTCGCCCACCCGCTTCGCCACCCGCTGCAGCCGCGCCGCACCGTGGCGAAGCACTCGCCCGGCCTCGAGATCGTCGGCGCATCGCTTCACAACCTGAAGCGCATCGACGTGCGCGTGCCGCTCGGCCGCCTCACTGCCGTCACCGGCGTCTCCGGCTCGGGCAAGTCCACGCTGGCGCGCGACGTCCTGCACGCGAGCCTCAAGGCGAAGGCCCCGATCGGCTGCAGGACCCTCAAGGGCCACAAGCTCGTCGAGCGAGTCCTCGAAGTCGATCAGACCCCGATCGGCAAGACCCCGCGCTCCTGCCCCGCCACCTACGTCGGCTTCTGGGACGCCATCCGGCGCCTGTTCGCCGACACGAGCGAGGCGCGCATCCGCGGCTGGGGCCCGAGCCGCTTCTCCTTCAACACCAAGGGCGGGCGCTGCGAGGAATGCGAGGGCCAGGGCATCAAGAGGATCGAAATGAGCTTCCTGCCCGACGTCAAAGTCCCCTGCGAAGCCTGCAACGGACAGCGCTTCAACACCGAGACCCTCGGCGCGCGCCTGCGCGGCAAGAGCGTGGGCGAAGTCCTGGCGATGAGCGTGGACGAGGCAGTCGAGTTCTTCTCGGCGCATGCGTCGATCCACCACGCGCTGCGGCTGCTGCAGGACGTGGGGCTCGGATATCTGACGCTGGGGCAGCAGAGCCCGACGTTGTCGGGTGGCGAGGCGCAGCGCATCAAGCTCGTGACGGAGCTGGCGAAGGTGCGCGAATTCGGGGTTTCAAAGAATCTCCCCTTTTCCGCCCATGGCGGAAAAGGGAAGACTGTCTTTAAAGGCGCCAAGACCCTGTACGTCCTCGACGAACCCACCGTCGGCCTCCACATGGCCGACGTCGAGAAGCTCATCCGCGTCCTGCACCGCCTGGTCGATGCCGGCAATACCGTCGTCCTCATCGAGCACAACCTCGACGTCATCGCGGAAGCGGACTGGCTGATAGACCTCGGCCCCGAAGGCGGCGACGCCGGCGGCAAGGTGGTCTACCAGGGCCCGCCCGAGAGAGCGGCAAGGGGCCACACCGCGAAGGCCCTCGGCGAGTTCCTGCGCGAGCGCAAGGCCGCGTGAAAGCCCTTCCACCTCCGCGGCGTCCAGTGGCGCTCGCGCTCATGATCGTCGCGCCGCTGCTGTGGAGCCTCGCGGGCGTGGTGACGCGCCACGTGGAGTCCGCCACGCCGCTCGAGATGGCTTTCTGGCGCTCGAGCTTCGCCGCGGTGTTCGTGTTCCTCGCGCTGCGCTTCGTAATGCGCAAGCCTCCCTGGGAGACCATGCGCAGCGCGGGCGGCGCGGGCATCGCCTCGGGCGCGATGTGGGCGATCATGTTCACCTGCTTCATCGTGGCGCTCAACTTCACCAGCACCGCGAGCGTGCTCGTCGTGCAGAGCCTCGGCCCCTTCTTCACCGCGGTGCTCGCCTGGCTCGTGCTGCGCGAGCCGATCCCGGGTCGAAGCTGGCTCGCGATCGTCGCCGCGAGCCTCGGCATGGGCGCGATGTTCGGCGCCGGGCTCGCGGCCGACGAGCCCGCGCGGCTCATCGGGCTGCTCCTCGCGCTCGCCATCCCGGTCGCCGCGTCGGTGAACGTGATCCTGCTGCGCAAGACCGCCGCGCACCTCGACCTCATGCCCGCGGTGATGCTCGGCGCGCTCATCTCCGCCCTCGTGACGCTGCCCTGGGCGCTGCCCTTCCAGGCGAGCGCGCGCGACGTGCTGCTCCTCGGCCTGCTGGGCGTCTTCCAGCTCGGCGTGCCGTGCCTGATGCTCGTGCTCGCGAGCCGCACGCTCACCGCGCCCGAGATCGCGCTGCTCGCGCTGCTCGAGGTGGTGCTCGGGCCGATCTGGGCGTGGCTCGGCGCGGGCGAGGTGCCGGCGATCACGACGGTGATCGGCGGGGCGATCGTGCTCGTCGCGCTGGCGGCGAACGAGGCCGCCGCGCTCGCGGAGCGGCGGCGTCAGGCGTCGTAGGCGAAGCGCCGCACCGCCTTTTCGTCCCATTCGATCCCGCAGCCGGGCCGCCGGGGAACGACAAGGCGGCTTTCGCTCAACTCGAACGGCTCGGAGAGGATCGGATTCGCCCAGTCCTGCCACTCGAGCCAGTGCGCCGTCTCCGTGACGCGCATCAGATGCGCGCACACCTCGGGATAGAGGTGCGTGGAAACCGGAACGCCGCGCGCCGAGGCGATCGGCGCAGCACGCAGCCAGCCGGACACGCCGCCGATGCGCATGAGATCCGGCATGACGTAGTCGCAGGCCTTCGCCTGCAGTGCCACGGACAGGTCGCGCGGCCCGTAGAAGTTCTCGCCCAGTTGCACGGGCGTCCTCAGCTCCCGCGCGAGCTGCGCGCAGCCTTCGAGGTTGTCGTAGGCGATGGGCTCCTCCAGCCAGTAAAGGCCCTCGTCGTCGAGCGCGCGGCAGCGGTGCAGGGCTTCGCCGAGGCTAAGTCCCTGGTTGAAGTCGACCATGAGCTTCACCTCCTCGCCGACCGCGTCCCGCACGGCCGCGATCGCGGCGAGGTCCTCCTGCACGCGCTCGCGGCCGAGACGGAGCTTGAGGCCCTGGAACTGGCCCTCGGCGACCAGCTCCGCCGCCTCTTGCCCCATCGCGCCGAGCTCCGTTCCCAGCCACAGCCCGTTGCTGTTGTACGCCGGCACCTCGCCGGTGCTGCCGCCGAGCAGAGCCGCGAGCGGCTTTCCGGCCGCCTTGGCCAGCGCGTCCCACGCCGCCATGTCCAGTCCCGCGACCGCGATCATCGCGATCCCCTCGTAGCCGAGCAGGTTGAGCGCCTTTCGCCCCTCCTGGAAGTCGTCGAGCGGCCGGACCGGCCGTCCCGCGCGCGCCGCAGCGAGATCGCGGATCGCCGGCACGACGTAGCGCGCGGCGTTTCGCAGGTAAGGCGCCAGATAGCTGCGTCCCACGATGCCCTCCTTCGTCCGCACATCGACGAGGATTAGCGGCCACTCGTCGTAGCGGCCGACCTTGGACACCACCGGCCGGCGCAGCGGCACGCAGACGGTGCGGACCTCGATGGACAGGTACGTCAGCGCAAACATCATTCCTCCTTCTGGTTATGTGTATATACCCTTATCGGGCCAAAAAAAATCACGCCCCCTGCTCGATGCGCTCCAGCAGCGCGAAGAGCGCCGTCAGGCCGTCCTTGCCCAGCGTGCGCTCCACCTTCGCCTGCGCGCGCTCCCAGAGCGGGATCGCCTGCTCGAGCAGCTTCTGCGCCTTCGGCGCGAGCCGGATGGACCAAGCGCGCAGGTCCTCGTCATCTGCGAAGTGCACGAGCCCGCGGCGGCGAAGCAGCAGCAGGTTGCGCCCGAGCGTCGAGCGGTCCAGGGCCATCTCCTCGGCGAGTCGGGAAACGTTCACCGGCTGCAGGCGGCCGATGGTGCGCAGGGTCGAGAACTGGGTGATCTTCAGGCGCACGGGAGCGAGCGCCTCGTCGTAGAGCGCGGTGAGCGAGCGGCTCGCCCGCCTCGCGCGGACGCAGGCGCACTTCGTCTGGATCATTCGTGGGTATATACCACCATTTCGGCGCCCGGGCACGCACCCCGTGATTGCGCCGCCCACTCGTGTATACTGCGCGCCAGGTTTCTGTTGCGCGCATCCGGTTAGCGTCTCAGTCCGTTAGCACCGGCCCATCCCGGGCCGTCGAATAACAAGCCTAAGCTGCATCTGCCTGAACCGGTCGAAGGCGAAGCCTTCACAGGCCGATCTCAGGAGAGTGTCATTACGTCTTTCGATTCCCTCGGGTTGAAGCCCGAGCTGCTCCGCGCCGTCGCCGAGCAGGGCTACACCGTGCCCACCCCCATCCAGGCGCAGGCCATCCCCGTGGTGCTCGCCGGCCGCGACCTGCTCGCCGCCGCGCAGACGGGCACCGGCAAGACCGCCGGCTTCACGCTGCCGATCCTGCAGCGCCTGGGCGCGCCGCAGCGGCACATCCGCGTGCTGGTGCTGGTGCCCACGCGCGAGCTCGCCGCGCAGGTGCAGGAAAGCGTGCGCACGTACGGCAAGTACACGAAGATCCGCTCGACCGTCGTCTACGGCGGCGTCGGCATCCATCCGCAGATCGCGGAGTTGAAGCGCGGCGTCGACATCCTCGTCGCCACGCCCGGGCGGCTGCTCGATCACGCGAACCAGCGCACCGTCGATCTGAGGTTCGTGGAAATCCTCGTCCTGGACGAGGCCGACCGCATGCTCGACATGGGCTTCATCCACGATATCCGCCGGATCATGAAGCTGCTGCCGCAGAAGCGGCAGAGCCTGCTCTACTCCGCCACGTTCTCCGAGGAGATCCGCTCGCTCGCGAGCACGTTCCTGCACGACCCTGCGACCGTGGAAGTCGCGCGGCGCAATACGCCCGCCGAGCTCGTGGACCAGGTCGCGCACCCCGTCGCGCAGGATCGCAAGCGCGAGCTGCTCTCGCATCTCGTGAAGGCCGGCGACTGGCAGCAGGTGCTCGTCTTCACCCGCACCAAGCACGGCGCGAACCGGCTCGCGCAGCAGCTCGAGCGCGACGGCATCGAGGCCGACGCCATCCACGGCAACAAGAGCCAGAACGCGCGCACGCGGGCGCTCGCGCGCTTCAAGAGCCAGGAGCTGCGCGTGCTCGTCGCGACCGACATCGCCGCGCGCGGCATCGACATCGACGCCCTGCCGCACGTCGTCAACTTCGACCTGCCGCACGTGGCCGAAGACTACGTGCACCGCATCGGCCGCACCGGCCGCGCGGGGGCCGAGGGCGCCGCCGTGTCGCTCGTGTCGCACGAGGAGCGTTCGCTGCTGTCCGCGATCGAGCGGCTGATGAACCGGAAGGTGGAGCTCCGGGTCGTGCCGGGCTTCGAGCCGGGCACCGCGTCGGCGCGGGCGCCGGAGCCGCAGCGTCCCGGCCGGCATTCGCGCCAGCAGCGTCGTCCGCAGGGGGCGCAGAACCGGCACGCGCGGCCGGGCGGTTCGCGCTCGCGCGTGCCGCATGGCGAGCGCCTGACCCGCGAGCAGGAAGCGCAGCTGCGCGAAACCGGCGCACGGCTCTCCGCCGGCGGCGGGCAACGCCGGCGGTAGGTCTCACGAAGGCGCTCGCCTGAACCGATCCGACCTCATCGGCCGTTGGCGCCTCCTGTCCTATACGACAGGCGGCGACCACCCGATGGGGCCGGACGCCCGCGGCGTACTGCACTATTCCGCGGATGGGAAAGTGTCCGTCCACATCATGGGCGAGGGCTACTTCGCCTACTACGGGGACTACACCGTGGACGAGGCGGGCTCTTCCGTCACCCACCACCTCGAGATGTGCTCCGACCGGATGCTCGCCGGCGTCTCCAACCTGCGCCACGCGCGGATCGAAGGCGCGCGCCTGACCCTGACCGGCTCGATGCGCTTCGGCGAGCAGACCCGCGAGATCCGCGTCGTGTGGGCACGCGACGCCGAGCCGCCCGTGCCTGCTTGATCTACTACCTCGTCACCCGCCCGCACGCCTACACCGTCGCCACGTTCGTCCAGGGCTGGGGCAAGGCGCTCGCCGGGCATGTCCTCGTCGCCCCCTACGACGGGCTGTTCGCCGGCAATCCGCTCCCGCAAGGCGGGACGTACATCTTCTCGGACCTCGACCGCCTCACGCCCGGGGAACGCGCACGCCTCGTGCCGCTTCGCGACGGCCTGCGGGGGCGCGTACTGAACGACCCGCAACGCTCGCTCCTGCGCTATGAGCTCCTGTCCGCACTGCACGCGCGCGGCATCAATGCGTTTCGCGCCTGGCGCAATGGCGAGGCGCCCGAGCGCCAGCCCGTGTTCCTGCGACCCGAGGCCGGATTCCTCACGGCGGCGCCGCAGCTGCATGCGATGGCGCCGCCCATCCCCGAGGGCCAGCTCGCGGTGGAGTTCTGCGACACGGCCGGCGCGGACGGTCTCTACCGCAAGTATGGCGCCTACGTGGTCGGCGAGCGCATCGTGCCGCGCCACCTCTTCTTCAGCAGGAACTGGCTGGTGAAGGGCGCGGACCTGCGCCAACCCGAGCACCTGGCCGAAGAGCTCGACTATCTGCGCGGCAACCCGCATGCGGCGCCCCTGCTCGAAGTCAGCCGCCTGGCGCGCATCGAGTGGGGACGCATCGACTACTCGCTGCTCGACGGGCGCATCCAGGTGTGGGAGATCAATACCAATCCGCTGTTCGTCCTGCCGGGAATCGAGGATGGCCGGGAAGCGGCACACCGCCTCTCGGCACAGGGCATCGTCGAGGCGCTGCTCGCGCTCGAGCGCTAGGGCCACTGCGCCGCATGGTGGCCGAGCGGCACCGGCGGCCGCTCCCAGCGGGGCGGCGTCTCCGACATTTCCACGACCGGTTTCAGGTGGGCAATGACGCCCGCCGGTGAAGGCGTTTCCATCGTCGCGCCTGGCGCCTCCACCGCCCGGGCAGGATCCACCATCCCCCGATCCACGATCCACTGCCCCACGCGCGCGAGGGCAACCCGCACGCGCCAGCTGCCGCCCTCCTTCGCGCGCCGCGCCAGAGCGGCCATCGCGCCGAAGGCCATCAGGTAGCCGCTCACGTAGTCGATCGCGGAGCACGGCAACAGCTTCGGGTCGCCTGAACCGCCCTGTGTGCTCGCCATGCCGCTCACGCACTGCACGATGCTGTCGAACCCGCGCCGGTCCTTCCATGGACCCGCAGGCCCCCAGGCGGACAAGGACACGTAGACGATCCCCGGGCGCGACTTCGCGAGCGCCTCCGGAGTGAACCCGCGCGCAGCGAGCGCGCCGGGACGATAGGACTGCGAAAAGACGTCCGCCTCGGAAACAAGCCTGCGCAGCGTCTCCACGTCGGACTTCTCGCGCAGGTCGAGCTGTGCCGAGAGCTTTCCGATGCCCGTATCGAAATCCACGTCACCCGAATCCGGCAGGTGGGCGGCGGTGATCTTCAGGACGTCCGCGCCGTGCTCGGCCAGCGTCTTCGCCGCCGTCGGCCCGGCGAGCACGCGCGTGAGGTCCAGCACCCGAATTCCCGACAGCGGCCGGCCGGCCTTCGGCAACGGCGTGGGCGGCGCATCGCCGATGCGCTCGATCTCGAGCAGCGGTTGCCCTGCCACTGCATGCGCATGCGCATGCCCAGCCCACTCATCGGCAGAGCGCACCAGCGCCGCGCAACCGCCCGCCGCGTGGATAGCGTCCTCCAGCTCGAGCCCGTCCCACGAGCCTGCGGCCTTCTTCGCCGCCTCGACGTCCTCCTCGACCCCGAGCACACCGAGCGCCGCCGCCCGGTGGTGCGGATAGTTTGTGTGGAAGCGCACCCAGCGCCCGTCGCGAACCGGATAGAAAAGGCTGAAGGGGTCCCAGATGGCCTTGGGCGGATTGCCGTCTATGCGCAGGTAAGTCGCGCTCTTCAGCGAAGCCGCCGCGGCGCGCAGATCCACGCCGACCCGCTGGGGCCGGCCGCCGCGCAATGCCCACAACTGCGACGCGGCAACGCCGGTCGCCGCGAGCGCCGCCGCTCCCGCGGTCCCTACGCGATAGGGGGTTTTCAGCGCCGGGTCCGCGCCGCGAATCTCCGCCTCGCCATCGATTCCCGCGATGCCCAGAAGCTCGCGCAGCGCCGCCTGCGGCATGCCTTAACTTAGCACGCGCTCGGTTAAACTCGCCCGACCATGCGCGAGCCCACCCCGAAGACCATACACCTCAAGGATTACACCCCGCCCGCCTTCCTCATCCCGCACGTCGAGCTGGACGTGGACATCGGCGAGGACCACGCGCTCGTGAAGGCGAAGCTGCAGGTGAAGCGCAATCGCGGCGACGGCCCGCTGGTGCTGGACGGCGACGAGCTCGAGCTGGTGTCGGTGGCGCTGGACGGCAAGACCCCGCGCCACGACGTCGGCGCCGACAAGCTCACGATCCACGACGTGCCCGACGCCTTCACGCTCGAGACCGTCACGCGCATCGTGCCGCAGAAGAACACCAAGCTCGAGGGCCTCTACGCGACGCGGCACGGCTTCGTCACGCAGTGCGAGGCGGAAGGCTTCCGGCGCATCACCTGGTTCGTCGACCGACCCGACAACATGGCGCGCTTCCTCGTCACGGTGCGCGCCGACAAGGCGAAGTACCCGGTGCTGCTTTCCAACGGCAACCGCGTCGACGGCGGCGCGGACGGCGCGCGCCACTGGGCGACATTCGACGACCCCTTCCTCAAGCCTTCCTACCTCTTCGCGCTCGTCGCCGCGAGCCTTGAAGAGCTGAAGGACGAGTTCGTCACGCGCTCCGGGAAGAAGGCGCAGCTTTCGGTGTACGTGGAGCCCGGCAAGCTCGACCAGGCGGGCTGGGCGATGGACTGCCTCAAGCGCGCCATGAAGTGGGACGAGGAGCGCTTCGGCCTCGAGCTCGACCTCGAGCAGTACAAGATCGTGGCGGTCGGCGACTTCAACTCCGGCGCGATGGAGAACAAGGGCCTCAACATCTTCAACACGCGCTACGTGCTCGCGCGCCCCGACACGGCGACCGACGCCGACTATCAGGCGATCGACTCGGTGGTGGCGCACGAGTACTTCCACAACTGGACGGGCGATCGCGTCACCTGCCGCGACTGGTTCCAGCTCTCGCTCAAGGAAGGCCTCACCGTCTTTCGCGATCAGGAATACACCTCCGACCTCTACTCGCGCGCGGTGGAGCGCATCCAGAGCGTGAGGATGCTGCGCGCGGGCCAGTTCCCCGAGGACGCGGGGCCGATGAACCACCCGGTGCGCCCGCAGTCCTACATGGAAATCCGCAACTTCTACACGATGACCGTGTACGAGAAGGGCGCGGAGGTGGTGCGCATGCAGCACACGCTGCTGGGCGAGGAGAAGTTCCAGGCCGGCATGCGCCTGTACTTCGAGCGCCACGACGGCCGGGCCGTGACCTGCGACGACTTCGTGCAGGCGATGCAGGATGCCTCCGGCATCGACCTCTCGCAGTTCAGGCGCTGGTACGACGTCGCAGGCACGCCGGTGCTCGATTGCTCGGGCGAGTACGAGGGAGGGCGCTTCACGCTCACGGTGAAGCAGTCCATGCAGCCGCCCTTCCACATCCCCCTCGCGGTGAAAATCGGCCCGCACGAGCGCGTGCTCTCGGTGAAGCGGGCCGAGGAGACGTTCGAGTTCGAAGTCCCCGAAAAGCCCGTTCCCTCGCTGCTGCGCGGCTTCTCGGCGCCGGTGATCCTCAACTATCCCTACAGCGAGGCCGACCTCGTGCACCTGATGGCGCACGACGACGACCCCTTCAGCCGCTGGGAGGCGGGTCAGCGCCTTGCCGCCGACACGATCCTGAGGAAGAGGGGCGAGCCCTCCAGGGCCTACCTCGAGGCGGCCCTCAGGCTGCTCGCGGATGAGGATCACGCCTTCGTCGCGGAAGCGCTCGCGCTCCCGTCGGAGGCCTTCCTCGCCGAACAGATGCCGGTCGTCGACCCTGACGCACTGCACGAGTCGCGGAACGCCCTGCGCCGCAATCTCGCCAAGGCGCTGCAGCCCGAGCTCACCGCGAGCTACCGCGCGCTCGAGGCCGCCGGCCCCTACTCGCCCGACCCCGCCTCGATCGGCAGGCGCGCGCTGCAGAACCTGTGCCTCGGCTACCTCGTCGAGCTCGGCCTCACGCCGCTCGCCGACGCGCAGTTCCGGCGCGCCGACAACATGACCGACGCGATGGCGGCGCTCGCCTGTCTCGCCAACGCCGACTGCCCCGAGCGCGAGCCGGCGCTGCAGGCCTTCTACGACAGGTGGCAGGCCGAGCCCCTGGTGGTGGACAAGTGGCTCGCGGTGCAGGCGTCCTCGCGCCTGCCGGGAACGCTCGCGCGCGTCATCGAGCTTCTGAAGCACTCGGCGTTCGATATCAAGGTGCCGAACAAGGTGTACGCGCTTATCCGCGCCTTCTCGGCCAACCACGTGCGCTTTCACGCCGCCGACGGCTCGGGCTACGCCTTCCTCGCCGACCAGGTGATCGCGCTGAACGCGCTCAACCCGCAGGTGGCCGCGCGCATGGCGCGCGGCTTCGACCGCTGGAGGAAGTTCGACGCCGGGCGCCAGGCGCATGCGCGCCGGGCGCTCGAGCGCATCCGCGACGCCGAGGGTCTCTCGCGCGACGTCGCCGAGATCGTCACCAAGTCGCTCGCCTAGGCGACCGTGGCGACGGCCGTCCTCGTCATCTTCGGCCTCGTCTACCTCGGCATGGTGCTGGGCGGGCTGCCCTTCCTGCAGCTCGACCGCACGGGCGTGGCGCTGCTCGGCGCCATCGCGCTCGTGGCGATCGGCGCGCTCACGCCCGAGCAGGCGGCGCTCTCCATCCACCTGCCGACGCTGCTGCTCCTGTTCTCCTTCATGGTGATCTCGGCGCAGATGCGGCTCGGGGGCTTCTACACGCGCGTCACGCTCGAGATGGCCGAGCTGCGCGTCTCGCCGCCCGCGCTCCTCGCGCTCGTGATCGGCGTGGTCGCCGCGCTCTCCGCGGTGTTCAGCAACGACGTCATCTGCCTCGCCATGGCGCCGGTGCTGGCCGACGCCTGCCTCGCGCGGCGGCTGGATCCCGTGCCCTACCTCGTCGGCCTCGCGTGCGCGGCGAACATCGGCTCGGCGGCCACGCTCATCGGCAACCCGCAGAACATGCTGATCGGCCAGGTCCTCGAGCTCGACTTCGGCGGCTACTTCCTGGAGGCGATCGTCCCGGTCGCGCTCGCGCTCGCGGCGGCCTGGGGCGTGATCGCGTGGCAGCAGCGCGGGCGCTGGCTCACGGTGCTCGAGGACCCCCCGCCGGAGCGCCGGCACGAGTACGCCGTCTACGACCGCTGGCAGACCTCGAAGGGCCTCGGCGTCGCCGCGGCGCTCGTCGCCGCGTTCCTGCTCACCGACATCCCCCGGGAGGTGCTCGCGCTCGGCGGCGCGGGGCTGCTGCTCATGAGCCGCAAGCTCCACTCGCACAAGATGCTCGGCCTCGTGGACTGGGAGCTGCTGATCCTGTTCATCGGCCTGTTCGTGGTCAACCACGCGCTCGCCGAGACGGGGCTGACCGCTCTGGCCATGGAGTCGCTCGCCGCCGCGGGCCTGGCGCCCGCCGAGCCCTGGACGCTCTTCGGCGCGACTTTCGTGCTCTCGAACATCGTGTCCAACGTGCCGGCGGTGATGCTGCTCCTCCCCGCGGCCACCGAGCCCTGGTCGGGCCCGATGCTCGCGCTGGTGAGCACGCTCGCGGGCAATCTCTTCATCGTCGGCTCGATCGCCAACATCATCGTGGTCGAGGCCGCGCGCCGGCGCGGCATTGCCATCGACTGGCGCACGCATGCCCGGGCGGGCGTGCCCGTGACTTTCGCCTCGCTCGTCTTTACCGCGGCCTGGTTCGCATTCGGGGGCTGAAAAGTGCGGAATTTGCACTTGAGCGGCGCGCCCGCTCTGGCAAATTCTGACCATCTTGGCCCTCCCCGACCTCACCACCCGGCTGTCGACCACCGACCAGCTCCTCGTGCGCTCGGGCATCGAGATCGCGCGGCTGCTCGGCGCCATCGCCCACGACGGCGACACCGTCTCCGGAAACCTCGCGCCGCGCCTGCTCTTCCTGTCGCGCGTGCTTTCCGTGGACCCGCCGCGGGGCGTCTTTCGCCTTGCGTACACGGACAACAAGCCGTCCAACTCGGCGGTGCTCCAGGCCCGCTCCGTCACTCTGCGCTGCAATCACCGCGGCGCGCTGTTCGCCTTCGCCGCCGCCGCGCCGCGCCACGCAGCGCACAAGGACGTGCCCTGCATCGAGTGCACCATGCCCTCGGCGATCCTCGGCATGCAGCAGCGCCGGGGGAACGGGCGGGTGCTGGTGCCGGCGCAGGCCCCCGTGCAGTGCGAGCTGCGCATGGACATGCTCTCGTTCGCCGCGCGCGTCGTCGACGTGAGCCTCGACGGCCTGGGCGTGCTGCTCACCGATCCTTCCATTCCCCTGTGCGCGGGCACGCGCCTGCAGAACGCGCGCATCCGCCACCCGCAGACCACCCCCTTCCTCATCGACCTCGAGGTGCGCCATGTGTCGCGCGTGCAGCTGCCGAACGGGCAGCGCGCGAGCCGCGTCGGCTGCCGCGTGCTCGGTGAGCGACCGGTGCTGGAGAGCCTGATCCGGCTCTTCGTCATCGACCTCGCTTGACAACGCCGCGCGGGCGGCAGAGCCTGCGGTCCGGTGGATACGACGCTTTTCCTGCTCCTCGCCACTTTGGCCTTCCTCGGCATCCACGTGCTGCCGAGCACGCCGCTGCGCGGCGCAGCCGTGCGCGCCATGGGCGAGAAGGCCTGGCAGGGCCTGTACTCGATCGCCTCCCTCGCGCTCCTCGCCTGGATGGCCTGGGAGTACAAGCGAGCGCCCTTCGAGGGACTCTGGCCCGGACTGCGGCTGATCCCGATCGCCATCGTGCCGCTCGCTTTCGTGCTGATCGCCTGCGGCGTGCTCGCGCGCAACCCGACCGCAGCCGGGCAGGCCGGCGCGCTCAAGGCCGAGGACGCGGCGCGCGGCATCATCCGCGTCACGCGCCACCCGGTCATGTGGGCGATCATGCTGTGGTCGGCATCGCACCTGCTCGCCGTCGGCTCGCTGCAGGCGGTGATTTTCTTCGGCGGGCTGCTGCTCCTCGCGGCGGCGGGCACGACGCTGCAGGATGCGCGCAAGGCGAAAGCGCTCGGCGAGGACTGGCGGCGCTTCGCGGCGCGCACCTCCAACATCCCCTTCCTCGCTATCGCGCAGGGGCGCAACCGATTCGTATGGCGCGAAATCGGCCTGTGGCGCCCAGCCGCCGGCCTCGCCCTCTTCGGCCTGGTCCTCTACTTCCACGGCTGGCTCTTCGGCGTCCGGCCGTACTAATGGGGGACGGACCTCAGTTTTCGCATAGCGAAAACTGAGGTCCGTCCCTAATTAAGCTTGCGCTGCACGCGCTGGTCGAACTTGGCGACGTTGACCACGACGCGCTCGTGGGTGCCGTCGCCGATGAGCTCCTTTTCGTCGCGCGCTTCGACGCGGAAGCGGACGATGCGGCCCTCAATCCCAGTCACTTCCACCCGCGCGGTGACGCGCATGCCGACCGGCGTCGCGGCGATGTGCCGCACGTTGAGTAGCGTTCCCAGGCTCTGATGCCCGGGCGGCAAGAGGCGCTCCACCGCCTCGAGCGCCGCGGCCTCGATGAGGTTGATCATCACGGGGGTGGCGAGCACGCGCACGCGGCCGCTGCCCACGCGCGGGGCGGTGTGCTCGTCGCCCACCACGAGCTCGGCCGTGCCTGAAAGTCCCGGACGCAGTGCGTTCTCCATTTCTCCTATCATAGCCTCGTGACGGTGCGCGTCGTGATCGTGGGCTGCGGCTTCGGCGGCCTGTTCGCCGCCCGGGCGCTGAAGAGGGCGCCGGTGGAGATCACCGTCATCGACCGCACGAACCACCACCTCTTCCAGCCGCTCCTCTACCAGGTGGCCACCGCGGGACTCGCGGCGCCCGCGATCGCGGAGCCCATCCGGCGCGCGCTCGCGAAGCAGAAGAACGTCACCGTGCTCTACGGCGAAGTCCAACGCGTGGACGTGCCGGCGCGCCAAGTGATCCTCGAGAACGGCGACGCCATACCCTACGACCGCCTGATCCTCGCCACGGGCGCGACCGACAGCTACTTCGGGCACGACGAATGGCGCGCGCACGCGCCGGGCCTGAAGACGCTCGAGGACGCGTTCGCGATCCGCGAGCGCGTCCTGCTCGCCTTCGAGCGCGCCGAGCGCGAGCCCGATCCCGCCATGCGCGCCGCCTGGCTCACCTTCGTGGTGATCGGCGCGGGCGCGACCGGCGTGGAGATGGCGGGCACGCTCGCCGAGATCGCCCGCCACACCCTGAAAGGCGAGTTCCGCCGCTTCGACCCGCGCAACGCGCGCGTGGTGCTGGTGGAGGGCATGGACCGCGTGCTGCCGCCCTACCCGCCCGACCTGTCGGAGAGAGCGCGCCTGCAGCTCGAGCGGCTCGGCGTCACGGTTTGGCTCGGGCGGCGCGTCACCGGCATCGATGCGCATGGCGTGCAGCTCGGCGGCGACCGGCTCGAGGCGCGCACCGTCGTCTGGTGCGCGGGCGTCGCCGCGAGCCCGCTCGGCGCCACCCTCGGCGTGCCGCTCGAGCGCGGCGGGCGCGTGATCGTCGAGCCGGACCTTTCGGTGCCGGGCCATGCGGAGATCCAGGTCGTGGGCGACCTCGCGCACATCCCCGGGCACCGCCCGCCGGTGCCGGGCGTCGCGCCCGCGGCGAAGCAGATGGGCCGGCACGCCGCGAGGAACCTCAGGGCCTCGCTCGCCGGCGCGCCCACGAGGCCGTTCCGCTACCGCGACTACGGGCAACTGGCCACCATCGGGCGCAGCAAGGCGGTGGCAATGTTCGGGCGCGTGCACGTCTGGGGCTGGCTCGCCTGGATCGCCTGGCTCACCGCGCACATCTACTTCCTGATCGGCTTTCGCAACCGCCTCGTCGTGCTGATCGACTGGGCGTGGGCCTACTGGACCTTCGAGCGCTCGGCGCGCATCGTCACCGGGGCGGCGAAGCGGCCGGAGGACTAGCCCCGCGGCGGCCCGCCCCAGAGCCAGGCCGCGCCGCGCACGCCGCTCGCATCGCCGTGCTTCGCGCGCGCGAGCCTCGTGTCCACGCGGTCGGAGAAGATGTAGCGCCCCCAGATGTTCGGCACATTGTCGTAGAGGCGCTCCACGTTCGACATGCCGCCGCCGAGCACCACGACATCCGGGTCGATGAGGTTGATCACCGTGCCGAGCGCGCGCGCGAGGCGCTCCTCGTAGCGCGCGAGCGTCGGCTCGAGGTTGCGCGCCACGATCTCCTCCGGCGCGAGCTTCTCGCCGGTCGCGAGCTCGTGGTCGCGCGCGAGCGACGGCCCGGACAGGTACGCCTCCGTGCAGCCCGCGCGCCCGCAGTAGCACACGCGCAGCGGCAGGTCCTGCGCCGTGGGCAGCGGCAGCGGATTGTGCCCCCACTCGCCCGCGATCGCGTTCACGCCCGTGAGCACCTCGCCGCGCACCACGACGCCGCCGCCCACGCCGGTGCCGAGGATCACGCCGAACACCACCTCGGCACCCGCGCCCGCGCCGTCCACCGCCTCCGAGAGCGCGAAGCAGTTGGCGTCGTTCATGATGCGCACCTCGCGCCCGAGCGCGAGCGCGAGGTCCTCCCTCAGCGGGTGACCGATGAGCCGCGTCGAGTTCGCGTTCTTGACGAGACCCGTCGCGCGCGACAGCGCGCCGGGAATGCCGACGCCTACGGTGCCCTCGCCCGCCTCGCGCACGAGACCCGCGATGGCCGCCACGGTGGACTCGTAGCTGTCCCGCGGCGTGGGGATGCGCTTGCGGAAGACCTCGCGGCCCTGCTCGTCGAGGACGAGGGCCTCGATCTTGGTGCCGCCGAGGTCGATGCCGATGCGCCGCATGCGCGCGGTATTCTACGCAGATGGACTTCGACTACGTGATCGTCGGCGCCGGCAGCGCGGGTTGCCTGCTCGCCAACCGACTCTCGCGCGACCCCGCCACGAAGGTCCTGCTGCTGGAAGCCGGCGGCCGGGACGACTGGTACTGGATCGACATCCCGGTCGGCTATCTCTATACGATCGCCAACCCGCGCACCGACTGGTGCTACAAGACCGAGCCCGACGAGCACCTCGCGGGCCGCTCCATCCACTACGCGCGCGGCCGCGTCCTGGGCGGCTGCTCCTCCATCAACGCGATGATCTACATGCGCGGACAGAAGGAGGACTGGGACCACTGGGCTTCGCTCGGCAACACCGGCTGGTCCTGGGACGACGTGCTGCCGATCTTCCGTTCCCTGGAAGACTACGAGCACGGCGCAGCGGACGGCTACGGCGCGGGCGGCGAGCTGCGCGTCGAGGACCCGCGCGTACGCTGGGAGATCCTCGATGCCTGGCGGCGAGCGGCGGAGGAATGCGGCATCCGGCCGATCCGCACGTTCAATACGGGGGACAACACGGGCTGCGCGTATTTCCAGATGAATCAGAAGCGCGGCGTGCGCTGGAGCGCCACCAAAGCTTTTCTTCGCCCTGTCCTCCACCGGAAGAATCTTTCCGTAATGACCGGCGCCCATGTGTCTCGATTGCTGTTCGAGGGCCGAAGCTGCACCGGCGTCGAGTTTCGCACCGGCGGCGAGGGGCGGCGCGCAACGGCGGCGCGCGAGGTGATCCTCGCCGCCGGCGCGATCGGATCACCCCAAATACTGCAACTGTCGGGCGTGGGCCCCGGTAATCTGCTTCAGCCGCTCGGCATTCCCGTCGTGCACGACTCGCCCGGCGTCGGCGAGAACCTCCACGACCACCTCCAGATCCGCCTGCAATACAAGGTGAGCGGCGTGAAGACGCTGAACCAGCAGGCGAACAGCCTCCTCGGCAAGGCGGCGATGGGGCTGGAGTACCTGCTGTTCCGGACCGGCCCGCTCACCATGCCGCCCTCGCAGCTCGGCGCGTTCTCGAAGAGCGACCCGCAGCAGCCCACCGCCAATATCGAGTGGCACGTGCAGCCGCTCTCCTTGGACAAGTTCGGCGATCCCCTGCACCCCTTCCCCGCGATCACGCCGAGCGTGTGCAACCTGCGCCCGGCCGCGCGCGGCTGGGTGCGCCTCAAGTCCACGGACCCCTCCCATTACCCGGAAATCAGGCTGAACTACCTTTCGGCGCCCGAGGATCGCAAGGTGGCTGTGGACGCGATGCGCTTCACGCGCCGCATCATGCAGGCCAGGGCGCTGGAGAAGTACCGGCCCGAGGAGTACCGGCCGGGGCCGGCGGTGCAGGACGACGAGGCGCTGGCCCGGGCGGCGGGCGAGCTCGGCACGACGATCTTCCACCCGGTGGGCACCTGCGCCATGGGCAGGGTGGTGGACGAGCGGCTGCGCGTGAAGGGGTTGGAGCGCCTGCGCGTGATCGACGCCTCCGTCATGCCGCGCATCACCTCCGGCAACACCAACGCGCCCACGACGGTGATCGCCGAGAAGGGGGCGCGCATGGTGCTCGAGGACGCGCGCTAGCGAAAGGCCTCGTCCGGCTCGGGCTCGGCCGGCGGCTCGGCCTGGGCCTCCGACAGGGAGCGCAGGCGGAAGCGCCCCTCGTAGTCGAAGAGCCAGGTCTCGGTGAACACGACGCTGCCGGCGCCGTTCAGGAGCTTCATCGAAGGCCTGGGGAACGGTTCTGCCTGCCGCACTGTCTGAGCAGCGAGCGTTTCCAGCCACGGCGCATGACCCGGACCCCGAAACATCTCCAGCCGCCGCATCTCGCCGAGCGGGTCGATCTCGGCGCGCATGACGACCACCCCGCGCAGCGGGTTGGGCGGCGGGCCATCGAACACCATGCCGCGGTTGGCCGCGTGCAGCAGGCGCGCGACCTCGCGCTGGTATTCGCCCACCGTATCCGCCGCGGACGCCCGCTGCAGGGGCAAGGGGGCCGCCGGCATGCTGTGGTAGTGCTTGGCCACCCGCCCGGGGTCGTCGGTGCGCACGGCGGGGCCCGGCGCGCTGCAGCCTCCGGCGAGCAGCGCCGCCGCGACGGCGAGGGCTTGAAATCGTCCGGTGCGGGCCCCAACTTCCGCGGACGCTGCGCACCCATTTCCCAGCGACATGAGGAGTCATCTTAAATGAAACGCGTCGTCCTGTTCCTGGCCACCAACATCGCGGTGCTGCTGGTGCTGTCCGTGGTCATCCACCTGCTCGGGCTCGACCGCTGGCTCTCGGCCGAGGGCATCGACTACCGCGGGCTGCTCGGCTTCTCGGCGGTGCTCGGCTTCGGCGGCGCGATCGTCTCGCTGCTCATTTCCAAGCCCATGGCCAAGTGGTCCACGCGGGCGCACGTGATCGACGGCACCGAGGGCAGCACGGAGTACTGGCTGGTGCAGACCGTGAAGCGGCTTTCCGAGAAGGCGGGCATCGGCATGCCGGAAGTCGCGGTCTACGAAGGCGCGCCCAATGCCTTCGCCACCGGCGCGTTCAAGAACGCCTCGCTCGTCGCCGTCTCCACGGGGCTCCTGCAGTCCATGAGCAAGGAGGAGGTCGAGGCGGTCCTGGGCCACGAAGTGGCGCACGTCGCCAACGGCGACATGGTGACGCTCACGCTCATCCAGGGCGTGGTGAACACCTTCGTCGTCTTCCTGTCGCGCGTGATCGGCTTCTTCGTGGACAAGGCGATCTTCCGCACCGAGCGCGGCGTCGGCCCGGGCTTCTTCATCGCCTCGCTGGTCGCCCAGATCGTGCTCGGCATCCTCGCCTCGATGATCGTGGCCTGGTTCTCGCGCCGGCGCGAGTTCCGCGCCGACCGGGGCTCCGCGGAGCTGCTCGGCTCGCCGCGGCCGATGATGGCCGCGCTCGCGACGCTGGGCGGCGTGCCCGCGGGCGAGCTGCCGCAATCGTTCGAGGCGCACGGCATCAACCAGAGCCAGTCGAAGTTCCTCGGCCTGTTCGCGAGCCACCCGCCGGTCGAGGAGCGCATCGCCGCGCTGCGGGGATACGCACCCGGCGCGGCGTAAGCCCGCGATTTGCTACGATGCCGGTCATGAAGATCGGCATCGTCGGCGTGAGCGGCTACGGCGGCAGCGAGCTGCTGCGCCTTTGCGCCGGGCACCCGGCCTTCGAGATCGCCTATGTCGGCGGCGAATCCACC
This sequence comes from Burkholderiales bacterium, assembly GCA_050246035.1. Lineage (GTDB taxonomy): Bacteria > Pseudomonadota > Gammaproteobacteria > Burkholderiales > SG8-39 > JAABQT01. Next base: position 79,288 of record JBFWWT010000003.1, read on the forward strand.
GCCGGCCAGTCGCTCGCGCAGCGCTTCCCCGCCCTCGCCGGCCATCCGGCGGGCAGCCTCGTCATCCAGCCTTTCGAGCCCGCGAAGGTCGCGGGCATCGAATTGCTCTTCGCCTCGCTGCCCACGGGCAAGTCGAAAGAGCCTCTGGCGAGTATCTCGAAGGACATCCGCATCGTGGACGTCGGGGGCGACCACCGCTTCGTCGAGGGATGGACCTACGGCCTCACCGAGCTGCCCGGCCAGCGCGAGAGAATCCGCGGCGCCCGGCGCCTGGCCAACCCCGGCTGCTACCCGGCGGCCTCGCTGCTCGCCCTCGCCCCTCTGCTCAAGGAGGGCCTGATCGAGCCCGAGGGCATCGTCATCGACGCGAAGAGCGGCGTCACCGGCACCGGGCGCGGCGGCGCGAGCGACTTCGGCTACGCCGAGACGAACGAGGACCTCTTCGCCTACGGACTGGAAGCGCATCCGCACGTGCCCGAGATGGAAGCCGCGCTCGCGCAGGTGGGCGGGAAGAAGGCCACCGTGGCCTTCACGCCGCACCTCGTACCGATGACGCGCGGCATCCTCGCCACCTGCTACGCGCGCCCGCGCGGCGCGGCGGACGCGAAGCGCCTGTACGAAGCCGCCGCGGCGTGCTACCGGGACGAGCCGTTCGTGAAGCTGCAGCCGCTGGAGAAGGGCCGCAGCGCGCACACCGGCTGGACCACCGGCTCGAACCTCGTCTTCCTGTCCTACGCCGTGAATTCGCGCACCGGGCTGGTCGTCGCGATCGGCGCGATCGACAACCTCGGCAAGGGTGCTTCCGCCCAGGCCGTGCAGAACGCGAACCTGATGACCGGCCAGCCCGAGACCGCGGGCCTCGCCGGCCTGCCGCTCTGGCCCTAGGCGTCCCGGCCGCGCGCGGCTGGGCCGACACCCTGCTCGCGTGGTACTTCGTCGCCGTCTGGGGCTCGGGCTACATCGCCACCAAGATCGGCATCCAGTACGCGGCGCCGTTCACGTTCCTGTCGCTGCGCTACGCCTTCGGGCTCGCCTGCCTCGTGCCGGTGCTGGTGCTCATGCGCCCCGCCTGGCCGCGTACGCCGCGCGAGCTCGGCCACGTGGTCGCCGCGGGGCTGCTCATGCACGGCATCCAGCTCTCGGGCACGCATTACGCGCAGTACCTGGGCCTCTCGGCCGGCATCGTGGCGGTGATCCTCGCCGCGCAGCCGCTGCTCACCGCGCTCTTCGCGAGGCACTGGATGCACGAGCGGCTGGCGCCGCGTCAGTGGACGGGCGTCGCCCTCGGCCTCGCCGGCGTGCTGCTCGTCGTCTGGCACAAGATCGACGTGCGCGAGATGTCGCTCGGGGCGCTCGTCGCCGTGACGGTGGGCCTGCTCGGCGTGACCGCCGGCACGCTCTACCAGCGCGTGTTCTGTCCCACCGTGAACCTGTACAGCGCCGCCTGGGTGCAGTTCGCCGCCTCGCTCGCCGTGCTCGCGCCCCTGGCGTTCGCCGTCGAGGGGGCGCGCGTGGACTGGCGCTGGCCGCTCTTCGGCGCGATCGCCTTCCTGGTGATCTTCGCTTCGATCTTCGCGGTCAACGCGCTGCACACGCTGATGCGGCGCGGGCACGCGACCAAGGTGACGAGCATCATCTACCTGACGCCGATCTTCGCCGTGGTGCCCGAGTACCTGCTCTTCGGCGTCGTGCCGAGTACCCTGTCGGTCGCGGGCATCGTCGTCACCTGCGCCGGCGTGGCCCTGGTCACCGTCCCGCAGCGCGCCGGTTAGAATGGCGCCCACCATGCGCCGCGCTCCCCTGTCTCAATACCTCATCCAGTGCCAGCGCGACGGTCGGATCAACGCCGACCTCAGGCTCCTGCTCGAGACCATCGCACGCGCCTGCAAGGCGATCAGCACGCGCGTGAACAAGGGCGCGCTCGCCGACGCGCACGGCGCGGCGGGCACCACCAACGTGCAGGGCGAGACCGTGCAGAAGCTCGACGTCATGTCCAACGAGATCCTGCTCGAGGCGAACGAATGGGGCGGCAACCTCGCCGCGCTCGCCTCCGAGGAGATGGAGCTGCCGCACCCGATTCCCACGCACTACCCGAAGGGCGAGTACCTGCTGCTCTTCGACCCGCTCGACGGTTCCTCCAACATCGACGTCAACATCTCGGTGGGCACCATTTTCTCGGTGCTGCGCTGCCCGAAGACCGCCGACGGGCGCCTGTGCGAGCCCGAGGAAGCGGCGTTCCTGCAGCCCGGGCGCAACCAGGTGGCGGCCGGCTTCGCCGTCTACGGCCCGACCACCGTGCTCGTGCTCACGGCGGGCGACGGCGCCCACGGCTTCACGCTCGATCGCGAGACCTACACCTTCGTCCTCACGCACCCGAACATCCGCATCCCCGCGGACACCGCCGAGTTCGCGATCAACATGTCGAACCAGCGGCGCTGGGAGCCGCCGGTGAAGCGCTACATCGACGAGTGCCTCGCGGGCAAGGACGGGCCGCGCGGCAAGGACTTCAACATGCGCTGGGTCGCGTCCATGGTGGCGGACGTCTTCCGCGTGCTCTCGCGCGGCGGCATCTTCATGTACCCGCGCGACGCCAAGCATAAGGAAGGGCGACTGCGCCTCATGTACGAGGCCAATCCCATGTCCTTCATCGTCGAGCAGGCCGGCGGCGCCGCCACCGACGGCGCGACGCGCATCCTCGACGTCCAGCCGAAGGGCCTGCACCAGCGCGTCGCGGTGATCCTCGGCTCGAAGAACGAGGTCGACCGGGTAACCTCGTACCACAAGTAATTGGGGACGGACCTCAATTGAGCGGTGCGATGGCAAAGGCACCGCGCGATCCGCCGTTTATACGTCTCCCCTTTTTCTGGCCGGGTGAATCTTCCGGCCAGAAAAAGGGGAGATGAATTGAAGACCCCATGACCGCGGTGCCTCCGCTATCGCACCGCTCTGCCGCCGCTTAATCGAGGTCCGTCCCCAATTTCCAACGAAAAAGGCCGGGGGCTCCCGCCGCCCGGCCTTCTTCTGCTCCCTTGAAACCGTTTACTTCAGGTGCTTGTTGACCAGCTTGGTCATCTCGAACATCGACACCTGCGACTTGCCTCCGAACACCGGCTTGAGCTTCTCGTCGGCGTTGATCATGCGGCGGTTCTTCTTGTCCTGCAGCCCGTTGCGCTTGATGTAGGCCCAGATCTTCTTGGTGACCTCGGTGCGCGGCATGGCGCTGGAGCCCACGACCGCGGCGAGCGTCGCGTCCGGGTTCATCGCCTTCATGAATGCCGCATTCGGCTTGCGCTTCTTGCCCGCCTTCTTCGCCTTCTTTTTCGCCATCGTGTTTCTCCTCTGATCGGAACGGAACTCTAGAGATCCGGATTCTTCCGCCGCGAAGCGGCGGTGGCCGAAAGATGCCGAATCCGGCGGTGCATGTCAATCGCCCAGAGGGAAAATCGGCAACTATTTTCCGCGCGCCGCGCCGCGCGGCGCGCGCGGCGGCGCGCTCATAGTCTTATAGAATCCCCGGCATGAACATCGCCGACCTGCGCCGGGAATACATGCGCGCCGGTCTGGCGGAAGCCGACGCGCACGCCGACCCGCTCGCCCAGTTCGAGCGCTGGTTCCGCGAGGCCGAAGCAGCGCAGGTCCCGCTGCCCAATGCCATGACACTTGCCACGGTCGACGCCGGCGGCGCGCCCTCGGCGCGCATCGTGCTGCTCAAAGCCATCGAGCACGGCAGCTTCACTTTCTACTCCAACTACCTGAGCCGTAAGGGCCGGGAGCTTGCGGTGCGCCCGCGCGCCTGCCTGGTGTTCCTGTGGGCGGAGCTCGAGCGGCAGGTGCGCGTCGAGGGCACCGTCGTGCGCGTGACGGCGAAGGAATCGGATGCCTATTTCGCCAGTCGTCCCCTGGGCGCGCGACTCTCGGCCTGGGCGTCTTCGCAGAGCGACACCGTGGCCGACCGGGCGGCGCTGGAGCGCGCGCTGCAGGGCATGCGCGCCAAGCACGGCGAGACCCCCCCGCGTCCGCCGCACTGGGGTGGCTACCGCCTCGCGCCGGAAGCGATCGAGTTCTGGCAAGGTCGCGCCGACCGCCTGCACGACCGCCTGCTCTACCGGCGCGCCCCGGCGGCCGCGGACTGGACGATTGAGCGCCTCGCTCCCTGAGACCGTGCTCGCCTTCCTGCATCGCGCGGGCCTGGCCGCCGCGGGCGAGTCGCCGGCGGCCGCGCCGCTCGCCGGCGGAGTGTCCTCCGACATCTGGAAGGTCGAGCTGCGCGCGGGCCCGGTCTGCGTGAAGCGTGCGCTCGCGCGTCTGCGCGTGGCGCAGCTCTGGGAGGCGCCGGTCGAGCGCAACCGCTTCGAGTGGCGCTGGATGAAGGCCGCGGCGCGCATCGTGCCGGGCTGCGCGCCGCGCGTGCTCGCGCACGATGACGCGGGCTGTTTCGCCATGGAGTTCTTGGACGCGGCGCACCACCCGCTGTGGAAAGACGAGCTGCGCGCGGGCCGCGCCGACGCCGTTTTCGCCGCGCGCGTCGGCGAGCGCCTCGCGCGCATCCACGCGGCGACCGCGGACGACGCCGCGCTCGCGGCCGAGTTCGCCACCGACGCGGGCTTCCACGCCATCCGGCTCGAGCCTTACCTGCTCGCCACCGCGCGGCGCCACCCGGACCTCGCCGGCGTGCTCGAGGCACTCGTCGCGCGCACGGCGGCAACGCGCGCCGCTCTCGTGCACGGCGACGTCAGCCCCAAGAACATCCTCGTCGGGCCGCAGGGCCCGGTATTTCTCGATGCGGAGTGCGCCTGGTACGGCGACCCGGCGTTCGACCTCGCCTTCTGCCTGAACCACCTGCTGCTCAAGTGCCTGTGGGTGCCTGCGGCGCAGGCGCGCTTCCTCGAGTGCTACGAAGCGCTCGCCACCGCGTACCTCGCCGCTTGCGCCGCGCCGGGCGTCGAGGCGCGCGCGGCGAGCCTGCTTCCGGGGCTGCTGCTCGCGCGCGTGGACGGCAAGTCGCCGGTGGAGTACGTGACCGAAGAGACGCAGAAGGAGCGGGTGCGGCGCGTTGCGCGCGCGCTGCTGCTCGCGCCGCCCCTCACCCTGGATCAGGTCCGCGACGCATGGCGCGCATCGTAGACGTGCGCGCGCGGCGCGTTTGGGACTCGCGCGGCCGCGCTACGGTCGAGGCCGAGGTGACCCTGAAGGGCGCGCGCGGGCGCGCCATCGCGCCGGCCGGCGCTTCCACCGGCGCGGGCGAGGCGACCGCGCTGCCCGCGGACGCGGCCGTGCGCAACGTGAACGGCCCGATTCGCGACGCGCTGCTCGGCGTGGACGCGCGCTTCCAGGAGGCGGTGGACGCGAAGCTCGTCGCCCTCGACGGCACGCCCGACAAGTCGCGCTTCGGCGCGAACGCGATTGTCGCGGTTTCGCTCGCCTGCCTGCACGCTTCCGCCGCCGCGGCCCGGCGCCCGCTGTGGCGCCACCTCGCCGGCGAGCGCCGCGTGGCGATGCCGGTGCCGCAGGTGCAGATCTACGGCGGCGGCGCGCATGCGCGCGGCAGCGTGGACATCCAGGACTACCTGGTCGTGTGCCCGGGCGCAGGGAGCTTCGCCGAGAGCCTCGAGTGGATCGCGGAGGTGTATCGGGCCGCCGGCGCGCGCCTCGCGAAGCGCGGCGCGCTCGCGGGCGTCGCCGACGAAGGCGGCTGGTGGCCGTCGTTCAAGTCGAACGAGGAAGGCCTTGCCGAGCTCGTGGGCGCGATCAGCGACGCGGGGTTCGAGCCGGGCGTGGACGTCGCCATCGCCCTCGACGTCGCGGCGTCGCAGTTCCATCGCGGCGGGCGCTACCACCTCGCGCTGGAGAACCGATCGCTCAGCGCCGAGCAGCTGCACGCGATGCTGCTGCGCTGGCTGGAGGCCTATCCGATCGTCTCGCTGGAGGATCCGTTCGCCGAGCAGGACCACGAGGCGATGCGCGCGTTCACCAGGGCGGCAGGGGCGCGCGTGCAGATCGTGGGCGACGATCTCTTCGTCACGGATGCGCGCCGCCTCGATCCCGCGCTCGCCAACGCGGTGCTGCTCAAGCCAAACCAGGTGGGCACCGTGAGCGAGACGCTCGCCTGCTGGCACGCGGCGCAGGAGAAAGGCATGCGCGCCATCGTCTCGGCGCGCTCCGGCGAGACCGAAGACGTCTCCATCGTGCACCTCGCCGTGGGCTGGGGCGTGCCACAGCTCAAGGTGGGCAGCTTCGCCCGCTCCGAGCGCATGGCGAAGTGGAACGAGGGCCTGCGCATCGAGGAGGAGCTCGGCGCGAAGGCGCTGCTCTACCCCGCACGCAGACTGTTCAAATAGGGACGGACCTCAATTTCTCGCTGCGCGAGAAATTGAGGTCCGTCCCCCATTTACAGCGCCTGCAGGCCTGCCGCATCCAGGCGGTAGCGCCGGTCGCAGGTGGCGGCGGCGGCCTCGGAGTGCGTGACGAGGATGCTCGCCGCGCCATGGCGCTTTACCTGCCCGCGCAGCACCTCGAGCACCTGGCGCGCGTTGTCGGGGTCGAGGTTTCCCGTCGGCTCGTCGGCGAGCACGAGCCGCGGCTCGCCCACCAGCGCGCGCGCGATGGCCACCCGCTGCAGCTCGCCGCCCGAGAGCTCGCGCGGCATCGCCGGCCCGCGATCGCCGAGGCCCACGGCGCCGAGGAGCGCGCGCGCGCGGCTGCGGATCTCGGCTGCCGGCGCGCCGCGCAACAGCAGCGGCAACCCCACGTTCTGCTCGGCCGTGAGGTGCGGCAGGAGGTGAAACGCCTGGAACACGAAGCCGAAGTGCTCGCGGCGCAGGCGCGTGGCGGCGTCGTCGGAAAGCGCCGCGACCTCGAAGCCATCGAAGGCGATCGAGCCCGCGTCCACCGGCTCGAGGCCCGCGATCACGTTGAGCAATGTCGACTTGCCGATGCCGGACTCGCCGAGCACGGCGACGTGCTCGCCAGCCGATACTTCGAGCGACACCGCGTTGAGCACCGTGCGCCCGCCGAAGCGCTTGGTGACGCCCGAGAGCCTTAACATGCCTCAAGTCTAGCGGCTGGCCGCGGCCTAGACACCTCGCGGGGCCCCTTGCTAGACTGGACGCGCACATAAATCGGAGGAGACCCACCGTGCGCACCCCCATCCGCATGCTGGCGGCCGCGGCCGCCGCCGCGTCGCTCGCGTTCGCGCCGCTCGCGTCCGCGCAGCAGAAGATCAAGATCGGCTTCATCACCACGCTCACCGGCCCTGCCGGCATCATCGGCAAGCACATGAAGGACTCGGTCGAGCTCGCCATGGACCACCTGGGCGGCAAGATGGGCGGCGTGCCCGTCGAGGTGATCTTCGGCGACGACCAGTTCAAGCCCGACATCGGCGTGCAGGTCGCCGAGGAGATGCTGAAGAAGCACCAGGTCGACATCGTCTCCGGCATCATCTGGTCGCACGTGATGATGGCCGTCGTGCCGGTGGTCACCGGGGCCGGCAAGGTGATGGTCGGCACCAACGCCGGCGCGAGCCCGCTCGCCGGCAAGGCCTGCCACCCGCAGTACTTCTCCACCTCCTGGAACAACGACCAGACGCCCGAGGCGATGGGCAAGTTCATGCAGGAGCAGGGCATCAACGACGTCTACGTGCTCGCGCCCAATTACCAGGCCGGCAAGGACATGGTCGCGGGCTTCAAGCGCTACTACAAGGGCCGCATCGTCGAGGAGATCTTCACCAAGCCGGGCCAGCAGGACTATCAGGCCGAGATCACGCAGCTGCGCGCCAAGAACCCCAAGGCCGCGTTCGTGTTCTATCCGGGCGGCATGGGCGTGCAGTTCGTGCGCCAGTACTTCCAGGCCGGCCTGCGCGACCGCATCCCGCTCTACTCCGTGTTCACGGTGGACGAGACGACGCTCCCGGCGCTCAAGGAGTCGGCGATCGGCCAGTGGGAGACCAAGTTCTGGAACCCCGACCTCGACGTGCCGGCGAGCAAGCGCTACGTCGCCGACTTCCGCAAGAAGTTCGGCTACACGCCCTCGTTCTACGGCGCGCAGAGCTACGACGGGATCATGCTGATCGACTCCGCGGTGCGCGCCAACAAGGGCAGCCTGGCCGACACCAAGGCGGTGGTCGCCGCCATGCGCAAGGCGGACTACGACTCGATTCGCGGCAAGTTCCAGTGGAACGTCAACCAGCACCCGATCCAGGACTTCTACCTCATCCAGACGGTGAAAGGCGGGCCGGACGGCGTGACCACCGAGATCAAGCGCAAGGTGTTCGACGATCACAAGGACTCGTACTACCAGGACTGCAAGATGCCCTGGTGAGCGCCGCCGCCCGACGCTAGCCGAGGGGCGCGGCCGACTGCCGCGCCCCTCTTTTTTGTGACCGCGATCCTCGTCTTCGAGCAGGCGCTGAACGGACTGCAGTTCGGCGTGATGCTCTTCCTGATGGCCGCCGGGCTGACGCTCGTGTTCGGCATCATGAACCTGGTGAACCTGGCGCACGGCTCGCTCTACATGGTGGGCGCCTATCTCACGGTGGCGGCCGTGCAGTGGACCGGTTCCTATCCGCTCGGCGTGCTGCTCGGCCTCCTCGGCACGCTGGTGGTCGGCATGCTCGTCGAGGTGATCGCGCTGCGCACGCTCTACGAGCGCGACCACCTCGACCAGGTGCTCGCCACCTTCGGGCTGATCCTGTTCTTCAACGAGCTGATCGCCATCCTGTGGGGCCGCGCGGCGCTGTACACCAGCCTGCCGCAGTACCTGCAGGGATTCGTCGAGATCATCCCGGGCTCCATCTACCCCGTGTACCGCGCGCTGGTCATTGTCGTCGGCCTCGCGGTGGCCGCGATCCTCTGGTACGTGGTCACGAAGACGCGTCTCGGCATGCTGGTGCGGGCGGGCGCCTCCAACCGCACCATGGTGGCGGCCCTCGGCGTCAACATCCGCCTGCTCTACACGCTGGTCTTCGGCTTCGGCGCGGCGCTCGCCGGGCTCGCCGGCCTGATGGCGGGTCCGATTTACGCGGTGCAGCCCGGCATGGGCGAGCTGATCCTCATCCAGGTGTTCGTGGTGATCGTCATCGGCGGCATCGGCTCGATCCGCGGCGCCTTCGTCGGCGCCCTCATCGTCGGCATGGTGGACACCATGGGGCGCGCGTTCCTGAAGCCGCTGCTCGGCCACTTCATCTCGCCGCCTGCGGCCGAGGCCGCGGGCCCCGCGCTCGCCTCGATGCTCATCTACCTCCTCATGGCCGTGGTGCTCGCCGTGCGCCCCGAGGGCCTCTTCCCGGCGCGCGGGCACTGACATGCGCGCGCGCACGCTCATCCTCGGACTCTGCGTGCTGCTGCTCGCGGCCGTGCCGCCGCTCGCGGCGCTCGCCGGGCAGCCCTACTACGTCGAGCTCCTGCGCCGCGTGATGATCTTCGCCATCGCCGCGACCAGCCTCAACCTGATCCTCGGCTACGGGGGACTCGTGTCCTTCGGCCACGCGGCCTATCTCGGCGTCGGCGGCTACGCGGTCGGCATCTTCGCCTTCTACGGCGTGCACAGCGGCTGGCTGCAGTGGACGGTGGCGATCGGCGCCTCGGCGCTCGTCGCGCTCGCCATCGGCGCCATCTCGGTGCGCACGCGCGGCATCTACTTCATCATGATCACGCTCGCCTTCACGCAGATGCTCTACTACCTCGGCATCTCGGTGGAGGAGTACGGCGGGGACGACGGCCTGCGCCTCAAGGTGAAGAGCCAGTTCTGGGGCCTCGTGGACCTGAACGACCCCGTGGCCTTCTACTACGTCGTGCTCGCGCTGCTGCTCGCGGTGATCTACCTCGTGCACCGGCTGGTCAACTCGCGCTTCGGCCTGGTGCTGCGCGCGGCCAAGTCGAACGAGGCGCGCACGCGCGCCATCGGCTTCTCGCCCTACCCGTACCAGCTCGCGGCGTTCGTCATCGCCGGCGCGATCTGCGGGCTGGCGGGCGCGCTGCTCGCCAACCAGACCGCTTACATCGCCCCGGCCTTCATGGACTGGACGCGCTCGGGCGAGATCATGTTCATGGTGATCCTCGGCGGCATGGGCACGACGCCCGGCCCCGCGCTCGGCGCCTTCGCCCTGCTCATCGTCGAGGACCTGCTCGCGGGCTGGACCGAGCACTGGCAGGTGTTCCTCGGGCCGCTGCTCGTGCTCTCGGTGCTCTTCTTCAAGCGCGGGCTCGCGGGACTGCTGCCGGGAGGCCGCAAGGATGGCTGAGGCGATCCTCGCCGTGCAGGGCCTGCGCAAGGCCTTCGGCGCGCTCGCCGCCACCGACGGCGTGAGCCTCGAGGTGCGCGAGGGGGAAACCCACGCCATCATCGGGCCGAACGGCGCGGGCAAGACCACGCTCATCGGCCAGCTCGCGGGCAACCTGCGCCCCGACGCCGGCAGCATCCGCTTCGCCGGCGAGGACGTGACGCGCCTCGGCGCGCCGCAGCGCGCGAAGCGGGGCTTCGCGCGCTCCTTCCAGATCACGAGCATCTATCGCGACTTCACGGCCCTGGACAACGTGGCGCTCGCGGTGCAGGCGCATGCCGGGCACAGCTTCCGCTTCTGGCGCCCCGCGCGCGAAGAGCGCGCGCTGCGCGAGCCGGCGCGGCGCGTGCTGGAGGAAGTGGGCCTGGGCGCGCGCGCCGACGTGCTGGCGGCGAACCTCTCGCACGGCGAGCAGCGGCAGCTCGAGGTGGCGATGGCGCTCGCCACGCGCCCGCGCCTGCTGCTCCTCGACGAGCCGGTCGCGGGCATGGGTCTGGAGGAGTCCCAGCGCATGGTGCAGTTCCTCGCCGGCCTCAAGGGCCGGCAAACCATGATCCTCGTCGAGCACGACATGGACGCCGTCTTCACGCTCGCCGACCGCATCTCGGTGCTGGTCTACGGCCGCATCATCGCGAGCGGCGCCCCCGACGAGGTGCGCGGCAACCCCGAAGTGCGCCGCGCCTATCTCGGGGAGGAGTCGTGATGCTGAAGGTCGAAGGCCTCGAGACCGCCTACGGCCTGTCGCAGGTGCTCTTCGGCGTGTCGCTCGAGATCGCCGAGGGCGAGGTGGTGACGCTGCTCGGCCGCAACGGCATGGGCAAGACCACCACGGTGCTCTCCATCATGGGCGTCGTGCGCCCGCGGGGCGGCCGCGTCGAGATGGGCGGCGCGCCGATCGCGGGACTGCCTTCGTTCCGCGTGGCGAAGGCGGGACTCGGTCTGGTGCCCGAGGGCCGCCAGATTTTCCCCAATCTCACGGTGCGCGAGAACCTCGTCGCCACCGCCGCCAACCGCCGCGGCGCGGCCGCGCCCTGGACGCTGGAGCGGGTGTTCCGGCTTTTCCCGAGCCTGGAAGAGCGCCAGCGCCACTTCGGCAACCAGCTCTCGGGCGGCGAGCAGCAGATGCTCGCCATCGGCCGGGCGCTGATGACCAACCCGCGCCTGCTCATCCTCGACGAGGCGACCGAGGGCCTCGCGCCGCTCGTGCGCGGCGACATCTACCGCTCGATCGAGCAGCTGAAGGGCGAAGGGCTCTCGATCCTCGTCATCGACAAGGACGTGCGCGCGCTCACGCGCATCGCCGACCGGCACTACGTGCTGGAGAAGGGCCGCGTGGTGTGGAGCGGCGGCTCGGGCGAGCTCGCCGCCGCCGCGGACGTGCAGCACCGCCATCTCGGAGTATAGGAAGCGCATGATCAGCACCGAGCAGAACGAACGCATGACGCGCGTCGGCCCCGGCACGCCCGCCGGGACGCTGCTGCGCAACTACTGGCAGCCGGTCGCGCTCGCCGACGAGTTCGACGGCAAGCGCGACGTGAAGCCAGTGACGCTGCTCGGCGAGCATTTCGTCCTCTTTCGCGACGAGCGCGGCCGCTACGGGCTGCTCGGCCGGCACTGCCCGCACCGGCAAGCCGACCTCGCCTACGGTCGCCTGGAGGACGGGGGCCTGCGCTGCGCGTTCCACGGCTGGCTGTTCGACGTCGAGGGCAGGTGCCTGGAGACGCCGGCCGAGCCCGCCGGCAGCCGCCTGTGCGAGCACATCCGGCAGCGCTCCCACCCCGTCGTCGAGAAGAGCGGGATCCTCTTCGCCTGGCTCGGGGCGGGCGCGCCCTCGGCCTTTCCGCATTTCGACTGCTTCACGGCGCCCGACTCGCACACCTTCGCCTTCAAGGGCTACTGGGACTGCAACTGGCTGCAGGCGCTCGAAGTGGGCATCGACCCGGCGCACGCCTCGTTCCTGCACCGCTACTTCGAGGACGAGGATCCCGCGGCGAGCTACGGCAAGCAGTTCCGCGGCCGGCCCTCGGACTCCGACCTGCCGATCACCAAGGTGCTGCGCGAGTACGACCGTCCCGAGATCACGGTCGCGCGCACCGACTACGGCATCCGCCTCGTCACCTTGCGGAAGATCGACGAGCAGAAGACGCACGGGCGCGCGACGCACATCCTCTTCCCGCAAGCCTTCGTCATCCCGATGAACGCCGAGATGACGATCACGCAGTGGCACGTGCCGACCGACGACCGGGGCTGCTACTGGTACTCGATCTTCACCAGCTTCACCGCGCCGGTGGACAAGAAGACCATGCGCGAGCAGCGCCTGAAGACCTACCCCGCCCCCGAGTACCGCCCGATCCACGGCCGCCACGACGGCTGGGGCTTCGACGCCGACGAGCAGCGCACGAAGACCTACACGGGCATGGGCTTCGACATCAACATCCACGACCAGTGGGCCTGTGAGTCGCCGGGGCCGATCGCCGACCGCACGAAGGAAAGTCTCGGCACGACCGACAAGGGCATCGTGCTCTACCGGCGGCTCCTCGTGGACGCGATCCAGAAGGCGGCGAAAGGCGAGCGCACGCTCATGATGCTCGATGCCACGCAAGCCGCGGCGCTCACGGGGCCGCCCGCCGTGGACGGCATCGGCCCGACCGGGCGCTGGGACGAGTACTACCGCGAGGCCGACTCGGCGCGCCGCGACCACGCCCCCTGGGCGGCGAAGGCGGCATGACGGACCTGGTGAAGGAAGTCGCCGCCTGCGGCGTCGAGGCGGTGCGCTTCGCGTTCGCCGACCAGCACGGGCTGCTGCGCGCCAAGACCATCGCGGTCCCCGAGCTCCCGGGGGCACTGGCGAACGGCCTCGGCTTCCCGAGCTCGCTGCTCGCCAAGGACACCTCCAACAAGACCGTCTTCCCGGTGTTCACGGCGGGCGCGGGCTTCGGCATGCCCGAGCTCGAGGGCGCTGCGGACGCCGTCATGGTGCCCGACCCGACCACGTTCCGCGTGCTTCCCTGGGTGCCGAGGACCGGCTGGGTGCTGTGCGACCTGAAGTTCGCAAACGGCAAGCCCGTGCCCTTCGACACGCGCGCGCTGCTGAAGAAGGCGCTCGCCGATCTCGCCGCCGCGGGCTACGGCTACCGCGCGGGCCTGGAGATCGAGTTCCACGTGTTCCGCCTGCTGGATGCGAAGCTGCGCCCGGAGGACGCGGGCCAGCCGGGCTCTCCGCCCGAGGTCGGGTTGCTCACCTCGGGCTACCAGCTCCTGTCGGAGACGCGCCACGACCAGCTCGAGCCCGCGCTCGACGCGCTGCGCCGCGGGCTGGAAGGATTGCGGCTGCCGCTGCGCAGCTTCGAGTGCGAGTTCGGGCCGAGCCAGGCCGAGGTGACCCTCGGCGTGCAGGACGGGCTCGAGGCGGCGGACGCCATGGTGCTGTTCAGGAGCGCGGCGAAGCAGATCCTGCGCCGCCACGGCTACCACGCCACGTTCATGTGCCGGCCGAAGCTGCCCAACGTCATGTCCTCCGGCTGGCACCTGCACCAGTCGCTCGTCGACCGGCGCGGGGCGAACGCCTTCGTGTCGGAGAAGGCTTTCCTCTCCGATCTCGGCAAGCACTTCCTTGCCGGCCTGCTGGCGCACGCGAGCGCGTCCGCCGCCTTTGCGACGCCGACCCTGAACGGCTACAAGCGCTACCGGCCCTACTCTCTCGCCCCCGAGCGGGCGATCTGGGGCCGCGACAACCGCGGGGCCATGCTGCGCGTGCTGGGCGGCCCCGGCGACCCCGCCACGCGCATCGAGAACCGCATCGGCGAGCCGGCGGCCAACCCCTACCTCTATTTCGCTTCGCAGATCCATTGCGGCCTGGACGGCGTGCGGCGCAAGCTCGATCCGGGCGAGCCCGAGCAGCGGCCCTACGAGTCGAAGGCGCCCGCGCTGCCCCGCTCGCTGGAGGAGGCGATCGCGGCCCTCAGAGCGAACGAGACCCTGAAGTCCGGCCTCGGCCCGGCGTTCGTGGACTACTATTGCAGGATCAAGGAGGCCGAGATCGCGCGCTTCAACCTCGAGGTCACCGACTGGGAGCACCGCGAGTACTTCGATCTTTATTAGGGACTGTCCCCAATAAGCCATGCAAGACCTCACCCCCACCGGCAAGCTGCGCGTCGGCGTCAACTGCAGCAATTTCCTCCTCGTGCAGCGCAATCCGGACGGCACGGCGCGCGGCATCGTCCCCGACCTCGCCCACGAGATCGGCCAGCGCATCGCCGCGCCAGTCGAGCTCGTGCTCTACGAGAAGGTCGGCGACGTCGCCGACGGCGGCAAGGCGGGCGCCTGGGACGTCGCCTTCATCGGCGCCGAGCCTCAGCGCGCGCAGGACATCGACTTCACCGAGCCCTACGTGGAGATCGAGGCCACCTACCTCGTGCCGCCGGGCTCCGCCATCCGCACGATCGACGAAGTCGACCGAAAGGGCGTGCGCATCGCGGTGGCGGACCGCAGCGCCTACGACCTCTGGCTCACGCGCAACATCAAGCACGCCGAGCTGCGGCGCGTGGAGGGCCTGAACGCCTCGTTCGAGCTCTTCGTGCGCGAGAAGCTCGAGGTCCTCGCCGGCCTCAAGCCCAAGCTCCTCGAGGACGCGGCGAAACTCCCCGGCGCGCGCATCCTGGAGGGCCGCTTCACCGCCGTGCAGCAGGCGATCGGCACGCCCAAGGGCCGGCCCGAGGGCTACGCCTTCCTGCGCGGCTTCGCCGCCGACATCAAGGCGAGCGGGCTGGTGGCGCGGCTGATCGAGCGCCACGGCATCAAGGGCCTTTCGGTGGCAGGGCCCGCCTAGGCTGCACGGCGCCATGGGCCGGCTCGTCTATCGGTTCGAGTTTCCCGACGGACGCACGGAGTCGCTCGACGCCGCGGCCCCGCCGCCGCAGCAATCGCTACCCGAATGGACGGCGCTGGGCTTCCACCAGTGCGCCAACTGCCCGCTCACCCCCGCGCGGGCCGAGCGCTGTCCGATGGCGGTGCGGCTCGTGCCCCTGGTCACGCTGTTCGAGAAGGTGCGCTCCTACGACGACGTCACCGCGCAGGTGGAGTCCGAGGAGCGCACGGTCACCAAGCGCACCAGCGTGCAGAAAGTGCTGCGCTCGCTCATGGGGCTGCTCTCGGCGAGCAGCGACTGCCCGCGCATCGAGTTTCTCAAGCCCATGGCGCACTACCACCTGCCCTTCTCGAGCAGCGAGGAGACCATCTATCGCGTCGTCTCGACCTACCTCCTCGCGCAGCACTTCCTGCGCCAGCAGGGCAAGGCGGCCGATGCGGGCCTGGATGGGCTGAAGGCCTATTACCACGAGCTGCAGCAGGTGAACCAGGGGATGGCCGCGCGCCTGGGCGCCATCCGCGACACGCAGGGCGACAGCAGCGTGAACGCGCTCGTGCTGCTCGATCTTTTCGCGCAGTCGCTGCCGGACTCGATCGACGCGCAGCTGGAGGAGCTCAGGCCCGCTTTCCAGGAATTCCTGGCCAAGCACTACGGCGACACCTAGCCCTCGACGGGCAGCACCTCGATCGCGTATTCGTGGCGCAGCTTGCGCCCGAGCACCGGGTCCTCGAGCTCCATGGCGAACCGCTTCGCCGGGCGGATGCCGCCCTTGGCCGCGAGCGTGCCGCAGAACATCGCCATGCCGGGCCTGAGGCTTCCATACCGGTGCATCAGGTCCTCGGGCGAGCGCATCGCCGTGACCGGCCCTTCCTGGTAGAGCGCGCCGTCGGCCCAGGCGCGCAGCACCAGGCGCTCCCAGTGCGGCTTCACCTCGTCGTGGCGCCAGGATTCCGCCGACACGGGCTTCGCGCACAGCTGCTTGGAGAGGCTCACGCCGATCGTCTCGGCCTTGCGGTCGGTATGGTCCGAGCCCACCGCGACGCGCAGGCCGTCGGGCGCGGCGATGAGCACGAACTCCACCTCCCCGCTCGTGTCGGGCCCGGACACCTGGATGGCGTCGGCGTGCGTGAACAGGCTCGCCGCGACGCGGTAGAAGATCGGCGTCGTCTTCGGCGGCTTGACCCCGATGTCCTCCAGTTCCCGGATGTGGCGGCGCAGCGCCACCTCGTCGCGCCCGGTCCAGCCCGCGATCACCAGCTCGCGCACCGCCATCAGGCGACCTTGCGCGCGCCAGAGGCCTCGGGCACGCCGTAGCCGGCCATCAGGTCGTCCACGACCTTGTGATAGCCCTCCCAGGGCGCCTCGCGGAAATTGTGGTTGCGCACGATGAACGAAGCCCCCGCGTAGAACTTCTCGTACTGCAGGTGCCGCCCCGCGAACTCCGAGCCGATGAGGTCCCAGGCGAGCTTGTAGAGCTTCATGCGCTCGAGCGCGGGCATCTGCGGCGTCTGCCAGTAGGTCTCGAACTGGGCCTTGAGCTTCTCGTCGTGCATCACGGTGACGTCGGCGGGCATCTGGAAGATGCCGCCGCCGCAGAGCTCCCGCAGCGTCTCGATGATCGCCGAGTGGTTCTCGGTGCACCAGTTGAGCGCCGCGTACATGTAGCGCCGGTTGAAGGTTCTGAAGCCGGCCGGCCAGTCCTCGGCGTCCTGGATCTGCCCGGCGATCATGCCGCCGAGCGTCGCCTCGAGCGCGCACAGGCGCCCGAGCACCTCGCGCACCGCCGGAATCTCGTTCGCGCCCGAGGCCTGCGCGATGCGGCTCGCGAGGCCGACGATGAGCTGCATCTTCGAGTGGAAGCGCACGTTCGACTGGTGGTTGCCGTAGCAGTGCGCGGGCGTCTTGATGTAGATGTCGCGCGCCAGCACCGCGTCCATGTGCACGAACACCCGCTCCCAGGGCACCTTGACGTTCTCGCACATCACCATCGAGTCCGACTCGTCGAAGCGCCAGGCGAGCGGGTTGTCGAACTCGTTCGGCGCGTGCAGCTCGAAGGGCTTGCGCGACCACAGCGTCAGTCCCGGCGCGTTCACCGGCACGGCGCAGGTGATCGACTCGGGCAGCTGGTTGGGCGCGAGCGGGATCAGGTTGCCGATCCAGATCTCGTTGGCGAAGACGGCCCCGGTGGCGAGCATCTTCATGCCCGAGATCACCACGCCGTCGTCGTCCTCGCGCACCACGCGCAGCGTCGGGATCGGCAGGTTCTGCTTCACGTAGAACTCGGGATTGCGCGCGGCCTGCGGCGGGATCACCGCGTACACGCCGTAGACGTCCTCCTTCCTCATGTGCTCGTAGTAGCGCACGAGGTTGTCGGCGAACTTGCCGAACACGCCCGGATTGGTCGCCATGCCGGTGACGAAGCTCGAGACGTGGTCGGGCGAGCGGCCGAGCAGGCCGTGGCTCAGGTCGGCGATCGCGCGGTGCAGGCGGGTGCGCTGCTCGAGGTCCGCCTTCGTCTTCGCGCGCAGGAAGTACGCGCTGTAGCGCTCGCCGCCCTCTTCGAAGCTGAAGTCCGGATCTGCCGCCTTGAGATCGTAGATCGCCGCCATCGAGCGCGCACCGTTGCGAAACGCCGGGTGCGTGGTGACGTCGTCCACCCGCTCGCCGCCGACGTACACGACGCGCCCGTCGCGCAGGGACTTCAGGTGCTCGGCTCCCGTCTTCAGCATGACGCCCTCCTCACCTCGGCCTGCCGCTGGTTTCGTAGTAGTGGATCTCGTACAGCAGGCAGCCGTCCTTGCTCGAGAAGGGCCCGTGGTGCACGCCGGGCGGGCGGCAGGCATAGGTGAAGGCCTGCGAGGACTGCCCCCCGCGACCCTGCGCGTCGTTGCCGACGACCAGGTCGCCCTGCACGAGGAACACCTCCTCCCAGTGGTCGTGCACGAACGGCGCCGTGGAGTAAGCCCCGGGCGCGATCTTCAGCAGGCGCGTGCGGCTGCCGCGCTTGGCGCTCTCGTCGATGTCGGAGGCGAGGATCTTCTGCGTGAAGCCCGGAGGATAGCCGGGCGGAGTTTCCCAGCCCTTCTCCAGGTCTACGCCGACGAACTCCAGGTGGGGCTTCGGGCTGCTCATGCACTTTCCTCGAACGCGCGTTGACTCGGGGGAGTCTCCCTTCGCAAAATGCCTTTGTCAATCAATCCGCCATGACGCCCATCCGGCTCCGCGGCATCGACCACCTCGTCCTGCGCGTGCGCGACATCGAGGCGATGCGCCGCTTCTACTGCGACGTGCTCGGCGCCGAGCATGTCGCCTGGCGGCCCGAGTACGGCATGTCGCACCTGAGGGCCGGGCGCTCGATGATCGATCTCATCACGGTGGACGGAAAGCTCGGGCAGGCTGGCGGCGCAGCGCCCGGCAAGGAAGGCCGCAACCTGGATCACCTGTGCCTGCGCGTGGAGCCGTTCGATCAGGAGGCGATCATCGCGCACCTGAAGGCGCACGGCGTCGCGGTCGGCGAGATCCGCACGCGTTACGGCGCGGAAGGCAACGGCGTCTCCATCTACCTCGCGGACCCGGAAGGCAACACCGTGGAGCTCAAGGGCCCCTCGGACGGGAAGGCGCCGCCGGCATGAGCCAGGAGGAGCTGCAGAAGGCCCTGGCGCTCCTGCGCGCGGGCGACTGGCAGACGGCGCACGCCATGGTGCAGAAGGACGAGGACTCGCCCCTCGCCTGCTGGGCGCACGGCATCGTGCATCTGATGGAAGGCGATACTTCGAACGCGCGCTATTGGTACCGGGAGGCGAAGCGCGAATTTCCGCGGGCGCCCTCGATCGCGCAGGAGCTCGACGCCCTCCAGGCCGCGCTGCGGATGACTTGAGGTAGCATCGCCCGCTTCGAGACGCAAGGAGAGCATCGCATGGCACAGAACAAGGTCGCAATCGTCACCGGCGCTTCCGCCGGCATCGGGGAGGCCGCGGGCGTCGCGCTGGTGAAGGCCGGCTGGAAGGTGACGTTCGCCGCGCGGCGCGCGGACCTGCTGGACAGGATCGTCGCCGACTGCGGCGGCGCCCACGCGCTCGCCGTAGCCACCGACGTATCCAAGCCGGAATCGGTGAAGAACCTGTTCGCGAAGACGCTGGAGAAGTTCGGGCGCCTGGACCTGCTCTTCAACAACGCGGGCATGGGCGCGCCCGCCGTGCCGATGGACGAGCTGCCCTACGAGAAATGGCTGGAAGTGGTGAACGTCAACCTGAACGGCATGTTCCTGTGCGCGCAGGAGGCGTTCCGCATCTTCAAGCAGCAGAAGCCCCAGGGCGGGCGCATCATCAACAACGGCTCGATCTCGGCGCACGCGCCGCGGCCCTTCTCGGTCGCCTACACCTCCACCAAGCACGCGGTGACGGGCCTCACCAAGTGCATCGCGCTCGACGGCCGCGCGCACGACATCTGCGGCGGGCAGATCGACATCGGCAACGCCGCCACGCCGATGACCGAGCGCATGACGAAGGGCGTGCCGCAGCCGAACGGCACCACGATGGTCGAGCCGCGCATGGACGTGCAGCACGTGGCCGAGGCCATCGTCTACATGGCGGGGCTGCCCAAGGAGTCCAACGTGCTCACCATGACGGTGATGGCGACGAAGATGCCGTTCGTGGGGCGCGGCTGAGCCCGCGGCTGCGCGCGAGCCTCGGCAAGCGCGCCGGCGTCGCCTCCGGGCTCGTCGGCGCGCTGAGCGTGCTCGGCACGCTGTGCTTCCTGCTGCCCGACTACCTGGTGACGCGGGACGCCATGCCCTTGTATACGGCGAACCTCGGCGTGTTCCGCGCCGTCCTGTGGACAGCGATCGGCGCGAGCTTCGTCCTCGCGCTCGCCGGCCTCCTGCTCCTTCGCTCCAAGGCGCACAGCCTTCTCGGCCTTGCGCTCGGCGCCGTAGCGCTGCTGCTGGGCGGGGGCGGCGCCGAACCGCTCGCCATCGACGGCGATCCGGCCTATGCCGCGGGACTCGATTACTTCGTGCTCGAGCTGCTGGTGCTCGGGCTGCTGTTCATCCCGCTCGAGCGCCTGTGGAGCCTGCACCGTCAGAGGATCTTCCGCGCGGGCTGGCAGACGGACCTGAAGCACTTCTTCGTCAGCCACGCAGGCGTGCAGCTGCTCTCCTTCGCCGCCATGGTGCCGGTGCACTCCCTGTTCGCCTGGGCCGTGCAGCTCGAGTTCCAGCGCTCGGTCGCCGCGCAGCCGCTCTGGCTGCAGTTCGCAGAGATCCTGTTGGTGGTGGACTTCATGACCTACTGGGTGCACCGCGCCTTTCACCGGGTGCCGTGGCTGTGGAGCTTCCACGCCATCCACCACTCGAGCCGCCAGATGGACTGGCTCGCGGGCTCGCGCATGCATATCGTCGACATCCTCGCGACGCGCGCGGCAGCCTACCTGCCCGTCTTTGTGCTCGGCTTCGCGGCCGAAGCGCTCTACGCCTACCTCGCCTTCGTCTCGATCCACGCGGTGTTCATCCACGCCAACCTGCGCTGGCGCTTCCCGGGCCTGCGCTGGCTGCTCGCCACGCCCGAGTACCACCACTGGCACCACACCTCGGACGAGGAAGGGCTGGACAGGAACTTCGCGGGCTTCCTGCCGCTCTGGGACCTGGCGTTCGGCACCGCGCACCAGCCGGCGCACTGGCCGCGCAACTACGGCACGGTGAGCTTCCAGCCGCCCGAGGACTACCTGGGGCAGCTCCTCTACCCGTTCCGGCGGCGCAAGGCGCGCACGCCCTACGGCTAGGCGAGGAGACCCGGCAGCACCTCGCCGATCGGCTCGTTCAGCACCGCGTCGGCGAGGTCGTCGAAGGGCGTGGGCTCGGCGTTCACGATCACCAGCTTCGCGCCCGCCTGCTTGGCGACCTCCACCGTGCCGGCGACCGGGTAGACCTGCAGGCTGGTGCCGATCGCGAGGAACACCTCCGCCTCGCCCGCCACGCGCAGCGCGCGGTCGATGACCGCGGGCACGAGCGCCTGGCCGAAGGAGATGGTGGCGCTCTTCAGGATCCCGCCGCAGCTGCGGCACGGCGGATCGGCCTCGCCGGCGCGCACGCGCGCGAGCGCCCTCTCCATCGGCGCGCGCTCGTCGCAGCGCATGCACACCACCTGGCGCATCGTGCCGTGCACCTCGATCACCCTCTCCGGGGAGTTGCCGGCGAGCTGGTGCAGCTCGTCGATGTTCTGGGTGATGAGCGCGTGGAGCTTGCCGCGCCGCTCGAGCTCGACGAGCGCCCGGTGACCGGCGTTGGGCCGCGCGGACCAGGCGGGATGCTCGAGCCGGCCCTGCCAGGACAGCCGCCGCACCTCGGGATCCGCCATGTAGTGGCGGATGTCGGAGAGCTTCTCGGCCTTGGGGTTCTTCGTCCAGACTCCCTGCGGGCCGCGGAAGTCCGGAATGCCCGAGTCGGTGGAGATGCCGGCGCCGGTGAGCACGACGACGCGGCGCGCCGAGCGGATCCAGCCGCGGACGTCTTCCATGGCGAGGACCGAACGCGCTACTTGAAGACCTCGGTGATCAGCTCGCCCGGCAGCCAGGTGGCGAGGATCGGGAAGAAAATCACCAGGAGCAGCACGATCAGGTCGCCCATGAAGAAGGGCACCGAGCCCTTCAGCACCTGGGTGACCGGTATCTTCGAGGTGCCGCTCACGGCGAAGAGGTTCAGGCCCACGGGCGGGGTGACCACGCTCATCTCCACCGCGAGCGTGATCATGATGCCGAGGTGGATGGGATCGATCTTCAGCGCCATCGCCACCGGGAACACGACGGGCACGGTGAGCAGCACCATGGCGATGCCGTCCACGAACATGCCGAGGATCATCAGCACCATCATGTAGGCGAAGATGAAGCCGAGCGGGGTCAGGCCCCAGCCCGTGACCGTTTGCGAGATGTGCTGCGGCCAGTACATGTTGGCGGCGAGGAACTGGAACACGCCCACGCTGCCGACGAGGAACAGCACCACCGCGGTGAGGTTGAGGGCGCGCCGCGCGGTGGGCACGAGCCCGGCGATGAACTTCGCGCGCTCGCTCAGGAAGCCGTAGAGCAGCGCGTAGCCGCAGGCCACCGCCGCCGCCTCGGTCGGCGTGAAGAAGCCCCCGTAGAGGCCGCCGAGGATCACCACCGGCATGCCGAGAGCGGGCGCCGCGCCCTTGAACTCCTTCCAGACCCGCGGCGCATGGAACTCGCCGCGCGGCAGCTTCAGCCACCAGGCGATGATGATCACGCTCAGGATGTTGCCGGTTGCGAGCAGCAGGCCGGGGATGACGCCGGCGAAGAAGAGCGCCACCACCGAGGTCTCGGTGACGATGCCGTAGAGGATGAGGATGATGCTCGGCGGAATGAGCATGGCGATGCCGCCCGCCGTCGCGACCAGGCCGCCCGAGAGCCAGTCGGGATAGCCGCGCGCGCGCATCTCCGGAATCGCGATCACGCTCATCGCCGCGGCCATCGCGACGCTGGATCCGGAGATCGCGCCGAACAGCACGCAGGCGAGCACGGTGGCGACGCCGAAGCCGCCCGGCATCCAGCCGACCAGGGCGTCGGAGAAGCGGAAGAGCTGCGCCACCAGCCCCGTGCGCTCCATGAGGAAGCCCGCGAAGATGAACAGCGGGATCGCCATCAGCGAATAGCGGCCGATGAAGCTGAAGAAGGCGCGGAAGATGACGGTGGGCTCGAGCAGCGGGTCCACCAGGATGTAGGCCGCGCTCGCCGCCGAGAGCGCCAGGCCGATCGGCACGCTCAGCACGAGCAGGGCCAGGACGACGACGGCGACGATGGTCATCGATACGCTCGAGCGGGGGTCGGGTTCAGTCGGGCATGCGGTCGAGGAGATGCTCCTCCTCGGGCACCGGCAGGCCGCGCAGCTTGCGCACCATGAACCAGATCTGGAACGCCATGGTCACGGCCATGAACGCGAAGCCGGCGAGCAGCGTGGCGAGGAACGGCCACAGCAGGAACTGCAGGCTCTCGGTGGTGGCCCCGTACTCGATGCCCTCGGAGACCTCGGGAATGCCCCACCACACCACCGTGATGAGGAACAGGAACGAGAACACCAGCGCGAGCAGCTTGATCGCCTCGGCGGCCTTCTTCGCGCCCGAGCCGCCCGCCTGCAGGATCTCCAGCAGCACCACCACGTTCAGGTGCTCGTTGTGCCGCTGCGAGATGGCGAAGTACAGGAACACGCCGCTCAGGATGAAGAACGTCACGGCGTCCTGCTGCCACTCGAAGGAGAAGCCGAAGATGTAGCGCCGCACGACCTCGACGAGGGCGAGCAGCGTGCAGCCGATGAGGAGCAGAGCGGCGGCGCGCGCCAGGACCTTGTCCTGGAACGCGCGCCAGACCGCGTAGGCCTTCTCCACTTATTGCTTGCTTACTTGATCTTGATGACGTCCGCGTGCTTCGAGCAGTCCACCTTCTCGATCCACGAGGTGCCGCTCGGGTGCTTCTTCGACAGCTCGCGGCCTTCCTGCACGAACTTGTCGACCCAGGGCGCGGCCGCCGCCGGCGTCTTGCTCTTCACGTAGTTGACCGCGGCAGTGCCCATGGCGGTGACCATCGCGGAGACCTCGTCCGGCGTCATCCAGTACACGCCGGGCTTCGACGGGTCCTTGGTGCCGTACTTCTCGTAGGCCATCTTGTCGAAGCAGTAGTTGTATTCCTTCTGCACCTGGATGGTCTCGTTGATGAGCTTCTCGAGCGCCGCGCGCTGCTGCGGCGTGAGCCGGTTCCACCAGCGCAGGCTGGCGCTCACCATGTAGTAGTCGCCCACGAACGCGCCGGCGCCGCCCATCGTGTAGAAGGGCGCCTGCTCGCGCATGCTGTTCCAGCCGCCGAGGCTCGTCATCAGGCCGTCGATCACGCCCGACTCCATGGCGCTCGGCACCTCGCCGAAGGCCATCACCACGGGGTTCGCCTTCCAGGCTTCGAGCACCGGGTTCTCCGCCGGGCCCATGCTGCGCACCTTCTTGCCGGTGAAGTCGCCGGGCTTGGCGTAGCGCACCTTGCCGCCCACGCCCATGCCGAAGCTCATGTGGCCGACGCCGAACACCTTGACGCGCTGGTTCTTCAGCATGCGCTCGACCAGCATCTGGTAGGTCGAGGTCTTGTCCAGGTTGTCGACCGCGCCGACCGTCGTAAGCACGCCGGGACCGACGACCGTGAGCATGTACGGATCGACGGGCGCCGCCTTGCCGATCTGCATCCAGGTCATCTCGAGGTTGCCCTGGCGCATGGCCTCGTAGGCCTCGGGCACGGTGTAGAGCGCGCCGGCGAAGTACAGGCGCGCCTCGCTGCCCGGGATCACCTGCGGCAGGCGCTCGGAGAAATACTTCATCGCCAGGCCGGCGGGGTGCGGCGGCGGCGGGAAGTCCGCCGCAAAGCGCATGATCACCGGCTTCACCTGCGCGTGCGCCGGCTGGGGCGCCGCCCAGGTCGCGGCCACGGCGGCGACGATCGCCGCAGCGGTGGCGAGGGGTTTCAGCGGAATGCGTTTCATGTCATCTCCTCCTTCACTCTTCCATTTGAATCCGAATCCGTGCAGCCGGGCGACCGTATCTCACTGTACGGCGCAAGGTCAAGCGCGCGCGTCAATTGGTGCGCCGCCGCAATGCGCTCATCGCGGCACGTCGCCCGCGAGCGTTACGCGATGCATGATGCGCTTGTGTCCATGATAGTCGTTGACCGGGTTGTGCTGCGTGCAGCGATTATCCCAGAACGCGAGCGAGCCCGGCTCCCAGCGGAAGCGGCAGGTGAGCTCGGGCTGAACCTGATGGGCGAAGAGGTACTCGAGGAGCGGCCGGCTCTCCTCTTCCGTCCAGCCCCTGAAGCGCTCGGTATGGCCCACGTTCACGTAGAGCGCCTTGCGGCCCGTCTCGGGGTGCGTGCGCGCGACCGGATGCTCGCCCGCCAGCACCTTCAACTCCTCGCCCGCTTCGCGCATGCGGTCCTCGCGCGTCTTCGAGGCGGCCGCCTTGGTGGAGGTGTTGACGCCGACCAGGCCGTCCAGCGCGCGCCGCAAACCCTCGGAGAGCGTCTCGTACGCGAGGTACTGGTTGGCGAAGAGCGTGTCGCCGCCGTAGGGCGGTATCTCGATCGCGTAGAGCATGCTGCCCATGGGCGGGCGCTCGAGATAGGCGGTGTCGGAATGCCACACGCCGCCGAAGTTGGTGCGCTCGTGCTCGAGCTTCACCACCGGCGTGATGAGCGGGCACTCGGGCAGGCCCTTCAGCTGCGGGTATTCGACGGGCTCGCCGAAGGCGCGGGCGAAGGCGAGCTGCTGCGGCGGCGTGAGCGTCTGGCCGCGAAAGAAGATCACCAGGTGCTCGAGGAGCGCGGCGCGCAGCTCGGCCGCGGCGTCCGCCGCGAGCGGACGCGAGAGGTCGATACCGTGGATCTCGGCGCCGAGCGCGCCGGCGACGCGGCGAATCTGCATGCCGCGAATTCTACAGCGCCTACTTCTTCTCGCGCCCCGCGCGCAGGTCTTCCGTCTTGAGCGAGCCCGTGAAATCCAGCTCCTCGCGCACGCGCTGCTGCGCGGCCTGGATATCCGCGAGCGAGAACTGGTCGGTGAAATCGAGGTTGGACGAGTCCAGCCCGGTGCCGATCGACTTCACCAGCCCGCCTTCCTCCATCTCCTTCAGGATTTCCGTGACCGCTGTCTCGGACAAACCGAGCCGCGCGCACAGGTCCCGCGGGTCGGTTTCCTTGCCGACGAGGCCGAGCACGCGCCGGCACTCGAGCGGCACCCGGCCATCCTGGGTGTCCCAGGCCTTGCGCCCGGCGTCGGTGAGGCTGTAGAGGCGCGCCATGCGAGGGCTATTCTTCTCCCCGGCGCCGCAATGCGCAAGCGGCTAGAGGGCCTGCCGCGCGATGCGCCGCCGTGTTTGGCCGAGATCGTCGCCGCGCGCCTCGCGCAGCGCGTAGCCCGCGAACGCACCGGCAACATCCTTGCGCCAGTATAGATCCAGGTCGGTGTTGTCCATGGGCTTCGCGCGCGAGGCGACGAGCGCCGCCGCCTCGGCGATCGCCTCGTCGGTGAGTCGCCTGCCCTTCAGGAGCTCGCCCGCCTTGTCCACGAGGAACGGCCGCGAGGCCGCGGCGCCGAGCGCCACGCGCGCCGCCTCGACCGTGCCGTCGCCCGCGAGCTTGAGCGCCACGGCCACGCCGAGCACCGGGAAGTCGAACGAGCCGCGCCGGCGCAGCTTCCAGTAGCTGCTCGTCCAGCCCTCGGGCACCTTCACCTCGGAGAGGATCTCGTCGGGTCGGCGCGCGAGGTAGTCGATGCCGTCGTTCTTGTACAACGCCTCCACCGGCAGCTCGCGCTCGCCCTGCGCGGACACGAGCTTCACGGCTGCGCCCAGCGCGATCAGCGCGGGGGCGGTGTCGGTGGACGATACGGCCACGCAGCGCTTGGAGGCGGTCGCCACCCAGCAGGTGTCGCCGTCCTTCTTCAGGCAGAAATCGATCGCCTTGCGCCACTCGTGGCTCTGGTTGTAGTAGGTGCAGCGCGTGTCGAGGCAGAGGTTGCCGCCCAGCGTGCCCATGTTCCTCAGGTGCGGCGTGGCGACCTGCGCCGCCGCCTGCCAGAGGCCGCGGTACTTCGCGCGCACGGCGGGCGAATCCACGAGCTGCGTCAACGTGAGGCCCGCGCCCAGCGCGCCGTTCAGGGCGCGCAGCTCCGGCACGCCGCGCAGCGACACGAGCGTCTTCGGCGACTGGTGGCGCCGCTTCATGTTCGGAATGAGGTCGGTGCCGCCCGCCACGAGCATCGCCTGCGGGCCTTCGCCGGCGAGGATCTTCGCCGCCTCCGCGAGCGAGCGCGGGGCGCGGAACTCGAACCACGGCAGGCGCATCATGCGGCTTTCCTGCCTTCCTTCGTCTCGTTGCCGTCGCCGCCTTCCCACGGCGGCAGGACGAACGTGGGTCTCGGGTAGGGCACCGCGGGGAACGACTCGGGTCCCACGCGCGGCGCTTCGCCCTTCGCCTTCTTCTCGAGCGCGCGCAGCACCTTGTCCGGGGTGATCGGAATCTCGTCGATTCTCACGCCGACCGCGGCGTATACCGCGTTCGCGAGCGCGGGCATCACGGGCAGCAGCGGCCCCTGGCCGACTTCCTTCGCGCCGTAGGGGCAGTTGGGATCCGGCTCCTCGATGAGCGCCACCTCCACCTCTGGCATGTCGAGCGCGGTAAGGCTCTTGTAGTCGAGCATGGACGGGTTGCGGTGCACGAGCGCGCCGGAGAGCTTGGGCGGCAGGCGCCGGAACGCCTGCTCCTCCATGAGCGCCTCGCCCAGCCCCATGTACACGCCGCCGATCACCTGCCCGCGCGCGAGCACCGGATTCAGCGCCCGGCCGATGTCGTGCGCGATCCAGATCTTCGGCACGTGCACCCAGCCGGTGACGGGATCGACCTCGGTCTCGACCACGCAGGCCGAAAAGCTGTAGGCGGGCGACGGGCCCACGCCCGCGCCCTTGTAGCGGCCCGGCGCCTTGGGCGGCGCGTAGGAGCCTACGGCGGCGATAGTGCCGAACTTCGACTCCGCCAGCGCCACCGCCTCGACGAAAGTCATCGCCGCGCCGGGATTGTCGGCCGCGCTCACGCGATCCTGCGAGAAGACCACGCGATCGGGCAGCGTGTTCAGCTGCTCGGCGGCGGCGGCGGCGAGCTGCTCGCGCACCCGTCCGGCGGCCTGCAGCGCCGCGTTGCCCATCATGATGGTGACGCGGCTGGAATACGAGCCGAGGTCGATCGGCGTGATGCCGGTGTCGCCCGTCACGCAGCGCACCCAGCCCGGATCGATGCCGAGCGCCTCCGCGACGAGCGCGGCGAGCACGTCGTCGGAGCCCTGGCCGAGCTCGGTCGCGCCGCAGTACACCGTCACCTGCCCGCTGCGATCGAGCAGGATCTGCACCGCCGAGTGCGGCATCTTGTTCCAGTAGATCGACACTCCGGCGCCGCACATGTAGGTCGAGCAGGCGAGGCCGAGGCCGCGCCCGTGACCGAGCTTGCCGCGCCGCTCCTTCCATCCGGACATCTCGACCACCTTGCGGATGCACTCCGCGAGCCCGGTCGAGCCCACGCGCAGCCAGCTCGCGGTGAGCGAGTCGGGCTTCGTGACCATCGAGAGGCGCAGCTCGGCCGGATCGAGTCCCAGCTTCTCGGCGATCTTGTCGAGCTGCACTTCCTGGCCGAAGCGCGGCTGCGGCGTGCCGTGGCCGCGCTTGGGGCCGCAGGCGGGCTTGTTCGTGAACACCCGGCAGGCCTCGAACCTGAAGCGCGGCAGCTCGTAGGTGACGGGCGTGAGCACGCCCGTGTAGAACGTGCTCGCCGGCCCGTGCGAGCCGTAGGCGCCGCCGTCGAGCAGCGTCTGCAGGTGCATGCCCGTCAGGCGCCCGTCCTTCGTCACGCCGGTGCGGAACTTCATGAGCACCGGGTGCCGCCCGCGGTGCTGGTAGAACACTTCCTCGCGCGTGAGGCAGATTTTCACCGGACGCCCGAGCATGAGCGCGGCTTTCGCCACCACGAACTCGTGATTGCCCGGGTCGCACTTGCCGCCGAAGCCGCCGCCGTTCGGCGTGGCGATGACGCGGATCTTCGCCGCGGGCATCTGCAGCACGCGGGCGAGCTGCCGGTGCAGGTAATGCGGGTTCTGCGTGCTCGTCTGCACGAGCAGCTTGCCGTCGCCCTCGATCGAGGCGAGCGAGGCCTGCTGCTCCATCGGCAGGTGCGTGTTGCCCTCGTAGAAAAAGAGGTCCTCGAAGACGTGATCGGCCGTCGCGAGCGCCTCCTCGACGTCGCCGAACTCGTAGGCCTGGTTGCGGTGGATGTTGCCCTGCTCGCCGTAGTCGTGGATGCGCGGCTCGGGCTTCGCGAGGCCCTCCTCGGGCGAGGCGACCGTCTCGAGCGGCTTGTAGCGCACCTCGATGAGCTCCACGGCCTGCGCGGCGGTGTGCTCGTCGGTCGCGACGACGGCGGCGACCGGATCGCCTACGTAGCGCGCCTTCTCGCGCGCGAGCGGGTGCTCGTCCAGCGACACGGGCATGATGCCGTAGGGCACGGGGAAGGCGTCGCCCGTGAGCACGAGGTGCACGCCCGGGAGAGCCTGCGCGCGCGCGACGTCGATCGCCTCGATGAGCGCGTGCGGATGCGGCGAGCGCAGCAGCTTGCAGTGGAGCATGCGCGGCAGCTGCAGGTCGTCGGCGAAGCGCAGCTCGCCGATCGCCTTGGCGCGGCCGTCGACGCGGCGGCGCGGCTTGCCGACGGTGTCGAAGCGCGACTTGGGCGCCGGCGCGCGCGGCTTCTCGGGCGCGTTCATGCCTCGGCCTCCCGCAGGCGGCGTGCCGCCTCCTCGATCGACTCCCAGATCTGCTGGTAGCCCGTGCAGCGGCACAGGTTCCCCGCGATCGCCTCCTTGATGCGCTCGCGGCTCGGGCTCGGCTCCCGGTCGAGCAGCGCCTTCGCCGTCATCAGCATCCCCGAGGTGCAGTAGCCGCACTGCGAGCCGCCGCAGTCGGCGAACGCCGCCTGCAGGGGATGGAGCTCGGTGCCGCGCGCGAGCCCTTCCACGGTCTGGAGGTCGCGGCTCTCGCACTGCACCGCCAGCTCCAGGCAGGAGAGCACCGGCTCGCCGTCGGCGAGCACGGCGCAGGCGCCGCACTCGCCGAGCTCGCAGCCGTGCTTGGTGCCCGTTAGGTCGAGCTCCTCGCGCAGCACCTCGAGCAGCGTCTTGTAGGAGGGCACGAGCACCTCGTGCTCCTCCCCGTTCACCCGCAGCTTGAGGCGTACCCTGTTCATGCCAGTCCCTTCACCAGATAGTCGGCGAGCCCGTCGGCGATCTCCTCCGGGCCCTGCGGCCCGTCGGGCCGGTACCAGCGCGCCGTCCAGTTCACCGCGCCGAGCATCGCGCGCGTGACGAGCGCCGCGTCGCAGGGCGCGAACTCGCGCCGCTTCACGCCCTCGGCGACCATGGCGCGCAGCGCGCGCTCGTAGGCGTCGCGCTTCTCGATCATGCGCGCCCGCATGCGCGCCGGCAGCGCCTCTACGTCCAGGTGCGCGATGGCGCCCTCAGTCTCGTCGAGCATGCCGAGCACGTGCGCGCGCAGCACCGCGCGCAGCCGCTCGGCGGCCGAGCCGCGCGCCTCGCGCGCCGACTCGAGCATGCGGTCCACGGTCCGCTCCTGGCAAAAGAGCAGAATCTCGTCCTTGCCCGAGAAGTAGTGATAGAGGTTGCCGGGCGACAGCCCCGCCTCCTCGGCGATCTCGCGCATCCCGGCGGCGGCGATGCCGCGGCGGCGGAACACGCGCGCGGCCGCGCGCAGGATCTCGAGGCGCCGGGCTTCGTTGCGCTGGCGCACGCGCGCCGAGGGCTGCCGATTGGAACTAACGTTCAATACTTGAACCACGGTTTGAACTCTACGCCGAAAGCCCGGCCGCGTCCACCCTTTGCATGAACCGAGGCGCGAGCGCCCGCAGGCGCTGCGAGGTCATGCGGCCGCTGCGCATCATGTAGTCGTAAGCGAGCCCGAGGGCGTCGAAACGGCGCATGCGATCGGGAAATTCCTCGTACCAATAGGAGCTTGCGCTCGCCGCGGCGAACAGCTTCTCCACCACCGGCCGGCGCTCGCGCTCGAAGGCGGCGAGCGCGGCGGGCACATCCTCGCCCGCCTCGCCGAAGGCCCGGTCGAGCGCGATCGCGTCCTCGAAGGCGAGCCGCGTCCCGGAGCCGATCGAGAAGTGCATGCTGCGCAGGGCATCCCCGATCAGCACGGCGTTGCCGGCCGACCAGCGCTCGTTCGACAGCAGCGGGAACTGGCGCCAGATCGAGCGGTTGGAGACGAGTCCCTCGCCCGCCAGGTCCGGCGCGAACACGCGCTCGCAGTAGGCGCGAGAGGCCGCGTCGTCCATGCGGTCGAGCCCCGCGCGGCGCCACGTCGGCTCGTCGCACTCGACGATGAACGTGCTCATGCCGGGCGCGTAGCGGTAGTGGTGCGCGACGAAGGCGCCGTGCCCGCTCTCGCGGAAGGTGAGCGTGAGGCACTCGAAGGCCCGGCGCGTGCCGTACCAGACGAAGCGATTGTTCAGCCACTCGACGCGTGGCGCGAAGCCCGCGCCCTGCCGCACCATGGAGTTGAGGCCGTCCGCGCCCACCACCACGTCGGCCGCGGGCGGCGCATCGAGCCGCACCCCGTGGCGCAGCTCGACGCCCTGCGCGGTGCACAAGCGCTGCAGGAAGCGCAGCAGCTCGAGCCGGCCGATCGCGGAAAAGCCGTTGCCGTCCACGTCCACGGCCGCGTCGCGATGCGCGATGCGCTGAATCGGCCAGGATTCCATGCGCTCGGCGAGCGCGGCGTGCAGGTCGGGCGCATCTCGCGCGAGGAACTCGAGCGCGCCCTGCGAGAAGACCACGCCGAAGCCGAAGGTCGCATCCGGCGCATTCTGCTCGTGCACCTGGACGTGCCAGCGCGGGTAGCGCCGCTTCGCGAGCAGCGCGAAGAGCAGCCCGGACGGTCCCGCGCCCACGACGGCGACGTGCATCGGCCGATGATACAAATTGTTACGCCTTGTTACCCCGGCGGCGCCGCAAGACGCCTAACCTTCGCGTCATGGCAAAGGCGATGGCATGGTTGCTCGCGGGCTGCATCGGTCTGCTCGCGTTCGCCGATCCCGCGGACGCGCACGGGGGGCGAGGTCGCGTGCAATTCGGCGTCATCGTCGGCTCGCCGTTCTGGTGGTACCAGCCCTGGCCGCCCTACCCCGCCTACCGCGAGCAGGTGATCGTCGAGCGCCGCGGCCCCACGGTATACGTGGAGAAGGACGCCGACGGCGTCGAGCGCGCGCCCGATCACTACTGGTACTTCTGCCCCGATTCCGACGCCTACTACCCCTACGTGAAGGAGTGCGCGAGCCCATGGCACCGCGTCGCCCCGCAGCCGCCGCAGTAGCGGCGGCGATCGTCCTCGCCGGCTGCGCGACCGCGCCCACCGGTCCTTCGGTGCTCGTGCTGCCCGGCAGCACGAAGACCTTCGAGCAGTTCCGCGCGGACGAGTTCGAGTGCCGCCAGTACGCGAGCTTCCAGGTGAACGGCACCACGCCCGACAAGGCAGGCGCCGACGCCGGCGTGAAGAGCGCCGCGGTGGGTGCGGCGGTCGGCGCCGTCGCGGGCGGCCTGCTCGGCGGGCACGACGGCGCCGCGACCGGAGCAGGTGCGGGCCTCATCGTCGGCTCGGCCGCCGGCGCGGGTGCCGCGCGCAGCTCGCAGATGAGCGCGCAGACGCGCTACGACTTCGCGTACCAGCAGTGCATGTACGCGAAGGGTCACAAGGTCCCGGTCGAGGGCTACCGCCTGCCGCCGCGCGACGCGCGCGCGGGCGTGCCGCCTCCCCCGCCTCCCCCGCCGCCGCCGCCGAGGCGCTAGGGCAGCTGGATCTTCCCGCCGCCGCCGAGGCCGCCCATGCCGCCCGCGGGAGGCATGCCGCCCTGCGGCACGACGATGGAGGACGCGGCCTGCCGGCGCAGCTCCTGCAGTTCCTTCATGGTGCGTTCGATCGCCTCCTTGGCGAGCGGCCCGAACTGCCTGGCCGCCTCCTCGAGCGTCGCCGCCGGAATCTCGAAGGCGATGGGCAGCGTGCCCACCTGGGTCATGACCTGCGTCTCGCCGACGTAGATCACCGGGCGCGCAACGTCGGTGGTGGCGTCGGCTTTCACCGGCGTCAGGCGGCGGATGGTGCCGATGCGCCGGTCGGTGAACACTTCCTCGAGGTACAGCGCGCCCGCGTCCATTTTCGGATCCATGCCGCGGCGTTCGTCTTCGGTAGCCATGTGCGTCCCTTATGCTGAGCGAAACATTTCCCGCAGCTTAACCTTCCAGAACTTCCCGGTCGAGGTGCGCGGGATCGCGTCGAGGAACTCCACGCGATCGGGCAGCTGCCACTTGGCGAAGGCCCCGGCGAGGTGCGCGCGCAGCTCCTCGGCGCCCGCCTTGCGCCCTTCTTTCAGCACCACGCAGGCGAGCGGCCGCTCGCCCCACTTCGCATCGGCAATGGCGATGACCGCTGCCTCCTGCACCGCATCGTGGCTCATCAGTCGGTTCTCCATGTCCACGGAGCTGATCCACTCGCCGCCCGACTTGATGAGGTCCTTGGTGCGGTCGGCGATGCGGATGTAGCCGTGCGCGTCGATCGCGGCGACGTCGCCGGTGCGTAGCCACCCGTCCGCGGAGAACTTGTCCGGGTCCGACTTCACCTCGTGATAGCCGCCGGTGATGAAAGGGCCGCGCACCTGGATCTCGCCCACGCTCTGGCCGTCCCAGGGCTGCTCGGTACCGTCGTTGCCGATGAGGCGGATGTCCATGATCGGCGCCGGCACGCCCGCCATCGCGTAGCGGCGGAACCGCTCGTCCTCGTCCGCGCCCTGCAGCTCGGGCTTGAGGTAGGACGCGCTGCCCAGCGGGCTCATCTCGGTCATGCCCCAGCCGTGCGTCACCTGCGCGCCGTGCTTCGCATAGGTGCGGATGAGCGCCTCGGGCATCGCCGCGCCGCCCACCAGCATGCGGATGCCCGGCGGCAGCTTCCACTTCTTCGGATCGGCCTCCAGCAGCTGCGCCATGCCGAGCCAGATCGTCGGCACGCCGAGCGCATACGTCGGGCGCTCCTCCATCATGAGCGTGAGCAGGTCCTCGGGATGCAGGTGCGGGCCCGGGAACACCATCTTGATGCCCATCATCGCGCAGGCGTAGGGAACGCCCCAGCAGTTGGCGTGGAACATGGGCGTCACCGGCAGCACGCTGTCGCCCCCGCGCAGGCACCAGTGGTCGGGCTGGTTGGCCATCAGCGTGTGGATCACCGTCGAGCGGTGCGAGTAGACGACGCCCTTCGGCCGTCCCGTCGTGCCGGAGGTGTAGCACATGGCGACGGGGTCGTCCTCCTCGTGCGGGACGTACTCGAACTTCTGCGGCGCCTTCGCGAGGAAATCCTCGTAGTCGGTGAACGCCTTCGCCACCGGCGCGCCGCTGTAGGGAAAGACGATGATGCGCTCGAAGTGCGCGTCCTTCCTGAACTGCTCGAAAAGCGGCAGCAGGATGTCGTCCACGATCAGGAAACGGTCTGCAGCGTGGTTTGCGATCCAGGCGATGTCGCCGGGCGCAAGGCGCAGGTTGAGCGTGTGCATCACGCCGCCCGCCGCCGGGATGCCGAAGTAGCACTCGAGGTGCGCGTGGTGGTTCCAGCAGAGCGTCGCCACCCGGTCGCCCTTCTTCAAGCCGGCATCGAGCAGCGCGCTCGCCAGCTGGCGCGAGCGGCGGTAGAAGTCCGCGAATGCATGCCGCCGCAGCGACTTGTCGGGCAGCCGGCTGACGACCTGCGACTCCGGATAGAGCTTGCCCGCGCGCTCGAGCAGCTGGTTGAGCGACAGCGGCGTGCGCATCATGGTCGAGCGCATGACGATCTCCCCCTTCTCGGGGGCTAGTGTACTGTGCGCGCCGCGCTCACGCGCGCAGCTTGAACCGCTGGATCTTCCCCGTCGCCGTCTTCGGCAGCTCGCCGGCGAACTCGATCCAGCGCGGATACTTGTACGGCGCGAGCTTCTCCTTCACGTAGGCCTTGAGCTCTTCCTCGCTCGCCTTCGCGCCCTGCTTGAGCACGACGAAGGCCTTCGGCTTGACGAGCTTCTGCTCGTCCTCCTTCCCCACCACCGCCGCCTCGAGCACCGAAGGATGACCGACGAGCGCCGCCTCGACCTCCGCCGGCGACACCCAGATGCCGGAGACCTTCAGCATGTCGTCGGTGCGCCCGCCGTAGACGTAGAAGCCGTCGGCGTCCTGCATGTACTTGTCGCCGCTCTTCGTCCACGGGCCGCAGAAGGTCGAGCGGCTCTTGGCGCGGTTGTTCCAGTAGTACATGGCGCTCGTCGAGCCCGAGATCTCGAGCTCGCCCAGCTCGCCTGGCTTGACGACGTTGCCCTCTTCGTCCACGAGCCGTAGCCGATAACCCGGCACCGCCTTGCCCGTCGTGCCGTAGCGCAGATCTCCCGGCCGGTTGGAGAGGAAGATGTGCAGCATCTCCGTGGAGCCGATGCCGTCGAGGATGTCGATGCCGGTCTTTTCCTTGAAGCTCTTCGCGATCTGCGGCGGCAGCGCCTCGCCCGCCGAGACGCAGGCGCGCAGCGCGAGCGACTCCTTCTTCGGGAAACCCGGATCGGCGAGCATCGCGGCATACAAGGTCGGCACGCCGTAGAAGAGCGTCGGCTTCTTTTCCGTGAGGCGCTTGAAGACCGACGCGGGGGTCGGCCGCTCGGCCATCAGCACCGTGGTCGCGCCCACCGTCAGCGTGAAGGAAAGCGCGTTGCCCAGCCCGTAGGCGAAGAAGAGCTTCGCGGCGGAGAAGACGACGTCGGATTCCTTCAGGCCGAGCACGCCCACGGCGTAGAGCTCGGCGGTCTCCACCATGCTGGAATGCGCGTGCACCGTGCCCTTCGGCATGCCGGTCGAGCCCGAGGAGTACAACCAGAAGCAGGCGTCGTCGCGCGTGGTCGGCGCGGGCGCGAGCTCGGCCTTGCCCTTCGCCAGCACGTCGTTGAACTGCGACCCCGAGACGATCACGTGCTTCAGGTGCGGCAGGCCTTCGAGGATCGGCTTGAACTGCGGCAGCAGCGCCTCCGACACGACGAGCGCCCTCGCGCGGCTGTCGGAGAGCATGTACTGGTAGTCCTTCGAGGTGAGCAGCGTATTCACCGCCACCGGAATGATCCCCGCCTTGATCGCGCCGAGAAACGCGACCGGCCAGTCGGCCGTGTCGTGCATGGCCAGCAGCACGCGGTCTTCCACCCTCAGGCCCATCGCCAGCAGCCCGCTGCCGAAGCGGTTCACTCGCTCGGCGAGCTGCGCGTAGGTCACCGGGCCCGCATCGTCGTGGAACGCGACCTTGGCGCCGCGCCCGGCGCGCAGGTTGCGCTCGATCAGGTCGAACGCCGCGTTGTACTCGCGCGGAACGTCGACGCGCGGCGGCGAAACGGAATGGTCAGCCCGGGAAATTTCCATGTCCCCCTCCTCGGCCCGGATTCTAGGCCGTCTGCGCCAGCCTTTCGCGCACCTTCGCGATCCAGGCCTCGGCCCACTCCAGCGCCACTTCCTCGGGCAGCGTGCCGCTGGAAGCATCGTGCATGTAGCGCTCGCCGATCCGTTCGGCGCCCAGCGACTGCAGGATTTCGTCGAAGCGCTTGCCGCCGAAGTTGAAGGTCTCCGCGTAGGTGCGGTCGCCCAGCCCGAACACGCCGTAGCGCAGGCCCGCGAGGTCCGGCTTCCGGCTGCCGAGCGCCTCGTAGAGCGCCTTCGCGTTGTCGGGGACGTCGCCCTGCCCGTAGGTGGAGGTGCAGATCAGGTACACCGCCTCGCGATCGTCGAACACCGTCGGCTCGAGCTTGTCCATGAGCAGCGTGGCGACCTGGAGGTCGTCGCCGTCGAGCGCGAGCTCCATTTCCTGCGCGCACAGCTGCGCCGTGCCGGTCATGGTGCCGACGAGGATGTTGATTTTCATGCGCCGCACACTATAATGCACTCCACCATCACGGTCAAGAAATATACTGCATGGGCGCCCCCAACCTGCCGCTGCACCGAGAAGACCAGGAAGAAGCCGCGTACCTCGCCCGACTCGGCACGCGCGTGCGCGCCTGGCGCGCCGAGCACGGCATGACGCGCAAGACGCTCGCCCTCGCCTCCGGCGTGTCCGAGCGCTACCTCGCGCAGCTCGAATCGGGCCAGGGCAACATCTCGGTGCTGCTGCTGCGGAAGCTCGCGCACGCGATGCAGGTACCGGTGGAGATGCTGGTGCGCGAGCAGGCCGACGGCGCGCGCGAGCGCCGCATCGCGCTCGTCGGTCTGCGCGGCGCGGGCAAGTCCACGCTCGGCGCCAAGCTCGCGCAGGCCCTCGCCGCGCCCTTCATCGAGCTCGACCGGGAAGTGGAGAAGGAGGCCGGCGCGCCGCTCGGCGAGGTGTTCTCGCTCTACGGCCAGGAGGCCTACCGCCGCTTCGAGCGCAAGGCGCTCGCGCGCGTGCTGCAGTCGCATCCGCGCGCGGTGATCGCCGCGGGCGGCAGCCTCGTCACCGACCCCGACACCTACGAGCTGCTCCTCGACCACTGCACCTGCGTGTGGCTGAAGGCCACGCCCGAGGACCACATGGCGCGCGTCATGGCGCAGGGCGACCTGCGCCCGTTCAAGGGCACGCCCGCCGCGATGGAGGAGATCCGCCGGCTGCTCGCCGACCGCGACCGCCTCTACGCGCGCGCCGACGCCGTGATCGACACGAGCGGCCATTCGCCCAAGCAGAGCCTCGCCGAGCTGAAGGCGATCGCCGCCAAGGAGGAAGCATGAACGCACGCGAGAACCCGCCCGTGCAGGTGTCCTTCGACACCTCGCCGGAGAAGTACCACCACTGGAAGCTCGGCTTCGAGGGCCCGGTGGCGACGCTCACGCTCGACATCGACGAGGACAAGGGCCTCGCGCCCGGCTACAAGCTCAAGCTCAACTCCTACGACCTCGGCGTGGACATCGAGCTGCACGACGCGCTGAACCGCATCCGCTTCGAGCACCCCGAGGTGAAGGCGGTGGTCGTCACGAGCGGCAAGAGCCGCATGTTCTGCTCGGGCGCGAACATCTACATGCTCGGCCAGTCCACGCACGCGTGGAAGGTGAACTTCTGCAAGTTCACCAACGAGACGCGCAACGGCCTGGAGGACTCCAGCGCGCACTCGGGGCTGAAGTTCCTCGCCGCGCTGAACGGCACCACGGCGGGCGGCGGCTACGAGCTCGCGCTCGCCTGCGACGAGATCGCCATGGTGGACGACCGCTCGAGCACCGTGAGCCTGCCGGAGGTGCCGCTCCTCGGCGTGCTGCCGGGCACGGGCGGCCTCACGCGCATCGTGGACAAGCGCAAGGTGCGGCGCGACCTGGCGGACGTCTTCTGCACCACCGCCGAGGGCGTGCGCGCCGATCGAGCGAGGGAATGGAAGCTGGTGGACCACGTCGCCAAGCCGCAGGAGTTCGCCGAGAAGGTGAAGGCGCGCGCGCTCGAGCTCGCGAAAGCCTCCGACCGCCCCGGCGGCGAAGGCGTGAAGCTCGCGCCGCTCGGCGAGAGCCGCCTCGTGAAGGTCGAGGTGGACGCGACGGCGGGCACGGCGACCATCACCGTGCAGGGCCCGGACCAGGTTGCGCTCGAGCGGAGCGCCGACTGGTACCCGCTTCGCCTCGCGCGCGAGCTCGATCGCGCGATCCTCGACCTGCGCCACAACCACCTCACGGTGGGCCTGTGGATCCTTAAGACGCGGGGCGATCCGCGCAAGGTGCTCGAGCTCGACGCGCTGCTGGAGAAGAACGCCGGCGACTGGTTCGTGCGCGAGACCCTCGGCTACCTGCGCCGCACGCTCGCGCGCCTGGACGTCTCCTCGCGCTCGATCTTCGCCGTGATCGAGGCGGGCTCGTGCTTCGCCGGGACGCTCTTCGAGCTCGCGCTCGCCGCCGATCGCAGCTTCATGCTCGACGCCGGGGAGCACGGCCCCGTCGTCGCGCTGAGCAACCTGAACTTCGGCACCTATCCGATGGTCAACGGGGATTCCCGCCTCGATGCGCACTACTGCGGCGAGGTACCCGCGCTCGAGCGCGGCACGATGCTGGACGCGAAGGCCGCGGGCGCGGCGGGCCTGGTCACCGCGACGCCCGACGAGCTCGACTGGGAAGACGAGGTGCGCATCGCGATCGAGGAGCGCGCGAGCCTCTCGCCCGATGCGCTCACCGGCATGGAGGCGAGCCTGCGCTTCACCGGCCGGGAAAACATGCTGACGCGCGTCTTCGGGCGGCTGTCGGCCTGGCAGAACTGGATCTTCATCCGGCCCAACGCGGTCGGCGAGCAGGGCGCGCTCAAGCTCTACGGCACCGGCGCGAAACCGAAATACAACAAGGAACGCATCTGATGGCCTCGATCAACTACACCGACAAGATCCCCAACAACGTCAACCTGGCGAACGACCGCACGCTGCAGCGCGCGCTCGAGCACTGGCAGCCGCACTTCCTCGATTGGTGGCAGCACCTGGGCCCGAGCGACTTCCAGAGCGCGGACGTCTACCTGCGCACCGCCACCTCGGTGGACGCGGACGGCTGGGCGACCTACGGCGCGGTGAAGATGCCGCACTACCGCTGGGGGATCTTCCTCGCCGACCCGGTGGCCGATCGCAAGATCGGCTTCGGCGACAACATGGGCCAGCCCGCCTGGCAGCAGGTGCCGGGCGAGCACCGCTCGACGCTGCGCCGCCTCATCGTCACCCAGGGCGACACGGAGCCCGCGTCGGTCGAGCAGCAGCGCCTCCTCGGCCACACCTGCCCTTCCCTCTACGACCTCAGGAACCTGTTCCAGGTGAACGTCGAGGAAGGCCGGCACCTGTGGGCCATGGTGTACCTGCTGCACGCCTACTTCGGCCGTGACGGCCGCGAGGAGGCCGAGGAGCTGCTCGCGCGCCACTCGGGCGACGCCGACAAGCCGCGCATCCTCTCCACCTTCAACGAGCCGATCAGCGACTGGCTCTCCTTCTACTGCTTCACCTACTTCACCGACCGCGACGGCAAGTACCAGCTGAAGAGCCTCGCCGAGTCGGCGTTCGATCCGCTGTCGCGCACCTGCCGCTTCATGCTCACCGAAGAAGCCCACCACATGTTCGTCGGCGAGACCGGCATCGGCCGCGTGGTGAAGCGCACGCTCGAGGTGATGAAGGAGCTCGGCACCGACGATCCGGCGAAGATCCGCGCGCACGGCGCGGTCGACCTGCCGCTCCTGCAGAAGTACCTCAACTTCTGGTGCTCCTCGTCGCTCGACCTGTTCGGCTCCGAGATCTCCTCGAACGCGGCGGCAAGCTTCGCCAACGGCCTGAAGGGCCGCCCGGACGAGACGCAGTACGAGGACCACGTGCTGCGCGGCGCGCACTTCAAGCTCGAGACCCCCGAGGGCGCGCAGGACGTGCCGATGCTGAACGCGCTGAACGAGGTGATGCGCGAGAGCTACCTCAAGGACTGCGAGATCGGCCTGAAGCGCTGGAACCGCCTGATCGAGCGCGCGGGCTACGACTTCCGCCTGAGCCTGCCCTCGCCGCACTTCCGGCGCTCCATCGGCTCGTGGGTCAACGTCCCCGTGACGCCTGAGGGCAAGACGATCCCGCGCGAGGAGTACGACAAGCGCCTGACCGAGTGGATCCCTTCGGAGGAGGACAGGGCTTTCGTGCGCTCGCTCATGCAGCGCGTGGTCGAGCCGGGCAAGATGGCCGGCTGGGTCGCGCCGCCCGATCGCGGCATCAACAACCTGCCGGTGGAGTACGAGTACGTGAAGCTCGCGGCCTAGTGCCGCTTCGCGCCGATGAGGATCACGGCGCCGACCACGATCAGCGCGCCGACGATCTGGCGCGGCGCCATGGCCTGGCCGAGGATGAGCCAGGCGAGGATGAGCGCGGCGATCGGCTCGAAATTGAGCGCGGCGGTGTTGCTGGGCGACGCGAGCTTCGGCACCACGGTGAAGATCGCCGTGATGGCGCTGCCGTAGAGCATCGTCAGGAGCGCGAGGCCGAGCCAGCCGGTCGCGTCCGCGGGCAGCGCAAGCGACCCCGCCGCCGCGCCGCCCAGCCCGACCACCACCGCGGTGGTGCCCATGGTGAGCAGCGTCCTCACGCGCCCGTCCACGTCCTTCAGGTGCCGCGTCGTGAGGAAAAGAACGCTGGCGAAGGAAGCGGCGGAGCCGAGCGCCCAGGCGACGCCCGCGCCGATCTCCGCCCAGCGCCCCGCCATCGCCTCCAGCGTGCCGAGGATGTCCAGCGCGAGCACGAGGCCCGCCAGCGCCATCGGCATGGCGACGAACGCGCGCCGTCCGGGGTGCTCGCCGCCGGCGGCCCAGCTGAGCAGCACGTAGAGCATCGGGAAGGTGTTGAAGGCGAGGAGCGCGAGCGCGACCGGAATGATGGCGACCGCCGAGTAAAGGCAGAAGCTCTGCAGCGCGACGAGCAGCCCGAT
>JBFWWT010000003.1:120595-122775 GCA_050246035.1 Burkholderiales bacterium
CGGCGGCCCAGCTGAGCAGCACGTAGAGCATCGGGAAGGTGTTGAAGGCGAGGAGCGCGAGCGCGACCGGAATGATGGCGACCGCCGAGTAAAGGCAGAAGCTCTGCAGCGCGACGAGCAGCCCGATCCCCAGGCCGCGCACCAGCGTCGCGCGGGGGAGGCCCATCGTCACGCCCTGCAGCCGGAGCAGCGCGACGATGACGAGCGCGGTGACGCCGGAGCGCACGGTCACCGCCGCCGCGACGCTCGCGCCGTGGTCGAAGGCGACCCGCGCGGCGACGTGGTTCGCCGCGAACACGCTCGACAGGAACATGAGCAGCGGGATCGCCACCCGGGGCGCTAGAATCTGGGCCATGCGTTGCGGAGCTTAAGGCATGGAGAACCTCGGGCGCTTCAGGAGTTTCATCCAGGGCATGACGCGGCTCGTCGAGCGCCACGGGGCGGACGAGCCGACGATGATGGACGAGGGCGAGAAGCTGTTGCGCGAGCTCATTGCGCACGACGACTGGCTGCCCGAGGAGTACGCGCGCCCCTCCCCCGAGGGCTATCGCCAATACCTCCTGCACTGCGATCCGCTGGAGCGCTTCTCGGTGGTGAGCTTCGTCTGGATGCCGGGCCAGAAGACACCGATCCACGACCACACGGTCTGGGGTCTCGTGGGCGTGATGCGCGGCGAGGAGCAGTGCGAGGAGTACGGCGCCGGCCTCAAGCCGGCCGGGCGCCACCCGGTGCGCCCGGGCGACGTGGATCGAGTCTCGCCGCGCGTCGGCGACGTGCACGTCGTCTCGAATGCGGGCGCGCAGACCGCGGTGAGCATCCACGTGTACGGCGCGAACATCGGCGCCGTGCGGCGGCACACCTTCGACCCCGCGACCGGCGCGCCGAAGGAGTTCATCTCCGGCTACACCAACCGGGCGCTGCCCAACCTGTGGGACCGCTCCAGGGCGGCCTAGCCGCGGCGCTCGCCGCCGCGGCGCTGGCTGCGCAAGCCTGCGAGGTGCCGGACGACGGCACGTCCTTGCGCCGCGCGCTGCTCAAGGTGAAGTATCTGCCCGAGACCGAAGCCTGGGAGGCGCAGGCCCGAAAGCTCGCACCCGTCCAGTACTTGCTTTCGCTCGACCGACCGCTCGAGCGCGAGGGACGCTGCTACTGGCCGGTCGAGGCGCGAAGCGGCGGCAAGACCTGGCACACCTTCTACGCGACGCCTCGCGGCGAGCACCTGCTGATCGCCGCTCCGGACGGAAAACTGCTCACGCTCGACGAGTGGCGCGACGCTACTCGATGACGCCGAGGCGGCCGTTGTGGCTGCCCATGTACCAGTAGCGCCCCTCGGCGTCGACGATCGCCTTGCGGATGCCGACGTTCTTCGAGGGCAGCCGGAAGACGCGGAACTTCTCCGTCTTCGGATCGAGCAACGCCACGGTGTCGGTGTCGATCTCGTTCGCCCAGACGCGGCCCGCGCCGTCCACGGTCACCGCATAGGGACCACCGTCGGCGCCCGCGGGCATCGGATACTCCTTCACGACCTTCATCGCCTGCGGGTCGATCCTGGCGAGTTTGCCGTTGCCGTAGTAGGTGACCCACAGCATGCCGTCGGGCGCCGCCGCGACGCGCCGCGGCCTCGACCTCGGCCCGGTCGAGAGCTCCGTGGTCTTGCCCGTCTTCGGGTCGTGGATGCCCATTGCGTTCATGCCCATGCGACACACCCAGATGCGTCCCGCCTTGTCTATCGCGAGGCCGTACGGCCCACCGGACATCGGGATCTCGGTGATGCGGCCCGTCGCGCGCTCCAGCCGGCCGAGATAGCCGCCGCGCTGCCCGGTGAACCAGATGTCGCCCTTCGCGTCGATCACCGCCGTGTGCGGGCCGCCGCCAGAGGGCGCGGCGTGCTCGATCACCTTGCCGGTCGCCGGATCCAGCTCGCCGATCGTGCCGTTGCCGTTGCCCGTGTAGAACACCTTGCCGTCCTTCGCCACCACGAGCCCGTGCGGCCGCGCGCCGTCGGGCAGCTCCCATTCCTTGAAGGCCCTCGTCCTCGTGTCGAAGCGCGCGATGCGGTTGCCGTGCATCACCGCGATGTAGATGTTGCCGTCGGGGCCCGGCGCCGGATCGCGCGCGAAGTTCGGCGTAGGCACCGGCCACTCGCTGATCTTGCCGGCGATGTCGCGGCTCCCCGGCTC
>JBFWWT010000003.1:122875-152578 GCA_050246035.1 Burkholderiales bacterium
TGCGGCGCGGTGCGCTTTTCCCTGGCGTCCCAAACGCCCTACCCCTACCTGCACTGCTACTGCTCGATCTGCCGCAAGACGGCGGGTGGCGGCGGCTACGCGATCAACATCATGGGCAAGGCCGGCACGCTGAAGAAGAAGGGTCGCACGCGCGTCTACCGCGCTATGCGCGGAGGCGGCGAGCGACATTTCTGCGCGAAGTGCGGCAGCGCGCTCTGGGTCTGGGACGAGCGCTGGCCCGAGTGGATCTACCCCTTCGCCTCGGCGATCGACACGAAGCTCCCGCGGCCGCGGGAGCGCCAGCACATCCTGCTCGATTCGAAGGCGAGCTGGGTGCCCGTGCCGAAGGGGCCGCGCGAGAAGCGCTTCCGCGGCTTTCCGCGCGAGGCGATCCTCGACTGGCACCGCACGCGAGGGCTGTTGCGCTAGATCATGCCCGCCTGGATCGCCGCGCTGAGCCCCGAGACCCTGCTGGTCGCGTTTGCCGCCACGGGCGGCGTCATCTCGCTGCTGCTCGCGATCACGGCGGTGCGCCGCATGCGCGACTGGCAGTTCCGCAGCGGCTCGGTGTACCTGGTCGGCGCGGCGGTGGTCGCCGCGCTCGGCGTGGGCATCGGGCTGCTCGCGGCAAGCCTGCACACCTATTCGCGGCTCAGCCACGAGCAGGAGGCCGCACGGGCGGTGCTGCGCGAGCTTGCACCGCAGCGCTACGAGCTGCTCCTCGTGCGCGCGGGCGAGCCCTCGCGCCGCTACGAGCTCGCCGGCGACGAGTGGCAGATCGACGCGCGCGTGCTGAAGTGGCGCGGCATGGGACTGCTGCTCGGCTTCGACACCGTCTACCGCTTCGAGCGGCTCTCGGGCCGCTACGGCAATCACGACCAGGAGCGCAAGGCGCCGCGCACCGTGCACGCGCTCGCCGACGACGGCGCGGTGGACTTCTGGCAGCTGCTGAAGCGGTACCACCGCTACCTGCCGCTCGCCGACGCGCTCTACGGCAGCGCCGCCTACGTGCCCATGGCCGACGGCGCGCAGTACGTCGTGTCCGTCTCCGCGACGGGCCTGGTCGTGCGCCCGCTGAACGAGGCCGCGCAGAAAGCGCTCGGCGGCTGGAAATGAAGCGCTTCGCGGCGGCGCTCGCGCTCGCGCTCGCCGCGGGCTGCGCCGGCCCCGGCGCGTTCTTCCACGACGCGGGCGAGGCGCCGACCGTCCCGGCGCGCTCGCTCGAGGAGCTGTCCTGGCGCGAGCTGTGGACCGGCGTCGTGTTCCAGGGGCGCAAGGTGGGGTTCGCGCGCATGGTCGTTCGCCCGTCGCCGGATTCCGGCCTGTGGGAGATCGAGACCGAGTCCGCACTGCGCTTCCGCCTGCTCGGCACCGACAAGCGCGTCAACCTGCGCGCGCTCGACGTGGTGCGGGGCGACCTCGCCCTCGAGCGCTTCCGCTACGACTACCGGATGGACGGCAGCGACCTGCGCGTGGAAGGTGAACGCGAAGGCGAAGCAC
The DNA here is from genome assembly GCA_050246035.1 of Burkholderiales bacterium. GTDB lineage: Bacteria > Pseudomonadota > Gammaproteobacteria > Burkholderiales > SG8-39 > JAABQT01. The sequence goes on from JBFWWT010000003.1 coordinate 124,376, forward strand.
TCGTCGTGCGCGCGACGGGCGGCGCCGCGCCCGTGGCGCAGCGCCTGGCGATGCCTTCGCCGGCGATCCCCGCGAGCGCGCTGGCGCTGACGCCCGTGGTGCGCGGCCTGCGCGTGGGCGCAACCGCGCACACCGTCGTTTTCGTCGGCGAGGCGCAGGAGCTCGCCGCCGCCGAGCAGGGCATCCTCGCCTACGAGCGCAGCTCGCTCTTCGAGGGCGCCGCCTTCCGCGTCTCGACCACGCTGCTCGGGCTGGAGACCGAGACCTGGATGGACGCCGAGGGCCGCCCGCTCCTCGAGCGGGCCCTGCACGGTGCGCTGATCTCCGCGCTGGAGGAGCCGGCGGCGGCACGCGCCTACCTCGTGGAGGCGAGCCTCTCCAAGGACGAGGCGCTCATCGACTACAGCCTGATGCCGTCGGCACCCGTGACCGAAGCGCGCCGCGCGGCCGCGCTCCACGTGGAGCTGGAGGGCGTGCCGGAGACGCTGGACATTCCGGACGCGGCCGGTCAGCGCTGCGCGCGCGAAGGTGCGCGCCTCGTGTGCCGCATCGACCGGCGCGAGGCGCAGGCGGCTTCCGTCTCGCCCGACCTCCAGCGCTACCTGCGGCCGACGCTCGCCGTGCCCAGCAACGAGCGCCAGTTCGTCGAGCTGGCGGAGTCGATCGTCGGCCCGGCGCCTTCGACCGATGCGCGCATCGCGCGGCTGCTCGCCTGGATCGACGCTCACATCGCCAAGGAGGCGGTAGACGCCTTTTCGGCGGCGGACGTGCTGCGCACGCGCCGCGCCGAGTGTCAGGGACACGCGTATCTGTTCGCGGCGCTCGCGCGCGCGCTCGAGCTGCCCACGCGCGTGGTGAACGGCGTGGTCTATTCGCCGGAGCACGGCGGGTTCCTCTATCACACGTGGAACGAGGTGTGGACCGGGGATGCGGGCTGGCGCGCGGTGGACGCCACCTTCGGCCAGCCGGTCGCCGACGCCACGCACGTCGCGCTCGCGATCGGCGAGAACGCCGCCGCGCTCGCGCCGCTCGCCGCCATGGTGGGCCGCGCGCGTGTCGCGGCGCTCGGCGACGTCGCGCACTGGTAGAATCCCGCGCCTCGCATGAAGTTTCTCTTCGACCTCTTTCCGGTCATCCTGTTCTTCGTCGCGTTCCAGCTGTGGGACATCTACGTCGCCACGGCGGTGGCCATCGCGGCCACCTTCGCCCAGATCGGCTGGCTGAAGCTGCGCGGACGCAGGATCGACAAGATGCTGTGGGTGAGCCTGGGCCTGATCACCGTGTTCGGCGGCCTGACGCTCCTGCTGCGCGACAAGACCTTCATCCAGTGGAAGCCCACGGTCCTCTACTGGCTGTTCGGCGCCGTCCTCGCCGGCGCCTCGCTCAGCGGCCGGAACCTGCTGCGCGGCATGCTGTCCGAGCAGGTGCAGCTGCCCGCGCCCGTGTGGGCGCGGCTCAATTGGAGCTGGGTCGGCTTCTTCGGCTTCATGGGCGCCGCCAACCTGTATGTCGCCTACAACTTCTCGGAAAGCGCCTGGGTAAACTTCAAGCTGTTCGGCGGCATGGGACTGATGCTCGCCTTCGTGCTCGCGCAGGCGGCCTACCTGTCCAGATACCTGGAGGAAAAGCCTTGAGCATTGCCGCCGAGATACGCCGCCGCCTGACCTCGCTCTCCCCCGAGCGCCTCGAGCTCGAGGACGAGAGCGAGCGCCACCGCGGCCACGCCGGCTACCGCGAGGGCGGAAACACGCACTGGCGCCTGAGCATCGTCTCCGCCGCTTTCGCCGGCCAGTCCAACGTCGCGCGCCACCGCATGGTTTACCAGGCGCTCGGCGAGCTCATGCAGCACCCGATTCACGCGCTCGCCATCCAGGCGCGCGCGCCGGACGAACCCGACACTTCCACGAAAGGCCCCACATGACATCCCGCATCCTGGCGCTCGCCGCCGCCGCGCTCCTCGCGCAACCGGCGCTCGCGCAGCAGCCGGCCGCCAAGCCGAAAGCCAAGCCCGCAGCCGACGCCGTGGCCACCGTGAACGGCACGGCCATTCCGCAGGCACGCATGGAGTACCTCATGCGCCAGCAGGTGCAGCGCGGCGCGCCCGACAACGACCAGACGCGCGCCGTGGTGCGCGAGGACCTGATCAACCGGGAGGTGGTCTCGCAGGCGGCGCAGCGCGCCGGCACCGCCAAGAAGCGCGAGGTGCAGACGCAGATCGAGATCGCGCGCCAGGAGGTCCTGGTCGGCACCTACCTGAGCGAGTACCTGCGCGAGCACCCTGTTACCGACGCCGAAGTGCAAGCCGAGTACGACCGCGTGCGCGAGCAGACCGGCAAGAGCGAATACAAGGCGCGGCACATCCTGGTGGACACCGAGGACGAGGCAAAGCGGATCATCGGCGAGCTGGAGAAGGGCGGCAAGTTCGACGAGCTGGCGAAGAAGTCGTCGAAGGACGAGGGCACGCGAGAGCTGGGCGGCGACCTCGACTGGAAGGTGCCGTCCACGCTGGAGAAGCCCTTTGCCGACGCCATGGTGGCGCTGGACAAGGGCAAGCACACGGCAAACCCGGTGCGCACGCGCTATGGCTTCCACGTCATCCGCCTGGACGACGTGCGCGACGTGAGCTTTCCGCCGATTGCGCAGGTACGCCAGCAGATCCAGCAGCAGATCATGCGCCGCAAGATCGACGCGCTGGTGCGCGAGCTGCGCGCCAAGGCGAAGATCGAGTAAGGCGCGGCCCCCGGCAGCGACCAAGGCGCATGCGCAAGCTCCTCGCCGTCCTCGTCGCCCTCCTGCCCGCCCTGGCGCAGGCCCAGCCGCTCGCCAAGGCGACCTTCGCCGCCGGCTGCTTCTGGTGCACGGAGGAAGCTTTCGACAAGGTGCCGGGCGTCGTGTCCACGGAGTCCGGCTACATGGGCGGGCAGATGAAGAACCCGACCTACGCGCTCGTCTCGACCGGGAGGACCGGGCATACCGAGGTGCTGCAGGTCCAGTACGACCCCCGCAAGGTGAGCTACGAGAAGCTGCTGGAGACGTTCTGGCTCAACCACGACCCGACGGTCGTCGACCGGCAGTTCTGCGACGTCGGCTCGCAGTACCGGCCGGCGATCTTCACCCACGACGCCGAGCAGAAGCGCCTCGCCGAAGCGTCCAAGGCGCGCTGGGAGAAGGAAAAGCCATTCCCCGAGCCGATTCTCACGCCCATCGAGCCCGCCAGCGAGTTCTGGCGCGCCGAGGACTACCACCAGGACTACTACCGCAAGAACCCGGCGCGCTACCGCTGGTACGTCACCGGCTGCGGTCGCTACGGCCGCCTGGACGAGTTGTGGGGGCGCTACCGGAAGAAGTAGCGCTCAGCGCGCCGCCCACCAGGTGAGCAGCCAGTAACCCGGCATCAGCTCGACGTTCGCGCCCCAGCCGTGGCGCGAGGCGCGGCGGATGAGCTCGCTCTCCGGAGGTGCGCTTTCCCGGCGGTCGAGGAACGCGACGAGCGCGCCCGGCGCCGCCGCGGCCACCGCCCGACCCAGTAGCGCGTCCAGGCGCTCGGCCGGCAGCCTCGACCACGCCTCGGGGACGAACACGGCGTCGTGCCGGCGCCCGAAATCGGGCAGCGCGTCGAGCCCCTCGTGCACGGTCACTTCCGCCGCGCGGCCGGCATAGGACGCGCTCCATTGCGCGCCCCCGCCCAGCTGCAGCACCCTGCGCCCCGCGAATGCGCGCGCCAGGCGCTCGCCGAGCACGCTCACTCGGCCTCCTCGATCCACGCCAGCTGGATCGCCTCGAGGATCTTCTCTCCGCAGCGCTTCGGATCGTCGTCGAAGCCGGGCAGCGCCTGTACCCAGGCGTACAGATCGGTGAAGCGCACGGTCTTCGGGTCGGTGTCGGGAAACCGCTCGACGAGCTCGATGGCGATCTCCCGCGTGTCGGTCCATTTCATTTCCGGCCTCCGCCCTCGCGCTCGTAGTTGATCGTGTACCGCGGGAGCTCGACCGTCAGGTCGGCGTCCGCGATGCGCGCCTGGCAGGACAGCCGCGACGTCGCCTCCAGCCCCCAGGCCTTGTCGAGCAGATCCTCCTCCTTCTCCTCGGCGGCATCGAGCGTGTCGAAGCCCTCCCGCAGGATCACGTGGCAGGTCGTGCAGGCGCACGACTTCTCGCAGGCGTGCTCCACGTCCACGCCGTGCTCGAGCAGCGCGTCGAGGACCGACTGGCCGCGCGGCGCCTCGAACTCGGCGCCCTGCGGGCACAGCTCCACGTGCGGCAGCACCTTGATCCTCGGCATCTAGACGTCCAGGGTGGCAATGCGCCGCCCGGCGAGCGCGCGCCGCACGCCGGCGTCCATGCGCCGCGCGGCGAACTCCTCGGTGGCGCGGTTGAGCCCCTCGATGCCCGCGCGCAACGTGCGCGAGTCCGCGCCGGCGAGCGCGGCTTCCAGCGCCGCGACTCGCTCGTCGATCGCGGCGCGTTCCGCCGGCTCGAGGAGGCCGCCGTCGGCCCCCAGGGCGGCGCGCGTCGCCTCCAGCAGCCGGCCGGCCTCCACGCGCGCCTCGTTGAGCGCGCGCGCGTGCATGTCCTCGCGCGCGTGCTCGAAAGAGTCGCGCAGCATGCGCTCGATGTCGCCGTCGGCAAGCCCATAGGAAGGCTTCACCGCCACCGAGGCTTCCGCCCCGGTGCTCGCCTCGCGCGCGCCCACCGACAACAAGCCGTCGGCGTCCACCTGGAAGGTCACGCGCACGCGCGCCGCGCCGGCGGCCATGGGCGGAATGCCCCTCAGCTCGAAGCGCGCGAGCGAGCGGCAGTCCTGGACGAGCTCGCGCTCGCCCTGCACCACGTGGAAGCTCATCGCCGTCTGGCCGTCCTTGTACGTGGTGAACTCCTGCGCGCGCGCCACCGGGATGGTCGAGTTGCGCGGGATGATCCGCTCGGCGAGCCCGCCCATCGTCTCGATGCCGAGGGACAGCGGGATCACGTCGAGCAGCAGCCAGTCCTCCCCCGGGGTCTTGTTGCCGGCGAGGACGTTGGCCTGCATCGCCGCGCCGAGCGCCACGACCTTGTCGGGATCGAGGTTGTTGAGCGGCTCCTGCCCGAAGAGCTCGCCCACCGCGCGCTGGATCTGCGGCATGCGCGTCGCGCCGCCGACCATCACGACGCCCTTCACGTCCGCCGGCGAGAGCCGCGCGTCGCGCAGCGCCTTGCGCACCGGCGCGAGCGTCTTCTGCACCAGGTGCTGCGTGATGCGGCAGAACGTCTCGGTATCGAGCGTCACGTCGACGAGGTCACCCGTGGAGAGCTTGGCCGTGATGCGCGCCTCGCCGTGCGCCGTGAGGTACTCCTTCGCCTCGCGCGACTTCACGAGCAGCAGCCGCATGTCGCGCGGCCCGAGCGGGGGAAGCTTCGCCTCTTCCACCACCCAGCAGAAGACGCGCTGGTCGAAGTCGTCCCCGCCCAGGGCCGCGTCGCCGCTCGTCGCCACCACCTCGAACAGCCCCTTGGACAGGCGCAGGATCGAGATGTCGAAGGTGCCGCCGCCCAGGTCGTACACGGCGTACACGCCCTCGGCGGCGTTCTCCAGCCCGTAGGCGATGGCCGCGGCCGTCGGCTCGTTCAGCAGGCGCAGCACGTTCAGGCCCGCGAGCTGCCCGGCGTCCTTGGTCGCCTGCCGCTGCGCGTCGTCGAAATAGGCGGGTACCGTGATCACCGCGCCCGAGAGCTCGCCGCCCAGCGCGAGCTCCGCGCGCCGCCGCAGCGTCCTCAGGATCTCGGCCGAGACCTCGACGGGACTCTTTACGCCCGCTACCGTGCGCAGCTGCACCATGCCGGGCGCATCGACGAAGTCGTACGGCGCGTTCTCGGCGTGCACCACGTCGCGCAGGCCCCGCCCCATGAAGCGCTTGACCGAGGCGATGGCGTTCCTCGGGTCCTCGGCCTGGCGCGCCTGCGCGGCGTAGCCGACGTCCAGGCGGCCGTCGGCCAGGTAGCGCACCACCGAGGGCAGCAGCGCGCGGCCCTGCGCGTCGGACAGCACCACGGGCACGCCGCTGCGCACCGTGGCGACGAGCGAGTTCGTTGTGCCGAGGTCGATGCCGACGGCGAGCCGGTGCTCGTGCGGCGCGCGCGATTCGCCCGGCTCGGCGATCTGCAGCAGCGCCATCAGTCGGCCTCCTCGTAGGCGCGCTCGATCTGCTCGGCGAGCTTCTCCAGGAACATGAGCTTGCGCAGCTCGCCCGCCGCCGCTGGCAGGTCGCGCCGCACGTCGAGCAGCTCGCCGATCGCGCGCACCAGCGCCCCGGACTCCGCGCGCACTTCGGCGTGCAGCCGGTCGAGCGCCGGCGCGCCGCGCGCCTCCGCGAGCGCCTCGCGCAGCTCGAGCTGCCGCGCGAGGAACTCGGGCGGCATCTGCGTATTGGTTTCGAATCCCGCGTCCACGCCGTTCAGCTCCAGCAGGTATCTTGCGCGCTGCACCGGGCTCGCCAGGGTCCGGTAAGCCTCGTTCACGCGCGTGGTCCACTGCATCGAGGCGCGCCGCTCGGCTTCGCCCGCCTGCGCGTACCGGTCCGGGTGGATGCGCGACTGGATCTCACGGTAGGCGCGCTCCAGGGCCGCCGTATCCACGCCGAACGCCGGCACCAGCCCGAAAAGCTCGAAGTGGTTCTTCAGACGTTAAACGACTCGCCGCAGCCGCACTGGTCCTTCACGTTCGGGTTCAGGAACTTGAACCCCTCGTTCAGGCCCTCGCGGGTGTAGTCGAGCTGGGTGCCCTCCAGGAAGGGCAGGCTTTTCGGGTCGACCACCACCTTCACGCCGTGGCTCTCGAACTGGTGGTCCTCCGCGTTCACCGTGTCTGCGAACTCCAGCTTGTAGGCCATCCCGGAGCAGCCCGAAGTGCGCACGCCCACGCGCAGCGCCACGCCCTTGCCTCGCTTGGCGAGGAAGGTCTGCACGTGGCTCGCCGCCTTCTCGGTCAGGGTCACCGCCATGTCAGGCCGCCTTCTCCTTCGCGGGCTCGCCGGCCGGGGCCTCTTCCAGGCCATGCTTCTTGCGGTAGTCGGCGACCGCCGCCTTGATCGCGTCCTCGGCGAGGATCGAGCAGTGGATCTTCACCGGCGGCAGCGCGAGCTCCTCGGCGATCTGCGTGTTCTTGATCGCCGCGGCCTCGTCGAGCCGCTTGCCCTTCACCCACTCGGTGACCAGGGACGAGGACGCGATCGCGGAGCCGCAGCCGTAGGTCTTGAAGCGTGCGTCCTCGATGACGCCGTCCTTGCCGACGCGGATCTGCAGCTTCATCACGTCGCCGCAGGCGGGCGCGCCCACCATGCCGGTGCCGACGGACTCGTCCGCCTTGTCGAACGAGCCCACGTTCCGCGGGTTCTCGTAGTGATCGATGACCTTGTCGCTGTATGCCATTGCCTCTCTCCTGCCTCTAATGTGCGGCCCACTGCACCGTGTTCAAGTCTACGCCGTCCTTGTACATCTCCCACAGCGGCGAGAGCTCGCGCAGCTTGGCCACCTTGGTCTTCACCAGGTCGACCGCGTAGTCCACCTCGGCCTCGGTGGTGTACTTGCCGAGGGTGAAGCGGATCGAGGAGTGCGCGAGCTCGTCCGAGCGCCCGAGGGCGCGCAGCACGTAGGACGGCTCCAGGGATGCCGAAGTGCAGGCCGAGCCCGAGGACACCGCGATGTCCTTGATCGCCATGATCAGCGACTCGCCCTCGACATAGTTGAAGCTGACGTTGAGGTTGCCGGCGATGCGCTTCTCCATGTCGCCATTCACCACGACCTCCTCCATCGAGGAGACGCCCTTCCACAGGCGGTCGCGGAGCATGCGGATGCGCTCGTTGTCCGCGGCCATCTCGAGCTTCGCCAGACGCGCGGCCTCGCCGAAGCCGACGATCTGGTGCGTGGGCAGAGTGCCCGAGCGGAAGCCGCGCTCGTGGCCGCCGCCGTGAATCTGGGGCTCGATCCTCACGCGGGGCTTCCTGCGCACGTAGAGGGCGCCGATGCCCTTCGGGCCGTACATCTTGTGCGCGCTGATGGTCATCAGGTCGACCTTCAGGGTCGCGAGGTCGATCGGCAGCTTGCCGGCGGCCTGCACCGCGTCGCAGTGAAAGATGATGCCGCGCGCGCGGCAAATCTCGCCGAGCTCGGCGATCGGCTGGATGACGCCGATCTCGTTGTTCACCATCATGATCGAGGCGACGATGGTGTCGGGCCTGAGCGCCGCCTCGAACTTCTGCACGTCGACGAGGCCATTCGGCTCGACGTCCAGGTAGGTGCACTCGAAGCCCTGACGCTCGAGCTCGCGCATCGTGTCCAGCGTCGCCTTGTGCTCGGTCTTCTGCGTGACGAGGTGCTTGCCCTTGGTCTTGTAGAAGTGCGCCGCGCCCTTGATGGCCAGGTTGTTGCCCTCGGTGGCGCCGGAAGTCCAGATGATCTCCTTGGCATCGGCGCCGAGCAGCGTGGCGACGTGCTTGCGCGCCTCCTCGACGGCCTGCTCGGCCTCCCAGCCGAAGGCGTGCGAGCGGCTCGCCGGGTTGCCGAAGCGCTCGGTGAGGTAGGGGATCATCTTCTGCGCCACGCGCGGGTCGACCGGCGTGGTCGCGGAGTAATCCAGGTAGATCGGCAGCTTCACGCGGCCACCTTCTCGCTGTCGGGCGCGCGCCGGTGATCCTGCAGCACGGCGACGTGCTTGCCGTTCTGGTGCTCGACGAGGTCGGCGAGGCTGACCGAGGACAGGTACTCGTACATCTTCTTGTTCAGCGTCGCCCACAGGTCGTGGGTCATGCAGCGCCGGTCGTCGAGGCAGTTCTCCTTGCCGCCGCACTGCGTGGCGTCGAGCGGCTCGTCCACTGCCGTGACGATGTCGGCCACCGTCACGCTCCCCGCCGGCTGCGCGAGGTTATAGCCGCCGCCCGGCCCGCGCACGCTCGACACCAGGTTGCGGCGCCGCAGCTTGCCGAAGAGCTGCTCGAGATACGAAAGCGAGATGTGCTGGCGCTCGCTGATCGCGGCGAGCGTCACCGGCCCGCGCGTCTGGCGCATGGCGAGATCCACCATGGCGGTGACGGCAAAGCGGCCCTTGGTCGTGAGTCTCATGGCTTCCTCGAATACCCGATAAAGGTGCTCAAGTATAGACAATCCCGACAAAGCCAGTCAACAACTCACCTGACTGCTCTAAGCTGTTCTCTTCGTTCGTCTTTTTCCAGCTCCTGCAGCTTGTCCTTCAGTTTCGCCAGCGCCTCTTCGAGTTCTGCGGAGTGCTGGGCAACCTTGTGGATCTCCTGCAGGTAGGGGTCGTCCTGACCCTGCTCCACCGCGTAGGCCGCGAATTGCGGCTTCTCGGCTTGCTTCTCCTCGATCACCCTGCCCGGAATGCCGACTACGGTCGCGCCTGCCGGCACTTCCTTCACCACGACGGCGTTCGAGCCGATCTTGGCCCCCGTGCCCACGGTGAAGCCGCCGAGCACCTTCGCGCCCGCGCCCACTACGACGCCCGCACCCAGGGTCGGGTGCCGCTTCGCGCCGCGATACAGCGACGTGCCGCCGAGCGTCACGCCCTGGTAGATCGTGCAGTCGTCACCGATCTCGGCCGTTTCGCCGATCACGACCCCCATGCCGTGGTCGATGAACACGCGCCGGCCGATGATCGCGCCCGGGTGGATCTCGATGCCGGTCGCCCAGCGCCCGAAATGGGACGTGAAGCGGCCGAGCCAGCGCAGCCCGTGGGTCCAGAACCAGCGGGCGAGCTTGTGGAAGTAGATGGCGTGCAACCCGGGGTAGCAGGTGAGCACCTCCCAGGTGGTGCGCGCCGCCGGATCGCGGGCGAAGATGCTTGCGATGTCTTCACGTAGCTGGTTGATCATGCGGGAACTCTAGAGTATCCGAGAAAAACGATCAACTATTTCTTCTGCAGGGCCTTGAGCAGTCCCCTGAGAATATTGACCTCTTCGCGCTCGAGCTCGGGCACGCGCGAAAAGAGCCGCCGCCAGCGCTCGCGCAGCTTGGAACCCGGAGCCATGAAGCCGCTCTCCTTGGCGGCCGATTCGAGATGCGCGTACAGGCCCTCGAGATCCTCCACGCTCGCGAGGCGCTCGCGGCGCGCCCGGGGGATTGCAGCGCCGCGGGTCACGAACAGCTCGTAGGCCACGACCTGCACCGCCTGCGCAAGGTTGAGCGAGCTGAAGCCGGGATCCGCGGGGATGTGCACGAGGTACTGGCAGGCGAAGAGCTCGTCGTTGGTCAGCCCCGCGGTCTCGTTGCCGAAAACGAAGGCGACCGGCGCGCCGAGCGCGTGGGCGCGCGCCGCCGCCGCCCGCGCATCGAGCACCTGCGGCGACCATTCGCGCGCTCGCGCCGAGAGCGCGAACGCCGCGGCGCAATCGGCGATCGCCTCGGCGAGCGTCGCGTGCGTGCGCGCGGCGGCGAGCACATCCGCGCCGTGCGTCGCCATCCACTCGTCCTCGGGCGCGACCGGGCGCTGCGGCGCGACGAGTCTCAGGTCGGAAAGCCCCATCGTCCTCATGGCGCGCGCGGCCGCGCCGATGTTCCCCGGATGGCTCGGCCGGCACAGCACGATGCGGATTTCGCCCATGCCGACAGTCTACCGAGAGTAGAATGCGCGCCGCCCATGCATCCCATGCTCAACATCGCGGTGAAGGCCGCGAGGCGCGCCGGCTCGGTCATCAACCGCGCCGTGCTCGAAGGCGGGCTGGAGGTGCGCGCCAAGAACCGCAACGACTTCGTCACGCAGGTGGATCGCGCAGCCGAGCAGGCCGTGATCGACGTGATCCGCCGCGCCTATCCCGACCACGGCTTCCTCGCCGAGGAGTCCGGCGCCTCGCCGGGCGCGCGGCCGGAGTTCCTGTGGGTGATCGACCCGCTGGACGGCACCACCAACTTCATCCACGGCTTCCCGCAGTACTGCGTGTCCATCGCGCTCGAGCACAAGGGCGTGCTCACGCAGGCGGTGGTCTACGACCCGTCGAAGAACGAGCTGTTCACCGCCTCGCGCGGGCGCGGCGCTTACCTCGACGACCGTCGCATCCGCGCCTCGAAGTGCCTTCACCTCAAGGACGCGCTGGTCGGCACCGGCTTTCCGTTCAAGGAGCTGTCGCGCCTCGATTTGTACCTGCGCCAGCTGCGCACCCTCATGGGCACCTGCGCCGGGGTGCGCCGCGCCGGCTCCGCCGCGCTCGACCTCGCCTATGTCGCCGCGGGCCGCATGGACGCGTTCTGGGAAATGGGCCTGTCGCGCTGGGACATGGCCGCGGGCGCGCTCCTCATCCAGGAAGCCGGCGGGCTGGTGAGCGACCTGAAAGGCGGCCCGGGCTACCTCGACAGCGGCGACATCGTCGCCACGGCGCCGAAGCTGCTCGAAGAGTTCCTCGAGGCGCTGCGCTAGGGACTGCCGCAGTCGAGCAGCCACGGGGCGGCACGCGGCCCGTGTGCGGTACGCCCCGGAACCTTCTCGACCATCGAGGGTCAGGCCCTGGGTGCCAGCTCGAACAGGAGAACAACAATGCGCATTGCCATAGCCCTTCTCGCCCTCGCCTTCACGACGAGCACGTTCGCGCAGACCGTGTCCAAGCCCGACGGCGCATGGCGCGGCTCGCTCGGCGCGAGCCTCACCGCGTCGGACGGCAACAACGAAAGCACGAGCGCGAGCCTCAGCGCCGACGCGGTGCGCCAGCGCGAGCGCGACAAGCTGCTCGGGAGCGTGCTGAGCCTCTACAGCCGCTCGGAGACCAACGGCGTCGAGGAGCTCACCGCGAGCCGCTTTCTCGCCAAGACGCGCTACGACCGGGACTTCTCGGACCTCACCTACGGATTCGTCGGCTACGACCTGGAGAAGGACAAGCTCGCCGACCTCAAGTGGCGCCACTCGCCCTCGATCGGCGCCGGCCTGCACCTGCGCAAGACCGAGACCTTCACCTTCGACGTGTTCGCGGGCTACGCGCACAACCGCGAGGAGCTCTACTCGGGCGAGAAGCGCGGCTTCGACGAGGCGCTGTTCGGCGAGGAGACCACGCACAAGCTCGGCGCGGAAGCGAGCTTCCGCCAGCGCTTCGTCCTCTACCCGAACCTGAGCGACTCGGGCGAATACCGCGCCGTGTTCGATGCCGGCGTGCTCGCGCCGCTCGTCGACCGCTGGAACCTCACGGTGAACTACTCGGTGCGCTACCAGAGCAACCCGCCGCCGGGCATCGAGAAGCGCGACACGCTGCTCTTCACCGGCCTGCAGTACAAGTGGGGGCCGAAGTAGACTTCGGGCCATGATCGAGCTCGTCATCGACGCGCGCCGCCGCGACCTCGGCGGCTTCGAGGTGGGACGGCTCCTGCCCTTCGCCAGGCGGCGCATGGTGGGGCCGTTCATCTTCCTCGACCGCATGGGCCCGGCCGATTTCCCGGCCGGCCTTCCGCGCTCGGTGGACGTGCGCCCGCACCCGCACATCGGGCTTTCCACCCTCACCTACCTCTTCGCCGGCGAGATCATGCATCGCGACAGCGTCGGCTCGGAGCAAGCCATCGTTCCCGGCGAAGTCAACTGGATGGTCGCGGGCCGCGGCATCACGCACTCCGAGCGCTTCGAGCGCGCGCGCCGCGAAGGCGGGCGCATGGACGGGCTGCAGGCGTGGGTCGCGCTGCCGAAGGAGCACGAGGAGACCGAGCCGGCATTCTTCCATCACGGGACGAGCGAATTGCCCGAGGTGGACGAGCCGGGCATCCGGCGCCGGCTCATCGCGGGCGAAGCCTTCGGCGCGCGCTCGCCCGTGAAGACGCACTCGCCGTTGTTCTACGTCCATAGCCGGCTCGAGGCCGGAGCCCGTGAGCGTCTGCCCGAGGGCTACGCCGAGCGTGCGGCCTACGTGATCGCCGGCGAGGTCGAGACCGACGGCCGCCGCTTCGTCGAAGGGCAGCTGCTGGTCTTCGGTGCGGGCGATGCCGCGATCCAGGCGCGCACGCGCGCCTCGCTCATGCTCCTCGGCGGCGAGCCGGTCGGCGAGCGCTACATCGAGTGGAATTTCGTCGCGTCCTCGAAGGAGCGCCTCGAGCAGGCGAAGGCCGACTGGCGCGCGGGGCGCTTCAAGCTGCCGGACCTCGATCGCGAGGAGTTCATCCCCCTGCCCGAATAGGCGTCGCGAAGCCCGCGCAGCGGGCCGCGTCGAGCGGCTGTCCGGCGCGGCGAAAGCCCTCGGGGCGGGGGCGCGGCGCGCTCGAGCGAAACAGCCCACCCGCCGACGCCGCCCCGGTCCTATAGTCCCCGGGGAGCGGCGTAGCGCATGACACCGGAGAACGCGATGACCCTTCGCATCGAACCCCTGAGCAATGTGTGCGGCGCCGAGGTGCACGGAATCGACGTCAGATTGCCGCTCGCGCCCGTGGACGCCGCCGCAATCTCCGCCGCCTTCGACCGGCACAAGGTGCTCGTCTTCCGCCGCCAGCCGATGACCGCTCGCCAGCTCGCCGACTTCTCCGCGCACTTCGGCGAGCTGCAGGTGCACGTGCAGGTCGCCTACCAGCACCCCGAGGTGCCCGAGGTCGTGCAGATGACCAACCGCAAGCCCGACGGCAGCTTCGACGAGGTGGGCGCCGCGCGCGGCGCGGCGCCGAACACGCGCGACGGCTGGCACTCGGACCTGTCGTTCGAGCGCGCGCCGGCCAAGGCCACGCTGCTGCATTCGATCGAGATTCCCGATTGCGGCGGGAATACCTGTTTCGCCAATACCGCGCTCGCCTACCGGGCGCTGCCCGAGGACCTGAAGCAGCGCCTGGACGGCCTCCACGCCGAGTTCGTCTACGGGCAGGCGAAGCGCAACGTGCTCGCCGCGAAGGCGGCCGAGGCCTTGAGAGGTTCGGCGAAGACCGAGACCGCCGCCGTGCACCCGGTGATCGTGCGCCACCCCGCAACCGGCGAGCCCGGCATCTACGTCAATCCGTACACCACGCAGCGCATCCTCGGCATCCCCGAGGACGAGAGCGACGCGATCATCGAGCGGCTGGCCGACGAGATGGAATCGATGGCTTACCGCTGGGAGCACGTCTGGTCGGTCGGCGACACGCTGATGTGGGACAACCGCGGAACGCTGATGCATTCGGGCCGCATCGACTACCCGCTCGACCAGGCGCGGCGCTTCATCCGCACCACGGTGCGCGGCACCCCGCTCGCGCCTTACCGCCTGCGCGCGGACTCGATGGCGGCCTGACGCCGGGCGAGCACGCCGCGCGCACGGCGCGCGATGGACTCGTTCACCATCCTGCCGTCGACGCGCGCGGTGCCGATCGGATCGGCCGCGGCGGCCGCGAGCACGCGTGCGGCCCACTCGGCCTCCGCGTCCGTCGGCGCGAATGCGGCATGGATGAGGGGCAGCTGCGACGCGTCGTAGGAAGCCTTGCCGGTGAAGCCCATGGCCGCCACGCGGCGCGCCTCCTCCACGAGGCCTTCGGCATCCGCGGGATCGAACCACACGCCGTCCATCGCGTCGACGCCGGCCTCGCGCGCGGCGAGGACCACCTGCGCGCGGGCGTGCGCGAGCGCGTCCCATCCGAGGTCCGAGCCGATCGAGGCGCTGAAGTCCGCCGTGCCGAGGAACAGGCACGTGACCTGCGGCCCGGGCCGACCGCGGGTGGCGGCGGCGATCCTCGCCGCGTTGCGCACGCCGCGCGGGCTCTCGAGCAGCACGACAAGCTCGAGCGCCGGATGGCGCGGCGCGAGCAGATTCGCCACCGCGCGCACCTCCTCGTCGTGCTCGATCTTCGGCAGGATGAGCCCGTCGGGCGGCGCGGCGCACTCCAGCACCGCGAGCAGGTCGCGCACGCCGTCCTCGCTGTGCGGGTGATTCACCCGCGCAAGTCGCAGCGGCTCCGCGGTGTCGTGCGGGCGCGCGTAGCACGGCAGCAGCGCTGCGCGCGCCTCGGCGCGGCGCGCGGGCACGGTGCCGTCCTCGAGGTCGAACGCCACCATGTCGGCGCCCGAGGCGAGCGCCTCGCCCCAGCGCTCGATGGCGAGACCGGGAAAGAACAGGAGGCTGCGGCGCAGGCGCACGGGGCGTTCCGGAGGGTGAACTTCCCTATTCCTGACCCGCGGCCCAGCGCGCCGCGCGCTTCTCCACGAACGAGGCAAGGCCCTCGGCGCCTTCCGCGCTGCGGCGCTTCGCGGCGTGCGAGGCGATGAGCCGCTCGAACACCGCCTCGCCCGGTGCGCCCCAGGCGAACTCGAGCGCCGCGGCCTTGGTCTGCGCGTTCGCTTCCGGCGCGTTCTGCAACAGTTGCTCGACGATCGCCTCCCCCGCCGCTTCCAGCTCCGCGAGCGGCACGACCTTGTGCGCGAGGCCGATGCGGCACGCCTCCCCGGCCCCGAAGCGCTCTCCGGTAAGCGCGTAGCGCCGCACCTGGCGGAAGCCGATCGCGTCGGCGAGCTGCGGCAGGATGATCGCGGCCGTCAGGCCCCAGCGCGTCTCGGCGATCGAGAACATGGCGTTGTCCGCGGCGATTACCACGTCGCAGGCCGCGGCAATGCCCGTGCCGCCGCCGAAACAGCCACCCTGCACCAGAGCGACCGTGGGGACGGGCAGCGTGTTGAGGCGATGCACCGCCATGGCGGTCGCGCGCGAGACGCGCTCGTTCTCCAGCGCATCCTGCGACGCGACGCGCCGGATCCACTTCAGGTCGGCGCCCGCCTGGAAGTGCTTTCCCGCGCCGCGCAGCACCACCACGCGCAGCTCCGGCTTCGCGCCGAGCTCGTCCATCGCGTCGTGCAGGCCCTGGACGACCGTCTCGTCATAGGCGTTGTTCACCTCGGGGCGGTTGAGCGTCACGGTGGCGACGCCGCGGGCGTCGAGGCTCGTCAGGACGGCGGGCTGGGTCATGTCGGTCTCCTGGGAACTCGGCGTGTGTATAGATCCGAAGCCCAGCCGCACGAGCGCGTCCACCACGCGCCGCAGGCACTCGGCACCCGCGCCGTCCGACTCCGGACCGGGCATGTTCTCGTTGGTTGCCTTCTGCAGCTGCATCAGCTGGTCTTTCCACTGAAGCAGGATCGCGCGCTTCTGCGCGTCCGTGAACTCGGTCGAGGACTCGAGGGCCTCGGGCGCACCGCCGAACAACTTTCCGGGATTCTTCAGGGCCTCCTGGAAGTCCATGGGTAGCCTCCTCGATGTCGGCGCGACGAACGGGACGATTATCCCACCTGCTCTCGCCGTGGCGGCGGGCCCGCGAGTGCGCGCAAGCTCAGTACCTATAATCCGCCCGTGAACGCCCCGCACGACGCCCACACGCCCATGATGCAGCAGCGTTTTTCCTCTATGAGAAATCGCGCGATCTAAGCGCGACCTACACCGTGACCTACACTGCCCAAAGCTCGGCGTTTGGGCAAGTCTGGACAGCCGGGCATTTCGGTGTTGTCGAGGCACTCTGGGCTGGCATTGCCGCCAGACGCTGGCGACGTAGATTCGATCGGAAAGCGCAGTCGGCTCTTAGCTAGGCGGAGCTCTGTCCGCCGTGCCATGAGCCTTCTCCTCCATGAAGCGTCCCGCACGCAAGCCATTGGCGACGGCGAGCAGCTCTGCCGTCTCATGTACGACCACCGCTACGGCCACACCGAGCCAGCCGATCAGCGCCAGCGGGATCATGACGACAAGGATCGCGATGGAGAAGACGATGTTCTGCACGCTCACGCGTCGCGCTTTGCGGCCAAGCGTCAGCGCGTCGGCCACCTTGGAGACATCCTCCGACATCAGCGCAACATCGGCTGCCTCTATGGCGGCGTCTGTTCCCGCCGCACCCATCGCGATGCCGCATGTGGCGCTCGCGAGCGCCGGCGCGTCGTTCACGCCGTCGCCAACCATGAGCACCGGCCCATAGTCCTTCTGAAGCCGTTGCACGGCGGACACTTTGTCCTCGGGCTTCAGGTCCGCGCGGACATCATCCATGCCGAGCGCCCGAGCGACGGCCTGCGCGGTGCGCACGTTGTCGCCCGTAAGCATTGCGGTGCGCATGCCCATCTCGTGCAGGCGCTCAATCGTATTCTTCGCCTCGGCGCGAATACGGTCCTGCAGAGCGATCAGGCCGATGGCGCGATCGGCCGTCCCCAGAAGGACGACGGTCTTCCCCTGTTCCTGCAACGCGGCGATCTGGGCCGCTGCCGGATTCGGACGTGCCGTCATCTTCTCGAAGAGCGTCGGGCTTCCGACATACCAGGTTTGCCCGTTGATGCTGCCTCTGGCGCCCGCGCCGGTCAGAGCCTCGAAATCGGAAACCTCGGTCACCCGCACGCCGGCCGCTCGAGCATGCGACACGATGGCTCTCGCGAGCGGGTGCTCCGAATCATGCTCCAGTCCGGCTGCGATCGAGAGAACGTTCTGCTCGGCGCCTTCCGATGCATGGACATCCGTCACCGCGGGCGCGCCGTGTGTCAGCGTGCCGGTCTTGTCGAAGGCGACCACGGCGATTTGCCCGAGATGTTCAAGGTGCGCGCCTCCCTTGATGAGGATGCCGCGCCGGCCGGCCGAGCCTATGCCCGCCGCCATGGCGACCGGCGTGGACATGATGAGCGCGCACGGCGCCGCCGCGACCAGAAGCACCACGGCGCGCAGCGACCACTCTTCCCAAGACAACCCGGCAAGCCAGGGAACGACCAGGAGCAGCGCCGCCGCGACAAGGACCCCTGGACTGTACCGGCGCCCGAAACGCTCGATCCACTGTTGCGCCCTGCCCTTGCGTTCCTGCGCCTCCTCGACGAGGTGAATGATCTTCGACAATGTGTTGTCGGCGAAGGCAGCGGTCGCCTCGATCACGAGCGCGCCCTGCCGGTTGATCGATGCCGCGAACACCTTCATGCCCGGCGCCTTGTCCACCGGCACAGACTCTCCCGTGACCGGGGACTCATCCAGGCTCGACGTACCGGACTTGATGACTCCGTCCGTGGGCAGGGCCTCGCCGGGACGAACCACGAATACATCGCCGGGGACCAGCCTTTCGGCCGGCACGGTGACTTCGCTCCCGTTGCGCAGCACACGCGCCTCCTTCGGCGCCAGGTCGAGCAATGCCCGAATGCTCGCCCGCGTCCGGGCGTAGGTGTATTCCTCCGCTCCTTCCGCTGCAGCGTACAAGACCACCAGCGCCGCAGCCTCGTCCCAAAGGCCCAGCGCACCCGAGCCGGCCGCCGCGGCGAGCATGAGAATTTCGATTCCGACTTCGCGCTCCTGGAGCAGTTCCTCGAGCCCCTCCCTCATCCAGTGCCAGCCGCCAAGCGGGATGGCAATCCAGTAACCCACGTTCTCCAAGGCTTCGCTGATCAGTCCGATATGGGCCGCGGCAAAGCTCCCACCAGCAACAAGGCCGGCGAGAATGGCTGAGAACAGCGGCGGGTAGCGCCACCAAGGGCCCGAATATCCGTCTTGCTTGTCGTCCACGGCAGCGCCTTTCATCGTGCTTTCATGAACGCGGGGCGTACTCAGCGCGCCGGGCCAGATTGCTCGAGGACGCTGCGGATACGGCCGAGCAGGAGAACCAGACCCTTGGAGTATCGCGCCTCGCGAAAGAGGGGTGCGATATCCCGCGTGAGTTCCTCGCGCTGCAAGGCGATGTCCAACGACCGGAGCGTACTCCCCGGCATGACTTGCATCTCGCGGTCACCGATCGAGACCACAATCATGACGGCTCGAGTCGGATCGAGTCCTCTTCGCTCACGCCACCGTTTGGCCAATCGCTCTGCATAGTCCTCAATCCGCTCCGGCTTGGTCGTCTCGGCGATCACGAGGATGACCGGCACTCCGGTCGCCTCGAATATCTCGGCGATTGTCGAGGCGAGTTTCCGGCCCTCCTCTTCAGACAGGATCCCGGCCTCATCGCTCACCGTGCGCATGAGCGGGGGAAGCGGCCTGAGACCTTCTTGCGCGAGCGGGTGGCTGACGACGAGCGCGCCCAACAAGGCGAGTAGCCAGCCGACACGCACCGCCTTGCCTGGCGCCGCCGTCAGTGCTTGTGCCCCTTGTGATCCTGTTTCTGACCGAGCGAGAACCTTGCCTGTTCGCTCTTTGCCCCCGCCACGCTGAAAGTGACGATGACTTTCGCGTCCTTGCGCACCACAAAGGGCGCCTGACCGCTCAGGGATTCTGGCCCCGAAGCGGTCAGCTCGACGGTAGCCTTTTCTTTGCCGGAAAGGACAGTGACACTGGCCTTCACGGTCTTGGCGTCCACCGCCTTGTCCGCCTGATCGCGCACATAAAGCGCTATCCCACGGTCCTTGACGACCAGCTCGACGTGATACTTGCCAACCTCCACCTCATGCCCGCCGTGCTTATCGGAGGCCGAGACTGGAATGGACAGGAACAACCCCAGCATGACGAACATAGAGACTCTCATGTGCTCTCATTTTCCAGATTGCGACGCCGCTCGCGCCAGCCCTCGACCCACTCGTACATCACGGGCAGGACGAGCAGCGTGAGCGCAGTAGATGTGAACAACCCTCCGATGACGACCGCCGCGAGCGGACGCTGCGTTTCGGCGCCGACCCCATGCGACAACAGCATCGGCACGAGACCGAGAATCGCCACGCTTGCGGTCATGAGCACCGGCCGAAGACGCAGCAACGTGCCCTCCCGCACGGCGTCGCGAAGGGTGAGATCGCGCGACACGCGTTGCTCGTGGATGAACGAGACCAGCACGATGCCGTTGAGCATCGCGACGCCGAAGACGGCGATGAAGCCGATGGCTGACGGGACGGATACATAGAATCCGCCGATGGCCAATGCGAACACGCCGCCAATAATGGCGAACGGCACATTGGCGATGATGAGTCCGGCGTAGACGAGCGAATTAAACGCGGTATAGAGCAGCAGAAAGATCAGCCCGATGGTGATCGGGACGATCACGGCGAGGCGCGCAAGAGCGCGCTGCTGGTTCTCGAATGCGCCGCCCCACTCCATCCAGTAGCCTTCCGGCAACTGCACTTCCGCCTTGACCTTGGCGGAAGCGTCGCGCACGAAGCCGTCGACGTCCCGCCCGCGCACATCCATCTGGATGACGGCATAGCGCTGGAGCGCTTCCCGGCGCACGAAGGTATAGCCCTCGTCGGTCTCGACGGTTGCGAGCTTTGCAAGCGGGACGAGCGCGCCGCCGCCGGTTCTCACCGGCAGATTCCGGATCGCATCGATGCTGTTACGGTAGGCGTCGTCGAACCGCACGGCGATATCGAACCGGCGCGTGCCATCGAGGAGCGCGGACACCGGCCGGCCGCCGATGCCGGCCTGCACGAGGTCCAGCACCTCGTCGGCGTTCACGCCGAGGCGCGCCGCGGCGTCCCTGTCGACGCGGATGATGATCTGCGGCTTGCCTTGATTCGCCTCGAGTGAAAGGTCGGCGACCCCTTCGACGCCAGCGAGCGAGCGCTTGATGCGTCCCGCAAGGCGGTCGAGCGTCGCGAGATCCTGCCCGTACACCTTGAGGGCGAGCGTCGCGCGCACGCCCGAGATCAACTCCTCGACGCGCATCTGGATCGGCTGCGTGGCGGAAAACACCACCGTCGGCACCGCCTCCTCCAGCGCTTCCTGCATCTCGCGCGCAAGCTGGGGCATGTGCTTGCGCTCGGGCCACTCCGACTGCGGCTTGACCGCGACGAGCACCTCCATGTAGTTGACGTCCGTCGTCTCGCCCTTCTCGGCGCGCCCCATGGTCGCCACCACGGATTTCGTCTCGGGAAACTTCTCTCGGAGCACGGCACTCATGCGCTGCGACACCCGCACCGTTTCATCCAACGACGTTGCGGGAATCCCCGTCACGCGCATCATGATCTCGCCCTCCTCCAGCGTCGGCATGAACTCCTTGCCCAGGAACGGGAACGCAGCAAGGGATACGCCGAGCATCACGAGCGCGGCAGCCGCGACGGTCTTCCTCCGCGCGAGCGCCCAGTCCAGCATCGGCGCATAGATGCGCTTTGCGATGCGAAGCAACCAGGGATCGCGCTCCGGATGAGGCTTCAGGACCAGCGATGCCAGGACCGGAACGAGCGTTAGGCTGAGAACAAGGGAGCCCGCCATCGCGAAGGAAATGGCGTACGCCATCGGCTTGAAGAGCTTGCCTTCGAGACCCGTCAGCGAGAAGAGCGGCAGGAAGACGACGATGATGATCAGGATGGCGAAGGCGATGGGTTGGGCGACCTCGCGTGCCGCATGGCCGACGATCTCCGTCCGGGAGGCGCCATGGTGCCGTTGCGCGAGATGGCGGAAGGCGTTCTCCACCATGACCACCGCCCCATCCACCATCATGCCGATGCCTATGGCAAGACCGGCAAGCGACATGAGGTTGGCCGACATGCCAAATCGCTCCATCAATACGAACGCGATCAACATGGCGAGCGGCAGCGTCGCGATCACGACCAGCGCCGAACGCAGCTCGCCGAGGAAGAGAAACAGGACGACGGCGACGAGGATGGCACCCTCGATCAGGGTACGTCGGGACGTATCGAGCGCCTTCTGCACGATATCGGTGCGGTCGTAAACGGGATTGATGGACACCGATCTGGGAAGCGCCTGCCTCAGCGTCTCGAGCTTCTTCTTCACCGCCTCGGTAACGGTCTTCGCGTTCTCCCCTATGCGCGCGAGCGCAATTCCGAGCGTCACCTCCTTGCCGTCTCGAGTGACGGCGCCGAAGCGCGGGGCAGGCCCCTCGACGACGCGTGCCACGTCGCGCACGTAGATCGGCACGCCTTCCCGCGCCGCCACCACTATGCCCGCGATGTCCTTCGAGTCGCGTACGAGACCGAGGCCGCGCACCAGATACTGCTCGGAGCCGACATTGAGGAACTGACCCCCCACCTGGCGATTGTTCGCAACGAGCGCCTCCATCACCTCTTTGAACGAAAGCTGGTACTTCACCAACCGCGTGGGGTCGATCAGGACCTGGTACTGCTTCTCGTACCCACCCCAGCTCGTTACATCGTCTACCCCCGGAGCCGTGCGCAGCGCGAGGCGCACGCTCCAGTCGTGCAACGTGCGCAGGTCCATCGCCGAAAGCTTCTCGTCCGCCGACTCGATCGTGTACCAGAAGACCTGACCGAGGCCCGAGCTGTTCGGGCCGAGTTCGGGGGTGCCATAGCCCTGCGGCAGGCGTTCCTTCACCTCGGCGATGCGCTCGCCGACGAGGCGGCGCGCAAACCAGACGTCGACGTCGTCGCGAAAATAGACGCCGACGTAGGACAGACCGAAGAGGGACACCGAGCGTATGACCTCGACGCCGGGCAGTCCGGCAAGCGACGTCTCGATCGGCGTCGTCAGCAGCCGCTCCACGTCCTCGGCGGCGAGCCCCGGCGATTCCGTATAGACGTTGACCTGGTTCGGCGTGACATCGGGAAATGCGTCCAGCGGGACGTTGCCCAGCGCTCGAGCACCGAGGAACACGATCCCGGCGAACGCGGCAAGCACCAGGACACGGTAGCGTAGCGACGCGTTGATGATCGCGTTCAGCATGGAGCGGCCTCAGTGCGCATGGCCTTCGCCGATCTGTGACTTGAGCAAGCGCGCCTTGAGCGCATAGACCCCTTCGGTGGCGACCAGGTCGCCAGCCGCGACGCCGGACCGAATGGTCACCCTGCCGCCAACGCGCTCGCCAAGCTCGACCGGCCGAGCTTCGAACCCGGCGGCTTCCTCCACGAATACCGTGGGAAGGCCCTGGACGAGGGTCACGGCGGACTCCGGCAGCGCCAGCACCTTTCGCAACGCGCCGGTCTCGATCCGTACGTTGGCGAACATCTGCAGGCGAAGCGCGCCCCTTGGGTTGTCGAGAACGATGATGGCCTTGGCCGTGCGTGTCTCCTTGTCGAGCATCGACCCGATGTGGCTGACCTTGCCCAGGAACTCTTGATCGGGAAGGCCGGCGACGCGGGCATGCGCAGCCGAGCCGATGCGTATCCGCCCGAGGTCGGACTCCCCGATGTTGGCTTCCAGCCATACCCGCGAGAGATCCGCGACCACGAACAGCGCTTCGTCGTTCTTCGCAAGCTCGCCGAGCACAGCCTTGCGCTCCACGATCGTTCCAGTCAGCGGCGCGGTCACCGGGTAAGTGGAAGGCCCGCCGCCCTTTGCGGCGGTCTCCGGAGCGATGCCCAGCATGCGCAGCTTGCTCGCCGCCGCCGCGACATGCGCGCGCGTTTTCTCGTATTCGCCCCTGGCGCGCTGATATTCCTTGCCCGGAATGATCTGGTCGGCCTGGAGCCTTTCCGCGCGCTCGTAGGCGGTTCTCGCCACGTTTGCCTCGGCCAGCGCTTGGACGTAAGCGGACATGGCATCGGCCGCCTCCATACTCTCCAACGTCGCCAGCAACTGACCTTGCTTTACCGCGTCCCCGAGCTTCGCGCTGACTGCCGTTACCCGG
The DNA here is from genome assembly GCA_050246035.1 of Burkholderiales bacterium. Classification (GTDB taxonomy): domain Bacteria; phylum Pseudomonadota; class Gammaproteobacteria; order Burkholderiales; family SG8-39; genus JAABQT01. Next base: position 147,739 of record JBFWWT010000003.1, read on the forward strand.
CCCGGTATTCGCGGCAGCACATGCGCGATGCGCTCTCGGTTGGCCTCCACGGTCGCCGTCACGTTTATCGTGTCCTTCAGATCCTGCTCGGCGAGGGCCTCCGTCCTTATTCCGGCCCGCGCCACTTCCTCGTCGGACAGCTTGACCAGGCCCTCATCCTCGTGGCCTTCCTCTTTGCCATGCGTCTCCTTCTCGGCTCTCGCCGCCCCGTCTCCATCCTTCCCGCACCCGGCAGCGAACAGCATGACCAGGCCTGCGAACACAGCACTCCAGAGAACGAGCGATCGTTTCACTGTGCTTTCTCCGATTCGTTTTGAGGCCAGCCGGCCGCCTTCTCGAGCGCGACCCGGGCGAGCCGCAATTCCCTTTCCGCGTCGAGCAGCTCGCGCCGGGTCTCGGCAACCTGGCGGTTGACGAGAAGCAGCTCCGCGATCCCGATCTCGCCTTCTCGGAGGGCCACCTGGGACAGGCGCTGGTTGTCTTCAAGCACCTTCAGCACCGCCTCGCGAAGCCGCTTTGCCCGATCTTCTAGCTGCGCGACGCGCTGCCACTGAGCGCGAACGCCTGCCGCCGCGTCACGCTCGGCGGCTCGCCGCTCGATCTGGATTTGCGTCAGCTCCGTCATCGCTCTGCCAACCCCTGCCTCGTTCCGCCGGAAGAGAGGGATCGGGACGGCAATCGTCACGCCGACGATGCTTTCGCGGAGCGTCGGCGGCCCGTCGCGGCCCGAGAAGACTCCGAGAGTGACGTCCGGATAGCGCGATGCGCGCTCGAGTTCGAGCCGGCTCCGCGCGGCATCCTCCTTCTTCGCCAGCGTTTCGAGCTGCCGGCGACGAGATGCGGTCTGCAAGAGATCTTCGAGCGTGTATTGAGCGTCACGCCTGATCTCTCCGGTCACCTCGGGCAGCTCGCCGGGTGGAAGCTGCAGCAGCCCGGCCAGCTCCGCCCGAGCCTGCGTGAGCTGCTCGTCCAGTTGAACGAGCTGATTGCGCGCTCGCTCCGCCTCCACCCTCGCAAGGTTGGCATCCAGCCGGCCGACCTCGCCGGCTTCCAGGCGCTTGACCATGGCGGTCGCCGCATCCTCGACGATCGCCAGCGTCTGGCGTTCCACCGATGCGCGCAACTGCAATGCGAGGACCTCCACGAACCGCTGCTCGACGTCGGCGCGCAAGGCCGCCCTGACCTCCGCGATGTTCGCTCGGATGGCCGCGATCTCGGCTTCGGCGGCTGCCCGGCGCTGGCCTTGTTGACCGCCGATTTCGAAGGACTGCGATACGCCCGCTCGCCATGCGCTGATACGGTCGTCCGGCGCAGTGGCCTGCGGCACACGAGTGCGCGAACGCTCCAGCTCGATCGCAGGATTGTTCCAGAGCAGGGCCCGGGACTCCGAAAGCTGGCCTTCCGCCGCGTGAACGGCCGCCTGCGCGTTTCGGATCGTCGGATTCGCGGATTCGGCAATGCGAATCGCCTCGGCGAGTGTCAAAGGTCCTGCAAACGCCGTTATGCACGATGTCGCAACCACAATTCCAAGCAACCCGCGCGCTAAGCGCCCGCGGCGGGCGGAAACTACGGACATGAAACTCTCCTTGGCTGACCGGCACCGGCGGCCGGCGGTTTAGCGAACGGCTAAGCCAGGGAGAATCGCGGAGGGCGGAAGAAAGAGCCTGGGGGAGAGCTTACCGGACGTGCGCCCGGATCGATTGCCCGCTCGGGGCTGGAGACGATAACCAGGTGCTGCTGTTGGGGCTGAGTGACCGAAAGAAGGTGAACGGAGAAATGACCGGCGCACCCGTGATCGCACGCGCCGCCTCGATCGTCCTGCGGCAGCGAACCGTCGCCGGCGGATACTTCAATCCCGAGATCATGCTCGATCTCGCTCGAATATGACGCACCCACACCGGTCCCTGCGGTAACCAATACCGCGGCAAGAAACAGTGCAACGAATCTGCGCAACTGCATGCTCATCGGGCGGCTAGCATACCATGTGCGAATTTCAGCCAGTCGTAGCAATCGTTCCTCGACCGTCGTCTACCACCAACTCCAATTGGCACCGTGACGGTGCCGGACCTGGAATACCGGGTCATAGGCAGGGTCTTTCAGCCAGCGGCGAAGCTGCTTCGCATTGAGGGTGCGAAGGCGATGATCGAAGAAACGCCGGTACGAGCGGGGTGCGGTGCTGCGCAATGTCCAGCACGCGTCGGAGTGAAAGCGTGCGATAGCGCGTCGACCAGCCTTCGAATGCGGATCGATCAGAAACGGAACCATCGCGCCGTTAACCCAGCGGTAATCGCGCAGGACCCAGTCGCGATCGTGCCGCGCGCCGCGGCGGCGATAAGTGCGAGACATGACGAAGCCTCCTTTTCGGAATAGCTACGTCATGGGTTCGCTCCCTTCTTTTCCAAAGTCATCAGGCGTTATGCCGCCTTGAGCACAAAGTCGACGTGCACCGCATCGAACGGAAATTCGATCCTTCCCTCAGCGTTCTTCCTTAGCACCCCTGCAGCAAGCAACGCGTGCACGTCAGCGTGGACCGCCTTCACATCCCGCTCGGTTCGGCGAGCGGCTTCGCGAAGTGTCATCGCACCGCCTCCCGCCATGGCCTTAAGGAGTTCCCACCGTTTGGCGGTCAAGACTCTCCAGAGCAAGTCGGCCGATGCAAAGGAGATGTGCGCGCCGCGGCGTTTGCCCGCGAACGCATCGAGAGCTCGTTGCTTGACGGTTTGCCGAGTAGCAACTGAAAGCGTCACGGTTCTCATTTCAGCATCTCCTCGACGTCGCTCCAGAAATCGCCGAGCAGTTGCTCGGCGTTCTTGAAGCCATATTCGTACTCCTTGTCACCCACGTGGCGATGGTCGCCCTTGCCCGCTTCGTTGTCGTATCGCAGCACGCACTCTCCATCAACGACCAGCGCCAGCCGATAGCGATACTCGTGCGCGGAACCACGGACCGACACGGGTACCCGCCAGACCACGATCTCTGCAAACGCCGCTTCGCCTAATATGTGGCGTTCGTCGAGCAGCAGCTCGGCTGGCATGTTGGACATTGTACCAACACTTGACGTTCCTGTTGGCAGTCACTCCAACGCAATAAACGGAAAGGTACTGAAAATCAGTAAGTTAGAACACAGTCCCGTGATGCAGCAGTACCTGCGCATCAAGGCGGAGCATCCGGACATCCTGCTCTTCTACCGGATGGGCGATTTCTACGAGCTGTTCTACGACGACGCCGAGCGCGCCTCGCGCCTCCTGGACCTCACGCTCACCGCGCGCGGCCAGTCGGCGGGCGCGCCGGTGAAGATGGCGGGCGTCCCGGTGCACTCGGTCGAGCAGTACCTCGCGAAGCTGGTGAAGCTCGGCGAGCCGGTCGCGATCTGCGAGCAGGTGGGCGACGTCGCGACCGCCAAGGGGCCAGTGGAGCGCCAGGTGACGCGCATCGTCACGCCCGGCACCCTCACGGACGCGGAGCTGCTGGAGGACAAGGCCGACAACATCCTGCTGGCGTTGACCCTGGACAAGGCCACCGTCGGCCTCGCCTGGCTGTCGCTCGCGAGCGGCGCGCTGCGCGTCGCGGAGCTCGCGCCGCAGGCGCTCGCGAGCGAGCTGCGCCGCATCGGCCCGGCCGAGGTGCTCGCCGCGGAAGGGGTCGAGCTCCCGGGTTACTTCGTCACGCGAATACCCGCCTGGCAGTTCGACCCGGCTTCCGGGAAGAAGCGGCTGCTCGATCAGCTCGGCGCGGCGAGCCTCGCCGGCTTCGGCGTCGAGGATTTCGAGCTTGCGCTCGGCGCCTGCGGAGCGCTCCTCGACTACGCGAAGAAGACGCAAGGCCAGGCACTCGCGCATGTGAACGCGGTGACGGCCGAGCGCGCGAGCGAGTTCGTGCGGCTGGACGCTGCGACCCGGCGCAACCTCGAGATCACCGAAACCCTGCGCGGCGAGCCTTCGCCCACGCTCTTCTCGCAGCTCGACCGCTGCGCGAGCGGCATGGGCAGCCGGCTGCTGCGGTTCTGGCTGCATCATCCGCTGCGCGACCGCGCGCTGCTGGTGAAGCGCCACGAGGCCGTGGAGAGCCTCCTCGGGCAGAGCGCCCCCGTCCACGCGGTCCTGCGCCGCTTCGCCGACGTGGAGCGCATCGCGGCGCGCATCGCGCTGAAGAGCGCGCGGCCGAGGGATCTGTCAGGTATGCGCGACTGCCTGGGGCTCCTGCCGGAGCTGCGAGGGGCGGTTCCGACCGAGTCCGACCTGCTGCAATCGCTCAACCGGGACCTGGCGACGCCGGATGCCTGCCTGGACCTGCTGCGCCGCGCCATCGCCCCGGAGCCCTCGGCGATGCTGCGCGACGGTGGCGTGATCGCGAACGGCTATTCCAGCGAGCTCGACGAGCTGCGCGGACTGCAATCGGGGGCCGGGCAGTTCCTCGTGGAGCTGGAAGCGCGCGAGCGCGCGCGCACCGGCATCCCGAACCTGAAGGTCGCCTACAACCACGTGCACGGCTACTGCATCGAGGTGACCAACGCGCAGGCGGACAAGGTCCCCGCCGACTACCGGCGGCGCCAGACGCTGAAGAACGCCGAGCGCTACGTCACGCCCGAGCTGAAGGCGTTCGAGGACAAGGCGCTGTCGGCGCGCGACCGCGCGCTCGCGCTGGAGAAGTCGCTCTACGACGATCTGCTCGGGAAGCTCGCGGCGCACCTTACCGAGCTGCAGCGCATCGCGCGCGCCGCGGCCCAGCTCGACGTGCTCGCCGCCTTCGCCGCGGTCGCGGCCGAGCGCGGCTACTGCCGCCCCGGGTTCGTGGAGGACATCCGCGTGGAGATCGAGGCCGGGCGCCACCCCGTGGTCGA
>JBFWWT010000004.1:0-130730 GCA_050246035.1 Burkholderiales bacterium
CGCGCTTCTGCGCCGCCTCGCGGATCCAGCGCATGGCGAGCGCCACGCGGCGCACCGGACGCACTTCGACGGGGACCTGGTAGTTGGCGCCGCCCACGCGGCGGCTCTTCACCTCGACGACGGGCTTCACGTTCTGCACCGCCTGCGAGAACACCTCGATCGGGTCCTTCCCGGACTTCGACTTGATGAGGTCGAAGGCGCGGTACACGATCCCCTCGGCGACCGACTTCTTGCCGCGGGTCATGAGCACGTTGATGAACTTGGCGACCTCCGGATTGCTGAACTTCGGATCCGGCAGGATCTCGCGCTTGGGTACCTCTCTGCGACGGGGCATGGATGCGCTTCCGTTCTTAGGCCGACTTCGGCGCCTTGGCGCCGTACTTGGAGCGGGCCTGCTTGCGGTCCTTCACGCCCTGGGTGTCGAGCGAGCCGCGCACGATGTGATAGCGCACGCCCGGCAGGTCCTTGACGCGCCCCCCGCGGATCAGCACCACCGAGTGCTCCTGCAAATTATGTCCTTCGCCGCCGATGTAGCCGATTACCTCGAACCCATTGGTGAGGCGCACCTTGGCGACTTTGCGCAGCGCGGAGTTGGGCTTTTTCGGCGTCGTCGTGTAGACGCGCGTGCACACGCCGCGCTTCTGCGGGGAGCCTGCAAGCGCGGGCACCTTCGATTTCGGGCGGCGAGCGACCCGGATACCGCGCCGCAACTGATTGACGGTAGGCATTATTTTCAGTTCCCAGAAACAAACCGGGCGACCACGTCCTGCGAACCGTAGCCGCCCAGGCGCCGAAAAAAAGAGCGCGGATTATAAGGAGGAAATCCGGTCAGCGCAAGGAACCCGCTGCCTTTTCAGGCGGGTCGGCGACGAAGCCGAACCGAGCCGCAACCTCGTTCCGGCGGACTTCCGGCCAGCTCTCCGGCGCCTGGCCGGACTCCTCGACAAATCGCATGAGGTCGCGATCGTCCAGCAGGCCGACGCCGCGTTCCACGAGGATGAGCACCGAGCCCTCCTCGTCCCGATGGGTCGATCGCGCCCGCGCCGGCCGCCCGCAGTGATCGACGAGCGAGCCGCCCTCGAGGCGCAGCACGAGCGGGGTGTAGGCGAGCGACACGTAGACGCGCTGCGGGCCGTTCTGGAAGAACCAGCGGCCGAGCGCATCGGACGCGTAGTTGCGGCCGATGAACTCGCGCAGCGCGGCATTGCCGACGCGCGCGAGCCGCCCCAGCCCGGGATCCTTCAGCAGCCAGTTCCCTCGCCGGTCGAGCGCGAGCCAGCCGTACACGGCCGGGACGCCGGGCCAGCGTGCCATGCCCCGCAATACGCTCTCGTCCATGCCTGCCCAAGCTAACATGGCGCGCGAACCCGAGGAGCCGCACGCGATGACGCTGTATTGGGAAGATTTCAAGGTCGGGCAGACCGTGGAGATGGGCAGCCACACCTTCACCGAGGCCGAGATCATCGAATTCGCCCGGCAGTTCGACCCGCAGCCCTTCCACACCGATCCGGTCGCCGCGAAGCGCTCGGCGTTCGGCGGCCTGATCGCGAGTGGATGGCACACCTGCGCGGTGTGCATGCGGCTGAACTGCGAGTCCTACATCAACCGCACGGTGAGCCTCGGCTCGCCCGGGCTGGACAACATCCGCTGGCACAAGCCCGTGCGCCCGGGCGACACCATCACCTATAGGCGCACGGTGCTCCAGTCGCGCGCGTCGCAGAGCCGCCCGGGTGTCGGGCTGCTCCTGTCGCGCACCGAGGCCTTCAACCAGGCGGGCGATCTCGTCATGTCCATGGAAGGCTGGGGCATGTTCGGCCGCCGCCCGGCCCCATGAGCGCGAAGATCGAGCTCGACCACCGGCTGCACGTCCTCACGCGCAAGGAAGAGCTCGACAGCGTACGCGTGTCGGGCAAGGTGGTCGTGGTGCTGGACATCCTGTTCGCCACCACCACCATGGTCGCGGCCCTCGCGCACGGCGCGTCGGAGGTCGAGCCGGTCGCCGACGAGTGCGCGGCGCGGGAGGCGGCGGCGCGGCGCGCACCGGGCAGCTATGTGCTCTCGGGCGAGCTCTACGCGCAGACCCTGCCCGGCTTCGCGCACCCGGCGCCGATGGCATTGCTCGAGCACGGCGTGCGCGACAAGGCGCTCATCTACTCCACCACCAACGGCACGGTGGCTATGACGCTCGCCGCGGGCGCCAAGCGCGTGTACTGCGGCAGCCTGCTCAACGCGCGGGCGGTGGCGGCGCACGTCGCGGCAGCGCACGCGGGCGATACCGTGCTCGTCCTGTGCTCGGGCTCCGGCGGGAACTTCAATCTCGAGGACTTCTACGGGGCCGGCTGCCTGGTCGAGCGCTTCTCGCAGGTGCTCGGCGGCAGCGCCGATCTGTCCGACGCGGCGCGCGCGGCGCTCGCTTTCTTTCGGCATGCCCGGGCGCCCGAGTCGCTGCTCGAGTGCCGCGTCGGGCGCATGATGGCCGCGCGCGGGCTCGCGCACGAGGTGGAGTTCGCCAGCCGCGTCGATGCTTTTCCGGTGGTGCCGGCACTCGAGGGCGGACGGCTGCGGTGCGTGTGACGGCGCTAGTGGTAGCGCTCGTACACGAGGAAGCCGAGGGCGAGCCGCGCGATGCCGTAGGCGAGCCACGTCCAGACGCGGCGCCAGAGCGGCTCGCCGCGCCACGCCTGCGCCGGAAGCGCGCGCGCGCCGGTGCGGATCGCCTCCTCCAGGCTCGCGCGCAGCTCGCCTGCGAAGCGCGCATCGTCCACAAACACGTTCGCCTCGCGGCCGAGCAGCAGGCTGAACGGATCGATGTTGGACGAGCCCACGCAGGCGCGGCAGCAATCGAACACCGCCACCTTGGCGTGCAGGTAGCTGCGGTGGTACTCCTCGATGCGGATGCCGCCGTCGAGCAGCGATCCATAGAGCGCGCGCGAGGCGTAGTGCGGTAGCACATATTCCACCTGCCCCTGCAGCAGGAGAATCACGCGCACGCCACGCTGCGCGGCCTCGAGCAGAGCCTGGCGGAAGCGCCGGCCGGGGAAAAAGTACGCGTTCGCGATCAGGATCTCCTCGTGCGCGCCTTCGATCAGCTCCAGATAGGCGTCCTCGATGTCGCTGCGATGGCGCAGGCTGTCGCGCACCACGAGCGCCGCGCGCTGCCCGCCTTCGAGCGGACCGCGCGCTGCGGCGGCCGGCGGCGGCATCGCCGCATGGCGCGTGGTGAGCGCGACGAGGCGCCACAGGTGCGCGGCCTCCGAGCGCACTGCGGTCGTGAGCGGGCCCTCGATGCGCACCGCGTAGTCGTGCCGGGGCGTCGTGTCGTCGAGGGCGTCGTAATCGTCGAGCACGTTGATGCCGCCCACGAAAGCGGTGCCGCCGTCCACGCAGGCGATCTTGCGGTGCATGCGGCGCAGGCGGCTGCGGCTCAGGCGCCAGCGCGCGAGCTCGGGGCGAAACACGAGGACGCGCGCGCCCGCCTGCTCCAGCATGCGCCGGAAGCGCGGCGAGAAATCGCTCGCGCCGAAGCCGTCGACGAGCAGGTGCACGGCGACGCCACGCGCTGCTGCGCGCGCGAGCGCGTCGGCGACCAGGCTCCCGGTCTGGTCGGGGGCGAAGATGTAGGTCTCGAGGAACACCTCGTCGCGCGCGCCGTCGATCGCCTCGACCAGCGCCGGAAAGTACTGCTCGCCGTTGCGCAGCAGGGTGAGCCGGTTGCCCTCGACGTAGTCCATGGACTCAGACGCGCTTGAGCACCGCGCCGAGCGCCAGGTGGTCCGAAAGCAGCGACCAGGGCGCGCCGACATGGACGCTCGCCTCCACGATATTAAAGCCGCGCACGTACACCCGGTCCAGCCTGAGCACCGGCAGGAGGCTCGGGAAGGTGCGTGCCGGGCGCTCGCCGTAGACCGAGGTCACCTCGACGAGCCCGAGCCTCTCCTCGAGCAGGCGCGTGGCGCGCTGGCGCCAGTCGTTGAAGTCTCCCGCGACGACGATCGGCTGGCCGCGCGCGGCCGCCTCGGACAGCCGCTCCACGACGGCCTCCAGCTGCCGCCGGCGCCCGCGCTCGTGCAGCGACAGGTGCACGCAGACGCAATGCAGCTCCTGCCGCCATCCCGGCACGTCGAGCACGCAATGCAGCAGCCCGCGCCGCTCGAATCGATGGCTCGAGATGTCCGCATGCTGCATCGACAGGATGGGAAACCGCGACAGGATCGCGTTGCCGTAGTGCCCGAAGTGATGCACGCGGTTGAGGCCGTAGGCATGCTGCCAGCCTTCCTGCGCGAGGAACTCGTGCTGGGGCGCCGCTGGCCAGGTGGCGAAGCGCAGCGCGTGCCGCGCGTTCAGGCCCTGCACTTCCTGCAGGAACACCAGGTCGGGCTCGAGGGCGTTCAGGCCCTCGCGCAGCTCGTGGATCACCACGCGCCGGTTGAACTGCGAAAGCCCCTTGTGGATGTTGAGCGTGATGACGCGCAGCTGGCGGTTCATGCGCGCGCGCGCCTTCTTCCAGCGAGCATGCGGATCGCGTCGCGGTTCGACCAGGAAAAGCAGGCGGCCGCAGCTTCGCGCCACGGCAGCCAGCGTTGTGCTCGGTGCTCGTCCGGCGCGAGGCGCACTTCGAGGGGCCCCGGTACCTCGAGGCTGAACACGTGCTCGGTATTGTGCGTCGTGCCGGGCGCAAAGCGCCCGCGCCAGTGCGCAAAGATCTCGAAGGCGTTCGCGAGCTTCCAGTCGACCAGCCGCTCGGGCGGCGCATCGATACCCGTCTCCTCGAGGACCTCGCGCCGCGCGGCCTCGCGCGCCGGCTCGTCCAGCCGCTCCAGCGATCCGGTCACCGACTGCCAGAATCCAGGCCGGCTCGAGCGCTCCAGCAGCAGCACGTCGAGCCGCGGCGTGTGGATCACCACCAGCACCGACACCGGCAGCTTCACGTTCACGCAGCCCGCGGGCGGAAGAGCTCCGGCACCGCAACGACGTGCTGCGGATCGATGAACACCGCGAAGAACGGCCGTCCGCGCTCGCGCCAGTAGTCGGCCGCCGCGCCGAGGACGTCGCGCAGCACGCCGAGCTCGTCCGCCGGCAGATCCGCGCCGCCCTGCACCAGCAGGACGTGGCCGTCGCCTGCGCGCCAGCCGAGGTCGCACAGGCAGTCCTCGAGCGCATCCCAGTTGCCGCCGAACCAATCGGGGAAGGCGAGCGAGCGCGCCAGGCGCTCGAGCAGCGCCGCCTTGTCCGCCGCGCCGCGCAGGTCGACATGCACGACGTCGAGCCGCGTGCCGCGCGCCGCGTCCTCGATCTCGTCGGCGCCGGCGGCGCGGTACACGCCGGCGCGGCGCGCGTCGCTCAGCCTCTGCGTGAGCTTTCCCATGGCTACTCCCTGATGCGCTCGAACGATCGATAGTGATCCGGCGTGTAGTAGTACTCGCCGCCCCGCCCCGCCACGATGCGCCGCGCGCCGCGGTCGCGCGCGCCCGGCGTCCGCACCGTGTACTCGCGATAGTAGCCGCGCGGCCGCTTCGGCAGCAGGCGCTCGCGGTTGTGGAACACCGCGCCGTCGCGCGCGTAGGGGAAGGGCCCCCCGGACTTGATGCTCGCGAGCGCGTCGCGCGCCTCCGGCGGCAGCGCCTGCACGTCGATCTCGCCCGCCCAGGCGCTCGCGGCGAGCGCGAGGCATAGCGCGACGATCCGCTTCACTGCGGTGGATTGCGCAGCCGGATGTGCAGCTCGCGCAGCTGGCGCTCGGTCACGGGCGACGGCGCGCCCGTCAGCAGGTCCTGCCCGCGCTGGGTCTTCGGGAACGCGATCACGTCGCGGATCGCCTCGGCGCCCGCCATCAGCGCGACGAGCCGGTCGAAGCCGAAGGCGATGCCGCCGTGCGGCGGCGCGCCGTACTGCAGGGCATCGAGCAGGAAGCCGAACTTGGCGCGCTGCTCCTCGGGCGAAATCTTCAATCCGCGGAACACCTGCTGCTGGATCTCCTGCCGGTGGATGCGCACGGAGCCGCCCGCGACTTCCCAGCCGTTCAGCACCAGGTCGTAGGCCTGGGCATAGGCCTTCTCCGGCGCGGCCTCCAGGTGCCGCTCGTGACCGTCCTTGGGGCTGGTAAACGGATGGTGGCGGGCCTTCCACTGCTTCGACTCCTCGTCGTACTCGAACATCGGGAAGTCCACGACCCAGAGCGGCCGCCAGCCCGGCTCGGCGAGGCCGCGCGCGTGCCCGACCTTCTGGCGCAGGGCGCCGAGGCAGGCGTTCGCCGGGCCCGCCCGGTCGGCGGCGAAAAAGAGCAGGTCGCCGTCGGCCGCGCCGCTGCGCTCGAGGATCGCGGCGAGCGCGCGCGCGTGCAGGTTCTTCACGATCGGGGACTGCAGACCGTCGGCCCCCTTGGCGCGCTCGTTCACCTTGATCCAGGCAAGGCCCTTCGCCCCGAGCGACTTCACGTAGTCCGTATAGGCGTCGATCTCGCCGCGCGTGAGCGCGCCGCCGCCCGGCACGCGCAGCGCCGCGACGCGCCCGTCGGCCAGGTTGGCGGGTCCCGAGAACACCTTGAAGTCCACGTCCTTCATCACGTCGGTGAGCTCGGTCAGCTTCAGCGGCACGCGCAGGTCGGGCTTGTCGACGCCGTAGTCGCGCATCGCCGTCTCGTAGGCCATGACCGGGAACGGGTCGGGGAGCTCGACGCCCAGCACCTCGCGAAACAGGTGCCGCGTAAGCTGCTCCATCAGCGCGCGGATCGCCTCCTCGCCGAGAAAGGAAGTCTCGATATCGATCTGCGTGAATTCCGGCTGGCGGTCGGCGCGCAGATCCTCGTCGCGAAAGCACTTCACGATCTGGTAGTAGCGGTCAAAGCCCGCGATCATCAGCATCTGCTTGAACAGCTGCGGGCTCTGCGGCAGCGCGTAGAAGTGTCCGTCGTGCAGGCGCGAGGGCACGAGGAACTCGCGCGCGCCCTCGGGCGTGGACTTGTACAGCACCGGGGTCTCGATCTCGATGAAGCCCTGCGCGTCGAGAAAGCCGCGCGCGGCCGAGGCCGCGCGGTGGCGCAGGCGCAGGTTGCGCTGCATCGGCTCGCGCCGCAGGTCGAGCACGCGATGCTCGAGCCGCACCGACTCCGACAGGTTGTCCTCGTCGATCTGGAACGGCGGCGGCGCCGACGGGTTGAGGATCTCGACGGCTTCGGCCAGCACCTCGACCTCGCCCGAGGCGAGGTTCGGGTTCACGGTGCCCGCGGGCCGCGCGCGCACGCGGCCCGCCACGCGCAGCACGAACTCGCCGCGCACGCGGTCGGCGGCGGCGAAGGCCTCGGCCTGCGCGGGATCGCAGACCACCTGCGCCAGGCCCTCGCGGTCGCGCAGGTCGATGAAGATGATGCCGCCGTGGTCGCGGCGGCGATGCGCCCAGCCCGCGAGCGCGACGCGCTCGCCGATCAGCCCAGCGGACAACTGCGCGCAGTAATGGGTGCGCATGGCGCCGCTCATCGAGCACGCGCGGGCGATACGACGCCCATGGAGATGATGTACTTGAGCGCCTCGTCCACCGTCATGTCGAGCTCGATCACGTCCTTGCGCGAAAGCATTACGAAGTACCCGCCCGTCGGGTTCGGCGTGGTCGGCACGTACACGCTCACGAAATCCCCGTGCAGGTGGTTGACGACGTCCCCGCCTGGCGTGCCGGTGAGGAACGCGATGGTCCACATGCCCTCCCGCGGCCACTGCACGAGAAGCGCCTTGCGAAACGCCTGCCCGCTCGAGGAGAACAGCGTATCCGAGATCTGCTTGACGCTCGAGTAGATCGAGTTCACCACCGGGATGCGGTGCAGGATCTCGTGCCACAGGTGCACGAGACGCGCGCCCAGGAAGTTGGTCGCGAACACGCCGGTGACGAACACGATGACCAGCGTGAGCACCACGCCCAGGCCCGGCACATGCACCCCCAGGAACCGCTCGGTGCGCCACGCCTCGGGCAGCAGCAGGAGCGTCTGGTCCAGCGTCTCCACGATCAGCTTCAGCACCCAGATCGTGATCACGAGCGGGATCCAGATGAGCAGGCCGGTGATGAGGTATTTACGCAAGCGTCTTTTCGCAAACAAAAAGGCCCAGTGCGCGCTGGGCCGGTTGCAAGCCCGGCGGGCGGGTCAGTTGGCCGCCGCGGGCTCGGCCTTCGCCGGTTCGGGCTTGGCCTCGGACTTGCTCTCGGTCTTGGGGTCTGGCTTCGACTCGGGCTTCGACTCTCCCTTCGCCTCCGGCTTGGCTTCCGCCGGCTTCCCCCCGCCCTTGAAATCGGTCGCGTACCAGCCGCTGCCCTTCAGCTGGAAGCCTGCGGCGCTCAGCAGCTTGGAGAAAGTAGCCCGGCCGCACGACGGGCACTGAGTGAGCGGCGGCTCCGAGACCTTCTGCAGGTACTCGTCCTGAAAGCCGCACTCCGTGCACCGGTACTCGTAGATCGGCATGGCTCGATTTCCGCAAGTTCCTGAATCGGCGCGAATTATAGCGCCAAGCGCGGTCCCGCTAGAAGGGAATGTCGTCGGCCATGTCGTCGAACTTGCCGGCAGGCTTCTTCGCCGGACGGGGCGCGGCCTCCGACTGAGATTCGCCGGCATCCTTGCCGCCGCTCGCCGCCCGCGGCTCGCCCGAGCCGGCGCGCGAGCCCAGCATCTGCATGACGTCGCCCCGGATCTCCGTGCTGTAGCGGTCGTTGCCGTCCTTGTCCTGCCACTTGCGCGTGCGCAGGCTGCCTTCGACGTAGACCTGCGAACCCTTCTTCAGGTACTCGCCGGAGATCTCGGCCAGACGGCCGAAGAAGGCGACGCGATGCCATTCCGTGGCCTCCTTCATCTCGCCGCTCGCCTTGTCCTTCCAGCGGTCCGTGGTGGCCACGCGGATATTGGTGACCGCCTCGCCGCTCGGCAGGTATCGGGTCTCCGGGTCCGCGCCCAGATTGCCCACGATGATGACCTTGTTGATTGACGCCATGGCTACCTCCCTTTGACCGTACCCATCCTAAACGACTCAGCGGCCATTCGGTTGACCGGGCGCATGCCGGCGGCGACCAGCATCCACGCGAGCCCGAGCGCGGCGCAGGCGCCGAAGACCGCCTCCGCCCCGAAGCGGCCGGCCAGCCAGCCGCCCACGAGGCCGCCGAAGAACAGGCCCACTGTCTGCGTGGTGTTGTACACGCCGATCGCCGTGCCGCGCGCCTGTGCAGGCGCGATGCGCGAGACGAGCGACGGGATGAGTGCCTCGAGGACGTTGAACGCGGTGAAGAACACGAATAGCAGCAGCGCGGTCACCGCGATGTCAGGATCGGCAAGCGCAAAGCCGCCCTCGGCCAGCGCGAGCAGCGCGATCGCGCCCAGCATCACGCGGCGTGCCGCGTTGCGACGGTCCGCGTGCAGCACCGCGGGCAACATGACCACGAACGACGCGAGAACTGCCGGCAGGTAGACCTTCCAGTGCTCGGCGAGCGGAAGGCCCGCGGCCACCAGCCGCGGCGGTACGACCACGAACATCGCCATTTGCGCGAGATGCAGGATGAAGATGCCCACGTTCAGGCGCGCGAGCTCGGCATCGAACAACGCAAAGCGCAGCGTGCCGGGGGCGCCGCCCGGAACCACGGGCACGGGGCGGGGAGCCTCGGGCACGAGCCAGGCCACGACGCCGATGGCCGCGAGCGCGAGGCCGCCGGTGAGCGCGAACAGACCCGCCAGACCGATCAGCGCATAGAGCGCGGGCGCAGCGACCAGCGACAAGGCGAAGCTCGCGCCGATGGTCGTGCCGATCAGCGCCATCGTTTTCACGCGATGGTGCTCCCGGGTGAGATCGGCGGCGAGCGCCATCACCACGGCGGAAATGGCGCCGGCGCCCTGCAGGCAGCGCCCGGCGATCGCGGTCCATATGTCGTCGGCGCCGGCCGCGAGGAAGCTGCCTGCCGCGAACAGCACGAGGCCCGTCACGATGACCGGCTTGCGGCCCCAGCGGTCGGAAGCCATGCCGAACGGGATCTGGAGCACCGCCTGCACGAGGCCGTAGGCGCCGAGCGCGATGCCGACCAGGACGTGACTGTCTCCGCCCGCCAGCTCGGGCGCGTGCACCGCGAACACCGGCAAGATCAGGAACAGGCCCAGCATGCGCAAGCCGAAGATGCCGGCGAGCGAAAGGCCGGCCCTCAGCTCCTGGGCGCTCATGCGCTCGGTGCTCGTCACGAATCGAAGGATGACTGGCTTAAGGGAATCGGAACTCGCTATAGTAACAAGTTTGCCTTTTCCCCTTCGCGACATGAATGACGCCATCCGCGTCCGCGGCGCGCGAACGCACAACCTGAAGAACTTGAGCGTCGATCTGCCGCGCCACCGGCTGGTGGTGATCACGGGGCTCTCCGGCTCGGGAAAGTCCTCGCTGGCGTTCGACACGCTCTACGCGGAAGGCCAGCGCCGCTACGTCGAGTCGCTGTCGGCGTACGCGCGCCAGTTCCTGCAGCTCATGCAGAAGCCCGACGTCGACCTGATCGAGGGGCTGTCGCCCGCGATCGCCATCGAGCAGAAATCGGCCAGCCACAACCCGCGCTCGACCGTGGGCACGGTGACCGAGATCCATGATTACCTGCGCCTGCTCTTCGCGCGCGCCGGCACGCCGCATTGCCCGGACCACGGCCTGCCGCTCGCCGCCCAGTCGATCGCGCAGATGGTGGATCACGTGCTCGCGCTGCCGCCCGACACGCGCCTCATGGTGCTCGCGCCGGTGGTCGCCGGACGCCGGGGCGAGCAGTCGGAGCTTCTCGAGGAGCTGCGCGCGCAGGGCTTCACGCGCGTGCGCATCGACGGCAAGGTGCACGAACTGGAAGGCGCGCCGCGCCTCGCGCGGCAGGCCAAGCACTCGGTCGACGTTGTCATCGACCGGCTGCGCGTGCGGCCCGATGCGCGCCAGCGCCTGGCCGAATCGTTCGAGACGGCCCTGCGGCACGCCAATGGCCGCGCGCTCGCCGTGGAGACCGACGCCGGGCGCGAGCACGTGTTCTCGGCCCATTTCGCCTGCCCGGCGTGCGGCTTCGCGCTGGCCGAGCTGGAGCCGCGGCTGTTCTCGTTCAACAATCCGGCCGGCGCATGCCCGCGCTGCGACGGCCTGGGCGCGATCGAGTTCTTCGATCCCCGGCGCGTGGTCGCGCATCCCAACCTCAGCCTCGCGAGCGGGGCCATCCGGGGCTGGGACCGCCGCAACCATTTCTATCACGCGATGCTCGAGGCGCTCGCCGCGCACTACGGCTTCGACCTCGACACGCCGTGGGAGGCCCTGCCGGACGAGGCGCAGCAGCGCGTGCTGTACGGCTCGGGCGGGGAGGCGATCGCGTTCCGCTACCCGGGCGAGCGCGGCCGGATTTCCGTGCGCTCGCACGCCTTCGAGGGCGTGCTGCCCAATTTCGAGCGGCGCTACCGCGAAACCGAGTCCGCTGCAGTGCGCGAGGAGCTCGCGAAGTACCGCAACACGCGCGCCTGCCCGGACTGCGGCGGCGCGCGGCTGCGCCGCGAGGCGCTGCACGTGCGCGTGGCCGCGCGCGGCATCCACGAGGTCTCCGCGTGGCCGCTGCGCCGCGCGCTCGAGTTCTTCGACGCGCTCGAGCTGACCGGCGCGCAGGCCGCCGTCGCGGGACGCATCGTCGCCGAGATCGCCAGCCGCCTGCGCTTCCTCGTCAACGTCGGCCTCGACTACCTGAGCCTGGAGCGCGCCGCGCAGTCGCTCTCGGGCGGCGAGGCGCAGCGCATTCGCCTCGCGAGCCAGATCGGCTCGGGGCTGACCGGCGTGCTCTACGTCCTGGACGAGCCCTCGATCGGGCTGCACCCGCGCGACAACGCGCGTCTCATCGACACGCTCAAGCACCTGCGCGACCTCGGCAATTCCGTGGTCGTCGTCGAGCATGATGCGGAGGCGATCCTCGCGGCCGACCACGTCGTGGACATGGGTCCGGGGGCTGGTGAGGCGGGCGGCCGGATCGTCGCAGAGGGTCCGCCAGAAGGCATAATCGAGAGTGAGCAATCGCTTACCGGAAAGTATCTATCCAATAGCCTGCGAATCGAGATCCCAGGGCGTCGCCTGCCGAGGAGGAAGGGTGGCGCGCTGCGCATCGCCGGCGCCAGCGGAAACAACCTCAAGCAGGCGACGGTCGAGTTCCCGGTCGGGCTCTTCGTTTGCGTGACCGGTGTCTCGGGCTCGGGGAAGTCGACGCTCGTCAACGACACGCTGTACCGCGCGGCCGCGCGCCACCTCTACGGAAGCGCCGAGGAGCCTGCGCCCTGCGAGTCCGTGGAAGGCCTGGAGCATTTCGACAAGGTGGTGAGCGTGGACCAGAGCCCGATCGGGCGCACGCCCCGCTCCAATCCCGCCACCTACACGGGGCTCTTCGCGCCCATCCGCGAGCTGTTCGCCGGCACGCCCGAGGCGCGCGCGCGGGGCTACGACGGGGGGCGCTTCTCATTCAACGTGAAAGGCGGACGCTGCGAGGCCTGCCAGGGCGACGGCCTCATCAAGGTCGAGATGCATTTTTTGCCCGACATCTACGTGCCCTGCGATGTCTGCCACGGCTCGCGCTACAACCGCGAGACGCTGGAAATCCGCTACAAGGGCAAGACGATCCTCGAGGTTCTGCAGATGACCGTGCGCGAGGCGAACGCCTTCTTCGGCGCGGTACCCGCCGTGGCGCGCAAGCTGCGGACGCTGCTCGACGTGGGCCTGGGCTACGTCCAGCTCGGCCAGTCGGCGACCACGCTCTCGGGCGGGGAGGCGCAGCGCGTCAAGCTCGCGCTCGAGCTGTCGAAGCGCGACACCGGACGCACGCTCTACATCCTGGACGAGCCCACCACCGGGCTGCATTTCCACGACGTGAAGCTGCTGCTCGACGTCCTGCATCGCCTGCGCGACGCGGGCAACACGGTGGTGGTCATCGAGCACAACCTGGACGTGGTGAAGACGGCGGACTGGGTGATCGATCTCGGCCCCGAGGGCGGGGACGGCGGCGGGCGGCTCGTCGTCGAAGGAACGCCGGAGGCGGTAGCCGCTTGCCGCGAGAGCTTCACAGGTCGATATCTGGGCAAGATCCTCGCGCCCGCTCCCCAACGGGTCGCTTGACACACACGAACGATCGTACTATTTTGCGCGCCATGGAGAAGCCGACCAAGGGCGAGCAGACGCGCCTCGCGATCCTCGACGAGGCGCTGAGGGTTGCACGCCGCCTGGGCCTGGAGGGCCTCACCATCGGCACCCTCGCCGACGCCACCGGCATGTCGAAATCGGGGCTGTTCGCCCACTTCGGCTCGCGCGAAGACCTGCAGCTCGCCGTACTCGCGCATGGCGCCCGCCAATACGGCGAGCGCGTGCTCATGCCCGCGCTCGAGATCGACCGCGGCCTGCCCAGGCTGCGCGCGCTTTTCGAGCGCTGGCTCGACTGGACGTTGCAGACCGAGATCCCCGGCGGCTGCATCATGGTCTCGGCCGCGCACGAGTACGACGACCGGCCCGGCCCGATCCGGGACGCGGCGGTCGAAATGCAGCGCCGCGGCATCGGCGTGACCGAGCGCGCCGTGCGCCTCGCGATCGAGGAAGGACATCTGAAGAAAGGCACCGACCCCGAGCAGATCGCCTTCGAGCTTCTCGGCATCGTGCTCGCCAGTCACAACCATGGGCGGTTGCTCGGCGACAAGGAGGCGCGCAGGCGCGCGCTCACTGCGTTCGACGCGCTCATCGCCCGTCACGCCGCGCCCGCGCAGCCGCGCCTGCGCGCGGCCGCCCGCTAACCCGAAAGGAACCGACACATGTCCCGGACACTCTCGCTCTCGCAGATAAATAGTACGAACGTTCGCTTTATGTTTGAAACACTCGCGCGCCGCATCGGCCTGCGTACCTCGGCGTTCATCGCGCCGGGTCTCGCTGGAATGTGGGCCGAGCGCCTGTTCCTCACGCCGCCGAAGCCGCGCTATCCGACCGCCGAGGTCTTCGACCTCCTCGATGCGCGCCAGAGCTTTGTCCTTCACAAGGGCCGGCACCTCGCGACCTGGCGCTGGGGCTCGCGCGAGGCGCCGGCCGTACTGCTCGCGCACGGCTGGGGCGGGCGCGCGACGCAGATGCGCGCGTTCGTCGCGCCGTTGCTCGCTGCCGGATTCCGCGTCATCGCCTACGACCAGCCCGCGCACGGGCTTTCCGACGGCCGTCTTACGGGCCTTCCCGATTTCTCCGATGCGCTCGCGGAGGTCGCGCGCCACCATGGCGGCGTGCGCGCGGTGGTCGCGCACTCGCTGGGCGGCCCTGCCACCGCGATCGCGATCGCACGCGGATTGACCCTCGAACGCGTCGTGCTCGTCAGCCCGCCTTCGGACCTGGTGGGCTACTCGCGGCGCTTCGCGCGCTGGCTCGCGATTCCCGAGCGGGTGCGACGCGCCATGCAAGCGGCCATCGAGGAGCGCTTTGGCGTGCGCTGGGCGGACCTGGAACTCGCGCGCGTCGCGCCGAGGCTGCGCGCCGACGCGCTCGTGATCCACGACCGGGCCGACACGATGGTGCCGTGGCGCCAGGGCGCCGCCGTCGCTCGGCACTGGCCCGGCGCCCGGCTGATGAGCACGCGGGGACTGGGCCACGGCCGCATCCTCGAGGACGAGGCGGTGGCGCGCGCCGCCGCGGACTTCATCGTCGGCCGCTCGGCAGTGGTCCAGCCCGCGTGGCCCGCGCTGCCCCAGCCTGCCCCTCTCTACTGAAGAGGCTGCATGCGGCGGGTTTACAGCGCTCCGGCAATGGGGCGAGAATGCCCTCGCCCCCCCATGCCCGGAAAGATCTTCCGCTTCGGGCCGACCCCGGAGCATAAGGCGCACCATCTGTTCGTGTTCCTGCACGGCAGCGGGGGGACCTCCAAGTCCATGATTCCCATCGCGTTCCGCTTCCAGGCGCGCTTTCCGAGCGCGGCGCTGGTGGTGCCGAGCGGCTTCGCCCGCTCGGAGGTGGACGGCGAGGCGCAACAGTGGTTCTCGACGCGCGGGCTGAACGACGACAACCGCATGGAGCGCGTGGCCGCCGTGTTGCCGAAGCTGGAGGTGCTCGTGCGCCGCGAGCAGGCCAACTGCGGCGTATCCGCAGAGCGCACGGTGCTGATCGGCTTCTCGCAGGGCGGCACGATGGCGCTCGAGGCGGTGAAGCAGGTGCCGGGGCTCGCCGGCGCGGTGGTCGCCTATTCGGCGCGCTTTGCGCGCCTGCCGAAGAGCGGCACCCGCATCGGCTCGCGCGTGCACCTCGTGCACGGCGAGCACGACGCGGTGGTCTCGCGGGTGCACGCCGAGCGCGCAGCGCGCATGCTCGCCGCGCTGCACGTGCCGGTGACGCTGGACATCGTCGAGGACCTCGGGCACGCCCTCACGCACAGCGCGATCTGCCTCGGATCGCTGCGGCTGCTGCAGGGCATCTACGAAGGCCGGCGGGCGACGCTGCACTGACATGGGGACGGTTGTCGCGCTCGGCGGTCAGGCGGGCGGCGCCAAGCTCGCCGAGGGGCTCTACCGCCTGCGCGGCCGCGGTCTCGCGGTCATCGTCAACACCGGCGATGACTACGACTACCTCGGGCTGCACGTCGCCCCGGACATCGACACGATGCTCTACGCGCTCGCCGGGCTCGCCGACGCGGCGAAGGGCTGGGAGCCGGCGGGCGAGACCTTCGCCTGCCATGCGATGCTCCTGCGCCTGCGCGGCCCGGGCGCCGTGCCGATCGGCGACCGCGCGCTCGCGCTGCAACTCCTGCGCGCCGAGGCCCTGCGCGCCGAGCGCTCGCCCACGTCGATCACGCTCGAGCTCGCGCAGCGCATGGGCATCGAGGCGCGCGTATTGCCGATGTGCGACGACCCGGTGCGCACGGTGGTGCACACCGAGTCAGGGACAATGAGCTTCCAGGACTATTTCGTCGACCTGAAGTGCGAGCCCGAGGTGCGCGCCTTCCAATACGCCGGCGTCGAGGATGCCCGGATCCCCGACGAGGCACTGGAGGCGCTGCATGCCCCGGACCTGGAGGCGGTGGTGCTGCTGCCGTGCAATCCTTACCACACGATTCTGCCGATCCTCTCGGTCCCGGGAATGCGCGAGGCACTGCGCAGGCGCGGTGCGCCCGTGATCGCGGTGAGCCCGATCATCGGCGGCCGGGCCCTGCAGGGCTCGGCGGCGAAGATGATGCGCGAGCTCGGGCGCGAGGTGAGCGCGCGCGCCGTGGCCATGGAATACCGCGGGCTCGCCGACGGCATCGTCATCGACAGCTCGGACGAATCGCTCGCCGAGGGTATCCGCGCAAGCGGCCTGCACGTGCTCGCGGTGCCGACCTACATGCGCACGCCCGACGATCGCGTGCGCCTGGCGCGCGCGGTGCTCGAGTTCGCGCGCGCCGTGCGCCTGCGACAGGAAATCGCGGCCGACGCCTAGCGCAGCAGGGCGTACTCGCCGCCCTTGTCGATCGCCCGGCGGTACGCCGGGCGCGCGTGGATGCGCTCGAGAAAGGCCATCAGCCGCGGCCGGCGTGCATCCAGGCCGCCGCGCACCGCGGCGGCCTCGAGCGGAAAGCTCATCTGCACGTCGGCGGCGCTGAACTCCGCGCCCGCGAACCACGGCCGCGCCGCGAGTTCGGACTCCATGAAGTCGAGATTGCGGTCGATATTCGGCTGGATGTACCCGGCCTTGGCGCGCCGGGCGATGGCGCGCGCGACGGGCCGAACGAAGAACGGCATCGGTCCGGTCTCCACGCGGTCGAAGAGCAGCTTGAGCAGGAGCGGCGGCTGGGCGGTGCCTTCCGCGAAGTGCATCCAGTAGCGGTAGCGCATGCGTTCGGGCGTGCCGGCGGGCGGCACGAGACGTCCATCGCCATAGCGCTCGGCCAGATACTCGATGATGGCGCCGGATTCTGCGAGCACCTGCCCGCCGTCCTCGATCACCGGCGACTTGCCGAGCGGATGCACCGCGCGCAGCTCGGGCGGCGCCAGCATGGTCTTCGCGTCTCGCTGGTAGCGCTTCACCTCGTAAGGCAGGTCGAGCTCCTCGAGCAGCCAGAGCACGCGCTGCGAGCGCGAGTTGTTGAGGTGGTGGACGACGATCATGCCTGCAGCTCCGGCAGGTCCCGGAACAGCTCCAGCGCCTCCGGATTGGCGAGCGCGTCGGTGTTGGTGACCGGCATGCCGTGCACCACCGCCTTCACGGCGAGCTCCACCACCTTGTTGTTCTTGGTGCGCGGGATGTCCTCCACCTGCACGATCCGGCCCGGCACGTGGCGCCGGGTCGTGTGCTGGGCGATCCGCTGGCGAATGCGTTCCGCGAGCGCGTCGTCGAGGCGCAGACCCTCGCGCAGCTTCACGAACAGCACCACGCGCGTGTCGGTGGGCTGGTCCGGCGGCCACAGCTGGCCGATGGCGACCGACTCCTCGATCTCGGGAAATTTTTCCACCTGCGCGTAGATCTCCGCCGTTCCGATCCTCACGCCGCCCGGGTTGAGCGTGGCATCCGACCGGCCGTAGACGATCATCGTGCCGCGCTCGGTGAGCTCGCACCAGTCGCCGTGGCACCAGACGCCGGGGTAGCGCTCGAAGTAGGCCGAGCGGTACTTCTCCCCGCCGCGATCGTTCCAGAAGCCGAGCGGCATGGACGGAAACGGCTTCGTGCACACCAGCTCGCCCTTCTTCCCGACCACCCCGTTGCCCTCCTCGTCGAACACTTCGACGGCGAGGCCGAGCGAGCGGCACTGCAGCTCGCCGCGGTACACCGGGAGCACGGGGTTGGCGTCGGCGAACGCCGCCATGATGTCGGTGCCGCCCGAGATCGACGACAGGCACACGTCGGCCTTGATCTCGCGGTACACGTAATCGTAGCTCTCGGGCACGAGCGGCGAGCCCGTCGAGATCAGCATGCGCAGGCCCGGCTGCGGCGCGAATTCGCGCGGCTGCAGGCCGCGCTTGGCGATCGCGTCGATGAATTTCGCCGAGGTGCCGAAGTGGGTGAAGCGCTCGCGCTGCGCGTACTCGAAGAGGATGCGGCCCTCGCGCGCGAACGGCGAGCCGTCGTAGAGCATGACGGTGGCCTCCGCCGCCAGCCCGTGGAAGAGCAGGTTCCACATCACCCAGTTGCACGTCGTGTAGTAGAAGAAGTGGTCGCCGGGCCTCACGTCGAACTGCAGCTTGTACATCTTGAGCGCCGCGAGCAGCGTGCCCCCCGCCCCGTGCACGATGCACTTCGGCTTGCCGGTGGTGCCGGAGGTGAACAGGATGTACACCGGGTGGTCGAACGGCAGCTGCGCCCATTCGATCTCCCCCGGGGTGTGCCGGCGCAGCCAGTCCTCGAGCAGCACCGCCTTCGGGATGTCGTCGATCTCGGGCCGCGACTCGAGGTAGGGCACCACGACCACCTTGCGCAGGGTGGGCAGCTGCTCGGCGATCGCGCGCACGCGCTCCAGCACGTCGTGCTGCTTGCCGTTGTAGAGATAGCCGTCGGCCACGAAGAGCACCTTGGGCTCGATCTGGCCGAAGCGGTCGAGCACCCCCTCGACGCCGAAGTCCGGCGAGCAGGACGACCAGACGATCCCCTGCGAGAGCGCGGCGAGCGCGAGCATGCCGGTCTCGGGCAGGTTCGGGATGAAGGCGGCGGCGCGGTCGCCGGGGCGCAGGCCGAGCTGCGCCAGCGCCTGCGCGGCGCGCGAGACGTCGCTCGTCAGGTCGGAGTAGCTCACGCGGCGCTGCGCGCCGCGCTCGTCCCAGAACACGAAGGCGTCGCCGCGGTCCCCGCGGCGCAGCAGGTTCTCGGCGAAGTTGAGCCGCGCCTCCGGGAACCACTTGGCGCCCGGCATCCTGTCGCCGTCGACGAGCACCGTGGACCCCTTGCGCGAGGCGCGCACCCCGCACCATTCCCAGACCTCGTTCCAGAAGTCCTCGGCGTGCTCCACCGACCAGCGGTAGAAGTCCGGGTAGGTGTTCAGCTCGAGCCGGCGCTTGCGCACCACGTGGCGCGCGAACTGGGTGAGCTGCGCCTGCTCGATCGCCTCCTCGGCGGGCTGCCAGATCGGTTGCATGGAGCGCATTATCCCGCCGATGCGCTAAGATGCGCGCCTTCAATGAAGAAACAATCCTACGACTGCAGCAAGTGCCCCGCCTACTGCTGCAGCTACCCGGAGATCGAGGTCTCCAAGGCGGACATCGCGCGCCTCGCGCGCCATTTCGGCCTGAGCGAAGCGGCGGCCGAGGAGCGCTTCACCAAGCTGCAGCGCGAGGAGAAGGTGCGCATCCTGCGCCACCGCGAGGACGAGCATTTCAGCTCGGTGTGCATGTTCCTCGACCGCAAGACGCGGCGCTGCACGGTGTACGAGGCGCGCCCGCATACCTGCCGCGCCTATCCCTACGGGCCGCGCTGCGGCTACTTCGAGTTCCTGAAGTTCGAGCGCGAGCACCAGGACGACGAGAACTTCGTCGCCACGACCTGAGGGCTATTTCCGGCGCCCGAGCGCCTGCTGCCGGATCGCGGTAAGGGTGGTGCCGGTGGTGATGGCGTCCGGATCGATCCTCAGCTCGATCAGCGCGGGCTTTCCCGAGGCGAGCGAGCGCTCGAAAGCCGGCGCGAACTGGTCGGTCGCCTCCACGACCTCGCCGTGGCCGCCGAAGGCGCGGGCATAGGCGGCGAAGTCCGGGTTCTTCAGCTCGGTGCCCGAAACGCGCCCGGGATACTCGCGCTCCTGGTGCATGCGGATGGTGCCGTACATGCCGTTGTTGACCACGAGCGTGATCACCGGCGCCCCGTACTGCACGGCGGTCGCGAACTCCTGGCCGGTCATGAGGAAGTCGCCGTCCCCGGTCACCGCGAGCACGGTGCGCTGCGGGGCCGCGAGCTTGGCGGCGATCGCCGAGGGCAGGCCGCAGCCCATCGAGCCGTTGGTCGAGCCGAGCTGCGTGCGAAAGCCCTTGTAGCGGAAATAGCGGTGCACCCAGCCGGAGAAGTTGCCGGCGCCGCCCGCGATGATCGCATCCTCCGGGAGGTTCGCGTCCAGCCACTTCACCACCTCGGCGTACTGGAGCTTGCCCGGGATCGGGCGGGCCTCGGTCCACGCGAGGTACTCCTCGCGCGCCCTGGCCGTGCGCGCGGCCCACTTCGCGCCATCCAGCTTCACCTGCGCGAGCGCCTGCACGAAACTCGCCATTCCCGAGTTGATCGGCAGCGCCGCGTGATAGACGCGCCCCAGCTCCTCGGCCCCGCCGTGCACATGAATGAGGCTCTGCGCGGGCACCGGCGCCTGGAAGAGCGTGTAGCCGCTCGTGGTCATCTCGCCCAGGCGCGCGCCGATCGCCAGCACCACGTCGGCCTCGCGCACGCGCTCGGCGAGTTTCGGGTTGATGCCGATGCCGACGTCGCCCGCGAACGAGGGGCTGCGGTTGTCGAGCAGATCCTGGCAGCGAAACGACGTGCCCGCCGGGAGCTTCGCGACCTCGAGCCAGGCGCGAAGCTGGTCGCAGCTCGCGCGGTCCCAGCCGCCGCCGCCGAGGATCACGAAGGGCCGCTCGGCTGCCTGCAGGAGCTTTTGCAGCTCGCGCATGTCCGCCGGCGAAGGCGCCGGGCGCACGGACTTGTAGCGCGGCACGTCGGCGACCGCGGTCTCGGAAAAGAGCATGTCCTCGGGCAGCGCGAGCAGCACCGGCCCCGGGCGCCCCGCCGTGGCGGTGTGGAAGGCGTGGCTCACGTACTCCGGAATGCGCTCGGCGCGGTCGATCTGCGCCACCCACTTCGTGAGCGGGCCGTACATCCTCCGGTAGTCGATCTCCTGGAACGCTTCGCGCTCCGCGAAATCGTTGCCCACCTGACCCACGAACACGACGAGGGGCGTGGAGTCCTGGTGCGCCGTGTGCACGCCGACTGCGCCGTTGGTCGCGCCGGGGCCACGCGTGACGAAGAGGATGCCGGGCTCGCCCGTCAGCTTGCCGTAGGCCTCGGCCATGTAGGAGGCGCCGCCTTCCTGGCGGCAGACCACGAACTTCAACTGCTCGCGCACGTCGTAGAAGCCGTCCAGCACGGGCAGGTAGCTCTCGCCGGGCACGCCGAACGCGAGCTTCGCGCCGTGACCGACGAGTGCGTCGGCGAGGATCCGGCCGCCGTGGCGGGCCTTCAGGTCGGGTTTCATGCCGTCACTCCGGTAAAGGCGCCGCGCAGCTTCGCGCAGCATTCGGCGACCGCTTCGTTCGCGGTATCGAGGACACCGCCGAAGAGGATGAAGCCGTGCACCATGTCGGGGTACTCGCGGTATGACACGTCCACGCCCTCCCTGGCCATGCGCTCGGCATACTCGCGCCCCTCGTCGACGAGCGGGTCGTAGCCGGCCGTGATCACGAAAGCGGGCGGCAGGCCGGCGAGACTTTTCGCGAGCAGGGGGGATGCGCGCCAGTCGATGCGGTCGGCCTTCTTCGGCAGATAGAGCGACTGGAAGTATTCCATCGCCTTCGCCGTCAGGAGATAGCCCTCGCCGTTCCGGCGGATGGAGGGATGCTGCATGCGCTGGTCGGTCGCCGGATAAATGAGGAGCTGGTAGGCGAGCCGCGGCTGCCCGGCGTCGCGCGCGAGCAGCGAGACGACCGTGGCGAGATTGCCGCCCGCGCTGTCGCCGCCCACCGCCACCGCGGGGTGCCGGTCGGCAACGAACTTCGTGGCCGCGAAGCAGTCCTCGACCGCCGCGGGGAACGGGTGCTCCGGGCCCATGCGGTAATCGACCGAGTAGACCGCGCAGCGCGCGCCGTTGGCGAGCTGCCGGCACACCACGTCGTGCGTGTCGAGATCGCCGATCACCCAGCCGCCGCCGTGGAAGTACACGAGCGCCGGCAGCGTCTCGTCAGGCGTGGAGCCGAGGGGCCGGTAAGCGCGCAGCGCCACCGGGCCCGGCGCGATCAGCAGCTTCGACTCGGCCACCTCGGGTGGCTTGGGCGAGAGCGCCGCGCGCGTGTCGCGATAGATGCGCCGCGCGACGTGCGCCGGCACCTCGTAGTACAGGGGCAGCGGCGAGTTGGCCGCGCGCTCGAGCAGCGCCGCGACCTGGGGATGCAGGCTCACTTGACGGCCGCGAGCATCTTCTTCAGGCGCTCGACGAAGAACGGCGCGCATTTGTGGATCTTGGTCTCCTGCGTGACGATGAGCGGCCGGATGCGCGGCAGATACGCCTGCCACTCGGGATCGGCCTGCATCGCGGCACGCATCTTCTCGCGCTGCAGCAGGTCGTCGTAGGCCCACATGTGCGTCACCAGGTTCTGCATGCCGACCTCGGTCACGTAATAGCCGACGAGGTTCGGCAGGTGCCGCAACTGCACCTTCATCCCGGCCTCCTCGTAGGCCTTGAAGTATTCGGGGGCCTTGCCGACCTGCAGCAGATACATGCGCTCTTCGACGTACATGCGGGGCTCCTCCTCAGGGTCGCGGGATTATAGTATCCGGGTCATGGACGACATCAACACGCTGCGGCGCATCCTTTCGCGGAACCGCGTCATCGCCGTGGTCGGGCTTTCGGCCGACTGGTTCCGCCCGAGCTACTTCGCCGCCAAGTACATGCAGGAGCACGGCTACCGCGTCATACCCGTGAATCCCAAGTACGACGCGATCCTCGGCGAGAAGTGCTACAAGTCGCTGCGCGACATCCCGGAGAAGGTGGACATCGTCGACTGCTTCCGCAAGACGCAGGACATCGGCCCGATCTGCGATGACGCGATCGCCATCGGCGCGAAGGTCCTCTGGCAGCAGCTCGGGGTCAAGAACGAGGCCGCCGCGGCAAAGGCGCGCGCGGCGGGGCTGGACGCGGTCATGGACCGCTGCGTGAAGATCGAGCACGGGCGGCTCTTCGGCGGCCTCAACTGGGTGGGCGTGAACACCGGCGTCATCTCGGCGAAGCGGCCGCGCTGGCTGGCATACTGACGCCCTCCAGCTATCTGTTCTTGCGATGGAAAGCGTGACGCGCGTCACTGGCGCGCGGCCGCCACCCCCGTTATCCTCCCGTCCCATGTCCCGACCGGTACGCATTTTCGAAGGTCGCTTCGGACGTCTTGTGCTGCTGGAGGCCCAGCCGGCCGAGGCAGCGGAGACGCGCGCCGAGCCCCTGATCCTGCTGAAGGTCGACGGCGCGGATTTCGCCGTCGTCGTCGGCGAGGAGGTCCATGCGCTCACGCGCGCCGAAATCCTGTTCGCCAACCCGGGCCAGAGCGTGCGTCATGCGGGCAGCGCGGGAGGCGGCTCGCGCGCGATCGAGTTCCACCCGGCGATCGGGTGGCTGCGCGAGGTGTTTCCGGCCGTGTTCGAGGACGGTACCGGTATCTTCCCCCGGCCGCGCGAGACCGTGACGCCGCGCATTCGGCAGCTCGCGGACACCCTGGCCATCGAGGCGCAGAACGACCAGTTCCTTTCCCCCGAGCGCCTGGAGTTCATGCTGCAGGAACTCATGCTGTCGGTCATCGAGTCGTATCTCGCGCGCCGCCGGACCGGCGTCGCGCTATGGCGGGGCTCGCGCTTCGCCGACACGCGCATCCGCAAGGCGCTGGGGCTGCTGCGTGCGCGCCCCAACAAGGACGTGAACATCGACGACCTGGCGAGCCAGGTGGGCCTGTCGCGCTCGCGCTTCTACGACCTGTTCCAGCTGTGCACCGGGCGATCGCCCCGCTCCTATCTCGATCTCCTGTGCGTGGAGAGCGCGATCGCCAAGCTTTCCAGCGGCCGGGCGCGCATCGCCGACGTCTCGGCCGAGCTCGGTTTCTCGGCGCAAAGCAACTTCACTCGTTTCTTCCTCAATCAGGTCGGCGTGCCGCCCTCGGAGTACCGGCGCGTGGCCCTGCGGCCCAGCGCCGAGGAGCCTCGCGCCGCCGAACCGCCCGCCTGAGCGCCTGGCGCGGCACTGCGCGATCCGGCTGCATTTCGTGACATATGCGTAGCCCGAAGGACCTGTACCTCGACCTGCTGAAGCGGTGCCTGGCGAACACCATCTACCAGGACCACGGCGTTTTCCAGGGCTCGGACCGTCCCTTTGACATTCGCGTGCGCGGGCAGGGGCAGGACTGGCCCGCGGTGGCGCACACCATGATCGGCATCAAGCGGCTGGACGCGCTGCATTTTTGCATGGAGGACGTGCTCAACCGTGGCGTGCCGGGCGACTTCATCGAAACCGGCGTGTGGCGCGGCGGCGCCGTGATCTTCATGCGCG
The DNA here is from genome assembly GCA_050246035.1 of Burkholderiales bacterium. Lineage (GTDB taxonomy): Bacteria > Pseudomonadota > Gammaproteobacteria > Burkholderiales > SG8-39 > JAABQT01. The sequence goes on from JBFWWT010000004.1 coordinate 24,196, forward strand.
GCTTGCTGATGGCGCGCGGCGTGGCCGACCGGGTGGTGTGGGCAGCGGACTCCTTCGCCGGGCTGCCGCCGCCCGATGCCGACAAGTATCCGCAGGACGCGCAAAGCACGTTCCATCACTACGCCCAGCTCGCCGTTTCCCTGGAGCAGGTGCAGGAGAACTTCCGGCGCTATGGACTTCTCGACGACCAGGTGAAGTTTCTCAAGGGCTGGTTTCGCGACACGCTGCCCACCGCCCCGATCGAGCGACTCGCCGTCATGCGCCTGGACGGGGACATGTACGAGTCGACGATGGACGCCCTGACGCACCTGTATCCAAGGCTCTCGCGGGGCGGCTACGCCATCATCGACGACTACGGGGACGTGCCGGCCTGCAGACAGGCCGTCAGCGACTACCGCGCGAGCTGCGGCATCGATGACGTAATCGTGCCCATCGACGAGACCGGCGTGTTCTGGCAGAAGTCGTGATGCACCGGCGCACGCTCGCCGTGACCGGCGGCGCGCAAGGCATCGGGCGCGAGATCGCCGAGCACTTCGCGGACCGCGGCTATGCGGTTTCCATCGCCGACACCAATGCGGCGCTGGGCAGGGCTTTCGCGCGCACGCTGCAGCGGCGCGGCGCGCGCGCGCAGTTCCACCGGGCGGACATCGGCCGCGAGGCCGACGTGCGTGCCTGGCTGCGCGCGACCGCGCGCACGCTCGGCTGCCCGTCGGTGCTCGTGAACAACGCCGGCATCCGCGCGAGCGCGCCGTTCCTCACGCTCTCGGCCAAGGCCTTCGACACCGTCCTCGCGACCAACCTGCGCGGCGCGTTTCTCTGCACGCAGGAGGCCGCACGGCTCATGGTGAAGCACCGCGTCAAGGGCGCGATCATCAACATCGCCTCGACGCGCGCGCTGATGTCCGAGCCGGGCACCGAGGCCTACTCCGCGTCCAAGGGCGGGCTGGTCGCCCTCACCCACGCGACCGCCGTCAGCCTCGGGCCGCGCGGCATCCGCGTCAACTGCGTGAGCCCCGGCTGGATCGAGACGCGCAAGGGCGCGCGGCACTCGCGCCGCGACCGCCTGCAGCACCCCGTGGGCCGGGTCGGCGAGCCGGCCGACATCGCGCGCGCGTGCCTGTTCCTCGCGGAGGACGCGGGCTTCATGACCGGGCAGAATGTGGTCATCGACGGCGGCATGACCGTCAAGATGATCTACGCCGAATAACCAAAGGGAGCTCCCATGCAGCACGTCCGCTTCGGCCGCACCGGCATGCAGGTCTCGCGCCTGTGCCTCGGCACCATGACCTTCGGCCTGCAGTGCGACGAGAAAGCCTCGATCGCCATCCTCGACGCGGCGGCCGCGGCCGGCATCACCTTCCTCGACACCGCCGACGCCTACCCGCTCGGCGACAAGGTGGAGAACATGGGGCGCACCGAGGAGATCCTGGGCAAGTGGCTGAAGGGCCGGCGCGAGCAGTTCGTGATCGCCACCAAGTGCAGCGGCAAGGTCGGGCCGGCGCCCTGGGACCAGGGCACCTCGCGCAAGCACGTGATGAAGGCGATCGACGACTCGCTCAGGCGCCTGGGCACGGACTACGTGGACCTCTACCAGGTGCACCACTACGACGCCAACACCACGATGGACGAAACGGTCGAGGCTTTCGATGCCGTCGTGAAGGCCGGCAAGGCGCGCTACGTGGGCGTATCCAACTACCACGCCTACCGGGTCGCGCGCGCGCTCGGGCGCGCGGAGGCGCTGGGGCTCACCCGGCTCGTCTCGGTGCAGCCGCGCTACAACCTGCTTTTCCGCCAGATCGAGCGCGAGCTGCTGCCGCATTGCGCGGAGGAAGGCTTGGCGGTCATTCCCTACAACCCGCTCGCCGGGGGATTGCTCACCGGCAAGCACAAGCGCGCCGCGCCGCCGCCGGCGGGCACCCGCTTCACGCTCGGCGCGGCGGCCAAGACCTATACCGAGCGCTACTGGAAGGAGCGCGAGTTCGACACGGTGGACGCGTTCGTGAAGCTGGCGCAGGAGGCGGGCGTCGAGCCCGTGACGCTCGCGGTGGCCTGGGTGCTCGCCAACCCGGCGATCACCGCCCCGCTCATCGGCGCGAGCAGGCCCGAGCAGCTGAAGGCGAACGTCGCCGCGGTCGACTACAAGCTCGACCCGGCGTTGAAGGCGAAGCTGGACGAGCTGAGCCACGAATACCGCATGGGCGACGCGGCGCGGTAGGCTGCCGATACAATCCGGCCATGGCCGACCGCAAGTTCGGATTCGAGACGCTGTCGCTGCACGCGGGGCAGATCCCCGACCCGGCCACGGGCGCACGCGCCGCGCCGATCTACCAGACGACCTCGTTCGTCTTCGACTCGGCCGACCACGCGGCGAGCCTGTTCAACCTGCAGACCTTCGGCAACGTCTATTCGCGCATCTCCAACCCGACGCTCGCGGTGTTCGAGGAGAGGATGGCCGCGCTCGAGGGCGGCCGCGCGGCGCTCGCCTGCGCGACCGGCCAGTCGGCGGAGGCCACCGCCATCCTCACGCTGTGCAAGGCGGGCGACCACATCGTCTCGGCTTCCACGCTCTACGGCGGCACGCACACGCTGCTCGGGGTGAACCTCGCGAAGCTGGGCATCGAGACCACCTTCGTCGATCCGGACGACCCGGCGAACTTCAAGAAGGCGCTGAAACCCAGCACGAAGCTCGTCTACGCCGAGACGCTCGGCAATCCGCTCATCAATATCGTCGACATCGCGGCGGTCGCGGCGATCGCGAAGGACGCGGGTGTGCCCTTCCTCGTCGACAACACGGTGCCCTCGCCGTATCTGTGCCGCCCCTTCGAGCACGGCGCGGACCTCGTCGTGCACTCGGCCACGAAGTACATCGGCGGCCACGGCACCACGATGGGCGGCGTGATCGTCGAGTCCGGGAAGTTCCCCTGGGGCAACGGCAAGTTCCCCGAGTTCACCACGCCCTCGCCGGGCTACCACGGCGTCATCTTCCACGAGACCTTCGGCGACTTCGGCTTCACCATGAAGGCGCGCATGGAGATCATGCGCACCTTCGGCCCGGCGCTCTCGCCGATGAACGCCTGGCTCCTGCTGCAGGGACTGGAGACGCTGCCGGTGCGGATGGACCGCCACTGCGCGAACGCGCTCGGCGTGGCGAAGTTCCTGCAGGGCCACAAGCAGGTGGCGTGGGTGAACTATCCCGGGCTGCCGGGCAGCAAGTACTACGCGCTCGCGCAGAAGTATCTGCCGAAGGGCGCCTCGGGCCTGCTCAATTTCGGCGTGAAGGGCGGCGCGAAGGCGGGCGAGCGCTTCATCGAGGCCGCGCAGTTCATGAGCCACCTCGCCAACATCGGCGACGCGAAGACCCTCATCATCCACCCGGCCTCGACCACGCACCGGCAGATGAGCGACGAGGAGCAGCTGAAGGCCGGCGTCACGCCCGACATGATCCGCATGTCGGTCGGGATCGAGACGCTCGACGACATCCTGTGGGACATCGACCAGGCACTCAACGAGGCATCCAAGGCATGATCAGCTACCAAATCATGGAGCACGGCAGGCCCCTGCAGAAGGTGATGCAGGAGACGCCCAAGCCCACCGGCACCGAAGTCCTGGTGAAGATCACGCGCTCGGGCGTGTGCCACTCGGACGTGCACATCTGGGACGGCTACTTCGACTGGGGCGGCGGCAAGCGCTTCTACGTGAAGGACCGCGGCTGCGTCCCGCCCTTCACCATGGGACACGAGCCCTTCGGCGTGGTGGCCGCGGCAGGGCCGCGCGCGAAGGGCGTGAAGGTCGGCAAGAAATTCATCGTCTACCCCTGGATCGGCTGCGGCAAGTGCGCGGTGTGCAAGCAGGGCCAGGACAACTACTGCATGCAGGCGCGCTTCCTCGGCGTGATGAAGCCCGGCGGCTACTCGACGCACGTGCTCGTGCCGCACCCGAAGTACCTGATCGACGCCACCGGCCTCGACGAGGGCTTCGCCGCCACACTCGGCTGCTCGGCGATCACCGCCTACAGCGGCATCAGCAAGTTTCCGAAGCTCGGGCCGAAGGACTGGGTGGCGGTGATCGGCTGCGGCGGTCTCGGGCTCGTCGCGCTCTCGATCCTCAAGGCGAAAGGAATCAAGAACGTCATCGCCTGCGACGTCGACGAGTCGAAGCTCGAGGCGGCGAAGAAGCAGGGCGCGAGGCTCGTGCTCGATACGCGCGCGCCGGACGCGGCGCAAAAGCTCGGGCAGCTTGCGATGGGGAACCTGGCGGCGAGCATCGACTTCGTCGGCATGCCCGCGACAGCGATGCTCGGAACCGGCGCGCTGCGCAAGGGCGGGCGCTACGTGCTCTGCGGCCTGTACGGCGGCGAGCTTGTGCATCCCATGCCGCCGATCGCCCAGCGCGCGATCGGCATCGTCGGCTCCTACGTCGGCAACCTGCAGGAGCTCAGAGAGGTCGTGGCGCTGGCGAAGAAGAAGAAGATCAAGCCGACGCCGGTGACGCTGCGCAAGCCCGACGAGGTCAACCGGACGCTGGAGGAGCTGAAGGCCGGGAAGATCCTCGGCCGCGTGGTGCTCGACTTCGAGGCAGCGGGCTAGGGATCCCGTCCCAGCGCCTCGCGCTCCTCGGTCGGCGGGTGCGAGGAGAGATAACCCGGCACCGCAGCCCGGAAGCGCTTCGGCACCTCGGCCTCGATGCGCTTGAGGAGCGCGGCGAGGCTCGCCGGGTCGTAGCCGGCCTTGCGCATCATCTCGATTGCAAAGCGGTCGGCCTCGCGCTCGTTGTCGCGCGAGTACTTCATCTGCAGGAGCACGGTGGGCGCGGCGGCCGCGAGCGAGGTCGCCGAGGCGACATCGCCCGTGACCGCCGCGATGACGAGCACGACGACCGAGCCCTCGAGCAGCCGCCGCATGGTGTGCCGGTGGCGCACGTGACCCAGCTCGTGCGCGAGCACGCCGAGCACCTCGGCCTCGTCGACCGCGACCTTCAGCATCTCGTCGGTCATGACGATGATGCCCGAGGGCAGCGCGAAGGCGTTGGCGCCGATCACCGGGCTCGAGCGGAACTCCAGCCGGTAGGGCGTGGCCTCCCCGGCTGCGCGCGCCATGTCGCCGAACTTGCGCGCCAGCGCCTCGCGGCGCGCCTCGGGAAGCTGCGAAGGCTGGAGCAGGTGCTGGTCCATGCCGCTCAGCGTCTTCTCCCCGAGCGCGGTTTCGGTCTCGACCGGAATGCGCTCGGCGATTCTCTCGACGCCCGCCGGCACCACCTGGGTGACGAGCGCCCAGAGCGCCGCCGCGACGAGAAAGATGCAGGCCGCCGCGTAGGCCGGGCGCGACTCCCAGCGGTGCAGGATCCGCTCGTAGCGCCGCGCGCGGGTCAGCCGGTCGACCGCGTCGTTATCGTCGGTGACGCAGGCCCCGCCCCCGGGCAGGTAGAGCCAGCGCGGCGTGTTCGCCACGCGCAGCGACCGGCGCACGCGCCGTGCCTCCACCTCGAGATCCACATCGCGGCCGACCACCCGGAGCTTGCCCGCCGAGAGCACGAGGCTCACCGGGTGGCGCTGCGAGGTCTTGCCGTCGAAGTAGACCGCCGCGAGGACGCTCACAGGCCGAAGTCCAGGTTGAAGATGTCGCCGAACTCCTGCCCCACGGCGCCCACGCGCTCGAGTGCCGGGTTCGCCTCGTGCAGGTTTTCCTCCTCCACCGCGACGCTGAAATTCTCGAGGCGGTAGCGCAGCGTGCGCACCACCGCCCAGGGGATGAGCAGCCCGGCGCTCGCCGCCGCCGCGAGCACGTTGCCGATGTACAGGCGCGCGAGCTTGCCCGCCTTCAGCGTGCTGCCGAAGCGCAAGCCCGGTCCCTGCGCGCCATTCCAGAGCAGATTGGTGGTACGCGCCTGGACGAACGCATAGGCGAGCGCGTAGGCCGCGTACATGAGCGCGATAGGCAGGAAGAGCGGCGCCCAGGCGAGCGACTCGGGCAGCTCGAATCGCGCGACCCCGAAGCCCATGAGGAAGACGAGGGGCACGACGAGCACCGCGAGCAGCAGCCCGGCGAGCACGTAGGTGAGGTAGAAGCCTCCCACCGGCGCCCTGGCCGCGAAGCGCGTCGTGCCGAGCGCATGGTGCGAGACGACGAAGGCCTTCTGCCGCGCCATGAACCAGGGAAAGGCGAGCCCCGCGGTCAGCGCGACGAGGATCGGCCAGCCGATGAACAGGCGCGCCGCCTGCCCCCGGGTCGCCGCGAAGTCGAACCGCAGCCCCCGCCAGGCGGAATTGCGCGCGTTGAAAGCGAGCGCGCGCACGACGAGCCACGGCAGCGCGAGGAGGAACAGGATCCAGAACGCCCAGACGGAATCCGGGTACAGCTCGGCGACGAAGGCGTAGGTCACGAAGAGCGCCACCGCCACGATGCGCCCCTTGAGGATCGTCCTCGGGCTGGCGAAGTAGTCGAAGCTGTCGCCGTCCAGGCGCGTGCAGCCGTAGAGGTAGCGCTTTTTCCGCACCTTGGCCCACGCCGAGTACACGCCCAGCGTGATCAGGGTGAAGAAGAGGTTCACGATCCAGATGCGGAAGTACTCGCGCGCCGAGCCGGCGAACTCGGGGCGTACGATGCGCGGGCCCGCTTCGGCGGCGCTGGTCGTCGACATTGCCCCGAATCGTATAACGGGCTCCGCTTAGAATACGGCCTTCACTTTTTCAGACCGCCATGACCCCCTTCTCCTGGAACAACCCCTACGCCTGGCCGCGAAAGCCCGTCCTCGCGAAGAACGTCGTCGCGACCACGCAGCCGCTCGCCGCGCAGGCCGGCCTGCAGATGATCGCCGCGGGCGGCAATGCCGTGGACGCCATCCTCGCCACCGCCATCACGCTCACGCTCGTAGAGCCGGTCTCGAACGGCATCGGCTCGGATGCCTACGCCATCGTCTGGGACGGCAAGGAATTGCACGGCCTCAATGCTTCGGGCCGCTCGCCCGCCGGCTGGACGCCCGATTTCTTCAAGAATGAAAAGCAGATGACGCAGCGCGGCTGGAACTCCGTCACCGTGCCCGGCTGCGTGTCCGCGTGGCGCATGATGTCGGAAAAATTCGGCAAGCTCCCCTTCGAAAAGCTCTTCGAGGCGGCGATCCGCTACGGGCGCGAGGGCTTCCTCGTCTCGCCCACCATCGCGCGCCAGTGGGCCGCGCAGGTGCCCGAGCTGAAGAGCCAGCCGGGCTTCGCCGAGGCCTTCCTGCCGAACGGCCGCGCGCCGCAGCCGGGCGAAGTGTTCCGGTTTCCGGACCACGCGGCGACGCTGGAAGCGATCGCGAGGACCAAGGGCGAGGCGTTCTACAACGGCTTGCTCGCCGAGCGCATGGAATCGCACTCGCGCCAGAACGGCGGGGTGATGAAGGTATCCGACCTCGCCGCGCACACCGCCGACTGGGTGACGCCGCTCTCGATGGACTATCGCGGCTACAAGCTGCACGAGATCCCGCCGAACGGCCAGGGCATCGTCGCGCTGATGGCGCTCGGCATGCTCTCGCACTTCGACATGAAGAGCCACGAAGTGGACGGCGCGGACAGCGTGCACCTGCAGATCGAGGCGGTGAAGCTCGCCTTCGCCGACGCCTGGGCCTACGTGGCGGACCTCGACCACATGAAGGATGTGAAGCCTGCCCAGCTGCTCGACACGTCCTACCTCAAGGAACGCGCGAAGCGCATCGACCTGAAGAAGGCGCAGGACTTCGGGCCCGGCAAGCCGCCGAAAGGCGGCACCGTGTATCTCACCGCGGCCGATGCTTCCGGCATGATGGTGTCCTTCATCCAATCGAACTACATGGGCTTCGGCTCGGGCGTCGTGGTGCCGGGCACCGGAATCTCGCTGCAGAACCGCGGCGGCACCTTCACGCTGAAGCCGGGCCACCCCAACCAGGTCGGGCCGAGCAAGCGCCCCTACCAGACCATCATCCCCGGCTTCGTCACCAGGGACGGCAAGCCCGTGATGAGCTTCGGCGTCATGGGCGGCACCATGCAGCCGCAGGGCCACACGCAGGTTATGGTGAGGATCGCCGACTACGGCCAGCACCCTCAGGCGGCGAGCGACGGCCCGCGCTTTCGCCTCGTGCAGGGCATGGACGTGAGCGTCGAGGAAGGCGGATTCAAGCCCTCGACCCTGGAAGAGCTGCAGAAGCGCGGCCACCGGATCGTGAAGGTGGACGACTACAACCAGTTCGGCAGCGCGCAGCTCATCTGGCGGACCGAGGGCGGCTACATCGCCGCGAGCGATCCGCGGCGCGACGGCCAGGCCGTGGGCTTCTGACCGTGCTGCGCATCTGGGGCCGCGTCAATTCGGTGAACGTGAAGAAGGCGCTCTGGTGCGCCGAAGAGCTCGGCCTGCCGTACGAGCGCATCGACGCGGGGCTGCAGTTCGGCGTGAACAAGACGCCCGGGTACCTGGCGATGAACCCCACCGGCCTCGTGCCCACGATCGACGACGACGGCTTCGTGCTCTGGGAGTCGCACAGCATCGTGCGCTACCTGTGCGCGAAGCACGGCGCCGGCAGGCTCTGGCCGACCGACCCGCAAAAGCGCGCCGACGCCGAGCGCTGGATGGACTGGGCCTTCACCTTCCAGCGCGCGATGCGCGACGTCTTCTGGGGCCTCGTCCGCACGCCGCCGGAGAAGCGCGACGCCCGGGCGATCGAGGAGGGCACGAAGCAGAGCAACCAGCTCGCCGCGATGCTCGACGGCGCGCTCGGCGACAAAGCCTGCGTCACCGGCGCGGAGTTCACCATGGGCGACATCCCGATCGGCTGCGAGGTGCAGCGCTGGATGCGCGTGCCGATCGAGCGGCCGAGGCTGCCGCGGCTCGAAGCCTGGTTCGAGCGGCTGCGCGCGCGGGCGCCCTTCGCGCGGCACGTCGACATCCCGCTCACGTGAGCAAGGTCGCGATCGTCACCGGCGCGGCGAGCGGCATCGGCCTCGCCTGCGCCGAGCGCCTCGCCGCCGACGGCGTGAACGTGGTGCTCGCCGACGTGAACGAGAAGGCGGGCGCGGAGCACGCGCAGCGCCTCGGCGGCACCTTCGTCGCGGCCGACCTCACCGCGCGCGAGGGCTGCCGCAGGCTCGTGGACGAGGCCCTGAAGGCGCACGGGACCGTGCACGTGCTCGTCAACAACGCCGGCTTCCAGCACGTCTCGCCGATCGAGGATTTCCCCGAGGACCAATGGGAGCGCATGATCGCGCTGATGCTCACGGCGCCGTTCCTGCTCACGCGCTACTGCTGGCCGGCGATGAAGAAGCAGCGCTGGGGCCGCATCGTGAACATCGCCTCGATCCACGCGCTCGTCGCCTCGCCCTTCAAGGCGGGCTACATCTCCGCCAAGCACGGCCTGATCGGCCTCACGCGCACCGCCGCGCTCGAGGGCGGCGAGCACGGCATCACCGCGAACGCGATCTGCCCCGCCTACGTGAGAACGCCGCTCGTCGACGGCCAGATCGCCGACCAGGCGAAGGCCAACCGGATGTCGCCCGACGAGGTGATCGAGAAGATCATGCTCGCCCCGGCGGCGGTCAAGCGCCTCATCGAGCCGCGCGAGGTCGCCGACTACGTCGCCTACCTCTGCACCGAGCCCGCGGGCACGATCACCGGCGCTGCGCTCACCATGGACCTGGGCTGGACCGCGCGCTAGCTCGCCTGCTGCTCCGCAGCATCCGCAGATTCGCGGGAACACTGGCCCCGGTTCCGGGGTCCTCTTAGAACAAGGGGGACCCATGCAGATCAACACCATGCGTTGCACCCATTGCAAGGGCGAGATGTCGCCCGCCACGCTCGTGTCCCTGTCCGGCGAGGAGCACGGCGTGCGCCTGAGCATCGAGGGCATGCCTGCGATGCGCTGCGCCGAAGGGCATACGCGCTTCATCGCGCCGGAGTTCGCCGTGCGCATGATGGAGACGTTCGTCGCCGGGGGGCCGCTCGCGCCCCTCGAGGCCGCGGCCGAGAAAGGGCTGCTGCGCAAGCGCCTGCACTGCGCGGGCTGCGGCGCCGAGCTCGCGCAGCCCGAGGGCGAGCGCCTCGCGGCGAAGCGCGAGGTCGAGCTGAAAGGCCTCGCGCCGTTCGCGATCCAGGCGGAGATTCCGAAGTACCGCTGTGGCGGTTGCGGCAAGGAAAGCCTGCCGCCCGCGAAGGCCCTCAACGAAGGGTTGATGAAGGCGTCGGTGCAGGCGTTTCGCTCGGCCGGGATAACGCCGACCTGAGCGCCGCGTCGCGCTCGGCGCGCGGCAGGCGCGCGATCTCGCGCACGCGCGCGTAGAAGCGCGCGAGATCCCCTCCCGCGTCGGCGAGCAGCCGCTCGAACGCGGGCACATCCTGCGTGTAGGCCGCGAAGAGCGCGAGGAACGCGTTGTTGGCCTCCTGCCCCTCGAAGCCGGGCAGCCGCGCCACCCAGGGCTGCAGCGGCTCGAGCGCCTCGCGCTTGCGCCGGCGCTTCTCCTCCTCCGGCAAGCCCGACGCATAGAGCGGCTCAAGCTCGGCGCGCGCCTTCTCCGCCAGCGCGAGGAGCGCCTGTCGCCCTTCGTTCGGCGGTACGGCCCTGCCCGTCGCGGCCGCCCAGCGGCGCAGGCCTTCACGCTCGACCGCCACCGCGAAGGACTCGCTGAACGTGGTGTCGTCCTTCACGTAGGCCACCTGGTGCGCGAGCTCGTGGAAGACGAGCCGCGCGAGCTCCACCTCCGGATAGTCGATGAAGGTGGAAAGCAGCGGATCGTCGAACCAGCCGAGCGTGGAGTACGCGGGCACGCCATAGACCACGACATCCTCGCCCGCCGCGCGCCGCGCCTCGCCGTGGCGCTCGGCCGCCTCGCGCTCGAAGTAGCCGCGGTACGCGACGCAGCCCGCAACCGGAAAGCACGACTGCACCGGCTCGAGCGAGAACTCGGGCGCCGCGACCACGTTCCACACGGCATAGGGCCGTTCGAGCCCGGCGTAACGGCGAAAGGCGCCGTCGCCCGGCAGGGCGAGCTCGCGCGCAGCGAACTCGCGAATGGCTTTCGCGCGCTCGAGCTTCGCGCGCAGCGCGGGCGGCGTCGCCTCGTCGGCGATCACCTCCGCCACCGGCCGCGCCCGGCCGAGCAGCTCGAGCTGGCCGCTCGCCGCCTGCCCGTAGTAGGCGAGCGTCTCGCAGCCGGCGAGCGCGGCGGCGCTAGCGAGGATGAGCAAAGCGCGCATCGCGAAGGAAGCTGGCCGCCTGCAGCGCCACGCGCGCCGAGAGCAGCATCGCGGCGTGGCTCACGCGCAGCACGATGCGCTCGCGCATGCCCTCGACCGCGGTCTCCGCCACGCGCACCACGCCGTCGTTCGCGCCCGGCAGCGCGCCGAAGAGGCGCCCGAGGCCGAGCGACAGCGAGCCGGCGATCACCCCGAGCGGCTCCGCGCGCGTCCAGCGCGCCGTGCGCGGATCCTGCCAGAGGGCAAGCGTCGTGCCGAGCATCCAGCGGCCCCAGCCGTGCCGCGCGAGGCGCCGCCCGGCGACGTTGCCGCGCACCGGGGCGCCGATGAGGACCACGTTCGCGGCGGCGATGGCGCGGTGCCGCTCCAGCGCGTGCAGCACCAGCACGCCCCCGAGGCTGTGGCCCACGAAATGCGCCCGTCCGATTCCGCCCGCGAAGCGCGCGAGGCGCTCGGCGTGCACATCGAGCGGGCGCCCGCGGCTGGGGTAGCCGAACAGATGGCAACGAAACCCGGCCGACTGCAACCGCGCGGCGAGCGGCGCCATGACCGCCGCGGGCATCCACAGGCCGTGCACCAGGATCACCTCGCGCGCGCCGCTCACGCGCCCCCCTTCAGCGCAAGCCGCGCGCCGATCGCGAGCGCGGGCAGGCCGAGCAGCGCGTAGGCGAGCGCGTAGCTCGCGCCGAGCGCGAGCAGCGCGTTGAAGACGAGCGGCGTGAGCACCACGCCGAGGAAGGTGACCGCGAGGCAGGCGCCGGTCGCCGCGCTCACCTGCCCCGGCGGCGCGACGCGCGCCACCTGCGCGAGGAACACGCCGTTCCAGCCGACCGCCGTCGCGCCGAAGGCGGCCGCGAAGGCGAAGAGCAGCCACTGGGGCCAGGCGGGCGACGCGGCGAGCGTCGCGAGCGCGCAGGCGCCCATGCCGAGGCCGAGCAGCCCGAGCACGCGGCGCTGGCCGAGGCCCCGATCGGCAAGCGCGCCCCAGGCGATGCGGCCGGCGACGCTCGCCACCTGGGACACGGCCATCACGCCTCCCGCAAAAACGAGCGCCAGCGAGAAGCTCTCCACGAGGAACGACACGAGGTAGGTCACCAGCATGATCTGCACGCCGCCGTAGATGAACGAGATCACGGCCATCTCGCGCAGCGCGGGCAGGCGCGCGACGAGTCGCAGCGGCTGGAACGCGGCGGCGAGCGAGACCGGCGCGCGCGGATTCAAGCCCACGTCATAGCGTGCGCGCACCGGCGCGACGGCGAGCGCGAGCGCCAGGCAGCTCGCGCCCACCACGACCGCGCTCCAGCGCCACCCGAGCGCGAGCACGAGCAGCGGCACGAGCGCCCCGGCGAGCACGCCGCCCGCCGGTACGCCGGTCTGCTTGATGGAAAAGACGAGCGAGAACGCCCCTGGCGGCGCCGCGCGAGCGAGGATCGCCGAGCTCGCGGGCGTCGTCGGCCCGTAGCCCAGGCCGACGAGGAAGGCGCCCGCGAGCACGAGCGGCAATCTGCCGCTTGCGGCGAGAGCGAGCCCGGCCAGGCACAGTGCGAGCCCCACCTGGCTCACGCGGATCGGCCCGGCGCGCGCCACCCAGCCGCCCGCGCTCGCCGAGCCGATCATGCTGCCGACGTAGGCGAGCGCGACGAAGTAACCCACCGCCGAGGCCGGCACGCCGAGCTCGGGCGCGGCGACCGGCGCCATTACCGGTGCGCTGTACATGGCGAACGCGACCAGCGCCTGGATCGCGAGCGTGACGGCGAGCGGGAGGAGAACGCCGCCCAGAGGGCTCAGCCCCCTTTCGCGGCGATTTCGCGCATCGTCTCGAGCAGCGCGCGCGCCCGATACACGACCGGGTAGTCGACCATCTGGCCGTCCACCTCGACAGCCGCGCCGCCCTTCGCCTCGACCTCGCGGAACGCCGCGTCGATGCGCTCGGCGCGCGTCACCTCTTCGGGCGTGGGCGTGAATGCCGCGTTCGCCACCGGCACCTGGTCCGGATGCACGCAGAGCCTCCCCTGAAAACCGCCGCGGCGGCTTCTCTCGAGCGCCCGCTCGAAGCCCTCGACATCGCGCAGCTGGAACCACGGGCTGTCGATCGGTGCCTCAGCGCCCGCCGCGCGAGAAGCGAGGACAATGCGGTCGCGCGCGCTCGCGAGCTCGGGCTCCTCGTGCGAGGGCTGGATGCCCGCCTCGAGGCTGTAATCGGCCGCGCCGAAGGCGATGCGCTTCACCCGCCACGGGCCCTTGTAGGGCCGCAGGCTTCGCGCCTGCAGGATGCGGTCCACGCGCGCCACGCCCGCCGCCGTCTCCACGATCGGCATCAGGTCGATCGAGCCCTCGGCGATGCCGCGCTCGCGCTCGAGCGCCGCCATCAGCCAGTCGATCGCGTGCAGGTCGGCCGCGCTTTCCACCTTGGGCAGCACCACGCCGTCCACCTTGTCGTGCAGCGTCTCCACCAGGTCGCGGTAGCAGAACGGCGAAGACGGCGCGTTGACGCGCACGTAGCCGCGCGAACGCCTCGGCCGCGCGAGCGCCTCGGCGACGGGCTTGCGCGCCGCGGCCTTGTCCGCGGTCGCGACGGAGTCCTCCAGGTCGAGGATGACGGCGTCGGCCGAGAGGCCGAGCGCCTTTTCCACGCGCCGCGGATGGTTGCCCGGCGCGAAGAGAAAGGACCTATTGAGGGGCATGCACCCGCCTTTCGTCCCATCGGGGATAGGGAAGCCGCCATTGTGCCGCGGCGAGCGGCGGCGGCCAGACGACCGTGCGGCGGCCTTTCACGATCTGCACGACCGCGGGCCTCGCCCCGAGCTGCGCGCCGCCCGGACCCACGCGGTAGGGCCCGAGGGGCGTTTCCAGCTCGAGCGCGGCGAGTGCCGCGCGCAGGCGCTCCTGGTCGAGCGAGCCGGCCGCGCGCGCAGCAGCCTCGGCGACCATCGCGGCAGCGTAGGTCGCAGCGCCCACGGCACCGGGCTCGGACGGCCAGCGCTTGCGCCATGCCTCGACGAACGCCGCGTTCACCGCGGAGTCGAACGCCGGTTCGTAGGCGGAGACGCCGAGGGCGAGCTCGGCATCCTGGCCGACGAGCCGCAGGAAGGACGGATCGGCGGCTCCCTGCGCGAAGAACATCCACGGCGCATAGCCGATCCGCTTGAAGCTCTTCACCATCTCGGCAGCGTCCCGGGCAAGGCCGAAGGCGATCCAGGCCTCGGCGTTGCGCGCGCGCGCCGCGGCGATCTGCGGTCCGTAGTCGGTCGTACCCGCCGGCACGGACTGCAGCACCACGTCGAGGCCCGCGGCCGTGGCGGACGTCAGCAGGCCGTCGGCGGCCTCGCGCGAGGCGGAATCGCTGCGCGCGAGCACCTGCAGCCTCGTGTACCCGGCGGCGCGCGCGATGGCGAGCGCGCCCGCGCCATAGGCGGCGAGCGGCGCGGGCACGTGGAAGACGTAGCGGTCCTGCGGCCGCAGCACGCGCCCGGATATGCCGGTGGCGTTGAGGAGCACGCGGCCCGCGCGCTCGGCGGTGGCGGCCGCGACGACCGACGCGGCGCTGCCGAACGGGCCGATCAGCAGGTCGGCGCGCTCCTCTTCGATGAGCCGCGTATAGAGCCGCATCGACGCCGAGGCCTCCGAGCGGTCATCGAGCAGCCGAAGCTCGACCGGACGCCCGAGCAACCCTCCCGTGGCATTGCGCGTCTCCTGCCAGAGGACGAGCGCTTTCTTCATGTCGGCGGCGAGGTCGGCGAGCAGCCCCGTCTCGGGCAGCACGGCGCCGACGATCACGGGCTCGGATTGCGCCGCGGCGGGCGCCGCGGCGAGCGCGGCCGCGAGCAGCCAGCCGCGCATCAGAAGCCGAGAAACGTGGCGAAGCGCGACACCGGCTCGCGCTCGGTGACGAGCGTGTTCTCCACGGCGTCGGCGCGCGCGTAGCCGAGCGACATGCCGCAGACCACGATCTCCGCCTGCGGAATCGGGAGCTCGCGCCGCAGCACGGCGTGCGCCGACGCGATCGCGGCCTGCGGGCAGGTGTCGAGGCCCAGCCCGCGCGCCGCAAGCATCACGTTCTGCAGGAACATGCCCGTGTCGAGGAAGGCGCCCACCGGCAGGTCGCGCTCGAGCGTGAACACGAGGCCCACCGGCGCATCGAAGAAGAGGTAGTTGCGCGCGTGCTGGCGCCGGGTCTTCTCGCGCTCGCCCTTGCGGATGTCGAGCAGGCCGTAGAGGTCCCAGCCGAGCTTGCGGCGCCGTGCGAGATAGGGATCGCGCCACTGGGAAGGGTAGTAGTCGTACTCGCGCGTCAGGCCCTCCTCGCCGACGCGCTCGACTTCCTCCATCATCGCCTTCGTCAGCCGGTCGCGCGCCTCGCCGGCGACGACGTATGCCTTCCAGGGCTGGATGTTGGTGCCCGAGGGCGCGCGGCTCGCCAGGGCCAGGATGCGCTCCACCGTCTCGCGCGGCACGGGATCGGGCTTGAAGGCGCGCACGCTGCGCCGCGAGAGGATCGCCTCTTCCACCGTGCGCGCGGCGCTGCCGGCGGCGAAGGGCAGCGCGCCCCTCGCCGGATCACAGGCGGGCATATTCATCGGGCGATAATACCCAACATGGATGCCCGGCTGCAGTCCGCGTTCGCAGCGCTCGTCGGCGAGCGGCACGTGCTCACCGCGCCCCAGGACACGGCTGCGTACTATCGCGACTGGCGCCGGCAATTCGGCGCGCAGGCGCTCGCCGTCGTGCGCCCGGCGAGCACCGCCGAGGTCTCGGGCGTGATGGCCCTGTGCGCGCGCGAAGGGATCGCGGTGGTGCCGCAAGGCGGCAACACGAGCCTCGCGGGCGCCTCGGTGCCGACCGGCGCGCGGCGCGAAATCGTATTGTCGCTTTCGCGACTCAATCGAATCCGCGCGCTGGACGCGCTGAACGACACGATCACCGTCGAAGCGGGCTGCATCCTCGCCGACGTGCAGAAGGCCGCCGGCGAAGCGGGCCGGCTCTTCGCGCTCTCGCTCGCGGCCGAGGGCAGCTGCGAGATCGGCGGCAATCTCTCCACCAACGCGGGCGGCGTCAACGTGCTGCGCTACGGCAACGCGCGCGAGCAGGTGCTCGGGCTCGAGGTGGTGCTGCCCGACGGGCGCGTCTGGGACGGGCTGCGCGCCCTGCGCAAGGACAACACGGGCTACGACCTGAAGCAGCTCTTCGTCGGCGCCGAGGGCACGCTCGGGGTGATCACGGCTGCGGTGCTGAAGCTGCACCCGAAACCCGCCGCGCAGACAACCGCCTGGATCGGCGTCGGCAGCCCGGCCCAGGCAGTGGCGCTGCTCGCGGCGCTGCGCGCGCGCCTCGGCGAATGCGTGAGCGCGTTCGAGCTCGTCTCGCGCGCGTGCCTGGAGGCCGTGCTCGCGCACGACCGCTCGGCGCGCGATCCGCTGCCGAAAGCCCATGCCTGGTACGTGCTCGCGCAGTTCGACGAGGCGCTCGCGCCCGAGGTCCTCGCGGGGGCGCCGCAGGTCGAGGATGCCGCTCTCGCCGCGAGCGCCGCCCAGGCGCAGGCCCTGTGGAAGATCCGCGAGACCATCCCGGAAGCGCAGTTCTCGAACGTCAAGCACGACGTCTCGGTCCCGGTATCGCGCGTGCCCGAGCTGATCGAGCGCGCGGGCGCGGCGCTCGCCGCGGCGTTTCCCGGCGCGCCGGTGTACGCCTTCGGCCATATCGGCGACGGCAACATCCACTACAACGTCGGCGACGCGGCGCTCACCGCGCGCCGCGAAGAGGTGAACGGCGTCGTCTACGAGGTCGTGGACGCGCTCGGCGGCTCGATCTCGGCCGAGCACGGGCTGGGACAGCTCAAGCGCGAGGCGATCCGCCGGCACAAGCCGCCGCTCGAGCTGGAGCTCATGCGCGCCGTCAAGCAGGCGCTCGACCCGCAGGGGCTCATGAATCCCGGGAAGGTGATCTAGGGCACGCGCTCGAAGACGAGCGACCCGACGCCCTCGAGTACGCCCTCGATACGGCCACCGCGCACGTGGCCGCGAAAGTCGAACCCCGTTCCTTCGATCTCGATTCGCTCGCCTTCCAGCCGCGCCACGCGTACCGGCAGGCGAGCGCCCTCGCGCTCGAGCTCGACGTCGATGCGCTGGTAGTTCTGCGCGATGCGCATGCGCCAGCCGCCTGCCGCGCCCCAGGCACCGCGCGCCTGCGCCGGCACGACGTGGAGGAAGATGCGGCTGGAGTCGCCCTGCCCTTCGTGCGACCGGGACAAGCGCACCGTCTCGATGCGGTCGGCGGGCCAGCTCCCCAGGGGAAAGGCATGCGTCACGATGCGCGCCCCGGGGCGCAGCTCGTAGAGCAGGCGCGTCTCCAGGCGCTCGAGGAGCCACGGCAGGAGGTAGATCGTGACCACGCTCGCCCCGGACAGGTCCGTGCGCAAGGCATCCTGCACGGCGAAGCGGGCCCGATCGGCGACACCGGCCCGCGCGGCGTTCTCGCGCGCGCGCGCGACGAGCGCCGGATCCAGATCGACGCCGAGTCCGCGCGCGCCGTGCGCCCTCGCCGCCTGGATGACGATGCGCCCGTCCCCGGAGCCCAGGTCCAGCACGACGTCCGCGGGCCCCGTGCGCGCGAGCTCGAGCATGCGCGCGACCACCTCGGGCGGCGTGGTGATGAAGGGGGCCTGCTGCGGCGCTTCCTGGGCCCGGGCAGACGTCGCGACGAGCAGCGCCGACGCGAGCGCCGCGCCGAGCCTCATTGCAGCAGGGCGTCCTTGCCCAGCAGGGCCTCGCGGAAGCGGTTCTTGAGCACCGTGCCTTCGCGCGGCGGCAGCACGAGCGGAATCTTCTCCGCCGCCACCTTCACTTGCGCGAAAGCAGGGCCGGCGCTCCCGTGCACGGTCTTGCGCAGCGCCTCCACCCCCGCCATGTCGCGCACGAGCACGCTGGAGGTGAAGCCGCAGGCCGTCGCCACCGCGGAGAGATCCACGCCGTGCGAGGTGTGCGTCGCCTGCATGCCGGTCTCGCCGTAGCGCTCGTTGTCGATCACGACCACGGCGAGGTTGGCGGGCTTGTGCGCGCCGACGGTGGCGAGCGACCCCAGCCCCATCAGCATCTCGCCGTCGCCGGTGAGCACGAGCACGCGCCGCGACGGCTGCGCGAGCGCGAGGCCGAGTCCGGTCACCGCGGCGCAGCCCATCGCGCCCCACATCGGGAAGGTGAGCGGATGGTCGCCCGCGGCCGTGCAGTCCCAGGCGGTCGAGCCCAGGCCGGCCACGACCAGCAGATCGCCGCGGCCCGCGAGCAGCGCCTTCACCACGTCGCGCCGGTGCAGGCTCATCGCGCCGCCTGCTCCTGAAAGCTCTTGATGCCGATCACGCGCTGCGAGATGAGCACGGCCGCCGCGCAATAGCCGCCGAAGGCGATGCGGGCAGCCGCGTCCACGTGCTCGGCGACCTCGGCGGCCTGCGCCGCGGGCTGCACGACGACGCCCATGGCGCGCAGCACCTGCGCGGTGGCCTGCCCCATCGGGATCTGCCAGGGGTTGAACTCGCCGTACTCGCCGCGCATGGTGACGAGGATCAGCACCGGCACGCGGCATTCCTGGATCATGCCGAGGGCATTGACGATGTTGCCGACGCCGCTCGACTGCATGAGGAGCGCGGTCTTCGCGCCGCCCAGCCAGGCGCCGGTGGCGAGGCCGATGCCCTCTTCTTCCGTGCTCATCACCACGGTGCGCATGCGCGCATCGGCCTGGCACAGCTCGATCAGGCGCTTGTGGCCCGCGTCGGGCACGAAGCCGATCACGCCGAAGCCCAGGCGCGAAAGCGTCTGGTGCACGGCGAGCGGCCAGTCGACGGCGGCGGAAATCGGGGCGTTCAAGGCGGGGCCGATTCTAAGCTACCCGACGCGCACCGTGACCCGCTGTATCGCATTGTTGCCGAAGCCGGAGACGTCCCACGGCGGCTCGAGCGGCTGGACGTTCCCCCCGGCGTCGGTCGCGCGGCAGGCGATCACGTGCACGCCGGGCCTCGCGTCCCAGGCGGCGCGCCAGAGCTGCCACGCGTAGGGCGATGGAGGCGTCTCGAGGCGCGCGTCGCGCCAGTCGCCGTCCACGGCGAACTCGACGCGCCGCACGGGCCCGATCCCCGACCAGGCGCGGCCGACGATCTCCACGCGTCCCGGCGCGAGCACGCGCTCGCGCGTGTAGAAGTCGGGGATGCCCGGCGGCAAGAGCAGCGAGTTGACGCGCATGTGCGTGCACGGCTCGCCGCGCTCGCCCGCCACTTTGCGGAAGTGGTAGCTGTGCGCCTGCTGCACGCCGTCGAAGGCGCCCTCGATCGCCTCGATGCGCGCGAGCCACTTCACGCTCGCCATGCCGTACCAGCGCGGCACCACTAGCCGCAGCGGGTAGCCGTGCGGCGGCGGCAAAGGATGCCCGTTCATCGCCCAGGCGAGCAGCACGTCCTCTTGCCGCGCGAGCGCCGGCGAAAGGCTGCGGGCGAACGCGTGCTCCCGGCCCCGGTCGATGCCGCGGTCGGCGCCCCAGAACACGATCTCGCGCGCCTCGGGGCGCAAGCCCGCGGCGCGCAGCACCTCCACGAGCGGCACGCCAGTCCACTGCGCCGTCGACACGCCCTCCTCGATCCACGGGATCGAGGGGTAGCGCGGCGAAACCTGCGCGCGCCCGTTGCCCGCGCACTCCAGGGTCACGGTGACCGTGCGCGAGGGCATCGTGCGCAGCTCCTCCAGCGATATCGCGAGCGATCGCCCGACGAGGCCGCCGACCTCCAGGCGCCAGGCGGCCGCCTCGAGATGCGGAATATCGAAGTGGACGAGCTGATAGTGCTGGCCCACCGGCGTGACATCGTGGCGCAGCGCCTCGAGCGGCATGCCGGCGTTGCGCCAGGCGAGCGCGAGCTCCTCGCGGGTGTGCCGGCCGACGATCGGCGGCCGGCGCGTGATTGCCGTCATCGTGACCTCTCCTGCGGCGATTCTATAATGCGCGCGTTACCGCCCATGGCGCACCGGACCTGGCTCGAGGTGGCACTGAACGGCCCGTGGGGACGCGGGCGGCAGCCGGGCATCCCGGTGAGCGTCATGGAAATCATCGCCCAGGGCATCGCCTGCGCGCGCGAGGGCGCGGCCATCGTGCACGTGCACGCCTACGACGAATCGAGCGGGCGACAGCACGACGACGCCGACCTCTACGCGCGCATCATCGAAGGCATCCGCGCGCAGGCCGATTGCATCGTCTACCCGACGATCCCCTTCGGCGGCAAGCACACCGCGCAGTCGCGCTATGCCGCGATCGAGGCGCTCGGCCGGCGCGGGCTGCTCGAGTGCGCGGTGGTCGATCCCGGCTCGGTCAATCTCGACGGCTTCGTCTACCTGAACCCCGACGACCACATCCGCCACGGCCTCGCGCTCGCCGCACGCTACCGCTTCCACCCCGGATACGCCATCTACGAGCCCGGATTCCTGCGGCTCGGCGCGCAGCTCGCCCGCGAGGCCGCCGCGCCGCAGCCGATCTACCGCTTCATGTTCTCCGAGGGCTTCGCCTTCGGCTTTCCTCCGGCGCGCTATGCGCTGGAAGCCTACCTGCGGCTGATCGAGGACACCGCGCCCGGTGCGCCCTGGATGATCGCGGGCCTCGCCGTGGACATCCTGCCGCTCGCCGGGGAGGCCGCGGCACGCGGCGGTCACGTGCGGGTGGGCCTCGAGGATGCCCCGTTCGGCTCCGCCCGCGCCAACCTGGACTGGGTGCGCGCGGCGCGGCGGGAGATCGAGGCCGCTGGCCGGTCGCTCGCGAGCGCCGCCGACGTGCGGGCGGCGCTGGGCGGGCGATGATCGACCTCGCGCAGTTCCACGCCGGCCTTCCGCGCGGCGACCTGTGGGTATTCGGCTACGGCTCGCTCATGTGGTCGCCGGGCTTTCCGTACCGGGAGCGATCGGTCGGGCTGCTGCGCGGCTATCACCGGGCGCTTTGCATACTGTCCACGCGCTACCGCGGCACCGACCGGCGGCCCGGCCTCGTGATGGGCCTGTGCCGCGGCGGCTCCTGCTGGGGCATGGCCTTTCGCGTGCCCGCCGGCAAGGTCGCCCTGGCCCTGAAAAGGCTCTGGACCCGCGAGATGCCCCGGCGCGTCTACAAGGCGAAGCTCGTGCCGGTGCGCATCTCGCGCGGCCGCCGGGTGCGCGCCCTCGCCTTCGTCGCGGACCCGTCGCATCCGCAGTTCATGCGCGAGCTCGATCTCGAGCGCCGCGTGCGCTTCGTCGCCCAGGGCGTCGGGGAGCGCGGTCCCTGCACCGAATACATCCGCTCGACGCTCGAGCACATGGGCGTGCTCGGCGTGTCGGACCCTCACCTCGAGCGCGTGCTGGAGGCGGCGGAAGCCATGCGCGCGAGGGCGGCCTCCAGGCGCGCGCGTTGCGTGCCGAAATTGAGGCGTACGTAGCCGGGCGCGCCGAACTGCTCGCCCGGCGAGAGCGCCACGCCGTGCGCGAGGAAGTGCGCGTGCGCATCCGTCACACCGAGCGCGGTGGCGTCGATCCACGCGAGATAGGTCGCCTCCACGTGCGCCATGGCGAGCCCCGGCATGCGCGCCACCGCGAGCTCGACGAGGTCGCGATTGCCGCGCAGGTAATCGAGCTGCGCCGAAAGCCAGGCTTCGCCCTCCCGATAGGCGGCGAGCGCGCCGATGTAGCCGAACACGGAAGGGTCGTGGACAGTGGCGTGGTGATCCGCGGAGAGCTCGCGCCGCAGGGCCTCGTCCGCGATGATCGCCCAGGCGCAGCCCGCGCCCGGGAAGTTGAACGTCTTGTTGGGCGAGGCGAGCGTCACGGTGCGCCGGCACACCTCCGGGGCGAGGCTCGCGATGGGCACGTGCGGCTTGCCCGCATCGAGCAGCAGGTCGGCGTGGATCTCGTCGGAGCAGATGACGAGATCATGGCGCTCGGCGAAGTCCGCCAGCCGCTCGAGCTCGGCGCGCGTGAAGACGGTGCCGCCCGGGTTCTGGGGATTGCACAGGTACATCAGCCGCGTACCCGGCCGCACGAGCGCGGCGAGGCGCTCCTCGTCGAGCACCCAGCGGCCCCGCTCGAGCACGAGCGGCACGTCGTCGTGCGCGCGCGGCGCGAGTTCGACGGCGCGCTTGAAGTGATGGTAGATGGGGCGAGGCACGAGCACGTGCCCGTCGGCGGGCACGAGGCGGCGCGCGGCGAGGTGCAGGCCCGGCACGACGCCCGGCAGGAACACGATCCATGCGGGGTCGATCGACCAGCGGTACAGGCGCTGCACTCGCGCGACGATGGCCTCGCGCAGCTCGGCCGGCGGCGCCGTGTATCCGAGCACGCCGTGGCGCAGGCGCGCCGCCATGGCCTCCAGCACGCAATCCGGCGCGCGGAAATCGGTGTCCGCGACCCAGAGCGGGATCACGTCGCGCCCGGCGTAGCGCTCCCAGCGCGACGACCAGGTGCCCGCGCGGTCCACGGGTGCGTCGAAGTCGATCGGCACGCGCCCTTGTAGCAAAAAAAAACGCCGGGCGCGAGGCCCGGCGTCCGATGCCAAACGCGGGCCGCTACTTGGCGGCCGGGGCTCCTTCGTCTTGATTCTCGCTGCCCTCCGCGTCCTCCTCCTCCGAATCCTGGCTGCGCGCGTCCTCGAGCGCCTCGCGCAGCGCCTCGCCGTAGCCGCCGCCCTGCTGGTAATCCTCCAGCGACGCGCCGTCCCTGACTTCCTCGGTCACCACGGCGCGCGAGGCCGCCTGCAGGCGCTCGGGGAACCAGGTGGCGATGCCCGGCACCGCCACGATCGCCCCGATGGCGATCACCTGCAGGATCATGAACTGGAACATGCCGTGGTAGATGTTGGCGAGCGACCAGTCCCTCACCACCTGGCGCAGGTAGTACGCGGACATGGCCACCGGCGGCGACAGGAACGCGGTCTGCAGCACGACGGCGACGAGGGCGCCGAACCACACCATGACCATCTCCACCGGGATGCCCATCGCCTGGGCGAGGTCGGGCTTGAGGGCGTCCATCACCGGATAGAAGATGGGCAGGAACACGAGGATGATCGCCGGCCACTCGAACGGCCAGCCGAGCACGAAGATCAGCGCCAGCACCACCACCAGCATGAGCACCGGCGAGAACTGCAGCGCGAGCATCGACTCCGTGATCCAGTTCGCCGTGCCCATGCGCGCGAACACCGCGCCGAAGATGTTCGAAGTCACCGCCAGCAGCAGCACCATCGCGGAGGTGGCGGTGGTGGACAGCACGGCGCGCTTCAGGCCGTCATAGGAGAACCTGCCGTAGGCCGCGGCGAGCAGCAGCGCGCCCATGGCGCCCATCCCGGCCGCTTCGGTCGGCGTCGCCAGTCCGGCGAGGATCGACCCCAGGGCGGCGGCGATCAGCCCCACCAGCGGCAATACGCCCAGCACAACCTCTCGCAGGATCGTTCCCACGCCGGCGACGCGCTCCGCCTTGGGCACCGGCGGGCCGAGCCGCGGATTGAGGAACGCGCGCCCCATCAGGTACGCGAGGTACAGGCCGGCGAGCAGGAATCCGGGCCCGAAGGCCGCCGCGTAGAGGTCCGCCACCGACACGCCCAGGACCGGCCCCATGACGATCAGCATGACCGAAGGCGGAATCAGGATGCCGAGCGTGCCGCCCGCGGTAATGGCGCCGGCCGACAGGCGCGAGTCGTAGCCCGTCTTCACCATGATCGGGCTCGCCATGATGCCCAGCACCGTTACCGCCGCGCCGACGATGCCGGTCGCCATGGCGAAGATGGCGGCCGTCAGGATCACCACGGCGTACAACGCGCCGCGCACCGGCGCGAGCAGCAGCCGCAGCGCGACGAACAGGCGCTCCATCAGGCCGGCCTGCTCGGTGATGAAGCCCATGAAGATGAACAGGGGCACCGCGGCGAGCAGCGACTCCTTCATCATGCCGATGGTCTGGAAATAGGCCAGGCTGAACACCACCTCCCCGAGGCCGAGGTAGCCGAAGGTGAGCGCGAGGAACAGCAGCGTGAAGGAGATCGGAAAGCCGATGAAGATCGCGCCGATCATCACCACCAGCATGACCATGCCCAGGGCGGCGATGTCGGTCATGGCCTAGACCTCGATCTTCTCTTTGTGCTCGAGCTCGAGGCCGGTGCGCGCGGCGTACACGCTCTTGATGGTCTCCGAGATGCCCTGGATGAGCAGCAGCAGGCAGGTGAGCGGCACCACCATCTTGAAGGGCCACAATACCGGCCGCCACGGCGTCTGCTCGGATTCCTCGCCGATGGTGAAGGCATACCAGCCCTCGGAGCTGCCCACCAGCATGAACACGAAGATCGACGGGAAGAAGAACACCAGGTAGGCGACCGAATCGATGATGCCCTTGGTGCGGATCGACCACTTCTCGAAGAAGAAGTCGGTGCGGATGTGGGCGCCCTTGTGCAGGGCATAGGCCGAGCCCAGCATGAAGATCGTGCCGTAGAGCATGTAGGTGAGCTCGAACGACCAGATCGTGGGCGCATTGAAGGCGTAGCGCGCGATGACCTCGTAGACCACCACGAATACGAGCGGCAAGTTGAGCCACGCGACCAGCGTGCCCGTGCTGTCGGTGAACTTGTCCACGATGCGGACGAGCCGGATCTGGAACGGGACCGGTTCTGCCATGTCCTGCCTCTACACAATAAAACGGGGGCGGATGACCGCCCCCGTGCCCGAGGCTTGCTCGCCTACTTCTTCCGTGCCGCCGGCTTGGCCGGGCGCTCGGGGAAGTAGTAGTTCGGAATGAACTGCGACGGCGGGAACATGAAGCGCTTCGCCGGCACCACGAGCGACGCGTAGGCGCGCTGCGAGTCGAGCACCTTCTTGAAGAAGGGGTTCTTCGCGCTCTCCTCGGCGGCGATCTTGTCCCAGGTCTTCAGGAACTCGATCAGGATGGCGGGCGGGGTGCGCAGGATCTGCACGCCATGCTTTTCCTGCAGCTCCTTGAGGGCGTCGGCGTTCTGCCGCTGCCACTTCGCCCACCAGATGATGAAGGTCTCGCTGGCGATGGACTTCATCAGCTCCTGGTGCTCGGGCTTCATCGCGCGCCACACGTCGCCGTTGATCAGCACCTCGCCGATGGTGACGTTCTCGTGCGCGCCGGGCGTGTAGTGGTACTTCCACACGTTCTGGAAGCCCAGGCGCAGGTCCTCGACGCCGCCCACCCACTCGGCGCAGTCGATCACGCCGCGCTGCGCGGCGGGGATGATCTCGCCGCCCGGCATGTTGACCGTGGTCATGCCCATCTTCTGCCACACCTCGGCCGCCATGCCGGTCTGCCGGCACTTCATGCCCCTGAAGTCGGCCAGGTTCTTGATCGGGCGCTTGAACCAGCCGAAGGCCTGCGGTCCGGAAGGCAGGATCGGAATCCACTGCACGTTGAGCTTGAGTTCCTTCTGGAAGAACTCGTTGCACAGCTCGATTCCGCCGCCGTGGTGCATCCAGCCGAGCGCATCGATCATGTCCATGCCGAACGTGCCGCCCGGGCCGCCGGTGCAAAGGATCGCGGTCTTGTTCTTGCCGACCCAGTAGCCCGACCAGGCGTGCGCGCCATCGAGCACCTTCTTGTGCGTGGCGTCCAGCACCTCGAAGGCCGGCACGACCTGGCCGGCGGGCATCGCATCGATCTTCAGGGCACCGCCCGAAGTCTTGTGGATGCGATCGACGAAGTAGGTGAAGTTCTCGTAGAGCGTCAGGCTGGCAGGCCAGGTGGCCTGCATCTTCAGACTGGTTTGCGCCTGCGCGCCCACGCTGAATGCTGCCGCGGCCGCGATGACCGCAGCCGAACGAACGAACTGCCTCATGACTCCCCCTCCCTAAGATGGTTTCGCAAGGCGAAACGCAGACTACACGTTCGAATTTGCCCGGTCAACCGGATAAGCGTCCCGGGTGCGCGCGGTCAATCCAGCCGTGCGACGACGCCCTGCAGCTCCCGAGACGGCGCGGGGTAGCGCGCCATCACCAGCGGGTCGTGACCGGGAATCACGTGCGCATCCGAATCGGCGAGCGCGCGCGCCTTGCGCCAGCCCTCGACCATGTCGCCGACGTTGTAGACGATCGGAAACGGGCGCCGCTGCTCCATGTTCGCGTAGTAATGGCTGGCATCGGAGGCGAGCACCACCCGGCCGCGCCGCGTCGCGACGCGCACGATCTGCAGCCCCATCGTGTGGCCGCCCACGTGGTGCAGGCTCAGCCCGGGCGCAAGCTCCCCTTCTCCGTCGTGAAACCGCACGCGCCCGGCATACACGCGGCGCACCATGCCGACCACGTCCTCCACCTCGTAAGGATGTCGCATCGCCTCCACGCCCATGCACCGGCCGGCGGCGTATTGCATCTCCAGGTCCTGGAGGTGGAAGGTGGCGCGCGGGAAAAGATCGAAGTTGCCGACATGGTCGTAATGCAGGTGCGTGATCACGACGTCCTGTACCGCGGCCGCGTCGACGCCCATGCGCGCGAGCCCTGCCTCGACCGGCAGCGTGACGCGGCGACCGCGCTTGGCGGCGACTGCCGCGTTGAAGCCGGTGTCGACGACCACCTCGCGCCCGCCGCCGCGGATCAGCCACACGAAGTAGTCCATCGGCATCGGGCCGTCGTGCGGATCGCCGCCGAGGAAGTTCTCCTTGGCGGTGCGCGCGTGATGCGCGTACTTGATCGCGTAGACCTCGTAGGCGCTCATGCGATCGTAATGCGCGCGAACTTGCGCTTGCCCACCTGCGCGACCACGGTCTCGCCGGCGGCAAGCTTCAATGCCTTGTCGCTCAGGCGCTCGCCGTCCAGGCGCACGCCGCCCTGCTCGATGTTGCGCACGGCCTCCGACACGCTTGGTGCGAGCCCCGCCTGCTTGAGCGCCTGGGCGATGGCCAGGCCGCCGGCTGGCGCCCGCAGGGTGACTTCCGGCATGTCTTCGGGCGCCTGCCCGTGTCGAAAGCGCTGCTCGAATTCCGCCGCGGCGCGCTCCGCGGCCGCCGCGGAATGGAAGCGCGCCACGATCTCCCTGGCGAATCGCACTTTCACGTCGCGCGGATTCGCGCCCGCCGCGACTTCCTGGCGCCAGCGCTTGACGGCCGCCGAGGGCTCGAACGAAAGTAGCTCGATGTAGCGCCACATCAGCTCGTCGGAGACCGACATGAGCTTGCCGAAGATCTCGCCCGGCGGCTCGTCGATGCCGACGTAGTTGCCGAGCGACTTCGACATCTTGTTCACGCCGTCCAGGCCTTCCAGCAGCGGCAGGGTGAGAATGCACTGCGGCTCCTGGCCGAAATCCTTCTGCAGCTCGCGGCCGACGAGCAGGTTGAACTTCTGGTCGGTGCCGCCCAGCTCGACGTCGGCCTTCATGGCGACCGAGTCGTAGCCCTGCATCAGGGGATAGAGCAGCTCGTGCACGGCGATCGGCTGGCTCGCGCGCATGCGCTTGGCGAAATCTTCGCGCTCGAGCAGCCGCGCCACCGTGTAGCGCGCGGCGAGCCGGATCATGCCTTCGGCGCCGAGCTTGTCGGACCACTCCGAGTTGAACATCACCTGGGTGCGCTCCGGATCGAGGATCTTCGACATCTGCGCGCGATAGCTCTTCGCGTTCTCGAGGATCTGCTCGCGCGACAGGGGCGGGCGCGTCTGATTCTTGCCCGTCGGGTCGCCGATCATGCCGGTGAAGTCGCCGATCAGGAACTGCACGTGGTGGCCGAGCTCCTGGAAGTGGCGCAGCTTGTTGAGCACCACGGTGTGCCCGAGGTGGAGGTCGGGCGCGGTGGGGTCGAGCCCGAGCTTGACGCGCAGCGGCGCGCCGCGCGCGAGCTTGCGGGCGAGTTCCTCCTCGACGATCAATTCCTCGGCGCCGCGCTTGATGAGCTCGAGGGCCTCGGCGACCGGGACGTTCGTGGTTTGCCGCACCGGGTATTCTTGGCTAGACTGCCGCAGGCATCTGAATAAAAAAGAATTCTAGCCGATCCGTGATCCGCCACGTCTCGCTCAAGCGCCTCGCCCTGCTCGCCGCGCTCGCGCTGTCCGGGGCGGTCGTCGCCTTCGCCACCATCGCGCCCTCGCCGCAGGCCGAGGCATCACTCCTGCAGCGCGCGGTCGTCGAGCCCCTCATCCTGCAGCCGGCGGCCTCCGTGCTGCCCGAGCCCCCCGTGTATCGCAGCGAGGCGCGTTTCGTGCGCGGCGACACGCTCTCCGCGCTCCTCGGGCGCCTGGGCGTCGCGCCCGATGACGCGCGCCGGCTCGCGCGCGTGCCCTCGATGCGGTATCTGCGTACCGGCTATACGGTCACGGCCGAGCTCGGACCGGACGGCGAGCTGCGCTGGCTGAGCTTCCTCTCGGCGCGCGACCGGCGGATGCGCATCGAGCGAGCGGACGAGGGCTTTCGCGCCGAGGAGCGGCCCATCGAGCTGCAGACCGGAATCGAGGTGCGCTCGGGCGTCATCCGCAGCTCGCTCTTCGGCGCAACCGACGCCGCCGGCATCCCGGACGCGGTCGCCATGCAGCTGGCCGATGTCTTCGCCGGCGACGTCGATTTCCATCGCGAGCTGCGCCAGGGCGACCGGTTCTCCGTCATCTACGAGCAATACTGGCTCGACGGTCGCCCCTTGTACGCGGGCCGCGTGCTCGGCGCGGAGTTCGTCAACCAGGGGCGCGTGCTGCGCGCGGTGCACTACGCGCGCGAGAAGGGCGGCAACGGCTACTACGCCCCCGACGGCAGCAACCTGCGCAAGGCCTTCCTGCGCTCTCCCCTCGAGTACACGCGCATCAGCTCCCGATTCGGCATGCGCCGGCATCCGTTCCAGCGCGGCTGGCGCGCGCACACCGGGGTCGACTATGCGGCGCCGACGGGCACGCGGGTGCGCGCGGCGGGCGACGGGATCGTCGAGTTCGCGGGCTGGAAGGGCGGGTACGGCAAGGCGGTGATCCTGCGCCACCGCAGCCGCTACTCGACGCTGTATGGGCACCTTTCGAGGATCGAGCCCGGCCTGCATCGCGGGCAGCGCGTCGCGCAGGGCGAGGTCATCGGCCGCGTCGGCAGCACCGGGTGGGCGACGGGGCCGCACCTGCACTACGAGTTCCACGTGGGCGGCCAGGCGCGCAATCCCTACGCCATCGCCATGCCGGCCGGCGAGCCGGTACCGGAGGCGGAGCTCGCTGCGTTCCGCCGCCAGGCCGAGCCGCTCATCGCGCGGCTGGAGCGGCTCGCGGCGTATCAGCTCGCGCAGACGGAGTGAGCGGCACGCTCTACGCCGGGCTCATGTCCGGCACGAGCCTCGATGGCGTCGACGCGATTCTGCTGGAACTGGGCGGAGCGCGGCCCATAGGCCGTGCGCATGCCTACGAGCCGTTCGACGCCGAGCTGCGCACGGAGCTGCTCGCCCTGAACACGCGGGGCACGGACGAGCTCGAGCGCGCGGCCGCGTGCGGCAATCGGCTGGCGCATCGCTACGCGGTGGCGATCGAAGCGCTGCTTGCGCGTGCGGTGGTGCAGCGGCACGAGGTGCGCGCGATCGGCTGTCACGGTCAGACCGTGCGCCACCGGCCGGAGGCGGGCTACACGCTGCAGATCGGCAATGCCGCGCGCCTCGCCGAGCTCTCGGGCATCACGGTGGTCGCCGACTTTCGCAGCCGCGACGTGGCGGCCGGCGGCCAGGGCGCGCCCCTCGCGCCCGCGTTCCACGCGGTCATGTTCGGCGGCGCGGAGCATCGAGCAGTCCTCAACCTGGGCGGCATGGCCAACCTGACGTGGCTGCCGGCGGGGGGCGAGGTGCGCGGGTTCGACACCGGCCCCGGCAATTGCCTGATGGATCTCTGGGCGCAGATCCATCTTCAACAGCCGCTCGATCGCGACGGCGCGTGGGCGGCGCGCGGCAAGGTGGATGCGGACCTGCTCGAGGCGCTGCTCGCCGAGCCCTATTTCGCGCAGTCGCCGCCGAAGAGCACGGGGCGCGACCTGTTCAACGAGGCCTGGCTGCGCCGGCGGCTGCCCGGCGGCGTCGAGCCGCAGGCGGTGCAGGCGACGCTCCTCGAGCTCACGGCAAGGACCATCGAGCGCGCCCTCCGCGCGCATTGTCCCGGTGCCCGGCGCCTCATCGCCTGCGGCGGCGGCGTACGCAACGCGAGTCTCATGGCGCGCCTGCGCGCGCTGCTCGCACCCCTGCCGGTCGAGACGAGCGAGCCGCACGGCCTGGACCCGGCCTGGGTAGAGGCGGCAGCCTTCGCCTGGCTCGCGCGCGAGGCGCTGGAGGGCCGGCCGGGAAATCTGCCGGCGGTCACCGGCGCGCGCGGCCCGAGGATCCTGGGCGCGATCTACCCGGCGTAGAAAACACAAAGGGGGCGTAGGCCCCCTTTGCGAATTGCGACGGTTCGAGAACGGCTAGGCGGAGAAAGACGAGCCGCAGCCGCAGGTGGTCGTGGCGTTCGGATTCTTGATGACGAACTGCGCGCCCTCGAGGCCTTCCTGGTAATCGATCTCCGCGCCCACCAGATACTGGTAGCTCATGGGATCGATGAGGAGCGTGACCCCGTCCTTCTGCATGACGGTATCGTCCTCGTTCTGCACCTCGTCGAAGGTAAAGCCGTAC
Source organism: Burkholderiales bacterium (assembly GCA_050246035.1). GTDB lineage: Bacteria > Pseudomonadota > Gammaproteobacteria > Burkholderiales > SG8-39 > JAABQT01. The sequence goes on from JBFWWT010000004.1 coordinate 54,972, forward strand.
TGGAAGCCGGAGCAGCCGCCGCCGGAGACGAACACGCGCAGCTTGAGCTCCGCATTGCCTTCTTCCTCGATCAGCTGCTTGACCTTGCCCGCCGCGTTGTCGGTGAAGACCAGCGGCGCCGGCATCTCGGTGACTGCGTTCATGTGTGTCGCTCCGTCGTTTCCCTGTCTGTCAGCGCGGCTTGTCGCCGCCCGCGGCGAGCTTCAGCTCGACGCCCTTCACCTCGACCCCGCCCTGGTGCACGAGGCGGCCTTCCACCACCGCGCCCTGCTGGATCTCGAGGTTCTTGTAGTGCACGTCTCCTTTGACGCGCGAGCCCGTCTGGAGTTCAAGCGTCTCCGAGGCATGCACCGGCCCCACGATCGTGCCGTTCACGACGATGTGCGCCGCGGACACCTCGCCGTCGATGCGCGCCTGCTCCGAGACCACCAGCGTGCCCGGCTGGTCGGGCAGCGCGGCGACATTGCCGCGCACCGCGCCGTCCACGCGCAGCCCGCCGCTGAAAAAGAGATTGCCCTCGATGCGCGTCGTGGCCCCGATCAGGCTGTCGATCCGGCTCTGCGGCTTCGAGCTCTTGCTGAACATGCGCGGCTCCTTTCTCAGCTCGGCGACGCGGTCTGCGCCGCCTTGATCTGGTCCGACGTCCCCTCGTAGACCCGCACCTGCACGCTGTCCACCTTGGCCTTCGGGTCCACGCGAAAGATGCCCTCGACGCGATGGAAGTGCCTGAATGCCAACCGGAAAGCTTCGGCGCTCGGGTCGCCGGGCTCAGGGAAAGTCATCATAGCATTTTTGCCCCCCTCGGACAGGGAGACCACCAGCTCCAGGCGGCCCTGGAAATCGCGATCGCGGCGGCTGCCGGGCGCGAGCAAGAGCAGCAGCCGATAGCGGTATTCCCCCGGCAGCACGTCGGGTACCACGCTGAAGCGGTTGATGCTGAGCGGGTTCGCGGCGCGCGATTCCGCCGACAGCATGCTCTCGAAGATCGCGAGCTCCTCGCGCAGCCGCGCGGCTTCCTGCTCGAGCCCGCGAATCTGCTGGGCGAGCTTGAGCTGCGCCGTGCGCTCTATCGCGAGCCGGCTGTCGGCCGCGTTGGCGACCGCGCGCAGCCGGTCCACCTCGGCGCGCGTCCCCTCCAGGTCGCGGCGCGTCCTGTCCAGCTCCTGCTCGACCTCGCTGCGGTCGAAGCCCGCGAACCGGCGCCCGGCGTCGTACATCCAAGCCGCCAGGACCGCGGAGCAGGCCAGAACCACGATGAGGCCCGTCCAGCGCAGGTACCAGGCGACCTCGGAGCGCACGGACACGCGCGGCGCGGCGATGCCGAAGCGCCGCCGCCACTTGGTCAGCCTGGTGCCGATGCGCATGTGCCGATGATGCCCTTCACGACCCGGAAAGCAAAAGGCCGCCAGACGGCGGCCTTGTGCAGCTTCGCGATGCCTGCGCGCGCGTGCTCAGCGCTTGGAGTACTGTTTGCGCCGGCGCGCCTTGTGCAGGCCGACCTTCTTGCGTTCCACCGCGCGCGCGTCGCGCGTCACCAGGCCGGCGGCGCTCAGCACGGGCTTGAGCCCCGCGTCGTACTCGACGAGCGCGCGCGCGATGCCATGGCGCACCGCGCCCGCCTGGCCGTTCTCGCCGCCGCCGTAGACGTTCACCAGGATGTCGAAGCTGGCGGCGTTCTTCGTCACCTCCAGCGGCTGGCGCACGATCATGCGGCCCGTGTCGCGTGAGAAGAACTCGTCGACGGGCTTGCCGTTGACGACGATCGCGCCCTTGCCGGGCTTGAGAAAGACGCGGGCCACGGCGCTCTTGCGCCGCCCCGTGCCGTAGTAGTAGTCGCCGACCATGGATGCGTCCTCAGATTTCCAGCGCCTTGGGCTGCTGCGCGGTATGCGGGTGGTTCGCCGCGCCGTAGACCTTCAGCTTCTTCAGCATGGCGTAGCCGAGGGGGCCCTTCGGCAGCATGCCCTTCACCGCCAGCTCCAGCGCGCGCTCGGGATGGCGTGCCTGCAGCTTGGCGAAACTCGTCTCGCGCAGGCCGCCGGGATGACCCGTGTGCCGGTAATACATCTTGTCCTGCGCTTTCCTGCCCGTGACGCGGATCTTCGCCGCGTTCACCACGACCACGTAGTCGCCGGTGTCCACGTGCGGCGTGTACTCGGGTTTGTGCTTGCCGCGCAGGCGCGACGCGATCTGCGAGGCGAGCCGCCCGAGCACCTTGCCCTCGGCGTTCACCAGGTACCATGCATGCGTCACGTCCTGGGGTTTGGCTGCGAAAGTCTTCATTGACCTGACTGCCGGAGAAAAGTCGCGAATTTTAGGCGAGGGGCTCGCGAGCGTCAAACCCTTGTTCGGACAAAAAAAAAGCGCAACCCGAAGGTTGCGCTTGAATCCACCAAAGGAGGAGGGTGGAGTACTGCAAATCGCGCGGCGCAAGGAGGAGGAGGATATGCGCCTGCGACGAGGCGAATTATGCCCCTTTGAATGGTGCGTTGCAATAACAGAGGCTCTTTCATTTCGCAGGAGAGTGATAACTTCCTTTATCCCTCAATAACCTCAATGCCACGCGGCCCTTTGCATTGCACTGCACAACTATCTGATTTGACTGGAGGAATTCGATGGAATGCACGGTTCGCTGGTCCGGCTCGGGCATGTCGTTCATCGCGGAGACGGGCAGCAATCACATCCTGGCCATGGATGGCGCGCCCGACGGCGGCGGTCGCAATCTCGCGCCGCGCCCGATGGAGACGGTGCTCGCGGGCACGGGCGGATGCACCGCCTACGACGTGATGGTGATCCTGAAGAAGAGCGGCCAGGAAGTGACCGGCTGCGAGGTGCGGCTCGAGGCCGATCGCGCGGAGACCGATCCCAAGGTGTTCACGCGCATCCATACGAAGTTCCTCGTGCGCGGGCGCAACCTCAAGCGCAACATCGTCGAGCACGCGGTCCGGCTCTCGCACGAAAAATACTGCTCGGCCACGGCGATGCTCGGAAAAACCGCCGACATCACGCGCGAGGTCGAGATCTTGGACGAAGCGCTCGGCTAGATCCGGTAGGCGACGGTCGTCATGACCTTCGCCAGGGCTCGCATGGCGCGCTTGGCGGGCTCGGGGAGCTCGGCAGCGCCGAGCGAGACCGCGGTCTGCCGGTGGCGCGCCTCGTCGTCGCGCATCGCTTCCACCACGGCGCGCGTGGGCGAGTCCTCGGGCGAGAGCTTTTCCAGATGCCCGGCGAGGTGCTCTTCCACCTGGCGCTCGGTCTCGGCGAGGAAAGCGAGATTCCAGCGATCTCCAAGAAGCCCCGCGCCGACGCCGAGCGCGAGCGAGCCCGCGTACCACAGCGGATTCAGCAGGCTCGGCCGCCCGCCGAGCGCGCGGATGCGGTCCATGCTCCAGGCGAGGTGGTCGCCCTCCTCGCGCGCGGCGTGCTCGAGCGACTCGCGCGCGGCCGGGTTTCGCGCGGTGAGCGCCTGTCCCTGGTAGAGCGCCTGCGCGCAGACTTCGCCCACGTGGTTGACGCGCATGAGCGCGGCCGAGCGCGCGCGCGCTTCTTCGTCTAGATCGGCTTCCGCGATGCCGTCGGCGGGGTTCGGCCGTTCGGCCTGATGGATGCCCGCGACGGCCCGCAGGGCCCGGTCGAACTCCAGAATCGCGCGGTCGAGCACGTCGGTCATGCGTTCAATTCTGCTCCGGCCCGGGCATGTAGACCACCCGCCCGCCCTTTTCCCTCGCGATGCGCTCGGCGCGCTCGCAGGTCATCGGCGCGGGCTGGCGCTCCGCCGGAATGCGGTCGAGCCAGGGCCGGCAGTAGCCGGGCGGCGGCAGCTGCTCGGGCGGCACGTCCGGGAAATTGCTCGGGCCGTAGTCCACGCTGAGCGTGCGTCCGTCGCGGAAAGACTTCTGCGAAATCGCCTTCACGACGCGCCCGCCGTGCTTCTCCGCGAGCGCGTGCGCGCGCGGGCAGGGCATTTCCGGGGGCTGCCATTCGGGAGGGAGCTCCGCGTACCAGATGCGGCACTGGCCGAGCGGCGGGACCGACTGGGGCGGGACGTGGAATTCGAGCGGCGCGCCGGGCGCGCGCGCGCGCTCGTAGGCGACGGGGGCGGCGCAGCCGGCGAGCAGCGCGAGTGTCGCCAGCGGGAGACAGGCTCTGAAACGATGCATGCGTGGATGTTACCGGGATCGACAGGGCAAAAAAAAGCCGCCCCGAGGGGCGGCTTTTGAAGTGCTTCTTGCTACCGGTGCTAGACCGGCCGCGCGTTAGAACGCGTGCGCGACGCCGACGCTGATACCGGTGGCGCCGTCGAGCAGCGGCCCCGACTGGGCGCCGCCGAGCGTGACCGTGCCCGGCTGGTCCAGCGAGAGGCGGTCGAGCAGGACGTACAGGGTCGTACGCTTGGACAGGTAATAGTCCAGTGCGGCGAGGAATTGCGTGCGCTTCTGCGTCTCCACGCCGTTCACTTCGGTCTTGACGTTGTAGTAGCCCAGGCGGCCGTTGAGGGTGGGCGAGATGGCGTATTGCAGACCGAGAACCATCATCGGCGTCTCGGTGTTGGTCGCCTCGTTATCCGTGTTCGACCAGCCGGCACGGATGGTGAACGCCCCCATCGTGTAGGCGCCGCCGAAGTTCGTCACGTCGCTGGACTGCCCAGCATTGTTGACGTCGACCGACGAAAACGCCGCCGTGACCGTCACCGGTCCGAACTTGAAGTCGCCGTTGATACCGAAGCCGTCGCCCGAGTCGTCTCCGGGCGCGCCATCCCCAGTAGCAGCACCGCCAGCGGTCGTGTAGTCCACGCGAATCCCGCCCGTACCAAAGCGGAAGCCGGCGGTCACCAGGTTGCTGAAGCGCACGCCCTGGGTGTTGGTACCCGCCGTGGGCGCGATCCCGGTGTAGGTGTAGCTCATGGGATCGTAGATGCCCTGCGACTTGAAGTTCACCGTGTAGTCGCGGCCGATATCGACGCTCATGCCGCCCTTGGACAGGCCGACGATCGACTTACGGTTGAAACCGGTACGGCCACCGCTGTCGGTGAAACCGTTGCCCGTGTCGGACGCCATCGAACCTTCGAGCCAGAAGTTCGCCATCATGCCGCCGCCCAGATCCTCGGAGCCGCGAACGCCCCACCGGTTCGTGGTGCGCAGGCCTTCCGTCACTACCAAGTTGCTTTCGTCGCCAGTGGCCGTCTGCGCCTTCGACTGGCTGCGAATGCCGCCGTCGATCGTGCCGAACACGGTCACCTGCGCGAAAGCCGCCACCGGCGCGGCGAGCGCGCCAGCAACTGCGATCGTCAGAAGTTTCTTTTGCATTGGGTCATGTCTCCAACTTTGGTTTGTGAAAAACGGACGGCCATGGCCCTCCGTAACCAACCCCTCACGTGAGAAGTCACGTGAATTCTCACGCCGAGCCCCGTGTACAAGCAACGCAAGTGGCCGGATTTCCACGCAAATGTCCGAGGCTGTTGCGAATATGCAACAGGACAGCGGCTACATGCCTAATTATTTAAAAATCAGCACGTTAGGAGATACTGAAGAGCCTGCCAAGGGCTTCGCCAGGGTCGGCGGCCCGCATGAACGCCTCCCCCACAAGGAACGCGGCGACCCCGTCGGACCGCAGCCGCTGGACATCCCCTGCGGCCAGTATTCCGCTTTCGGTCACCACGATCCGGCCGGCCGGCACGCGCTTTCGCAGCTCGAGCGTCGTCTCGAGCCGCGTTTCGAAAGTGCGGAGGTTCCGATTGTTGATGCCCACGAGCGGGGTGCGCAACGCGAGCGCCGCCTCGAGCTCCTGCGCATCGTGCACTTCGACGAGCACCGCGAGACCCAGGCCTTCGGCGACGGACTCGAGCTCGCGCATGACTTCCACATCGAGCGCCGCCGCGATCAGCAGGATGCAATCCGCACCCATCGCGCGCGCCTCGAGGACCTGGTAAGGGTCGATGACGAAGTCCTTGCGCAGCACGGGCAGCGAACACGCCGCCCGCGCGGCCACGAGATGCTCGGCAGAGCCCTGGAAATACTCGTGATCGGTGAGCACGGAAAGGCACGCCGCGCCGCCGCGCTCGTAGCTGCGCGCGATCGCGGCGGGATCGAAGTGCTCGCGCAGCAGCCCCTTCGAGGGGCTCGCCCGCTTCACCTCGGCGATCACCGCGGGCTTGGCGGCGTCGATGCGGCTGCGCAGCGCGCCGACGAAGTCGCGCACGGCCGGCGCCTCGCGCGCGCGGCGCTCCATCTCGGCGAGCGGCGAGGCGGCCCGGCCCGCGCGCACCTCGGCGCGCTTGGTCTCCAGGATCCGCTGCAGGATGTCGGCCACGCTCAGGCCTTTGCGGTGAATTGCTTCGTGAAGGCGACGAACGCATCGAGCTTCGCGCGCGCCTCGCCCTTCGCGATCACGCGCCGCGCGCGGTCGATGCCCGCCTGCAGCGAGTCCGCCACGCCCGCGACGTAGATCGCCGCGCCCGCGTTCAAGAGCGTGATGTTGAGCGCCGGCCCCGGCTGGCCCTCGAGCACGGCGAGGATCATCTGCTTCGATTCGTCCACCGTGCCCACCTGGATCGCGCGCCGGTCGTAGAGCTCGATGCCGAACTGCTGCGGGTGGACGAGGTACTCGATGATCTCCCCGTTCTTCAGCTCGCCCACCATGGTCTCGCCGGAGATGGAGATCTCGTCCAGCCCCTCGATGCCGTAGACCACCATGACGTGCTTGGAGCCCAGGCGCTGCAGCACGCGCACCTGGATGCCGACGAGGTCGGGGTGGAAGACGCCCATCACCTGGTTGGCCGCGCTCGCCGGGTTGGTGAGGGGGCCGAGGATGTTGAAGATGGTGCGCACGCCGAGCTCCTTTCGCACCGGCGCGGCGTACTTCATCGCCGCGTGGTGCGCGGGCGCGAACATGAACCCCAGGCCCAGCTTGTCGATCGCCTGCCCGGTCTGCTCCGGCGTGAGCGCGATGTTCGCGCCGAGCGCCTCCAGCACCTCCGCGCTGCCCGAGGCCGAGGACACCGAGCGCCCCATGTGCTTGGCGACGCGCGCGCCGGCGGCGGCCGCGACGATCGCCGATACCGTGGAGACGTTGAAGGTGTGCGCGGCGTCGCCGCCGGTGCCGCAGGTGTCCACCAGGTGCTTCGTGTCGGCCACCTTGACCGGCGTGGCGAACTCGCGCATCACCTGGGCGGCTGCCGCGATCTCGCCGATGGTCTCCTTCTTCACGCGCAAGCCGACGATGAAGCCGGCGATCTGCGCGGGCGTGACCTCGCCGCGCATGATCTGGCGCATCACGTGCAGCATCTCGTCGTGGAACACCTCGCGATGCTCGACCGTGCGTTGGATCGCCTCGGAAATCGTGATCTGCCTCATGGCCTGTCCCCTTTCAGGAAGTTCTCCAGCATCCGGTGCCCGTGCTCGGTGAGCATCGCCTCCGGGTGAAACTGCACGCCCTCCACCGGGAGGCTGCGGTGGCGCAGGCCCATGATCTCCCCGTCCTCCGACTCGGCGGTCACCGAGAGCGTCGCCGGGAGCGAGGCGCGCTCGACCACGAGCGAGTGGTAGCGCGTGGCGACGAAGTCCTGCGGCAACCCTGCGAACACCCCGCGCCCGTCGTGGTGGATGCGCGAGACCTTGCCGTGCATCACCTGCCCGGCGCGCACCACCTTGCCGCCGAAGGCCTGGCCGATCGCCTGGTGGCCGAGGCACACGCCGAGGATGGGCACCTTGCCCGCGAGGCGCGCGATGAGCGCGAGGGAAACGCCCGCCTCGTTCGGCGTGCACGGCCCCGGCGAGATCACGACGCGCTCCGGCGCCATCGCCTCGATCGCCTCCGCGCTCGCCTCGTCGTTGCGCACCACCTTCACCCCGGCGCCCAGCTCCCCCAGGTACTGCACGAGGTTGTAGGTGAACGAGTCGTAATTGTCGAGCACGAGGATCATGGCGCGTTCTCCGCCGCGGCGACCTCGGCCGCCTTGAGGATGGCGCGCGCCTTGTGCTGCGTCTCCTGCCACTCCGATTGCGGGTCGGAGTCCGCGACCACGCCGGCCGCGGCCTGAACATGCAGCCGGGCGTCCTTCACCACCGCGGTGCGGATGGCGATCGCCACGTCCATGTCGCCGTTGAAGCCGAGATAGCCCACCGCGCCGCTGTACACGCCGCGCTTCACGGGCTCGAGCTCGTCGATGATCTGCATGGCGCGCACCTTGGGCGCGCCGGTCACGGTGCCGGCCGGAAAGCTCGCCTTGAAGACGTCGAGCGCGTCCACGCCCGGCGCGAGGCGGCCCTGCACGTTGGAGACGATGTGCATGACGTGCGAGTAGCGCTCGACGACCATCTTCTCGGTGACGCGCACGCTGCCCACCGCGGCCACGCGCCCGACGTCGTTGCGGCCGAGGTCGATGAGCATCACGTGCTCCGCGCGCTCCTTGGGATCGGCGAGCAGCTCGCCGGCGATGCGCGTGTCGTCCTCGGGCGTGGCGCCGCGCGGGCGCGTGCCGGCGATCGGGCGCAGCGTGATGGCGTCGCCCGCCACGCGCACCATGATCTCGGGCGAAGCCCCGATCACATGGTGGTCGCCGAAATCGAAATAGAACATGTACGGCGAGGGGTTGAGGCCGCGCAGCGCGCGGTAGAGCGAGATGGGCGGCGCGCTGAACTCGCGGGAGGTGCGCTGCGAGATCTGCACCTGCATGCAGTCGCCCGCGAAGATGTAGTCCTTCGCGCGACGCACCGCGGCAAGGAACTGCTCCTCGCGGATCGAGCGCTCGAGCGGCGCGGGCTCGCCGCCGCCGCGCGGCTGGGCGAGGATCACGTGCTCCGGGAGCGGCGCCGCGAGCCGCGCACGCAGCTGCTCGAGACGCTCCTGCGCGATGCGCAGGGCGTCGGGCTGCCGCGGGTCCGCGTACACGACGAGATGGAGCTTGCCCATCACGTTGTCGACGACGGCGAGCTCGTCGGAGACGAGCAGCAGCATGTCGGGCGTGCCGAGCGCATCGGGCTTGGGCGCGCCCAGGGCCTTCGGCTCCACATGGCGCACCAGCTCATAGCCGAAGTAGCCGGCGAGCCCCCCCGGAAACTTCAGCTCGCCCGGGGCGGGCGCGACCTTGTGGCGCCCGAGGTAGGCGCGCACGTACTGGAAGGGGTCGCCTTGCGCCTCCTCCAGGCAGACGTCGGCGCCGCGCGCGTCGCGCAGCAGCCGGCGCACGCGATCCCCGCGCGCCTCGATGCGCTCCGCGCAAGGCAGGCCGATGAAGGAGTAGCGCCCGAAGCGCTCCCCGCCCACGACCGACTCGAGCAGGTAGCTGTGGGGGCCGCCGGCGAGCTTGAGGTACACCGCGAGCGGCGTGTAGAGGTCGGCGCGCGCCTCGGCGATGACGGGTACCCGGGTATAGCCTTGTTGCGCGAGCTGCTGGAACTCGAGCTCGTTCATGACACGATCTCCGCTGCTGCGATTACGGTTGGGAACTGACCTGCGGCCCGGGAAAGACGCGCCGCCGGGCCGCACGGGGCGCGCGAGTGTCTAGCGGCGCCAGGGGCGCCAGCGGAGGGGCTCGGTGCGGAAGGAGTGTCGCGTCACGTCGGGGAAGACTATACCACCAGGCGCGCGCGCATGTCGCGGATCGTCGCGGCGTAATCCCCGGCGCCGAAGATCGCCGATCCGGCGACGAAGGTGTCCGCCCCGGCGCGCGCGATCTCGGCGATGTTGTCCACCTTCACTCCGCCGTCCACCTCCAGCCAGACCTCGCGCCCGAGCCGGTCGATGCGCTTGCGCACCTCCGCGATCTTGGGCAGCACCGAGCGGATGAACTGCTGACCGCCGAAGCCGGGATTGACCGACATGAGGAGCACGAGATCGAGCTTGTCCAGCGTGTAGTCCAGGCAGTCGAGCGGCGTGGCCGGATTGAGCACGAGCCCCGCCTTGCAGCCCTGCTCCTTGATGAGCGCGATGGTACGGTCCACGTGCTCGGAGGCTTCCGGATGGAAGCTGATGATGCTCGCCCCGGCCTTCGCGAAATCGGGAACGATGCGGTCCACGGGCTTCACCATCAGGTGCACGTCGATCGGCATGCGCACCAGGGGCTTGAGCGCCGCGCACACCAGCGGCCCCACGGTGAGATTGGGAACGTAATGGTTGTCCATGACGTCGAAGTGCAGCAGGTCCGCCCCCGCGGCCTGCACCGCGCGCACTTCATCGCCGAGCCTGGCGAAGTCCGCGGCGAGGATGCTGGGTGCGATGCGCATGGCCATGGCCGCGCGAGTTTACAATGCGCGCATGGTCCAGGAGAAGCACTACGACATCGCGGTGAGCGCCGCCACGCAGTACCTCGCGGAGCAGTCCGACGAGCGCGCCGGGCGCTACGTCTTCGCCTACACCATCACGCTGCGCAACCTCGGCAGCGTCGCCGCGCAGCTGGTCAGCCGTCACTGGATCATCACCGATGCGCAGGGGCTGGTGCAGGAAGTGCGCGGGCTGGGCGTGGTCGGCGCGCAGCCGCTGCTCAAGCCGGGCGAATCCTTCGAGTACACGAGCGGCACCTCGATCGCGACGCCCGTGGGCACCATGCGCGGCGCCTACCAGATGGTGGCCGAGGACGGCACGAAGTTCGAGGCGCCGATCCCCGAGTTCACGCTCTCCGTGCCGAGGGTGCTGCACTGAGCGTCAGTCGTCCTTGCGCTTCTTCGGCCACGTCCACCAGACGATGAGCACCGCGAGCGCGAGCGCGGCCAGCATTTCGAGGATCACGACCCACATCCTGGGCGCGATTGTACTGGCGGGCTGCGCGCAGGTGCCGCCGCCCTGCCCCTGCCCGCCGCCGCCCAAGCCGCCCGCCGAGGCAAGCTACGCGCCGATCGAGTTCTCGGCGGTCCCGGGCTGGGGCTCCGCGCCGCTCGCGGCCAGCGTGCGCGCGTTCGTCGCGGGCTGCGCGCGCGCCCCCGATGGACACGTGATGCGGCCCGCATGCGACGTGGCGCGCACGCTGCCCGCCGGGGACGAGAACGCGGCGCGCGCCTTCTTCGAGCAGACGTTCGTCGCCTACGCGATCACGGCGCCCGACGGCGCGACCGAGGGGCTCGTCACCGGCTATTACGAACCCGTCCTCATGGCGCGCCGCAGCCGCGGCCCGCTGTTCACGCAGCCGGTCTACGGGGTGCCCGAGGACCTCGTGGTGGTCGATCTCGCCGAGCAATATCCCGAGTTGCGCGGCATGCGCCTGCGCGGGCGTCTCGACGGGCGGCGGCTGCGTCCCTATTTCTCGCGCGGCGAGATCGGCGAGCACAACGGCGCGTTCAACGCGCCGGTGATCGCCTGGGTGGCCGACCCGGTGGAGCTCTTCTTCCTGCAGATCCAGGGCTCCGGGCAGCTGCAGATGGACACGGGCGAGCGCATCCGCGTCGGCTTCGCCGACCAGAACGGCCACCCGTACCGCTCGCTCGGCCGGCATCTCATCGACCGCGGCGAGCTCACCCTCGAGCAGGCCTCCATGCAGGGCATCAAGGCGTGGGCCGCGGCAAGGCCGGACCAGCTGCGCGCAGCCCTGAACCACAACGCGAGCTACGTCTTCTTTCGCGAGCTCGCCGCCGAAGGCGGCCCGATCGGCGCCTATGGCGTGCCGCTCGAGGCCGGCTACAGCATCGCGGTGGACCCGCGCTTCGTGCCGCTCGGCGCACCGGTGTTCCTCACCACGACCTATCCGCTGTCGAGCGAGCCCCTGGAGCGCCTCGTCATGGCGCAGGACACGGGCGGCGCGATCCGCGGCGCGCACCGCGCGGACTTCTTCTGGGGCTCGGGACCCGAGGCCGGCGCGCTCGCCGGCCGCATGCGCCAGGCCGGCCGGATGTGGGTGCTCTGGCCGCGCGGCGCGCTGCTGCCGCGGCCGCTGCGCTGAATCGCCTACTTGCGCTTCGCGGCGCGCGCCGCCTGGTCCAGCGCAGCGACGAGGTCGGGGGCATGCAGCCCGCCGCGAATGCGCTCGCCGCTCACGAGAAACAGGGTCGGCGTCGAATTGATGCCTAGCGAGCGGCCCAGATCGAGCACGCGCTCGACCGGCGTGTCGCAGCCCGGCTTCGCCGTCGGCAATACAGGCTTCGGCCGTGACGCGAGCGCGAGCCAGGCCTTCGCACGGTCGGGGGAGCACCACACCGCCTTCGAGTGGTCGGCGAGCTCGGGGCGGATCACGGGATACATGAAGTAGTAGACGGTGATGTCGTCCACCTGCGCGAGCGTCTGCTCGAACTGGCGGCACGCCGGGCAGTAGGGATCGGAGAACATCGCCAGCACGCGCCGGCCGTCGCCGCGCTGCACCTTCACCGCGAGGTCCAGGGGCAGGGACTGGAAGTCGATCGCAAGCAGCTTGTTCAACCGCTCCTCGGTGAGGTCGCGGCCGTTGCGCGCGTCGAACAGGTGTCCCTGGAAGATGAAGTTCGCCTCGGCGTCGGTGTAGAGGATCTGCGGTCCCCGTCGCGACTCGAAGTGCACTTCGAAGAAGCCGGGCAACGGCGCGGGTTGCACGCTTTCGATCCGCGCGCCGCCCAGCGCCGCCTCGACCACGCGCCGGATCTTCGCCTCGTCCGCGAGCGCAATCGTCGCGGCGAGGAGCGCCGCCGCAGCCAGGAACATCGAGAATTTGTTCACGCCATCGCCTGTCGCATGAGGAGGTTCTTTATGACCGGCAACCGGTCCGTGAGGTTCAATCCCGCGTTGCGCAGCATCGCCCACGGGCGCGCCGGCGCCTCGAACAGGCGGTACAGCCCGTGCACGGTCGCCTCCATGGCGAGGACATCCGCCGCGCGCGCGCGCTCATAGCGGCGCAACAGCGCCGGATCGCCCGGATCGCGTCCCGGCTCGCGCGCGGCGAGCGCCGCGGCGAGACTGCGCACGTCCTGCAGCCCGAGGTTCGCGCCCTGGCCGGCGAGCGGATGGAGCACGTGCGCGGCATCGCCGGCGAGCGCGACGCGCGGGGCCGCCATGCGCGCGGCCTTGAGCCGCCGCAGCGGGAAGGCGCGCGCCGGCGTCACGAGGCGCAGCTCGCCGAGCACATGACCGGCCGCCGCACCAACCTCGTGGCAGAGCGACTCGGGTGCGAGCCCGAGCAACCGCCCGGCCCGCGACTCGTCCGTGGACCAGACCATGGAAACGTGGTCGCCCGGCAGCGGCAGCAGCGCGAGCACCGGGCCGCCCTGGAACCACTGGAACGCCGTGTTGCGATGCGCGCGCTCGCAGGCGAAGTTCGCCACGACCGCGTGCTGCGGGTAGGGCTCGTGCCGCGCTGCGATGCCCGCCGCGTCGCGCACGAGGGATCTTGCCCCGTCGGCGCCCACCACGAGGCGCGCGCCCAGCGTCGCACCCGTGGAGAGTTCGAGGCACGCGGCATCCTGCTCGAGGCGCATGCCCTGCAGCCGCGCCGCCAGCGCTTCATCGCGCGAGCCGCGTATCGCCGCCTGCAGGCGGCTGTCCTCGACGATCCAGGCGAGCGCGGCAACGCCCGCGCGGTAGGCATCGAACTCGAGCCTCGCGCGCCCGTCGTCGCCGAAGACGCGCATCGCGCGCACGGCCGTCGCCTCGCGCGGCCACGCCTCCAGCGACCCAAGAAAGGCGGCGTTACCGGGCGTGATCGCGTAGACCCGCGCGTCGAACCCTTGCGCGGGCGCGGCCGGGGCCGCCGCATCCTCGGCCACCAGGGCGATGCGCAGGCCCCGCAGGGCCCGCGCGAGCGCGGCGCCCGCGATGCCCGCGCCGACGATGGCGACGTCTACGTCCATGGGGGCATTCTGGATTAAAATCCGCCATGCGTGGCGAATTAGCTCAGCTGGTTAGAGCAGCGGAATCATAATCCGTGTGTCCGGGGTTCGAGTCCCTGATTCGCCACCACCTCTTCTTCTCCGCCGCGCGCCGATGACACGCCTGCTGGCCGCCGCTGTCGCCGTCCTCTTCGCCGCCGCCGTCCACGCGCAGCTGCGGGCGCTGCCCGCGCAGGCCAAGGCCGGCAAGATGCGCCACGTGCAGGAATCGGTCGTGCAGATCGACGGCCAGCTCGCGCGGCTCGCGCCGGGCGCGCAGATCCGCGACGCGCACAATCGCATCGTCATGCCGGCGTCCGTGCCCGCGGACAGTCTGGTCAGGTACATGCTGAACGCCGAAGGTCAGGTGTCGGCGGCCTGGATCCTCGCACCGCAGGAAATCGGCCGGTGAGCCGCAAGCTTTACCTGCGCACCTACGGCTGCCAGATGAACGAGTACGACTCGGCGAAGATCGCCGACGTGCTCGCCGCGGCCGAATCGCTCGAGCCCGCGGCGCGTCCGGAAGAAGCCGACCTCATCGTCTTCAACACCTGCTCGGTGCGCGAGAAGGCGCAGGAGAAGGTGTTCGCCGACCTGGGGCGCGTGAAGCACCTCAAGCGCGAGAACCCGCGCCTCATGATCGCGGTCGGCGGCTGCGTGGCGAGCCAGGAAGGCGCGGGCATCGTCGAGCGCGCGCCGTACGTGGACGTCGTCTTCGGCCCGCAGACGCTGCACCGTCTGCCCGAGCTCCTCGCGCGGCGCCGCGACTCGGGCAGGCCGCAGGTGGACGTCTCCTTTCCCGAGATCGAGAAGTTCGACCGCCTGCCCGAGCCGCGCGTGGCGGGCGCGGCCGCCTTCGTCTCCATCATGGAAGGCTGCAGCAAGTACTGCAGCTTCTGCGTGGTGCCCTACACGCGCGGCGAGGAAGTCTCGCGGCCGTTCGAGGACGTCGTGCGCGAGATCGCCGCGCTCGCCGCGCAAGGCGTGAAGGAAGTGACGCTGCTCGGCCAGAACGTGAACGCCTGGCGCGGCCCGATCGGCGGCGAGGCGGCCGATTTCGCGGAACTCCTGCGCTACGTCGCGGAAGTCCCGGGCATCGAGCGCATCCGCTACACCACCTCGCATCCGCGCGAGTTCACGCAGCGCCTGATCGACGCGCACGCGGAGCTCGCCGCGCTCGCGCCGCAAGTGCACCTGCCCGTGCAGTCGGGCTCGGACCGCGTGCTCGCGGCGATGAAGCGCGGCTACACGGCGCTCGAGTACCGCTCGATCGTGCGCCGGCTGCGCAAGGCGCGGCCCGAGGCGAGCCTGAGCTCCGACTTCATCGTCGGCTTTCCCGGCGAGACGGCGGGCGACTTCGAGGCGACGCTCGCGCTCGCGCGCGAGCTCGCCTTCGACGGCGCCTTCGTCTTCGTCTACAGCCCGCGGCCCGGCACCCCGGCGGCCGAGCTGCCCGACGATACGCCGCGCGAGGAGAAGCTCGAGCGGCTGCAGCGCCTGAACGCGGTGCTGGAAGCGCAGGCGCGCGCCGTGAGCGAATCCATGGTCGGGCGCATCGAGCGCGTGCTGGTCGAAGGCCCGTCGCGGAAGCGCCCCGGCGAGCTCGCCGCGCGCACCGCCAACAACCGCGTGGTGAACTTCCCGGGCGACGCCGCGCTCGTCGGCCGGTATGCCGACGTGCGCATCACGGCCGCGGCCCCGCACTCGCTGCGCGGCGAACGCGCGCATGACTAGCCGGGCGCTCGAGGTCCGGCTCGATCCCGTCGACAACCAGCGCCTCGCGCGCCTGTGCGGCGCGCTGGACGAGAACCTGCGGCAGATCGAGTCGGCGCTCGACGTCTCCATCGCGCGTCGCGGCGCGCGCTTCACCGTGCGCGGCGAGCCGCGCCAGGCCGAGCGCGCCGCGCGCGCGCTCGAGCACTTCTACGCGCGCGCGATCGACGAGCTGAGCCTGGACGACCTGCAGCTCGGCCTCACCGAGCTCTCGCAGGACAAGGCGCCGCGCGCGGCCGAGGACGGCCCGGCGCTGCTCACGCGGCGCGCCGACCTGCACGGGCGCACGCCGCGCCAGGTGCAGTACATCGAGAAAATCCTCGCGCACGACATCACCTTCGGCGTCGGGCCGGCGGGCACCGGCAAGACCTATCTCGCGGTGGCCTGCGCCGTGGACGCGCTCGAGCGCGACAAGGTGAAGCGCATCGTGCTCGTGCGCCCGGCGGTGGAGGCCGGCGAGCGCCTGGGATTCCTGCCCGGCGACCTCGCGCAGAAGGTGGACCCGTACCTGCGGCCGCTGTACGACGCGCTCTACGACCTCATGGGCTTCGACAAGGTCGCCCGGCTCCTCGAGCGCGGCGCGATCGAGCTCGCGCCGCTCGCCTACATGCGCGGGCGCACGCTCAACCACGCCTTCGTCATCCTGGACGAGGCGCAGAACACCACGCCCGAGCAGATGAAGATGTTCCTCACGCGCATCGGCTTCGGCGCCAAGGCGGTGGTGAACGGCGACGTGACGCAGATCGACCTCGCGCGCGGGCAGAAGAGCGGCCTCATCGAGGCGCGGCGCATCCTCGCCGAGGTGCGCGGCATCGCCTTCACCGACTTCACCGCCGCGGACGTCGTGCGCCACCCGCTGGTAGCGCGCATCATCGATGCGTACGAAAAGCACGGCGAAGCGCCGCCGACGAAGTAGCGTCGCGGTGCAGCGCGCGGCGCGCGGCGCGCCCGCGGCGCGGCGCCTGCGCGACTGGGCGCTCGCCGCGGCACGGCCCGGCGCCGAGCTGACGCTGCGCGTCGTGGGCGCGGCCGAGGGCCGGCGCCTGAACCGCGCGTTCCGCCGGCGCGACTACGCCACCAACGTGCTGGCGTTCGCCTACTCTCCCACGCAGGGCGACATCGTCCTCTGCCACCCGGTGATCGCGCGCGAGGCGCGCGCGCAGGGCAAGGCGCTCGCGGCGCACTACGCGCATCTGGTCGTGCACGGCGCGCTGCACCTGCGCGGCCTGCGCCATGGACGGCGCATGGAGCGCGCGGAGGTGCGGCTGCTCGCGCGCCTCGGGTTCGGCGACCCCTACACGCTAGAATGAGGCCGCGGCCATGAGCGAGAACGCCCGACCCAGCCTGCTCGAGCGCCTGTCGGCGCTCATGCTGCGCGAGCCCGAGGACCGCGCGCAGCTCCTCGCGCTGCTGCGCTCGGCCTACCAGAGGAACCTGCTGGACGCCGACGCGCTCACCATGATCGAGGGCGCGCTCACGGTCTCCGAGATGCCGGTACGCGACATCATGATCCCGCGCGCGCAGATGGACGTGATCGACATCCACCAGAAAGTGGAGGAGTTCATCCCCCAGGTGATCGCCACGGCGCACTCGCGCTTCCCGGTGATCGACCAGAACCGCGACGACGTCATCGGCATCCTGCTCGCCAAGGACCTGCTGCGCCACTACGCGGGCGAGGAGGAGTTCAACGTGCGCGAGATGCTGCGCCCGGCGGTCTTCGTGCCGGAGGCCAAGCGCCTCAACGTGCTGCTGCGCGAGTTCCGCGCCAGCCGCAATCACATGGCCATCGTGGTGGACGAGTACGGCGGCGTGGCGGGCCTGGTCACCATCGAGGACGTGCTCGAGCAGATCGTCGGCGAGATCGAGGACGAGTACGACTTCGACGAGGCGAGCGACAACATCCTCGCCGAGCCGGGCGGGCGCCACCGCGTCAAGGCGCTCACGCAGATCGCCGACTTCAACGCGCACTTCGGCAGCCACTTCTCCGACCAGGAGCACGACACCGTCGCCGGCCTGGTCATCGCGCGCCTGGGGCGCGTGCCGCGGCGCGGCGAGACGCTCGTCATCGACGGCCTGCGCTTCCAGGTCCTGCGCGCCGACAGCCGCCGCGTCTATACCCTGCTGGTGGACAAGCAGAAGTAGGGGCGGTCCCCATGAGAACCCGGGGACCGTCTCTGGTCGCGTTCCTCGCCGGCGCGGCGATGGTGCTCGCCTTCGCGCCGTTCGGCCTGTTTCCGGTGGCGCTCCTGAGTCTCGCCGTGCTCACGCACCTGTGGATCACGGCGCGCAGCCCGGGCCGCGCCGCCTGGATCGGCTTTCTCTTCGGCTTCGGCATGTTCCTCGCCGGCGTGTCCTGGGTCTACGTGAGCCTGCACCGCTTCGGGGGCATGCCCGTGCCGCTCGCCGCGGCGGCGACCGCGGGCTTTTGCGCGCTGCTCGCGCTCTACCCGGCGCTTGCCGGCTACGCGCAGGCGCGGCTGCGCGCCGCGCCCGCGCTGCGCGCCGCGCTCGTCATTCCGGCCTGCTGGACGCTCGCCGAAGCGCTGCGCGCCACGCTCTTCACCGGCTTTCCGTGGCTGGCGCTCGGCTCGGCCGTGCCCGATACGCCGCTCGCCGGCTTCTCGCCGCTCGCCGGCGTCTACGGCGCGTCGCTCGCCGCCGCGTGCGTGTCCGGGCTGCTGTGGTGCGTGGCGCTCGGCCAGGCGCGCTGGCTCGCGGCGGCGGCTTTCGTGCTGATCGGCGTCGGCGGCGCGGCGCTGCGCGGCGTCGCCTGGACGACGCCCGTCGGCGCGCCGCTCGCCGCGAGCGTGCTGCAGGGGAACGTGCCCCAGGACATGAAGTTCGACCCTCTGCGCTACGCGCACACGCTGGAGACCTATGCGCGCCTGGCCGAGGCGAGCCCGGCGCGCCTCATCGTGCTGCCCGAAACCGCGGTGCCGCGCATGCTGGACAGCGTGGACCCGGCCTACCTCGCGCGCCTGGAGTCGGCCGCGAAGCGAAGCGGGGGCGACCTCCTGCTCGGCGTGCCGGTGCGCACCGCGCCCGGCGAGTACTACAACGCGGTGCTCTCGCTCGGCGCCTCGCCGCGCCAGCTCTACTACAAGTCGCACCTGGTGCCCTTCGGCGAGTTCGTGCCGCCGGGCTTCGGCTGGGTGGTGCGGCTGCTGTCGATCCCGCTGTCGGACTTCGCGCGCGGCCCGGCGCGCGCGCGCCCGCTCGAAGTCGCCGGGCAGCGCGTCGCGGTCAACATCTGCTACGAGGACGCCTACGGCCGCGAGCTCATCCGCCAGCTCCCCGAGGCGACGCTGCTCGTCAACGTCTCCAACGTCGCCTGGTTCGGCGACTCGCTCGCGCCCGCGCAGCATCTGCAGATCGCGCGCGCGCGCGCGCTGGAAACGGGTCGCATGCATCTCGCGGCAACCAACACCGGCGTCACGGCGGCGATCGGCGCGGACGGGCGCGTGCTCGCGCGGCTCGAGCCTTTCACCGAAGGACGCCTCGAAGTCCAGGTGCAGGGCTACGCCGGCGCCACGCCCTATGTGCGCACCGGCGACTGGCCGGCGCTCGCCGCCTGCCTCGCGCTCGTGTTCGCCTTCGCGCGGCGCGCGCGCAGCCGGTAAGATGCCGCCTCTCATGCTCACCTTCCAGGGCCTCATCCAGCGCCTGTCCAAGTTCTGGGACGACCAGGGCTGCGTGCTCCTGCAGCCCTACGACATGGAAGTGGGCGCGGGCACGTTTCACACGGCGACTTTCCTGCGCGCGATCGGCCCCGAGCCGTGGAACGCGGCCTACGTGCAGCCCTCGCGCCGCCCGAAGGACGGACGCTACGGCGACAACCCGAACCGCCTGCAGCACTACTACCAGTACCAGGTGGTCATGAAGCCCTCGCCCGCCGATATCCAGGAGCGCTACCTCGCCTCGCTCGCCGCGCTGGGCATCGACGCCGCCGAGCACGACATCCGCTTCGTGGAGGACGACTGGGAGTCGCCCACGCTCGGCGCCTGGGGCCTCGGATGGGAAGTGTGGCTCGACGGCATGGAGGTCACGCAGTTCACCTATTTCCAGGAGGTCGGCTCGCTCGAGTGCAAGCCGGTGCTCGGCGAGATCACCTACGGCCTGGAGCGGCTCGCCATGTACCTGCAGGGCAAGGACTCGGTTTTCGACCTCGTCTGGACGCCGGGCGTCACCTACGGCGACGTCTTCCACCAGAACGAGGTCGAGCAGTCGCGCTACAACTTCGAGCTCGCCAACGCGGAGCTCCTCGCGCGGCACTTCGGCGAGTTCGAGCAGGAGGCGAAGCGCCTGATCGAGGCGCGCTGCACGCTGCCCGCCTACGAGATGGTCATGAAGTGCTCGCACGCCTTCAACCTGCTCGACGCGCGCGGCGCGATCTCGGTCACGGAGCGGGCCGCCTACATTGGCCGCGTGCGCGCGCTCGCGCGCGCGGTGGCGCAGGCCTATTACGAGGCGCGCGAGGCCCTGGGCTTTCCCATGGCGCTCGGGCAGCGCTAGCGCCATGGCGACCCGGGCTGCAGCCCCGCCGCGGGCGGACACCCTGCTCGTCGAGCTGCTCACCGAGGAGCTGCCGCCGAAGTCGCTCGAGGCGCTCGGGCGCGCTTTCCGCGACCACCTGACCAACGCGCTCGAGAGCGCGGGCCTGCGCGCCACGGGCAGCGCCGCCCGCTATTTCGCCACGCCGCGCCGGCTCGCCGTCTCGATCACGCACGTGCTCGCCAAGGCGCCCGACGCGCGCGAGCGCATCCAGGGCCCCGCGCTGCAGGCGCCGCCGCAGGCCGTCGCCGGGTTCGCGCGCAAGCACGGCGTGGAGCCCGACGAGCTCACGCGCTTCGAGACGACGAAGGGCTTCGTGTACGCGGTGGAGCGAACGGTGCCGGGCGCGAAGCTCGAGGAGGCGCTCGCCCCGATGGTCGCCGCCGCGCTCGCGGCGCTGCCCGTGCCGAAGATGATGCGCTGGGGCTCGGGCGAGGCGCAGTTCGTGCGGCCCGCTCACGGGCTCGTGCTGCTCTACGGCGCCAGGACGCTGCCCGGGACGGTGCTCGGGCTCGAGGCCGGCCGGCGCACGCGCGGCCATCGCTTCATGGCCAGGGGCTGGATCTCGCTGCGGCACGCCGACGACTACGAGGCGCAGCTGCGCGAGCAGGGCAGCGTGGTCGCGGACTTCGACGCGCGGCGCGACGAGATCGAGCGCCAGCTGCTCGCCGAGGCGGCGGCGCAGCGCGCCTCGCTCGGCGAGTACCGCGACCTGCTCGCCGAGGTCACCGCGCTCGTCGAGCACCCGAGCGTCTACGCCGGCGCCTTCGACAAGGCCTACCTGGAGGTGCCGGCGGAGTGCCTCGCGCTCACGCTGCGGCAGAACCAGAAGTACTTTCCCCTCTACGACGCGCGCGGCGCGCTGCTGCCGCGCTTTCTCATCGTCTCCAACATGCGGGTCGCCGACCCCCGGCACATCGTCGGCGGCAACGAGCGCGTCGTGCGCCCGCGCCTGGAGGACGCGCGCTTCTTCTACGACCAGGACCGCAGGCTCCGGCTGGAGGAGCGCGTGCCGCAGCTCGCGCGCGTGGTGTTCCACCACAAGCTCGGCAGCCAGCTCGACCGCGTGCAGCGCACGAAAATCCTCGCCGGCATCGTGGCGCGTGCGCTCGGCGCGGACGACAAGGCCGCCGAGCGCGCCGCCGAGCTCGCCAAGGCCGACCTCCTCACCGGCATGGTCGGCGAGTTTCCCGAGCTGCAGGGCGTGATGGGCCGCTACTACGCGCTGCACGACGGCGAGCCCGCGGAGGTCGCCGCCGCCATCGAGGACCACTACCGCCCGCGCTTCGCCGGCGACCGGCTGCCGGCGAGTTCTCTCGGCTGCGCCGTGGCGCTCGCCGACAAGCTCTACGCGCTCGCCGGCTTCTTCGGTATCGGCCAGCAGCCCACGGGCGAGAAGGACCCTTACGGCCTGCGCCGCGCGGCGCTCGGCGTGATCCGCATCCTCGTCGAGAAAGCGCTGCCCGTGCCGCTGCACGAGCTCGTCAACGCCGCCTACCGCGTGCTGCCCAAGGACATCGCGCAGGCGCACGAGCCGGTGGAGGGCTTCGTACGCGAGCGCCTGCGCGGCTACCTCGCCGAGCGCGGCTACGTGGCCCACGAGATCGACTCGGTGCTCGGCCACCGCTTCATGCGCCTGGACCAGATCCCGATGCAGCTCGACGCGGTGCGCGAGTTCGCCAAGCTCCCCGAGGCGCCGGGCCTCGCCGCAGCCAACAAGCGGATCGCCAACATCCTGCGCCAGGCCGAGAGCGTGCCGTCCGAGTTCGACGCGGCGCTCTTCCGGCAGAAGGAGGAAAGCGAGCTCGCGAGCGCCTTCGCGGCCCTGCAGCCGGGCTTCGAGGCCGCGCTGAAGGCGGGCGACTACACGGGCGCGCTCAAGTCGCTCGCGGCGCTCAAGGGGCCGGTGGACGCCTTCTTCGACAAGGTGCTGGTGATGGACCCCGACGAGGGCGTGCGGCGCAACCGCATCGGCTTCCTCGGCCGCCTGCACGCCGGCATGAACCGCATCGCCGACCTCTCCAAGCTCGCGACATGAAGCTCGTGGTCCTGGACCGCGACGGCACCATCAACCACGACAGCGACCAGTACATCAGGTCGCCGGCGGAGTGGAAGCCGATCAAGGGCAGCCTCGAGGCCATCGCGCGCCTCACGCAGGCCGGCTATCGCGTGGTGGTGGCGACCAACCAGTCGGGCATCGCGCGCGGCCTGTTCGACATGACCACGCTGAACGCAATCCACGACGCCATGCAGCGCGCGGTGCATCAGGCGGGCGGGCGCATCGACGCGATCTTCTTCTGCCCGCACGCGGACGAGGCGAACTGCGCCTGCCGCAAACCCAGGCCCGGCATGCTCCTCGAGGTGGGCCGGCGGCTCAACGTGCCGCTCGAGGGCGTGCCGGTCGTGGGCGATGCCTCGCGCGACCTGCAGGCGGCCGCCGCCGCGGGGGCGCGGCCCGTGCTGGTGCTCACGGGCAAGGGCCGGCAAACGCGCAAGGCTGGGGGACTTCCGCCCGGTACCGCCGTCTTTCGCGACCTCGCCGAGTTCGCCGCGCATCTCGTTCCATGATCGCGTTGCGCTCGGCGCTCTTTGCCCTGGCGCTGGCGGTCGTCACCCCGCCGTACGCGATCGTCGCGATGCTGAGCTTCCCGCTGCCGCGCATGGCGCGCTATCGCCTCATCTCGGCCTGGTCGCGCCTCGTGGTCTGGCTCGCCTGGTGGCTGTGCGGCATCCGCTGGAAGATCGAGGGCCGGCGCAACCTCCCCGACGAGCCGGCCGTGATCCTGTCGCAGCACCAGTCGGCCTGGGAGACGCTCGCCTTCCAGGAGATCCTGCCGCCGCAGGTGCTGGTGCTCAAGCGCGAGCTGCTGTGGATCCCATTTTTCGGCTGGGGCCTCGCGCTCATGAGCCCGATCGCCATCAACCGGCAGCGCGGCATGGCGGCGCTGCGCGAGATGGCGCGCCAGGGCCGCGAGCGGCTCGCGCAGGGCTTCTGGGTGGTGATCTTCCCGGAGGGCACGCGCGTGCGCCCCGGCGAGCATCGCGCCTACCAGCTGGGCGGCGCCTGGCTCGCCGTCCACTGCGGGGTGCCCGTGGTGCCGGTGGCGCACAACGCCGGGCGCCTGTGGCCGCGAAACGCCTTCTTCAAGCGCCCGGGCACGGTGACGGTGCGCATCGGGCCGCCGATCCCGACCGCGGGCCGCGACCCGAAGCGGGTGATCGAGGACACGCAGGCCTGGATCGAAGCGCAGCAGGCGACGCTGTAAACTGGCGCCATGAGACTCCTGCACACCATGCTGCGCGTCGGCGACCTGCGGCGCTCGGTCGACTTCTACACCCAGGTGCTCGGCATGAAGGTGCTGCGCACCACCGACCGCCCCGAGCAGAAGTACTCGCTCGCGTTCGTCGGCTACGACACCGAGGACCGCGCCTCCGTCCTCGAGCTCACCTACAACTACGGCGTGGACCGGTACGACCTCGGCTCGGCCTACGGCCACGTCGCGATCGAGGTGGACGACGCGGCGAAGGCCTGCGACGCCGTGCGCGCGAAGGGCGGCAGGGTGACGCGCGAGGCCGGCCCGGTGAAGGGCGGCACCACCGTGATCGCCTTCGTCGAGGATCCCGACGGCTACAAGATCGAGTTCATCGAGCGCCGCAAATGAAAAGGGCGCCTCGCGGCGCCCTTTTCGCTCCTGCGTTGTCCGCTCGGCCTAGATCGCCTTGATCACGCCGCAGGCCAGACGCGCGCCCGCGTTGCCGGTGGGCTGCGTCTTGTAGTCGTCGGGCTGCGCGTGCACGATCACCGCGCGGCCGACGATGTTGGCCGGCCCCGGCTTGAGCGTGACGATGTCCAGCTCCGCGGAGAGCTTCGCCTTGCCCTTGGCGTCGGACTTGAGATTCGGCAGGTCGCCCGCGTGGCGCTCGCCGCCCTGGCCATGGGGCTTGCCGTACGGATTGAAGTGGCCGCCCGCGCTCATGCCGTCGCCCGAGCTGCAGTCGCCCTTCTCGTGGATGTGGAAGCCGAACTCGCCGTTCGCCGGCAGGCGGATCACCTGGGCGACGACGCGCACCTTGCCCCCCACCTGCTCGAAGCTCACCTCGCCGATGGCCTTGTTGCCCTTGGTCGGCTCGAGGCCCGCCGAGGCGAGCAGCGGCCCCTCCGCGGGCATCGACTGGCAGCCTGCGAGCGCGGCAGCCGCCAGCGCGGCCGCGATAAGTCCGGATCTCTTCATGGTCTCCTCCTTCGGAATACTCTGGGATCGATGGCGGGCAAATTGTAACCGCCGCTATCGCCCCGCCTCAAACCCTGGTTCGCATTTGGTGCGCTGCGCAATGCGCACGTAGTCCGCGGCGCTCAGGTTCTCCGGGCGCAGGCCCGGGTCGTAGCCCAGGCCGGCGAGCGACTCCGCGCTGAGGCCGAGCGCGTTGCGCAGCGTCTTGCGCCTCGCGCTGAACGCCCGCCGCACCAGGCCGGCGAAGCCCGGCACGCCGAGATCGAGCGGCGCTTCGAGCGGCCGCAGGCGCACGACCGCGGACTCGACTCCCGGCGGCGGCCGGAAAGCCCCGGGCGCGACGCGAAACAGGCTCTCCAGCGAAAAGCGCGCCTGCAGCATCACCGACAGCCGCCCGTAGGCCCGCGTCGAGGGTGCGGCAACCATGCGCTCGACCACCTCCCGTTGCAGCATGAAGTGCAGGTCGCGAAAGCGCGCCGCGTGCTCCGCGAGCCGGAACAGCAGCGGCGTCGAGATGTTGTAGGGCAGGTTGCCGACGATGCGCGCGCCCGGCGGCAGGGCGCCGTAGTCGAACTCGAGCGCGTCGCCCGCGTGCACGACGACCCCCTCGGCCACGAGTCGCGCTGCGAGATCGCGGTCGATCTCGATCGCCTCGAGCCTGGCGGCGCGCTCGCGCAGGGGGCGCGTGAGCACGCCCTCGCCGGGGCCGATCTCCAGGATGAAATCCCCCGGCGCCGGCGCGATCGCCGCCACGATGCGGCGCACGACCCCCGGGTCGTGGAGGAAGTGCTGGCCGAAGCGCTTACGCGGGCGATGCGAGCCGGCGTGCAAGCTTGAGCGCCTCGAGCAGGCTGGACGCGTCCGCCTTGCCCTTGCCGGCGATGTCGAGCGCCGTGCCGTGATCGACCGAAGTGCGCACGAACGGCAGCCCCAGCGTCACGTTCACGCCGCGCCCGAAGCTCGCGTACTTGAGTACCGGCAGCCCCTGGTCGTGATACAGGGCAAGCGCGCAGTCGGCGCGCGCGAGCCGCGCGGGCACGAACAGCGTGTCCGCGGGTATCGGGCCCTCGGCGGCGATGCCCAGGCGCCGCGCGGCGCGCAGCGCGGGCTCGACCACGTCGCGCTCCTCGCCGCCCAGGTGCCCGCCCTCGCCGCCATGCGGATTGAGGCCCGCGACCAGGATGCGCGGGCGCCGTATGCCGAAGCGCCGGCGCAGGTCGGCGTGCAGCACGCGCAGCGTGGCGAGCAGCCCGCGCCGCGTGATCGCGCGCGGCACGTCCTTCAGCGCGAGGTGCGTGGTGGCGAGCGCCACGCGCAGCCCCCCGCCCACGAGCATCATGACCACGTGCGGCGCGCGCGCGCGCTTCGCCAGATACTCGGTGTGGCCGGTGAAGGCGATGCCGGCGTCGTTGATCACGCCCTTGTGCACGGGCGCGGTGACCATCGCGTCGAACTCGCCGGCGAGGCAGCCGGCAACCGCGCGATCGAGCACGGCGAGCACGTAGCGGCTGTTCGCGGGATCGACCCGCCCGGCGCGGCATGGCCGCGCGAGCGGAACATGCTCGACGTGCGCGCAGCCCGCGAGCAGCCGCCGGTCGCCGATCACGACGAGCTTCGCGCCGCGCCAGCGCCGCGCCGCCGCCACGCTGATCTCGGGGCCGATGCCCGCCGGCTCGCCCGAGGTGAGCGCGATCACGGGCACGGCTTCAGCCTTCCTCGAGTCGCAGCTCGACGTAGGTGCGGTCGCGCAGCTGGCGCAGCCATTCCTGGTAGGCCTCGTCCGCCTTCCTTTCGCGCAGGGCCTGGCGCGCCTGCTGGCGCCGCCGCTCCTCGCTCATGTCGGCGGCGCGGCGCGCCTCGACCCGGATGAGGTGGAAGCCGAAGGGCGTCTTCACCGGAACGCTCAGCTCCCCCGGCGCGAGCTCGTTCATGGCGCGCTCGAACTCCGGCACCGTGTCGCCCGGGTACACCCAGCCGAGATCGCCGCCGCGCGCCGCGGTGCCGTCCTCGGAGTTCAGGCGCGCGAGCTCGGCGAAATCGGCGCCGGCGAGGATGCGGTTGCGCAGGGCCTCGAGTCGCCGGCGCGCGTCGTCTTCCGAGACAATCTCGCTCGTCTTGACCAGGATGTGGCGCGCGTGCGTCTGCGTCACCGGCGCGGCCGCGCCCGCCTCGCGCTGGCCGAGAAGCTTCAGCACGTGAAAGCCCGCCGGGCTGCGCAGCAGGTCGCTCACCTGCCCGGGCCGCAGCTCCGCGAGCGCCTGTGCGAACAGCTCCGGCAGCCTTCCCGGGTCGCGCCAGCCGAGCGCGCCGCCCTGCAGCGCGTCGCCCGCGTCCGAGTAGCTCGCCGCGAGCTTGGCGAAATCGCCGCCCGCGCGCGCCTCGTCCCGCACGCGCGCGGCGCGCGCCCGCGCGCGCTCCACCGCCTCCGGGCTCGCCTGCTCCGGCACGCCAACGAGCACGTGCGCCACCTCGTACTCGACCGCGCTCGCCCTGTGCTCCTGCAGGTAGAGGTCGATTTCCGCCTCGCTCACCTGGACGCGGTCGTCCACCTCGCGCTCGCGCAGGCGCGCGAGCACGATCTGCTGGCGCAGCTCGGCGCGAAAATTCTCGAAAGGCACCGCGTCGCGCTCCAGGGCGTCGCGCAATTGCGCCAGCGACATGTCATTGGATTGCGCCACGCGCTGCACCGCGCGGTCCAGCTGCAGCTCGTCCACGCGCACGCCGGCCTCCGCCGCGCGCTGCAGCTGCGCCTTGTCCATCACCAGGCGCTCGAGCACCTGGCGCTGCAGCGCCTGCGGCTCGGGCACCGGGATGCCCGCGCGACTCATGTCGCGCGCCGAGCGCGCCACGCGCTCCTCGAGCTCGGTGAGCGTAATCACGTCCTTGCCCACGACCGCGACGATGCGATCGACGAGCACCGCATCGCGCCCGGCGGCGGGCAGCGCGGCGGCGAGCAACAGCGCGGCGAGCCAGCGTCGCATTTCAGTCGACCGCCAGGCCCGGTGGGGCCAGCGAGCGGTCGCGCGGGTTGGTCACGGCGTAGCCGGGGACATTGCGGCGGAAGATGTTCACGGTCTCGTTGGACCCGATCTGGCCGAAGCCGTTGAATTCGAGCTGGAAGTAGATCGCCTTCGAGGTGATATCGGTCGCCGCCTGCACGCGCTGGTAGACCGCGCGGAACACCCAGCAGCCGCCGTTGTACTCGAGCCCGGCCACCACCTCGAGCGGCCGCGCGTCGCGCATGGAGTAATTGTAGCGCCCGACCGCGTACCAGCCGGCGGCCAGCGGCCACTGCCCGGAAACGTCCATCTGGCGCAGCACGTCGCGATTGTAGCGATAGCCGAAGTTCAGCACCTTGGCGACCTCCGGCGCGTAGCGCAGCTGCAGGCCGTAGCGCTCGGAGCGCGACTCGCGCGGGTTGTACTGCAGCGTGCCGTCGAACATCCAGTCCCGCGCGAAGCGCCCGCCCGCCGAGGCGAGCCAGTCGGACTCGCTCGCCGTGCGCAGCGTCGCGCCCGCGGTCAGCCCGACGCGCTCGTCCTCGAAGTAGTAGCGCTGGCCGAGCGTGGCGCGCAGCCGCTCCTCGCCGCGCGCGTCGAGCAAACGCGAGGTGAGCGCCCAGGTCAGCTGGTTGGCGTCGCCGAAGCGGTCGCCGCCCACGAAGCGGTTCTCGGAGAAGAGCTGCGCGTAGTTGAAGTCCGCGAGCGCCGTGTCGAACAGCGGCAGCTGCGACTGGTCGCGGTAGGGCGCGTAGACGTAGTACAGGCGCGGCTCGAGCGTCTGCGTGAGCCGCTGGCCGAACCATGCCGCCTCGCGCTCGAAGACGAGCCCGCCGTCGAGACTGAACCAGGGAATGCTCACGCTTTGCCGCACCGGCTGGCCCGGGGCCGCGCGCGAGAGCTCGTAGCGCGCATGGCGCGCGCCGAGCTTCGGCGTGAGGAAGTACCCCGGCAGGACGAGCGGCGCCGAGAGCACCGGGTTCGTCAGGGTGCGCTCGCCCTCGACGAGGGTCGGATGGGTGAAGCGCGTGTACTCCGTCGGCAGGCTGGCATCGAGCAGCCCGCCCATGTCGTTGCGCCCCACCGCGAGCGAGAGCTGCGGCACCCGGTGGTAGGGCGGCACGATCGGCGCGAGGGGATCCTGCAGCGTCTGGAAGCGCTGCACGCGCGCCTGCGCCGTGATGCCGGTGCCCGCGAAACTGCGCGAGTACTGCAGGTAGCCGTCGCGCTGCAGGTTGCCGGTGGACACCTGCGGCACCTCGCTGTAGAGGTCGACGAAGTAGCGGTCGTCGGAGACGTGGTTCATGTCCACGCGCCCGGCAAGCGCCGGCGTGAAGTGCTGCTCGTGCTGGATCGAGTAGCCGCTGCGGGATTCCTTCAGGATGCGGTCCTCGGGCATGTACTCCACGTGCGCCTGCCCGCCGAAGCTGCGGCCTAGGTAGCGGTACTGGACCCTGAGCTGCTCGCCGCGCTTGGACATCACGCTCGGCGTGATGGTGGCGTCCTGCTCGGGTGCGATGTTCCAGTAGTAGGGCAGGCCGAGCTCGGTGCCGCGCAGGGTGCCCTGCGAGAAGCGCGGCGCGAGGATGCCGCTCTTCCTGCGGTTCTCCAGCGGGAAGCTGAAGTACGGCGTGCCGAGGATCGGCACGCCGTAGAAGCGCAGGCGCGCGCCGCGCGCCACGGCCTGCTCCTCGACGTAGTCGAGCTCGAGCCCGCTTGCCTCCAGGCGCCAGTCGTCCCTGCCCGGCTCGCAGGTCGTGAAGTGCGCGCCCGTCAGGCGGAAGCGGCGCTCGCCCAGGAACTCGATGCGCTCGGCGCCGCCGCGCGCCGTCTGCCGCCCTCGCAGCTCGAAGACGGGCTCCTCGAGCACGCCGGTCTGCGAGGCGGTGTCGTAGCGCAGGCGCGGCCCGAAGAACCGGTCCCGGCCCTGCTCGATGCGCACGCCGCCTTCGGCCTGCAGGCGCCCGAACTCGCGATTGAACTTCAGGTAGTCCGCGTAGATCGCGGTCGCGCCCTGCCGGAACTCCACGCCGCCGCGCGCCGTGACTTCGAGACCCGAGATGCCCTCGATCGACTGCGCGTCGATGGTCGCCGGATCCTCCGTGGCGGGGCTCTGCGCGGCGACCGGGAGCGCGACGAGCAGCGCCGCGCAGCCGGCGACTCGGGCGGCCCGCTGGCGCGCTGGGAAACGCTGCATGTGCGTGTAAAATCGCACAATTCCGCGCAAGGCGCAACGCAATCCGTGGATCCGAGGCTCGCTGCGCTGACGCGCTGGCTCGCCGGCCCGCTCGGCGGGCCGCAGTTCTCCGTCGCGCCGGCTTCCGCCGACGCGAGCTTCCGCCGCTACTTCCGCGCCACGCTCGCCGACGGGCGCAGCTTCGTCGCCATGGACGCGCCGCCCGAGCACGAGGACTGCGCGCCGTTCGTGCGCGTGGCGCGCCTGCTGCGGGAAGCGGGCGTGCACGCGCCGGAAATTCTCGCCGCGGACCTCGGGCAGGGGTTCCTTCTCCTGTCCGACCTCGGCACGCGCACCTACCTCGATGCGCTCGACGACTCGAACGCCGGCGCGCTGATGCGCGACGCGATCGCCGCGCTGGTGCGCTGGCAGCGCGCGACGCGCGCAGGCGAGCTGCCGCCGTACGACGAGGCGCTGCTGCGCCGCGAGCTCGCGCTCTTTCCCGAGTGGTACGTGGGCCGCCACCTCGGGCGTACGCTGTCCGCCGCGCAAGGCGCGGCCTGGGAGGCGCTGTGCGCGACGCTCGTCGCGAGCGCGCTCGCCCAGCCGCGGGTGTACGTGCACCGCGACTACATGCCGCGCAACCTCATGGTGTGCGAGCCCAACCCCGGCGTGCTCGACTTCCAGGATGCGGTGCTCGGGCCGATCACCTACGACATCGCCTCGCTCACGCGCGACGCCTTCATCAGCTGGGCGGAGGAGCGCGTGATCGACTGGGCAGCGCGCTACTGGGAGGCGGCGCGCGCCGCCGCCCTGCCCGTCGAGGCCGACTTCGGCGAGTTCTGGCGCGCGCTCGAGTGGATGGGGCTGCAGCGCCACCTCAAGGTGCTCGGCATCTTCGCGCGGCTCACCTACCGCGACGGCAAGCCGCGGTACCTCGAGGACACGCCGCGCTTTCTCGGCTACGCGCGCGCCTGCGCGCGCCGCTACCGCACGCTCGCGCCGCTCGCGCGCCTGCTCGACGAGCTCGAGCCATGAGGGCGATGATCCTCGCCGCCGGGCGCGGCGAGCGCCTGCGCCCGCTCACCGAGCGCGTGCCGAAGGCGCTGGTCGAAGTCGGCGGCAAGCCGCTCGTCGCCTGGCAGCTCGAGCGCCTCGCGCGCGCGGGCTTTCGCGAGGTGGTGATCAACGTCGCCTGGCTGGGCGCGGCGATCGAGTCGCGCCTGGGCGACGGGCGCGCCTGGGGCCTCGGCATAGCCTATTCCCGCGAGCCGGAGCCGCTCGAGTCCGCCGGCGGCATCGCACGCGCGCGCGCGCTGCTCGGCCCGGCGCCGTTCGCGCTGGTGAACGCCGACATCTGGTGCGACTACGATCTCGCGCGCCTGCGCGCGCGCTCGCTCGCCGGATGCCTCGCCCACCTCGTGCTCGCGCCCAACCCCGAGCACCATCCCGCGGGCGACTTCACACTGGAGGGCGGGCGTGCCGGCAACGCAGCCGCCCCGCGCTACACTTACACGGGCATCGCGCTCGTCGACCCGGCGCTCGTCGCGCCGGTGCGCGAGGGCGACAAGGCGCCGCTCGCGCCGCTGCTGCGCGCGGCCGCGGAGGCGGGCCGCCTGTCGGCCGAGCTGCACACCGGAGAATGGCGCGACGCCGGCACCGCCGAGCGCCTGCGCGACATCGAGGCGCTGATCGCGGCGCGGAAGGCAAGGGCATGACAGCGGACCAGACGATGGACGTCGCCGTGTACGCGGAGCGCCGCAGGCGCCTCGCCGCGACGATCGGCGAGGGCGTGGCGGTGATCGCCACCGCGCCCGAGCGCGCGCGCAACCGCGACACGCACTATCCCTATCGCCACGACAGCTATTTCTACTATCTCACGGGCTTCGCCGAGCCCGAGGCCGCGCTCGTGCTGGCGGGCGGCGCCGCGCCGCGCGCGCTGCTTTTCTGCCGCGAGAAGAACGCCGAGCGCGAGATCTGGGACGGCTTCCGCCACGGCCCCGAGGGCGCGCGCGAGCGCTTCGGCTTCGACGAGGCGCACCCGGTCGGCGAGCTCGACGCGAAGATGGCCGAGCTGCTCGCCGACCGCGAGGCGCTGTGGACCGCGGTCGGCGTGGACGCGGACTGGGACGCGCGCGTCATGCGCTGGCTGAACGCCGTGCGCGCGCAGGCGCGCGCGGGCGTGGTCGCGCCGCACTCGCTGCGCGACCTGCACGCGCCGCTCGACGAGATGCGCCTGGTGAAGGACGCGCACGAGCTCGCGCTCATGCGCCGGGCCGCCGCGATCTCGGCGTCCGCGCACCGGCGCGCGATGCTCGCCGCGCGCCCCGGGGTGAACGAGTACGAGGTGGAAGCCGAGCTGCTCCACGAGTTCCGGCGGCGGGGCGCGCAGTTCCCCGCCTACTGGCCCATCGTCGCCGGCGGCGCGAACGCCTGCGTCCTGCACTACGTGCAGAACGATGCGCCGCTCGCCGACGGGGCGCTGCTCCTCATCGACGCGGGCTGCGAGCTCGACGGCTACGCCGCCGACATCACGCGCACGTTCCCGGTGAACGGGCGCTTCAGCGGCGCGCAGCGCGAGGTCTACGAGATCGTGCTCGCCGCGCAGCGCGCCGCGATCGACAAGGTGCGCGCGGGCAACGCCTGGAACGAGCCGCACGACGCCGCGGTGCGCGTGCTCGCGCAGGGCATGCTGGACCTGAAGCTCCTCGCCGGCACGCTCGAGGAGGTCCTGGAAAAGGAATCCTACAAGCGCTTCTACATGCACCGCACCGGGCACTGGCTCGGCATGGACGTGCACGACGCGGGCGAGTACAAGCGCGGGGGCGCCTGGCGCACGCTCGCGCCGGGCATGACGCTCACCGTGGAGCCCGGCCTTTACATCCGCGCCGCCGACGACGTGCCCCAGCGGCTGCGCGACATCGGCGTGCGCATCGAGGACGACGTGCGGGTGACCGACGGCGCCTGCGAGGTGCTGACGGCCGAGGCGCCCAAGGCGGTCGCCGAGATCGAGGCGCTGATCCGTGACGGCCGGCGCTGACGTCGTCGTCTACGGCGCGGGCCCGGTCGGCTGCACGCTCGCGCTCGCGCTCGCCGGCTCGCGCCACCGCGTGAGCGTGGTCGATCCGGGCGGCGCGCCGCGAGCGGGCTTGCGCCCGATCGCGCTGTCGCACGCGAGCCGCCTGATCCTGGAGCGCGTCGGCGCCTGGGGCTCGTTCCCCGTCACGCCGATCGAGACGATCCAGGTGTCGCAGGCGCTCGCCTTCGGGCGCGCGCGCCTGGACGCCGCGGACGCGCGCGTGCCCGCGCTCGGCTACGTCGCGCGCTACGGCGAGCTCGTGTCGGCGCTGCGCTCGCGCGTCGCGGTGCAGGCCGAGGCGCCGCCGGACGAGGCGCGATGCACCGTGCACGCGGAGGGCATCTCGAGCGGCGCCCGTGAACGCAGCTACGGCTACGACGTGCTCGTCGCACGCGTCTCCGCCCGGCCCGCCGCGCAGGCAACGGCTCACGAGCGCTTCACCGCCGAGGGACCGCTCGCGCTGCTGCCCCTCGCGGGCGACTGGGCCGCGGTCTGGAGCCTGCGCCCGGATCGCGCGGCCGCGCTCGAGCAGGCCGCGGACGGCGAGTTCCTGCGCGCGCTGCAGCAGGCCTTCGGCGCTCGCGCGGGACGCTTCACCGAGCTCCACGAGCGCGCGCGCGCGCCGCTCGCGCTGCGCGTACGCGGCTCGCGCGTCGAGGGCCGCGCCGTATTCGTCGGCAACGCGGCGCAGACGCTGCACCCGGTCGCGGGCCAGGGACTGAACCTGGGGCTGCGCGACGCCTGGGACCTGGCGCAGCTGCTCGCCGATGCGCCGGACCCCGGGGAGCCGGCGCTGCTCGGGCGATTCGCGGCGCAGCGCCGGCTCGATGCGGCCGCCACCATCGGCGCGACCGAGTTCCTCGCGCGCGGATTCCTGGGCGACCACGCGCTGCTGCGCGCAATGCGCGGCCTCGCGCTGACCAGTTTTGACATCCTGCCGCCCGCGCGGCGTTTCTTCGCGCGCCGCATGATCTTCGGGCCTTCCGCGCTGCCGTGAAAGTTTTGTAGAATCCCCTTCCCTTCACGCTCGTCCAGCAGAAGCGAGACATGCACATCGGCGCGACTGCGCTGCGCAACGCGTTGTTCGTCGCTCCGATGGCGGGCGTCACCGACCGGCCGTTCCGCATCCTCGCCCGGCGCTTCGGCGCCGGCCTCGCGACCTCCGAGATGGTGTCCTCGCGCCCCGAGCTGCGCGACTCGAGGAAGTCGCGGCTGCGCCTCGCGCACGACGGCGAGCCCGGGCCCGTGTCGGTGCAGATCGCGGGCGCAGAGCCGGCGATGATGGCCGAGGCCGCGCGCCACAACGTCGAGCGGGGCGCGCAGATCATCGACATCAACATGGGCTGCCCGGCGAAGAAGGTGTGCAACGTGTACGCCGGCTCGGCGCTGCTGGAAGACGAAGCGCGCGTCGCGCGCATCCTCGAGGCCGTCGTCGGCGCCGTGGACGTCCCGGTGACGCTCAAGATCCGCACCGGCCCGCGCCCCGAGCGCCGCAATGCCGTGCGCGTCGCGCGCATCGCCGAAGCATCGGGCGTGCGGCTCCTCGCCATCCACGGCCGCACGCGCGCCTGCGGATTCGGCGGGCACGCCGAGTACGACACGATCGCCGAGGTGAAGGCGTCCGTGCGCATCCCCGTGATCGCCAACGGCGACATCCGCACCCCGCAGGAGGCGCGCGAAGTCCTCGCGCGCACCGGCGCCGACGGCCTGATGATCGGCCGCGCGGCCCTCGGCCGCCCGTGGTTCTTCCGCGAGCTCGCGCACTTCCTCGCCACGGGCGAGACGCTCGCCCCGCCGTCGCCGGCCGAAGTCGAGGCCGTGGTGCGCGAGCACCTCGAGGGCCTGTACGCGCTCTACGGCGAGGCGCAGGGCCTGCGCGTCGCGCGCAAGCACCTCGGCTGGTACACCAAGCACCTGCCGGGCGGCGAGGCTTTCCGCCAGGCCGCGGTGCGGCTCGAGGCCGTCGAGGCGCAGCGCGCGGCGGTGAACGACTATTTCGCGAGGCTCGCCGCGTGAGCCGCGGCAACGAGATCTCGGACGCCGTGCGCCGGTCCCTGGAGCGCTACTTCAGGGACATGGACGGCGAGCGCCCGACCGCGATCTACGACATGGTGCTGAAGAACGTGGAGAAGCCGATGCTCGAGGTGGTGCTCGGGCGCGCCGAGGGCAACCAGACGCGCGCGGCCGCCATGCTCGGCATCGACCGCAACACGCTGCGCAAGAAGATGCAGCAGCTGCGCATCAAAGGGTGAGCAGGATCCAGCGGGCGCTCCTCAGCGTCTCGGACAAGACCGGCGTCGCCGATCTTGCGCGCGGGCTCGCCGCGCTCGGCGTCGAGCTGCTGTCCACCGGCGGCACCGCGAAGCTGCTGGAGAAGGAAGGCGTGCCGGTCACCGAGGTCTCGAAGCACACCGGCTTTCCCGAGATGCTCGACGGGCGCGTGAAGACGCTGCACCCGAAGATCCACGGCGGCCTGCTCGCGCGGCGCGATTCGCCCGCGCACATGGCCGCGATCGCCGGGCACGGCATCGCGCCCATCGACCTCGTGGTCGTGAACCTGTATCCGTTTCGCGCGACGATCGCCGATCCCGACTGCCGGCTCGAGGACGCGATCGAGAACATCGACATCGGCGGCCCGGCCATGCTGCGCTCGGCCGCCAAGAACCACGCCGGCGTCGCGGTGGTGGTCGATCCCGCGGACTACCCGAAAGTGCTGGAGGAGCTGCGCGCGACCGGCGAGGTGTCGGCGCCGACGCGCTTCGCCCTCGCCGCCAAGGCCTTCGCGCACACCGCCGCCTACGACGGCGCGATCGCCGAGTACCTGACCTCGCTCGACGCCGAGGGCCGGCGCGGACCCTACCCGCGCGTGCTCTCGCTGCAGCTCGAGAAGCTCCAGGACATGCGCTACGGCGAGAACCCGCACCAGTCGGCCGCGTTCTATCGCGACGCCGAGCCGGTGGCCGGCGGCATCGCGGGCTACCGGCAGCTGCAGGGCAAGGAGCTTTCCTACAACAACGTGGCCGACGCCGACGCCGCGTGGGAGTGCGTGAAGAGCTTCGCCGAGCCGGCCTGCGTCATCGTCAAGCACGCCAATCCCTGCGGCGTGGCGATCGGCCGGGCGCCGCTGGATGCGTACCGCAAGGCGTTCAAGACCGACCCGACGTCCGCGTTCGGCGGCATCCTCGCCTTCAACCGCGTGCTCGACCGGGCCGCGGCGCTCGCTGTGGGCAAGCAGTTCGCCGAGGTGATCATCGCGCCGCGCGTCGATCCCGCGGCGCGCGCCGAGCTGGCCAGGAAGCAGAACCTGCGCGTGCTGGAAGTGCCGCTCGCACACGCGGCGAACGCGCGCGACTTCAAGCGCGTGGGCGGCGGGCTGCTGGTGCAGTCGAGCGACGTGCACGAGCTGCAGGCCAGGGACCTCAAGGTCGCGACGAAGAAGAAGCCGGGCAAGGCGCAGCTCGCGGACCTGCTTTTCGCCTGGCGCGTGGCGAAGTTCGTGAAGTCGAACGCCATCGTCTTCGCCAAGGGCGGCATGACGCTCGGCGTGGGGGCGGGGCAGATGAGCCGGCTGGACAGCGCGCGCATCGCCGGCATCAAGGCGAAAGCCGCGGGCCTCACGCTCAAGGGCTCGGTCGCCGCGTCGGATGCGTTCTTTCCCTTTCGCGACGGGCTGGACGCCGTGGTGAAGGCGGGCGCGGTCGCCGTGATCCAGCCCGGCGGCAGCATGCGCGACGAAGAGGTGATCGCGGCGGCGAACGCGCACAAGGTGGCGATGGTCTTCACCGGCGTGCGCCACTTCCGGCACTGATGAAGCTTCTTGTCATCGGATCCGGCGGCCGCGAGCACGCCATCGCCTGGAAGCTCGCGCAGAGCCGGCGCGTGCAGAAGGTCTACGTGGCCCCCGGCAACGGCGGCACCGCGCGCGAGCCGGGCGTGGAGAACGCGGCGCTCGCCGGCAACGACGAGCTCGTCGCCTTCGCGAAGCAGGAGGCGATCCACCTCACCGTCGTCGGTCCCGAGGCGCCGCTCGCGGACGGCGTGGTGGATGCCTTCCGCGCCGCGGGCCTCAGGATCTTCGGGCCGACGCGGGCCGCGGCGCAGCTGGAAGCCTCCAAGGATTTCGCCAAGCGCTTCATGGTGAAGCACGGCATTCCCACCGCGCGCCACGCGACCTTCGAGGACGCGGCGCAGGCGAAGGCGTATGTCGAGAAAGAAGGAGCGCCGATCGTGGTGAAGGCCGACGGCCTCGCCTCCGGCAAGGGCGTGGTGGTGGCGCAGACGGTGGCGGAGGCGCACGCGGCGATCGACCGGCTGGGCGGCAGGCTCGTGATCGAGGAGTGCCTGCAGGGCGAGGAGGCGAGCTTCATCGTCATGGCCGACGGCGCGCGCGCGCTCGCGCTCGCCACCAGCCAGGACCACAAGCGCCTCAGGGACGGCGACGAAGGGCCGAACACCGGCGGCATGGGCGCCTACTCGCCCGCGCCGGTGGTCACGCCCAAGCTGCACGCGCGCGTGATGCGCGAGATCGTCCAGCCGGCGATCGAGGGCATGGCAAAGGACGGCACGCCGTACACCGGGTTCCTCTACGCGGGCCTCATGATCGACGCGGCCGGCAACCCGAGGACGCTGGAGTTCAACTGCCGGCTCGGCGACCCGGAGACGCAGCCGATCCTCATCCGGCTGAAGACGGACCTGGTCGAGCTGCTCGACGCCGCGGTGGACGGCCGGCTGGGGGAGGCCGAGGCCGACTGGGACCGGCGCGCGGCGCTCGGGGTCGTGCTCGCCGCGCACGGCTACCCCGAGGCGCCGAGGAAGGGCGACGCCATCGCCGGCCTGCCCGAGCCGGCGGAGGACTGCCGCGTGTTCCACGCGGGAACGCGCCTGGACGGCGACAGGCTCGTGACGAGCGGCGGGCGGGTGCTGTGCGTCACCGCGCTCGGCGACAACCTGCGCGCGGCGCGCAGCCGCGCCTACGCGGCCGTGGAGCGCATCCGCTTCGACGGCGCGCAGTACCGCAAAGACATCGGCCACCGCGCCCTGAAGAAATGAAACTGGCAGCCGTCCAGGAATACCTCGAGGGCCTGCAGGCGTCGATCGTCGCCGGGCTCGAGCGCCTGGACGGCGGCGCCTTCCGCTCGGATTCGTGGACGCGCGCCGAAGGCGGCGGCGGCACCGCGCGCGTGATCGAGGACGGCGCGCTCCTCGAGCGCGGCGGCGTGAACTTCTCGCGCGTCGCGGGCGCGGCGCTGCCGCCCTCCGCGACCGCGGCGCGCCCGCAGCTCGCCGGCCGGGCCTTCGAGGCGATGGGCGTCTCGCTCGTCCTGCACCCGCGCAACCCCTACTGCCCCACCGTGCACATGAACGTGCGCTGCTTCGCGGCGGGAGACATCTGGTGGTTCGGCGGCGGCATGGACCTCACGCCCTACTACGGGTTCGAGGAGGACGCGCGGCACTTCCATGCGACGTGCAAGGCGGCCGTCGGCGCGCGCTATCCGCGCTTCAAGCAATGGTGCGACGAGTACTTCCATTTGAAGCACCGCCAGGAGCCGCGCGGCGTGGGCGGCATCTTCTTCGACGATTTGAACGAGCCCGACTTCGAGAGCTGCTTCGCGCTGATGCGCTCTGTCGGCGATCGCTTTCTCGACGCTTATGTTCCGATACTGGAAAGGCGGCGCCACACCCCCTACGGCGAGCGCGAGCGCGAGTTCCAGGCCTACCGGCGCGGGCGCTACGTGGAGTTCAATCTGGTCTACGACCGCGGCACGCTCTTCGGCCTGCAATCGGGCGGCAGGACCGAGGCGATCCTCATGTCGCTGCCGCCGCGCGTGGCGTGGCGCTACGACTGGAAGCCGAAGGCCGGCTCGCCGGAAGCGAAGCTCTACAGCGACTTCCTGAGGCCCCGCGACTGGGCCTAGGGCAGCTCCGCCGCCCGGCGGTAGTGCTTCTGCGCCTCCTCGCCCCGCCCGTGCCGGTCGAGCAGCCGCGCGAGCTCGAGGTGCGTGGCGCGCGACTCCTCGAAGGCGAGGCTCGCCTCGAGGTAGCTCTCCGATTTGCCCCAGAGCTCGGCGTGCGCGCACAGCCGCCCGAGCGCCGCGAGCAGCTGCGGATCCTCGGGCCGCTCGAGCAGCCACTTCTCGGCGCGCTCGATGCGCGAGCGCGCTTCCGCGACGCGCGCCTCGGCGGCCATCTCCGGCAGCTCGCCGTACATCGCGGCGAGCGCCGGCGCCCATTCCACCGCGAGCGCTTTCTCGATGGCGTCGCGCGCGAGCGACGTGAGCCCCAGGCCGAGCGCGTGGCGCGCCGCCGCGCCCGCGACGCGCGCGATCGACTGCTCGCGCGAGGGGATGCGCCGCCAGCGCTCCTCGAACGCCGCGCGCTCCACCGCCGAGTGCGCGAGCAGCTCGACGTGCGCCTGCACGCGGTACTCCCCGGCGAGGCCGGGGGCGAGCGCGTCGCGCTTGGCGAGCTGCGCCGTCAGGCGCAGCACCTCGTCCCAGTGGCGCAGGCCGCGCTCGGCGCGCAGCAGCAGGCGCAGCGTGGCGATGTGCCGCGCCCCCGAGCCTTGCAGGCTCGTCAGCGCCTCGCGCGCGGCCGCGTAGTCGCGCTCGCCGATCGCCATCACCGCGCGCGAGAGCATGGCCGCGGTGCGCTGGCCCTCCGCGAGCGCGCGCTCCATCCACTGCTCGCGGCGCGCGGGCTCGCCGAGCTCGTGCGCCGAGCGCGCGGCGACGATCGCCGCCACGCCGCGCGCCGCGCCGCCCTCCCAGGCGCGCGCCGCGTCCTTCTCCGCGCGCGTATAGCGGCCTTCCAGCCAGTATTGCAGCGCCGCGGCGAGCGCCTGGTGCGCCTTCTCTCGCGCGCGCCGCGCGCGCCAGCCGCGCACGTAGGCGGGCAGCGCCAGCGTGTGATGCAGCAGGCGCATCGCCGTGTACACAAGCGCAAAGGCGACGAGCGCGAGCACCGCGAAGAGCAGCAGCGACATCTCCACGCGCCAGTCGGCGTAGGCGAACTGGACGTAGCCCTGGTCCAGCCGGCCGAGCACGGCGACCGCCGCGGCCGCGGCGAACACCGCCAGCAGCCAGAAGAGCGACTTCATTTGCGCTCGCGCCGGGCCTTGAAGGCGCGCACGGCGTCGAGGCTCGCCTCGATCGAGGCTTGAGCGACGCCGACCGGCGCGGCGCGCAGCTGCTCGATCTCCGCTCGCGCCTCGCGTGCGGCCGGCGAGCGGGCGTCGAAATAACGCTCCAGCCATTTCGCGGCGGTGCCGAGGTCGGCCGCATAGGCGTCCTGGTTGCGCGCGAGCAGCGCCAGCCGCGCGCCGAGCAGCCGCAGCCGCAGGTTCTCCCGCAGGAAGTACGCCTGCCCGGGCGGGAGCAGCGGCGGCTCGGGCGAGCCGACCCGGCGCACGATGACGAGCTCCTTCAGGTCCCGCCACAGGCTCGCGCCGAAGCGCGCGAGCGCCCCGCCCGCGCCCGGCGCCGGCGCCGGCGCCGGCGCCGGGCGCTCCAGCCGGGCCTCGAGCGCGAGCGGCAGCGAATCCACGGCAGCGAGCAGCCCGTCCAGGCGCGCGCTCATGCCGACGACGTCGGTGGCCGGCAGCGCGCCGAGGCGCTCGATGTCGCGCTCGAGCGCCCGCCGCACCGGCTGGAACTGCGGCCGCTCGGCGAGCGCGAGCCGCGACTCGGCGAGCTGCAGGGCGAGCAGCGCCGCGCGCACGTTGCCGGAGAGCTGCAGCTGCTGCTGCGCGATCGCCAGCACCTGCTCGATCTCCGCGAGCTGCCACTCGTCGCGATTGCGCGACAGATCCTGGTAGAGCGACTCGAGCGCCGCCTGCTGGCCGAGCGCGTCGGCGACGCGCGCCTCGAGCGCCGCCACCTTCGACTGCATCTCGCGCGCCGCCTCCTGCGCCTCGCGGGCGGCGGCGCGCGCGAGGCGCGCCTCCTCCTCGATCGCGCGCAGGCGCTGCGCGAGCTCCTCCTGCGTCGCGCCGAGGCGCGTGCGCGAGTCGTGGTACACCCAGGCCGAGACGCCGAGCGCGGCGGCGATCAGCAGGCCGCCGAGGATGCGCCAGCCGGCGCCGCCCGCCGCTCCCGGCCCTGCCGCGGGCTCGGGCGCGGGCGCCGGCGCCGGTGTCTCTTCCTTCTCCATGCAAACCTTTTACTTCGCGCCGCCGAAGTATGCAACCAGACGCTCGAGCATCTGCGCGTCGCGCGGCCCCGCGAGCACGAGAGCCTCGAGCCCGTGCTCGCGCGCGCGACGCGCGATGCGCTCGTGCGCGACGAAGAGCGGCAGGCGCTCGAGCCGCGCCCGCCCCAGGAGCGCGACCAGATTGTCCAGCGCCTCGCCCGAGCTCACGCAGGCCGCATCGAGCGCACCCGCGGGCGGCGGCGCGCCCGGCCGCGCGCGCCGGTAGCACTCGGCCACCGAGACTTCGGCGCCGCGCGCCGCGAGCGTCTCGGCCAGCAGCTCGCGTCCGCCCTCGCCGCGCACGATGAGCACGCGCAGTCCCTGCGCCCGCTGCAGCTCGGGCCGCGCCAGCAGCGCCTCGCTGTCGGCGCGTCCGGCCGGCGTGATGACGCCGCGCAGGCTGCGCTCCTCGAGCGAGCGCCGCGTGCCGTCGCCCACGGCGGCGATGCGCGCGGGCCACGGCCCCGGGTGCAGCTCGAGCGCCTTGCGCACCGCGCTCGGGCTGACGAACACCGCGAGGTCGCAGTCGCCGGCGCGCGCGAGCAGCGCCCGCGCCGCCCCGGGATCCCGGGCATCGAGGATCTCGATCGCCGGGTAGATCACCGCCTCGCCGCCCGCGTCCGCGATCAGCCCGGCGAGCTCCCCCGCGAGCTCGCGCGGGCGCGTGACGAGGATGCGCCTGCCCGCGAGCGGCTTCACGCGCCGAGCGCCGCGAGAATCTCCGCGGCGCCCTGCGCGCGCAGCCTTTGCGCCGCCTCCTCGCCGAGCGCCTCGGGCCGCGAAGCCGTGCCCGCGCAATCGGCGCGCGCCAGGCGCGCGCCGTCCGGCGAGGCGACCAGCGCGCGCAGGCGCAGGCGATCACCCTCGGCCTCGGCATACGCACCGAGGGGAACGGTGCAGCTGCCGCCGAGCGCGAGGCTCACCGCGCGCTCGGCGCGCACGCAGGCCGCGGTCGCCGCGTGCGCGAGCGGCGCGACGCGCTCGACCACGTCGGCGCGCGCCGCGAGACACTCGATGCCGAGCGCCGCCTGGCCGGGCGCCGGCAGGCTCTCCTCGATCGACAGCAGGCTGCGGATGCGCGCGCCGAGCCCGAGGCGCTTGAGGCCCGCGGCGGCGAGGAGCACCGCCTCGTACTCGCCGCGATCGAGCTTGGCGAGTCGGGTCTCGACGTTGCCGCGCAGCGTGGCGAGCGCCAGGTCGGGCCGCACCGTGGCGACCTGTGCGGCGCGCCGCAGGCTCGAGGTGCCCACGCGCGCCCCCTGGGGCAGCTCGCCGAGCGCGCCGTGGCGCGCCGAGACGAACGCGTCGCGTGGATCCTCGCGCTCCAGGATCGCCGCGAGGCAGAAGCCGGGCGGCAGCTCCGCCGGCACGTCCTTCATGGAGTGCACGGCGAGGTCGGCGCGGCCCTCGAGCATCGCCTGCTCGAGTTCCTTCACGAACAGGCCCTTGCCGCCGACCTTCTCCAGCCGCACCTCCAGCAGCTCGTCGCCGCGCGTGGACAGCGGCAGCAGCGCCACCTCGAGGCCGGGGTGCAGCGCCTCGAGCCGCGCCTTCACGTGCTCGGCCTGCCAGAGCGCGAGCCGGCTCCGGCGCGTGGCGATGGTGAGGCGCGCGCCCACGCTAGGCCTCCTTCACCAGCTGCCGGACCTCGGACCACTGCCGGCGGCTCACCGGCAAGCGCTCGGGCACGCCTTCGAGCACCACGTTCCAGTGCGGGTCGTCGCCGCTGTCGGCCGCGCGCTCGAAGCCGCGCACGGCGCTGCGCGCGACCAGGCAGTTGCGGTGCACGCGCACGAAGACCTGCGCGAACTCGCGCTCGAGCGCCACCAGCGGCTCCTCGATCAGGTGCTCGCCCTGTTGCGTGCGCAGCGTCACGTACTTCAGCTCCGCGCGCAGGTAGACGATGTCGCGCACCGGCACGAGCAGGATCCGGTGCCGCTCGGCGACCGACAGGAACTCGCGCGGCTGCGTGGCGGCCTTCGCCAGCTGCTCGGGCCGCGGCGCGCCGGCCGCGCTCGCCTTGGCGAGCGCGGCGCCGAGGCGCTGCGCGCGCGCCGGCTTCATCAGGTAGTCGAGCGCGTTCAGCTCGAAGGCTTCGACCGCGTGCCGGTCGTGCGCGGTGACGAACACCACCGCCGGCGGCTGCTCGAGGCGGGCGAGGTGCCGCGCCACCTCCAGACCGCTCATGCCGGGCATCTCGATGTCGAGCAGCAGCACCTGAGCCCGGCTGGCGGGCAGGCGCTCGATCACCTCCGGGCCGTTGGCCGCCTCGCCCACCACCTGCGTCGGCAGCTCCGCGGCGATGTCGGCAAGCAGCTCCTTCAGCCGCTCGCGCGCCGGGGTCTCGTCGTCGGCGAGAAACACGCGCAGCATCAGGCCTGCACCGTGCGGTAGGGGATCTCGAACTCCACCACGTAGCGCTCGCCCGCCACGCGGCGCTCGATGCGCGCCTCGGCGTCGAAAAAGAGCTGCAGCCGCTCGCGGATGTTGTCGAAGGCCATGCGGTTGCCGGCGCGCCGCGCGTGCTCCTCGATGTGCGGATTCTCGATGCGCGCGAGCACGCGCCCGCCGCGCCGCTCCAGGTGCACCTGCACGCGTCCCTCGCCGGTGCCCGGCTCGACGCCGTGGTAGATC
Organism: Burkholderiales bacterium; assembly: GCA_050246035.1. Taxonomy (GTDB): domain Bacteria; phylum Pseudomonadota; class Gammaproteobacteria; order Burkholderiales; family SG8-39; genus JAABQT01. The sequence continues at coordinate 98,363 of JBFWWT010000004.1, forward strand.
GCGTTCTCCAGGAGGGGCTGCAGGACCATCGGCGGCACGAGCGCCTCGCGCGGCGCGCCCGCGAGCGACCAGTCCACCGCCAGGCGCTCGCCCAGGCGCAGCTGCTCAAGGCTCACGTAGCGCTCGAGCAGGGCGATTTCGTCGCCGAGCGGCACGAAGCGGCGGTTGTCCTGCATGAGCACGCGAAAGAGGTCGGCGAGGTCCTCGAGGGCGCGCTCGGCGCGCGGCGGATCGCGGCGCACGAGCGAGAGCACGGCGTTCAGGCTGTTGAAGAGGAAGTGCGGGCGGATCCTCGACTGCAGCGCCTGCAGCCGCGCCTCGGCGAGCGCCGGGGAGTAGGCGCGCTGCAGCAGGCGCAGGTAGGCGAGCACGAGCGCGGCCGCCGCCGCGGCGAGGGCGAGCGTGCGCCAGATGCCCTGTCCGGGCGCGCCGCCTGCGTCGGCCATCGCGACGTGCAGGGCGCCGCTCACCGCGCCGGCGATCGCCACCACCGCGGCGGCGCCCGGGCCGTAGCGCAATCGCGCGAGCCGCGGCGCGGCCGCGTACAGCGCGACGAGCGAGACGGCAAGCGCGGGCTCGAGGCGCGAGGCGACGAGGACGAAGCGCTCGAGCGCGCCGCTCCAGGTGGGCTCGGCGACGAGCACCGCGGCGAACGCGAGCGCGTTCACGCCGAGGAGAATCCGCGTGACGACGCCCAGGTTGCGGAAGTCCGGCAGGGCGTCCGCGGAGAAGTTTTGCTTTATACTCATCGGCATACCGCGGCGCACCGCGGTCATCAGTATGCATCATGGCCCCTGCCCGCTCCAAGCGGCCGCCGCGCGCTAAGCCCGGGGGCCGGCGCACGAAGACGCTCTGGTCCGCGCGTTTCGCGGAGCCGGTGGACGCGCTCGTGCAGCGTTTCACGGCGTCGGTGGGCTTCGACCGGCGGCTCGCCGCCTTCGACATCCAGGCCTCGCTCGCGCATGCGCGCATGCTTGCCGCCTGCCGCATCATCGCCCGCCGCGACCTCGCCGCCATCGAGCGCGGCATGCGCCGCATCCGCCGCGAGATCGACGCGGGGCGCTTTCGCTGGTCGATCGAGGCCGAGGACGTGCACCTGAACATCGAGCGGCGCCTGATCGCGCTCGTGGGCGAGGCAGGCAAGCGGCTGCACACCGCGCGCTCGCGAAACGACCAGGTGGCCACCGACGTGCGCCTGTGGCTGCGCGGCGAGATCGACGCCATCGACGCGCTGCTCGCGCGCCTGCAGGCCGCGCTCGCCGCGCAGGCGGACCGGCACGCGGGACTCGTCATGCCGGGCTTCACCCACCTGCAGGTCGCCCAGCCGGTCACCTTCGGCCACCACCTGATGGCCTATCACGAGATGCTGGCGCGCGACCGCGCGCGGCTCGCCGAGTGCCGGCGGCGCGTCAACGTGCTGCCGCTCGGCGCGGCGGCGCTCGCCGGCACCACCTTCCGCATCGACCGCGCGCGCGTGGCGCGCGAGCTCGGCTTCGAGGCCGTGGCCGCCAACTCGCTCGACGCGGTGTCCGACCGCGACTTCGCGATCGAGTTCTGCGCGCACGCCGCGCTCGCCATGACGCACCTGTCGCGCCTCGCGGAGGAGCTCGTGCTCTGGTCGAGCCCGCGCTTCGGCTTCGTGCACCTGCCCGACCGGTTCTGCACCGGCAGCTCGATCATGCCGCAGAAGAAGAACCCCGACGTGCCGGAGCTGGTGCGCGGCAAGAGCGGGCGCGTGGCGGGGAGCCTCGTGTCCCTCCTCGTCCTGATGAAGGCGCAGCCGCTCGCCTACAACAAGGACAACCAGGAGGACAAGGAACCCCTTTTCGACGCCGTGGACACGCTCAAGGACTCCCTCGCCGTGTTCGCGGCGCTGGTCGCGGGCCTCGAGCCGGTGCCGGCGGCGATGCGCGCGGCGGCGCGCGAGGGCCACGCCACCGCCACCGACCTCGCCGACTACCTGGTGAGGAAGGGCGTGCCCTTTCGGGATGCGCACGGCATCGTGGCGCGCGCGGTGCGCGAAGCGGAGGGCCGCGGCTGCGACCTCGCCGAGCTGCCGCTCGCGACGCTCCGGCGCTTCTCGCCGGCGATCGGCCGCGACGTGCTGCCGCGCCTCACGCTCGAGGGTTCGGTCGCGGCGCGCGACCACGAGGGCGGCACCGCGCCGCGGCGCGTGCGCGCCGCCGCCGCGCGCGCGCGCCGGCGGCCGTGACCGACGTCGCCCCGGTTCCCGAGCACATCGGCAAGTACCCGGTTCTGAAGGAGATCGGCCGGGGCGCGACCAGCGTGGTCTACCTCTGCCACGACCCCTTCTACGACCGCGACGTCGCGGTGAAGCTCGTCACGCCCGAGGCCTTCGGCGACGCCGAGAAGGGCCGGCTGGCGAGAAAGCTCTTCATCAACGAGGCCTCGCTCGCAGGCAAGCTCCAGCACCCGCACATCTGCCAGATCTACGACGCGGTCGCCGACGACCGGCAGCAGTACATCGTCATGGAGTACGTGGACGGCGGGACCCTCGAGCGCCACGGCGACGCGCAGGACCTGCTGCCCATCGACCGCGTGGTCGAGATCGTGTTCAAGTGCACGCGCGCGCTCGAGTTCGCGCACCGCATGGGCATCACCCACCGGGACCTGAAGCCCGCGAACCTGCTGCGCGCGGGCGACACCGACGTGAAGATCACCGACTTCGGCGCGGCGCTGGTGGCGAGCGGCGACGTGACGCAGATCTCGGCCATCGGCTCGCCCGCCTACATGTCGCCCGAGCAGGTCAAGGAGCAGCCGCTCGACCACCGCACCGACATCTACTCGCTCGGCGTCGTGCTCTACCAGCTGCTCGCCGGGCGGCTGCCGTTCCAGGCCTCGAACAACTTCAGCCTCATCTACCAGATCGCCAACACCGAGCCGCAGCCGCCCTCGTCCTACCGGCCGCAGATCCCGGCGGCGCTCGACCGCGTCGTGCAGCGCGCGATGGCGAAGGACCTCGGCGAGCGCTACCCCGGCTGGGAGGACTTCTCGCTCGACCTCGCGGAGGTGTTCCGCAACGAGGAGCTGGGCGGGCGGCGCGAGGAGTTCGCCGACGCCGACAAGTTCCGGCTGCTGCGCCGCCTCGCCTTCTTCGCCGACTTCACCGACGCCGAGCTCTGGGAGGTGGCGCGCATCTCCAACTGGCGCAGCGCCGCCGCGGGCGAGGTGCTGATGAAGGAAGGCGAGCCGGGCAACTTCTTCTGCATCCTCGCCGAGGGGCAGGTACGCGTGACGAGGAAGGGCAAGCTCCTCAACATCCTGCACGCCGGCGAGTGCTTCGGCGAGATGGCCTACCTGTCCGCCGACGAGCAGCTGCGCGGCGCGGACGTCACGGTGACGGAGGAGTCCAAGATCATCTCGGTGCCGACGCAGCGGCTCGCGCAGGCGTCGGATGCCTGCCGGCACAAGTTCGACCGCGCCTTCATGCACATCCTGGTCGAGCGCCTGACGCTCGCCAACGCCCGGCTCTCGGGCGTCTAGGCCTGCTGCTTCACGCCCTCGAGCAGCTTCTGCAGCTCGCCCGACTGGTACATCTCGCGCAGGATGTCCGCGCCGCCCACGAACTCGCCGTTCACGTAGAGCTGCGGGATCGTCGGCCAGTTGGCGTACTCCTTGATGCCCTGGCGGATCTCCGGGTCGGCGAGCACGTTGACGGCGGCGAAGCGCTGCACGCCGCAGGCCTGCAGCACCTGCACCGCCATCGCCGAGAAGCCGCATTGCGGCATCTGCGGGGTGCCCTTCATGTAGAGCACGACCGGGTTGGAGGTGACCGTTTCCTTGATGCGTTGCTGGGTATCCATGGTCATGATTCTATGCTCCCGCCCGAGACCCGGGCAATGCCCGCAAGGTCGGGCCACGTCGCGATCTCTTCAAGACCCGCGTCGCGAAGCAGGCTTCTGACCGCCTCGTCCTGCCCCAGGCCGTGCTCGAGGAGCAGCCGCCCGCCGGGCATGAGGTGCGCGCGCACGCCGGCGACGATCGCGCGAATCGCGTCCAGACCGTCTTCGCCGCCGACGAGGGCGGCGCTTGGCTCGAAGCGCAGGTCGCCCTCGGCGAGGTGCGGATCACCCGCGGCGACGTAAGGGGGATTCGACACGACGAGGTCGAAGCGCTCGCCCGCCACCGGCTCGAACCAGGCGCCCTGCCGGAACTCCACCTCGAGCCCGAGCCGGCGCGCGTTGCCGCTCGCGATCGCGAGCGCCGCGGGACTCGCCTCCACCGCCACCACGCGCGCGGCGGGCAGATGCCGCTTCAGCGCGAGCGCGATGGCGCCGCTGCCCGCGCCGAGATCCAGCACCGAGCCGGGCCGGCGCGCGAGCGCGAGCTCGACGAGGAGCTCCGTCTCCGGGCGCGGGATGAGCACCGAGGGGTCCACGCGCAGCGCGAGGCCGAAGAACTCCTTCTCGCCGACCAGGTAGGCGATGGGCTCGCCGCGCGCGCGGCGCGCGGCGAGCCCGAGAAAGCGCGCCTGCGCGGCGCCCTCCAGCTCGCGCTCCGGGTGCGCGAGCACGCTCGCCTCGGCGAGCCCGGTGGCGTGCGCGAGCAGCAGGCGCGCCTCGCGCGGCTCGAGCACGCGCAGCGCCTCGCCGAAGGTCAAGCGGCGGCTTCGGCGAGGCTCGCCAGCTGCTCGGCCTGGTGCTCCGCGGTGAGGCCGTCGATCAGCTCGCCCAGCTCGCCGTCCATGATGCGGTCGATCTTGTACAGCGTCAGGTTGATGCGGTGGTCGGTGACCCGGCCCTGCGGGAAGTTGTAGGTGCGGATGCGCTCGGAGCGGTCGCCCGAGCCGATGAGCGACTTTCGCGTCGAGGCGGTCTTCGCGTGCTGCTCGCGCTCCTGCTGGTCCTTGATGCGCGCGGCGAGCACCGAGAGCGCCTTCTCCCGGTTCTTGTGCTGCGAGCGCGAGTCCTGGCACTCCACCACGATGCCGGTGGGCAGGTGCGTGACGCGGATCGCCGACTCGGTCTTGTTCACGTGCTGGCCGCCCGCGCCCGAGGCACGGAAGGTGTCGATCCTCAGCTCGGCGGGGTTGAGCACCACGTCGTCGATCGCCGCCGCCTCGGGCAGCACGGCCACCGTGCAGGCGGAGGTATGGATGCGCCCCTGCGCCTCGGTCGCCGGCACGCGCTGCACGCGGTGCCCGCCCGACTCGAACTTGAGCCTCGAGTACGCTCCCTGCCCGCCGATCCTCACGACGGCCTCCTTGTAGCCGCCGAGCTCCGAGGGGCTCTCGGAGATGAGCTCCACCGGCCAGCCCTGACGCTCGGCGTAGCGCGTGTACATGCGCAGCAGGTCCCCGGCGAAGAGCGCCGACTCGTCGCCGCCGGTGCCCGCGCGCACCTCCAGGAAGATGGCGCGCTCGTCGTTCGGGTCCCGGGGCAGGAGCGCCTTCTGCAGCTCGGCCTCCAGCCGCTCCATCTCGGCGCGCGCGGCCTTCAGCTCGTCCTCGGCGAAGCCGCGCATGGAGGCATCCGCGGTCATGTCCTTCGCGGCCTGCGCGTCGGACTCGACCTTGCGGAAGCGCTCGTAGAGCCCGGCGAGGTGCGAGAGCTCCGAGTGCTCGCGCGAGAGCTTGCGGAACTGGTCCATGTCGCGCGTCGCGCCCTCCGCGGCGAGCAGGCGGTTCAGCTCCTCGAGGCGCCCCACGCCGCGCTCGAGGCGCTCGCGCAGCGTCGCGTTCACCGCCGCGGGTAGAGGCGCTCGATCAGCGCGGCGAGCGCGCGCCGCTCCTCGTCGGCCGCCTCGTTCAGCGCCTGCGTCGGGCCGTGCAGCAGCTTGTTGGTGAGGCCCTGCGAGAGCGCCTCCAGCACCTGGCGCGGGTCCTCGCCGCGCGCGAGCATCCGCTGCGCGCGCTCGAGCTCGTGGCGGCGCGCGGCCTCGCCCTGGTCGCGCAGGGAGCGGATGAGCGGGACGGAGGCGCGCGCGGCCATCCAGTGCATGAACTGGCCGACCTGCGTCTCGATGATCGCCTCGGCCTGCTCGAGCGCGGCGCGGCGCGAATCCAGGTTGCCCTGCACGATGCCCTGCAGGTCGTCCAGCGTATAGAGGAACACGTCGTCGAGCTCCGCCACCTCGGCCTCGATGTCGCGCGGCACGGCGAGGTCCACCATGAACATCGGCCGGTGCCGGCGCGCGCGCAGCGCGCGCTCCACCAGCCCCTTGCCGAGGATGGGCAGCGACGACGCGGTGCAGGAGACGACGATGTCGTGCTCCTGCAGCTGCTCGGCGAGCGTGCGCAGCTCGATCGCCTGGCCGCCGAACCGGTGCGCGAGCGCGTGCGCCCGCTCGAGCGTGCGGTTCGCCACCGTGAGCCGCGCGGGCCCCTGCGCGGCGAAGTGCGTGGCGCACAGCTCGATCATCTCGCCCGCGCCGATGAAGAGAATCTTCTGGTCCTTGAGGCTCGGGAAGATGCGCGCGGCGAGCTTCACCGCGGCCGCGGCCATGGACACGCTGCTCGCGCCCACCTGCGTGGTGGTGCGCACCTCCTTGGCCACCGCGAAGCTCTTCTGGAACAGCTTGTGCAGCACCGTGCCGAGCGTGCCCGCGGACTGCGCGACGCGCACCGCGTCCTTCAGCTGCCCGAGGATCTGCGGCTCGCCGAGCACCATCGAATCGAGGCCCGCGGCCACGCGGAACGCGTGGCGCACCGCCTGGTCCTGCGGCAGCGTGTAGAGGTAGGGGCGAAGCTCCTCGGCCTGCATGCGGTGGTACTGCGCGAGCCATTCGGCGGCCGCCTGCGGCTCCTCGGCCGAGAGGTAGAGCTCGGTGCGGTTGCAGGTGGAGAGGATCGCGGCCTCGGCGACGCGGCGCTCGCGGCGCAGCTCGTTCAGCGCGTCGAAGAGCTTCTCCACGTGGAACACCACGCGCTCGCGCACCGGCAGCGGCGCGGTGGTGTGGCTGAGGCCGAGGGTAAAGAGGGTCATGGAATGCGCCAATTGCGCATTATAGAAGCAACTCCTCCCGCCGCTTGCGCTGGATCAACTGGCTGGTGCGTCAGTCCTCGTCCCAGGCCTTCTCCGGCAGCGGCAGCCCCGCGAGGTCCGCTGCCGCGAGCGGCCGGTCCGGCGCGATATCGAGCGACTCGAGCACGAGCATGAGCTGACGCGTGTGCTGCGCGGGATGCCAGACGGTGCGCTCGAGCACCACGTGCAGCGGGTGCTCGCCGAAGTAAGTCGGGATCGGCTGCGCGCAGGTCTTGTCGGGATGCGCGGCCCACCACGCCCTGGCGCGCGCGAGCACCGATTCGCCGTAGCGCGCGAGGTCCTCGGGCGTCATGTCCGCGGGCGCGTCGTCGCGCATGATGCGCTCGTAGGTGAGCTCGCGGCCGTCCTCCATCGACTCGAGGAACCCCTCGACGATGCGAAAGACGTGGAACGCGAGCGCGCGGACCGGGCGGTTGCGGTTGCGAAAGGGCTTGGCGAGCTCGGCGGGCGGGATCTGCCTGATGTAGCGCGCTGCCGCCGTGAGCACGAGATCGAGCTTGCGCATGAGCGCCTCGGGCGAGAGCATCGCCTGCGGCTTCACCTTCAGGCCGAGAAAGCCGATCACGTCGCCGATCGTCTGCGCGAACACGAACTGCTCGCCGCGCGCGACGATGGGGACGCTCCGGGCGCCCAGCTTCGCGAGCTCGGCCATCGCCTGCGCGTTGCCGTGCACGTTGATCGACTCGTAGTCGACGCCCGCGCGGGTGAGGAACTCCTTGGTGCGCAGGCAGCTCGTGCAGCCGGGCTGCCAGAAGACCCTGACGCGTTCAGCGGCTGTCTGCATCATCGCCTCCGGCGAGACGGAATCTGGTGGCCAAGGCCGGAATCGAACCAGCGACACACGGATTTTCAGTCCGCTGCTCTACCAACTGAGCTACTTGGCCTGCGGGAAAGAGCGCGGATTATAAAAGAAAAGGGGCGCCCGAAGGCGCCCCCGAACGACTGTTCAGAGGAAGGGAGGTAACGGAGGGAAACCTCGGTTTCCCTCTGTTCCCTTGCCTCTGGGACATGCAACTCGCGAAGCGAGTTACATGTCCATGCCGCCCATGCCGCCCATGCCGCCCATGTCGGGATGCGCGTGGCCGCCGCCCTTCTTCTCTTCCACCAGCTCCGCGACCATCGCGTCGGTGGTGAGCATGAGGCCCGCCACGGACGAGGCGTTCTGCAGCGCGGTGCGCGTCACCTTGGTGGGATCGATGACGCCCATCTCCACCAGGTCGCCGAACTCGCCGGTCTGCGCGTTGAAGCCGAAGTTGACGCCCTTGCCCTCGACGATCTTGTTGAGGACCACGGAGGGCTCGTCGCCGGTGTTGGCGACGATCTGGCGCAGGGGCTCTTCCAGCGCGCGCATCACGATCTTGATGCCGGCGTCCTGGTCGTGGTTGTCGCCCTTCAGCTTGCCCTCGAGCGACTTCTTCGCGCGCATGAACGCCACGCCGCCGCCGGGGACGATGCCCTCTTCCACGGCCGCGCGGGTCGCGTGCAGCGCGTCCTCGACGCGCGCCTTCTTCTCCTTCATCTCGACCTCGGTGGCCGCGCCGACCTTGATCAGCGCCACGCCGCCGGCGAGCTTCGCCACGCGCTCCTGGAGCTTCTCGCGGTCGTAGTCGCTGGTCGCCTCGTCGATCTGCACGCGGATCTGCTTGACGCGCCCCTCGATGTCCTTCTTGGCGCCGGCGCCGTCGATGATGGTGGTGTTCTCCTTGCCGGCCTCGATCTTCTTCGCCTTGCCGAGATCCTTGAGCGTGGCGTTCTCGAGCTTCAGGCCCAGCTCCTCGCTGATCACCGTGCCGCCGGTGAGGATCGCCATGTCTTCCAGCATCGCCTTGCGGCGGTCGCCGAAGCCGGGGGCCTTCACCGCGACGGTCTTCAGGATGCCGCGGATGTTGTTCACCACGAGCGTGGCGAGCGCCTCGCCCTCGACTTCCTCGGCGATGATGACCAGCGGCTTGCCGGCCTTCGCCACCTGCTCGAGCACCGGCAGCAGCTCGCGGATCGAGCTGATCTTCTTGTCGTGCAGGAGGATGTAGGGGTCGTCCAGCACCGCGATCTGCTTCTCGGGGTTGTTGATGAAGTACGGCGACAGGTAGCCGCGGTCGAACTGCATGCCCTCGACCACGTCGAGCTCGTTCTGCAGGCTCTTGCCGTCCTCGACCGTGATCACGCCTTCCTTGCCGACCTTGTCCATGGCGTCGGAGATGATCTTGCCGATGTCGCTGTCGGAGTTCGCCGAGATCGAGCCGACCTGCGCGATTTCCTTGGAGGTCTTGCAGGGCTGCGAGATCTTCTTCAGCTCGTCGGTCACCGCGATCACGGCCTTGTCGATGCCGCGCTTCAGGTCCATCGGGTTCATGCCCGAGGCGACGTACTTCATGCCCTCGCGCACGATGGCCTGGGCGAGCACGGTGGCGGTGGTGGTGCCGTCGCCGGCGACGTCGGAGGTCTTGGAGGCGACCTCCTTCACCATCTGCGCGCCCATGTTCTCGAACTTGTCCTTCAGCTCGATCTCCTTCGCGACCGACACGCCGTCCTTGGTGACGGTGGGCGCGCCGAAGGAGCGCTCGAGCACGACGTTGCGGCCCTTCGGGCCGAGGGTGACTTTCACCGCGTCGGCCAGGATGTTCAGGCCGTGCACCATCCGGACGCGCGCGTTTTCGTGGAAGCGTACTTCTTTGGCTGGCATTGCTGATATCTCCTCAGAATCGAAAGAACGTTCGCGTCGGGGATCAGGCGCCTTCGATGACGCCCATGATGTCTTCCTCGCGCATCACGAGCAGCTCGTCGCCCTTCACCTTCACCGTCTGCCCGGAGTACTTGCCGAACAGCACCTTGTCGCCGACCTTGACGTCGAGGGCGACGAGCTTGCCGTCTTCGGTCTTCTTGCCCTTGCCTACGGCGAGGACCTCGCCCTGGTCGGGCTTCTCGGCGGCGGTGTCGGGAATGACGATGCCCGAGGCGGTCTTGCGCTCTTCTTCGATGCGCTTGACGATCACGCGATCATGAAGAGGACGGATCTTCATACAGGTCTCCAATTAATTGTTTGTGAAACAAAGGGTTGCATACCGGCAACCACCTGAAGCCACGGGGTCTGTTAGCACTCTCCCCCAGCGAGTGCCAATGATAGTTGCGGCCCTTGGCGTTTTCAAGGGGAGGCTTGCTCTGCGACCGGGGCGGCCCCCGACCGGCCCCTACAATCGGCCGGTGCCCCGCCTCGTCGCTTTCGCCCTCGTCCTCGCGCTCGCGTCGCTGCCCGCCGCGGCCCGCGGCCTGCCCAGGCCGGTGGCGGAAGCGCTGAAGGCGGCCTCGGTCCCGGCCGGCGCGGTGTCGGTCCTCGTGCAGGACCTGGGCACCAAGCGCCCCAGCCTCGCCTGGAATCCGGACCGGCCGATGAACCCGGCCTCCGTGATGAAGCTCTTCACGACGCTCGCCGCGCTGGAGCTGCTCGGGCCCGCGTACCGCTGGAAGACCGAGGTCTACGTGGACGGCGAGCTCGCCGGCGGCGTGCTGAAGGGCGACCTCATCCTCAAGGGCTACGGCGACCCGAAGCTCGACTACGAGAGCTTCTGGCTGCTGCTGCGGGCGCTGCGCGGCAAGGGCATTCGCGAGATCGAGGGCGCCCTCGTGCTCGATCGCAGCCATTTCGCGCCGGCGAACGGCGATCCGGGCGACTTCGACGGCGAGGCGATGCGCCCCTACAACGTGCTGCCGGATGCGCTCCTCGTGCACTACAAGTCGCTGCGCTTCGTCTTCGTGCCGCAGCCCGCGCAGGCCGCCGTGCGCGTCTACGCCGAGCCGCACCCGCCGGGCCTCGTGCTCGAGAACCGGCTCGAGCTCTCGGGCGGGATGTGCCACGAGGGGCGCGCGTTCCGCGCCATCCTCCAGCCCAGCTTCGAGCCGGGGCCGCCGCCGCGCGTCGCCTTCGACGGCCGCTACCCCATCGAGTGCGGGGAAAAGGACCTCAACGTCGCGCTGCTCCCGCCCGATGCGCAGGTCGCGGGGATCTTTCGCGAGCTCTGGCGCGAGATGGGCGGCGCCTGGCGCGGCGAGGCGCGCGCGGGCGAGGTGCCGGCGGGCGCTCGCCTCCTGCACACGCACGAGTCGGCCCCGCTCGCCGCGATCGTGCGCGACATCAACAAGCATTCGAACAACGTGATGGCGCGGCAGCTCTACCTCACGCTCGCCACCTCGGCCTACGACCCGCCGGCGCAGCCGCATCAGGCGCAGCAGGCGCTGCGGCACTGGCTGAACGTGAAGGGCATCGCCGCGCCCGAGCTCTCGATCGAGAACGGCTCCGGCCTGTCGCGCACCGACCGCGCGAGCGCGGCCACCCTCGCCGAGCTCCTGCGCGCGGGCTGGCACAGCGCGGCGATGCCGGAGTTCATGGCCTCGCTGCCGCTCGCCGCGCTCGACGGCACGATGAAGAAGCGCCTGCTCGACGAGCCGGTCGCGGGCCAGGCGCACGTGAAGACGGGGCTGCTGTCGAACGCGCGCGCCATGGCGGGCTACCTGCTCGACGCCCGCGGCCGCCGGCAGGTGGTGGTCATGCTCATCAACCACCCCAACGCGCCCGACGCCGAGGCCGCGAACGACGCCCTGCTGCGCTGGGTCTACGGGCGCAATTAGGGACGGACCTCAATTTCCTCGTTCGCGAACGAGGAATTCGAGGTCCGTCCCTATTTGAACATCGTCCCCGGCAGCCACAGCGCGAGCTGCGGCAGTGCCATCACGAGTCCCAGGCACAGGAAGATGAGCAGCACGTAGGGCAACGCGCCGCGGATGATCTCGCCGATCGGCGCCCGGGTGACCGCCTTGATGGTGAAGAGATTCATGCCGACCGGCGGGGTGATGAGCGCGAGCTCGAGATTGATCATCAGGAGCACGCCGTACCAGATCGGGTGCACGCCGAGGTGCGCCATCGCCGGCAGGATCACGGGCGTGGTGACGAGGATGATGGCGATCGTCTCGAGGAACATGCCCAGCACGAAGATGAGCGCCATCATCGCGAGCAGGAAGCCCGTGAGGCCGATCTCGCGCTCGATCACCACCTGCACGATCTCGTGGGGCACGCGCATCTTGGTGAGCACGAAGCCGAGCACCGTCGCGCCCGCGAGGATCATGAAGAGCATGCCCGAGGTGCGGCTCGCGTCGAGCGCCGAGTCCCAGATCTCGCGCCAGCCGATCGTGCGATAGACCGCGACGCCGACGGCGAGCGCGAGCACCGCGCCCGCGGCGGCGGCCTCCGTCGCGGTGAACACGCCCGCGTACATGCCGCCCAGCACGAGCACGGGCAGCGACAGTGCCCACACGGCCTTTCTCAGTGCGACGAGCGCCTCGGCGAGCGAGGCGCGCCGCTCGCGCTTCACCCCGCGCGCCGCGCCCATCGTGTAGGCGGCGAAGATTCCCGCCATCAGCAGCCCCGGCACGATCCCCGCCATGAACAGCCCCCCGATCGAGGAATCGGTGACCACGCCGTAGAGCACCATGGGTCCCGAGGGCGGGATGAGGATGCCGAGCGTGCCTCCCGCAGCCACCAGCCCGTAGGCGGCGCGCGGCGCGTAGCCGAAGCGGATCATCTGCGGGATCGCCACCGAGCCGATGGTGAGCGCGGTGGCGACGCTCGAGCCGGAGATCGCCGCGAACACCGTGCAGGCGGCGATGGTGGCGAGGCCCACGCCGCCCGGCAGGTGCCGCGTGAGCGTGTAGGCCGTGCCGTACAGGTCGTCGACGATGCGGCTCCGGATCATGACGTGCGCCATGAACGCGAAGAGCGGAATCGCGACCAGCAGGTAGCGGTTGAGCTCGCCGAAGATCACCTCGGAGATCGAGCCGAGCTCGCCCTGCGTGGCGAGAAGCAACCCGCCGCCGAAGAGCGTGAGCCCGGCGAAGATCGGCAGCCCGGTGAACAGGAGCAGCACCAGGCCGGCGAGGATGAGCGCGATCGTCACGGCACGCGCTCCCTCGCGCGCGGCTCGGGATGCGCGGGCAGCCCCGCGGCGAGGCGCGCCAGCGCCTCCAGCGCGACGAGCGCCATCATCAGGCCGCCGAGCGGCAGGAGCAGCTGCAGCCAGAACACCGGCACCTCGATCTGCCCCTCGGCAACGATGCCGAGGCTCTTCGTGAACATCGCGGTGCGCCAGCCGTTGACGACGAGGATGAGCGCCACCGCGAGCGTGGCGAGCGCCGACCAGGCCTCGGCCCAGCGCCGCGCGCGCGGGCCGAGCCGCGAGACGAGGAGGTCGACGCCGATGTGCTCGCCCCGGCGCAGCACCTGCGCGGCGGCGAGCATGACGATGGCCACGAGCAGGAAGCCCACCGCGTCGTCCACCCACACGGGCGGCCGGTTGAAGGCGTAGCGCATCGCCACCGCCCAGGCGATGAGCGCGAGCGAGACGAGCACGCCCAGGGCGGAGAGCGCGAGCGCGCCGCGGGCGACAGCGCCGATGGCGCGCGCCGCGAGCGCGAGCGCGGCGCGGATCATGCCGGCCGGCTCAGAGCTTGCGGATCAGCTCGATGAGGCGCGCGGCGTCGGGGCTGGATGCGTTGAACGCCCGGATCACGGCCGGCTGCATCGCCTCGGCCATGGCCTGCTCCTGCGCCTTCGTGAGCACGGTGACGTTCATGCCCTTGTCGCGCAGCACGCGCACGTCCTCCTCCGGGATGCCGTCGGCCGCGGGGATCGCGCGCGCCTCGGCCGCCGCCACCGCGTCGGCAATGCCCTTCTTCACGTCCGCGGGAAGCCCGTTCCACCACGCCGGGTTCACGATCAGGTTGTCGTAGGCGAGGATGATGTTGGAGGCGACGCCGTACTTCTGCACCTCGTAGAAGCGCCGGCTGTTGGCCGCCTTCACGCCCGTGAAGCCCGCGTCGATCACCCCCGTCTGCAGCGCCTGGTAGACCTCCGAGCCCGGCATCGCCGAGGGCGCGGCGCCCATCGCCACGAGGCCCTCGTCCCAGAGCTTGGACAGCCCCCTGATCTTCACGCCCCTGAAGTCCCCGGGGCGGACGAGCGGCTTCGAGGCCGACGTGAAGATGCCGTCGTTCGCGTCCATGAACCAGGCGAGGTTGGTCACGCCTTTCTCGGCCATCTTCGCGTCGAGCAGCTTCTGCGCGTCCGAGCCGCGGAACTTGCGCATCGTCTCCACCGAGCTCATGAAGTACGGGATGATGGTGACGTTCATCTCCGGGATCGTGCTGCCCCACTGGAAGGAGAGCACGATGGCGGACTCGATCTTGCCGCCGGCGACCGCGGCGTGGTGCTGGTTGGGCTTGTAGAGCTGCGCCGCGCCGAAGATCTGCACCTCCACGCGGCCGTTCGTGTTCGCCTTCACGTCCCGGGCGAACTGCTCCATGTTCTTCGCCGAGTGGTGCGCGGGCGGGAACTGGTGGCTCATGCGCATCGTGTAGTCGGCGCCCTGCGCGGCGGTGGCGAGCGCGGCCGCGAGCGCGGCGGCGGCGAGCCTGACCTGGATTTTCATCTTCCTCGTCCTCCTGGCTGCCCCGGTGTGGGGCGCAAAGCGTAGCAAACCGCCGCGCCGGTTGTGAATTTTTTTCAGGCGCGGTCCGCCGCCCCGCTTTGGGCGCTAAGTTGCGCACCTGCATGGAGACCGCGCCGTTTCTCAGGCTGATGCTGGTGGGCGAAGACCGCGCCTTCGCCGGGCGGCTGCTGCGCGTATTGCGCGAGGCGGAAGCCGGCTCGATGGTGCTGGTCGGCGCGGTGGCGGGCGTGGACGAAGGCTGCGCCCAGGCCGAGGCCGCGCGCCCGGACGTGGTGCTGCACGACCTCGCCGCCGGAGGCCTCGCCGCGCTGGAGCATCTCGCCGCGCGCTGCGCGGCGCCGGTCCTCGCGCTCGCCGGGGACGACGACCCCGTCACGCGCGAGCAGGCCGTGCGCGCCGGCGCGAGCGGCATCCTCGCCAAGGACGAGGCGCCGGAGACCCTGTGCAAGGCGGTGCGCAAGGTCGCGGCCGGGGAGGTCTGGCTCGACCGCGCCACCCTCGGGCGGATGCTGAAGGCGCTCGCGCGCACGCCGCAGCCCATCGCCCTGCCCGACTCGGGCCGCATCGCCAACCTGACCTCGCGCGAAAGCGACATCGTGCGCGCGCTGCTGCGCCACGAGGGCGCGAGCGGCCGCGAGCTCGCGCGGCACCTGGGCATGAGCGAGCAGACGCTGCGCAATCACTTCAGCGCCATCTACCGCAAGCTCGGCATCTCCAACCGCCTCGGGCTGGTCAGCTACGCGGCGCGCCTGCGCCCCGACCGCGCCGCTTAATTGGGGACGGACCTCAATTTCCCGCTGCAGCGGGAAATTGAGGTCCGTCCCCATTTAAGTAAAGGCGCTCCCGGGGCACTTTGACACGGTCATTGACGGCCGGCGCCGTTCGGCGGCATGCTCGCGCACCCCGCGCGGGCGGGGATTCGTTCAAAGGGGAGGCAGTCATGCGGACGGGAGCGGTGGTTGCGGGGCTGTGCATCATCGGGGCGGGACTGGCGGGCTGCGCGAGCGCGCCCTCGGGCGGCGGCGGATGGGTGACGCTGTTCGACGGCCGCAATCTCGACCAGTTCTTCAGCATCGGCGACGCCAACTGGCGCATCGAGGACGGCGCCGTGGTCGCCGACAAGAAGACCGGCAAGGAAAACGGCTTCCTTCTCACCAACGACCACTATCGCGACTTCCGCCTGCGCGTGGAGTTCTGGGCGAGCGACGACGCCAACAGCGGCATCTTCATGCGCTGCGGCAACCCCGCGGTCGTCAACGACAAGATCTGCTACGAGGCGAACATCTTCGACCAGCGCAAGGACCCGAGCTACGGCACGGGCGCGGTGGTGCACATCGCCAAGGTCGACCCGATGCCCAAGGCGGGCGGGAAGTGGAACACCTACGACATCACCGTCAAGGGCGACCACATCGTGCTCGTGCTGAACGGCCAGAAGACCGTCGACGTGCGCGACAAGAAGTTCACCCACGGCCACATCGCGCTCCAGTACGGCGCGGGCGTCGTCAAGTTCCGCAAGGTCCAGATCCAGCCGCTGTAGGCTTCAATTGGGGACGGACCTCAATTGGCTGACAGCCAATTGAGGTCCGTCCCCAATTAGCGCAAGCGCACGGGCAGCCGGCGAAAGCCCCGGAAGCGCACGCGCCGGTCGCGCTCGGGCTCGCCCGCGAGCTCGATGCGCGGGAAGCGCTCGAGCAGGCGCCCGAGCGCGATGCGCCCCTCCATGCGCGCGACGTTCATGCCCACGCAGACGTGGTCGCCATGGCCGAAGGCGACGTGGCGATTGGGCTTGCGGCCCACGTCGAAGCGCTCCGGGTCGGCGAACTGCGCGGGATCGCGGTTCGCCGCGCCGATGCCGATGGTGATCAGGGATCCCTCGGGGAGCGTGCCGCCGCTCAGCTCGAGCGGCGCGGTGAGCCGCCGGTTATTGAGCTGGATCGGGCCGTCGTAGCGCAGCATCTCCTCCACCGCCGAGGGCACGAGCCCCGGATCCGCGCGCAGGCGCGCGAGCTCGCGCGGGTTGTGGAGCAGCGCCCACAGGCCGTTGCCGATCAGGTTGGTCGTCGTCTCGTGGCCGGCGTTCAGGAGGAAGATGCACTGGTGGTAGAGCTCGGTCTCGGTGAGCGCCTCGCCGTCCTTCTCGCCCTGGATGAGCCGCGTGAGCACGTCCGAGTCGTAGTCGCCGGGCTTCGCGCGCCGCTCGGCAATGAGCGCCTTCAGGAAGGCGGCGAACTCGGTCACCGCGCGGTTGCCCGCCGCGAAGACTTCGGGGGTGAGCTTCGGCTCGAGCCCGGAGAGGATCGCGACCGACCAGCCGCGCAGCGGTCCGCGCTCGCCCCGCGGGATGTCGAGCAGGTTGCCGATCACCTCGATCGGGATTCTCGCCGCGAAGTCGGCGATGAAGTCCGCCTCGCGCTTCGCGCCCATTTCGGCGAGGAGCTCGTCCACCAGCCGCGCGACGTTCGGCTCCATGCGCGCGATCGCCTTCTGGTTCACGGCGCCCATGATGATGCGGCGCACGCGCGTGTGCAGCGGCGGGTCGTTGAAGACGAGGCTCGTCGTGTGGTGCTCGTAGAGGGGCGAGTCGCCCAGCTTCGGCTTGAACTCGAGCTTCTTGTCCGAGCTCGCCTGCGGCGCGCGGTACACGGCAATCGCGTCGTCGTAGCGGGAGACGAACACGCCGCCGCCCTCCAGCGCGTGCAGGGGGTCGTGCTCGCGCAGCGCGGCGTACCAGGGATAGGGATCGTCGAGGAAATCCGCCGGCACGCGCGTGAGCTGGAAGTCGCGGGCCGCGTCGGCGGAGAGCATTCGGCTATTATGCCGCCATGCAACGCACACCCAACGCCGAGTTCGAGCCGGCGCTCAAGAAACGGCTGGAAGAGCTCTGGGGCGAGCCGCCCAACCTGTACCGCGCGCTCGGCAACCATCCGGCGCTCTGCGCGGCGTGGACCGAGTTCGCGCGCGCCATCCGCTACGAAAGCAGGACCCCGCGCACGCTGCGCGAGCTCATGATCCTGCGCGGCGCGCAGCTCATGCGCTCGGAGTACGAGTGGGCGCAGCACCTGCGGATGGCGAGGAAGGCCGGCGTGCCCGAGGCGCAGATCGAGGCGCTCGCGCGCTGGCGCGAGTCGGACGCGTTCGACGCGCGCGAGAAGGCCGCGCTCGAGCTCGCCGAGGCGGTCACGAACGCGGACGTGAGCGACGCCGTCTACGCGAAGGTCTCGAAGCACTTCGACCACGCCACCTACGTCGAGCTCGCGCTCACCGCGGCCTTCTACGCGATGGTCGGGCGCATGCTGGACGCCATGCGCGTCCAGCTCGAGCCGGACGCGCGCGAGCACTCGCCCAGGCTTCCCTGACGCCGTGACCGCGCAGGCGCCGCGGCAGTACCGCTACTACGAGTTCGTGATGGCGGCCTTCGTCACGGTGCTCATCTGCGCGAACCTCATCGGGCCGGCGAAGATCGCGCAGGTCGAGCTGCCGCTCGTCGGCGCCTTCGTCTTCGGCGCGGGCGTGCTCTTCTTCCCCATCTCCTACGTCTTCGGCGACATCCTCACCGAGGTCTACGGCTACGCGCGCGCGCGGCGCGTGATCTGGGCGGGCTTCGGCGGGCTCGCCTTCGCCTCCTTCATGGCCTACGTGGTGGTGGCGCTGCCGCCGGCGCCCTTCTGGAAGAACCAGGAAGCCTACGAGATCGCCTTCGGCCAGGCCTGGCGCGTGGCGGGCGCCTCGATGATCGCGTACTTCTGCGGCGAGTTCGTCAACTCCTACGTGCTCGCGAAGATGAAGATCGCGACCGCGGGCAAATGGCTGTGGACGCGCACCATCGGCTCCACGATCTTTGGAGAAGCGGTGGACTCGGCGCTTTTCTATCCGCTCGCCTTCTACGGCAGCGGCATCATCCCGGACGAGCAGCTGCCCAAGGTGATGCTCGCGCAGTTCGTCGGCAAGGTCGCGGTCGAGGTCGTGTTCACGCCCGTGACCTACAAGATCGTCGCGTTCCTGAAGCGCGCCGAGCACGAGGACTACTACGACCGGCGGACGAACTTCACGCCGTTCTCGCTGAAGACCTGACTAGCGCTCCCTGCCCGCCTCGTGCCAGGCCTTCTGCACGGGCGACAAGAGGTATTCGAGGACGGTGCGGGTGCCCAGGTGGATCTCGGCGGTCACCTGCATCCCGGGCGCGAGGCGGTGCGTGATCCCGTCGGCGACGAGGGCCTGGCGATCGAGGTTGACGAGGGTGCGGTAGGCGAGCGCCTCGCCGGGCGGGCGTGAGACGTCCGCCGGTCCCGCCGCGGAGGGCGCGCCTTCCGCGGCGGCGTCCGCGCTCACCTGGGCCACGGTGCCGCCGAGCAGCCCGTACTTCTGGAACTGGAATGCGGCGAGCTTGAGCTTTACCGGCTGCGTTGCGCGCACGAAGCCCACGTCGTCGTTTCGCACCCACACCTCGGCGCGCAGCTTTTCGTCGCGCGGCACGAGCGTCATGAGGATGGTGCCCGGGCTCACCACCGTGCCGATCGTGTGCGTGGCGAGGTCCTTCACCTGCCCGTCGGCGGGTGCGCGCAGCTC
The DNA here is from genome assembly GCA_050246035.1 of Burkholderiales bacterium. Classification (GTDB taxonomy): domain Bacteria; phylum Pseudomonadota; class Gammaproteobacteria; order Burkholderiales; family SG8-39; genus JAABQT01. The sequence continues at coordinate 117,429 of JBFWWT010000004.1, forward strand.
GAGGTAGGCGTGGCGATGCGCCTGCTTGGCGCGCTCCTGCTCGAGGCGCTCGAGCTGCAGCGCAAGCTCCACGCGCTCGGTCTGCAGCTGGCGCCGGTACTCGGCGCTGATCTGCTCGATGCGCGAGGCCTGCTGCGCGATGGTCGCGCTGGCCGACGCGATCGCCGCCTCCTGCGCGCGCAGGTCCTGCTCCTTCTCGATCCGCTCGCGCTGCTTGTCGGTGTAGAGCAGCCGCCCGGCGAAGCCGTCGCGCGTCAGCTTCTCATAGGCCGCCTCCTGGCTGCGATAGTGCGGCAGCACCTGCAGCAGCTTCTCGCGCACTTCTTCCGCCGCGCGCAGCTCGTGGCGCGCCTTGGCCAAGGTCGCGCGCTCTTGCGCCAGCGCGTTCTCGTAGGCGCGGCGGTTCGCCGCGTACTGAGATTCCACGCGGGCAAAGAGCTCGGTCGGATCGTCGGTGCGCCGCACGAGCGGCGCGCCCGCGAGCTGGGCATCGATGCGCCGCAGCGCGAGCCGGCGGCTTCGCACCTCGGCGGCGAGCGTCGCGAGGTCGGATTCCGAGAGCGCCGCGTCCATGCGCATCAGCACCTGGCCCTCGCGCACGGACTCTCCCTCGCGCACCAGAATCTCCTTCACCACGCCGGCGTCGGCGGGTTGCACGATTTTGAGGTAGCTCTCCGGCACCAGCCGGCCGTCGGCCACCGCGACGATGTCGAGGCGCCCGATCGCCGACCAGGCGAGGAGCGCACCAAGGAATCCGAGCAGCACCCACAGGACCGCGCGCCCGAGGGGGTTGGGCGGCGCCTCCTGCAGCCGCACGATCGAAGGGCGGAAGTCCCGGGGATCGGCGCTCATCCCAGGCTCCGGAAGCCCTCGCCCAGACCGGAGAACGTGCGCAGGCCGGCGAAGCCTGTGCGGCGGCCGGTCGAGCCGTCGTGACCCCAGCCGTGCGCAGCGTTCCAGCGCTCGATGCTTTCCTTGTGGTGATCGCCGTGCCAGCCGAGCGCGGCGTCCTCGTCGTCGAGGGCGAGCAGCGCGACGGCCCGCCGGACGGCGTCCCAGTGCCGCGCGTTGCGCGCCTCGCCCATTGCACCGGGCTTGCCTTCGCCTCGCGATTGCACGGCCAGCGCGCTGAAGTCGAAGCGTGCGGGGCGATGCAAGCGCGCATCGATCAGGCCACGCGCGTCGCGGAAGCCGTGACGATCCTCGTCGCGTGCCTTGCCCTTCCGAAGACGATGTCCGCCATCCCGGGAAGAAGCCTCCTCGCGGCCTGCCGAATGAGGTGGCCACTCGAACCAGCCGTCGTCGTGCGAGCGGCGCGCCCGCCCCCGCAACTCGCCCTCGCCCCAGGCCGCGCCATCGGCGAACTCCACGCGCTCCACGCGCTTGCTCGCGGCAAGGAACCAGTTCTTCACGGTGACGCTGCCCTCTCCGCCCTTTACCGTGAGCACGAGGTCGCCGTGCCGGCGCGATGCCGCAATGTCGTCTTCTTCAATGCCCTCGCCGAAACGCAACCTGTCCTTGCCACCCGATTCCAGGATCCAGTCGTGGCCGTCGCCGCGCCGGTAGAGATAGGTGTCGTCTCCGTTCAGGCCGAGGAGGAAGTCGTGGCCCTTGAGCCCGTCGAGGACGTCGGACCCGCGCGTGCCCACGAGCACGTCGGCGCGATCCGTGCCGGCGATATGCCCGTCGTCCGGCACGCTGTCGGTCACGGTGATGCGGAACTCGTCGCTCGCCGAGGCGCCGGCGAGATCGGTCGCGGTCACGCGCACGTCCAGCGGGCCCGCATCCGACGCCGACGGCGTGCCGGTGAACGTCCTCGTTGCCGCGTCGAAGGCGAGCCAATCGGGCAGCGCCGACCCATCGGCGCGCGACGCGTCGAAGGCGAGCGCATCGCCCGGGTCGACGTCGAGGTACATGGCCTCGTCGAGCGCCAGGGAGAACGCGGCGCCCGCGGCGACGGACTGATCGGCGAGCGGCGAGCGCAGTTCGGGCGCGTCGTTCACGTTGACCACCGTCAGCACGAACTCGTCCGACACGGACTCGCCCGCGAAATCCGTGGCCGTCACGCGAATGGTGTACTCGCCGACGTCCTCGTTCGCGGGGGTGCCCGAGAACGACGCGCCCTCCTCGTCGAACTGCAGCCAGGCCGGCAGCGGCGCGCCATCGGCCTGCGTCGCCTCGTAAGCGAGCGTGTCGGCATCGAAATCCACGAACGTGCCGGGCTGCAGGGCGACATCGAATGCGGCATCTTCGTGCGCGAACATGTCGGCGATCGGCTGCGCGAGCTCGGGCGGCTCGTTCGAGGGCTGGCTGGCGAGGTGCTCGAGCATCGCCTCGTCCCAGCTCGTGCCGTCGGCGAAGCGCACGCGCTCCACTCGCGAGGCGGGATCGTACCAGCCCGCGAGCAGCACCTGGCCGCCCTGGCGCAAGCGCAGGCGAATGTCATTGTCGATGCGCGCGACGCGCACATCGACGCCGTCGATGCCGGCGCCGAAGCGCAGCTCGTCGAGGTTGCCCGGAGTGGCGTCCAGGTCCTCGATGGTGTCGTTGCCATCGCCGCGGTCGTAGAGATAGGCGTCATTGCCCGCGCCGCCGCGCAGGACGTCGTCGCCCCCGCCGCCGCGCAGCACGTTCGCCGCGCCGTTGCCAACAAGCGTGTTCGCCAGTGCGTTGCCCGTGCCGACGATCGCCGCGGTGCCGCCCAGAGCGAGGTTCTCGATGTCGGGCCCGAGCACATAGCTGACGGTGGCGATGACGGTATCGTCGCCCTCGCCCGCGCGCTCGGCTACTCGGTCGAGCCGGTTGTCGACGTAGTAGGTGTCGTCGCCCTCGCCGCCGATGAGGTAGTCGCTGCCCGCGCCGCCGTCCAGCGCGTCGTCGCCACCCTCGCCGTAGAGCGTGTCCTCGCCCGCGAGCCCGAGGAGCGTCTCGCCGCGATCCGAGCCGAAGATCGTATCGTGCGCCGTCGTAGCCGCCGGCACCGAGAGCGCGAGGCGGACGGCGGCCTCGTCCAGCGCCGAACCGGCGGCCGCGCGGATGTACTCGACGCGGGTTTCGGCGCGGTGGAACCAGTCGACCAGCACGAGCCGGTCGGCGCCCGCGCTGAGGTAGAGGTTGGCGAGGTCCCGGGTGAAGGCGACCGATGCAAGCGCGATGGTGGCATCGATGACGACCTCGTCGACCCCGCCGACGTCGACGATCCAGTCCTCGCCGTAGCCGGCGCCGAACGCGTAGCGGTCGTTGCCAGCCCCGCCTTCGAGGATGTCGCGCCCGGGGCCGCCGTCGAGCAGGTCATCGCCGGACTCGCCGCCGAGGTAGTCGTCGCCCTCGCCGCCGTCGATTCCGTCATTGCCCGGTCCCCCATAAGCCGTGTCGTTGCCCGCGAGCGCCTCCATCAGGTCATCGCCGCCCGTTCCGCGCACGAAGTCGGAGAAGGGCGTGAATCCGGCTACGGCCACGGCCAGGGCCGCTGGCTGCGGGAAGGCTTCCGGCTCGTCCAGCGACAACGGCGCGATCGGCTCGGACGCTCCGGATTCGGGAGGCAGGTTGGCATCCGCATGCGCGCCCAGCGTCTGCGCGTTCCACGAGGTGCCATCGGCGAAGCGCAGGATCTCGACCTGGTGCGCCGCGCCGTCGTACCAGGATTGCAGCGTCAGCGTGTCGGCGCCGCCGGCGAGCGAGATGACGATGTCCTGGCCGCTGCGGTAGATGTACGTACCAGCGCGGCCGACGAGGAGGTTCAGTGTGTCCGCGCCTGCGGAACCCTCGTCGTCTTCCCGGACGATGTCGTTCCCGTAGTTCACCCCGAAGCGGTAGGTATCGCCGCCGGGGCCGCCGAGGAGCAGGTCGCTGCCCTGGAATCCGGTGAGCGTATCGTTGCCCTCCCCGCCCTCGATCCGGTTGTCGTTGAAGCCGCCGTTCAGCGTGTCGTCGCCGCCGAGGCCGACGAGCGCACGAAACGCCCCGGAAATGTTGTCGCCGCCCTCGGTGCCGAAGCGGGTCGTTCGTGGATAGACATCCGGCGCGGTCCAGACGGTACCGTCGTCGAACACGATCGAGTCCACGCCGAGCAGATGCGGGATCTTCGCATCGCGCAGCAGCAGCGTATCCGTGCTGCTTTCGATCTCGAGGAGGAAGTCGATGCCGTGCGAAGTGAAGGATACGTCGTCGGGCGATACGCCGTGCAGGTAAGCGACATCGACGTCGCCGCTCCCGGAGGAGGTGTCCTCCAGGGTGTCCAAGCCGAAACCGGGCGCGAACAGATAAGTGTCGGATCCCCGCCCCCCTTGCAGCAGGTCATCGCCCGCGCCGCCCTCGAGGACGTCGTCGCCCGCGTCGCCCGAGAGCTCGTCGTAGCCGTCGCCGCCGCGCAGAACGTCGTTGCCCGAGTCGCCGTACAGGGCGTCGTCGTCCGCGCCGCCTTCGAGCGTGTCGTCTCCCTCCCCGCCGAAAAGCAGGTCGTAGCCCGCCTCGCCATAAAGGGTATCGGCGCCCGCATCGCCCAGCAGCGTGTCGGACCCGCCGCCGCCATGCACCACGTCGTCGCCGCCCCCGGCGTGCACGACGTCCAGCCCGCCGAGACTCTCGATTGCCTCGCCCGCCGCGCCGCCGACATGGAAGTCGTCGCCTTCGGTCAGCGCATCCACCTTCGCCTTGAGGAACGCACCGTTCCACGCAGTGCCGTCGTCGAACAGGACCTCGCCGCCCGCGCCCTGCGCGAGCCAGTCTTCCAGCGTGACGAACTGCCCCTGGAGGCCGAGCTCGAGGTACAGATGGTCGATATCGCGCGCAATGCGCACGTCGACTGCCGCGATGCCGGGACCGAATCGCAGGGTGTCGCCGTCGAGCAAATCGGCGATCGAGTCGCTGCCGTCCCCTGCCGCGACAACGAAGCGGTCCGCGCCGGCGCCGCCGGTCAGGTGGTCCGCGCCCGGGCCGCCGTGCAGCGCGTCGTCGCCGGCGCCGCCCTCGAGCACGTCGTTGCCCGCACCGCCGTCGATGAAGTCGTCGCCGCCCGCGCCGTCGATGAAGTCATCGCCGCCCAGGCCCGCCAGGACATCGGCCTGCGGCGTTCCGTACACCACGTCCGCGCGCTCACGCGGGATGGACAGGCCGGCGAGCGCCGCCAGCGCCGTGCCGCTCCACTCGCTGCCGTCCGCGAACACGAGCCGCTCGATGCCATAGCCGTCGCGGCCGAAGCTGCGGACGGCGAGGCGATCGCCGCTCGAGCCGATCGCGATCACGATGTCGCCGGCCTCGCGCGTGACGACGAGATCGCCCTGCCCCACGCCCTCGCCCAGCAGCACCGCGTCCACGTCGGCGCCCGTGCCGTCGTAGTCGAGAAGCGTGTCGGCCCCGGAGCCGATGCCGAAACGGTAGGCATCGGAGCCCAGGCCGCCGTAGAGCCGGTCCGCGCCCGCGCCGCCGTCGAGCAGGTCGTCGCCGAGGCCGCCTTCGAGGACATCGGCGCCGTCTCCGCCCTCCAGCAGGTCGTCGTCCGTGCCGCCCGCCATCCGGTCGTCGCCTGTACCACCGCGCAGCACGTCCGCGCCTACGTCGCCTTCCAGAAGATCGTCGCCGGCACCGCCGTCGAGCAGGTCGTCGCCGTCGTATCCGCGCAGCGTATCGACGCCTTCGCCGCCCGTGAGCGTGTCATTGCCCGCCTCGCCATTGAGGCTGTCGTCGCCGGCACCGCCGGAGAGGGCGTCGTCTCCTGCGCCGCCGTAGAGCTGATCGTTCCCGCCGTTGCCGGACAGTACGTCGTCGCCGGCATGGGCGCGCATCGTGTCGTTCGCCTCACCCGCCGCATACGCGTCGGAGCCGGCGGTGCCGTAGTACTGCCCGAACGGGCCGGCAGTCCACGCATACGGAACTCTCGATCCGACGTAGGCGGCATCCCACACCGTGCCGTCGGCGAACTCGATGCGGCCGTCCATCGAGACCGTGTCGAACCAGCCGGCGGCCGTGACCTGGCCGCCCCCCGCGATGAAGAGCAGGAGATTCTGTTGCCCGGACGGGAAGCTGCTCCCGGCCAGCGTCACATCGGCGGGCGCAATCCCGTCCCCGAACACGATGCGAGGATCCCGGTCGCTCACAATATCGATGCCATCGCCGCGGGAGTAAAGGTAGGTGTCGGCGCCGCCGCCGCCCGACATCGTGTCGTTGCCTTCGTGGCCGACGAACAGATCGTCGGCATCGCCGCCCGTCAGCACGTTGTCGCCCGTCCCGCCTTCGATCAGGGCAACGGCCTGGACATGAGCCTCGATCTCGTCCGCGCCCCAGAGCGTGCCGTCGGCGAACTCGAAGCGCAGGCGGTCCGCGCCGTCGCGCCGCCGCAGCGGGCCGTTGATGATCAGCATGTCCGGCGTCCCCGCGAGCTCGAGCACGAGGCCCGCGTTGATGCCGCGGCGCAGGCGGATGTCGGCGATCGCCACGTCCTCGCCGAATACGACCGTATCCGCGCCCAATGCGGTCAGGAGGCCGAAACGGTTCAACGTGTCCAGGCCGAAACCGCGGCCGAAGCGGATGCGGTTGTCTCCCGTGCCGGGCGAGAGCGTGTCGTTGCCCGCGCCGCCGTCGAGCAGGTCGTCGCCGGCGCCCGTGGTCAGGCGGTCGTTGCCCGCACCGCCATAGAGCGCGTTGTGGCCGTGATTGTCGGTCGCCGAATCGACCGCCGCGTCACCGAAGTAGATCTCGTCGTGCAAATCGAGCTTCTGGTACGCGAAGCGCCCGAGGTCCCAGACCGTGCCGTCCTCGAACTCGGCGAACTCGATGCGGCCGGCGGCCGCATCGTCCCAGGAGCCGATGGCGAGCGTGTCGCCGGTGGCGTCCAGACGGAGTTCAAGCGCGTCCTGATTGAACACGACGCGCACGTCCTGCGGCGCGATGCCCGGCCCGAAGCGAATGGCGTCGCGCGCGCCGACCGTTGCGCGATTGAGCTCTCCGGACTTCGTGTTGGTCGGCTCCTCGATGCGGTCGTGGCCGGAACCGACGCCGAACAGATAGATATCGTTGCCGTAGCCACCCTTCAGGACATCGTCCCCGGGCGTGCCGGCCAGGATGTCGTCCAGCGTTGCGGGCGGCGCGTAGCCCACGAGCAGCGACAGGGCGGCCGTGTCCCAGGCGGTGCCGTCCGCGAAGCGCACCTCCAGCGCGCCGGGCCCGAGCTCGCTCGCGAGCCAGTTGGTCAGCAGGAGGCTGGAGGTCGCGGTCTCCAGCACCAGGTGGTTGCCGTCGCGCGACACCGCGACGTCGGCGCTCGAAATCCCGGCATCGACCTCGATCACGTCCGCGTCCTCCGGCCACGAGGCCTGGAAGAGGAGGTCGCGCCGCGCGTCGTTCAGGCTGTCGTGTCCCGTGTCGGCGCCGAAGCGGTAGGTGTCGCTGCCGCGTCCGCCGCTCATCTGATCGTCGCCCGCGCCGCCGTCGAGGAAATCGTCGCCGTCGTTGCCGTTCAGCGCATCCGATCCATCGCCGCCGAGCAGCACGTCGTCGCCCGTCGTGCCGACCAGGGTGTCGCTGCCCGCGCCGCCGGCGAGCGGCTTCACCTCCACTTCCGTGCGCGCGAGAATCTCCTCGCGCGACCACTCCTCGCCGCCGGCGAAGCGCGCCAGGGCGAGGCCGTGCGCCGCGTGATCGCCCGCGGCACCGAGTGCGATGCTCACCCTGCCCGAGCCGTAGTCCACGGTGAGCGTGGCGCCGTCCGACACGATGCGCACGTCCGTGGCGTCGATGGCGGCGGCGAAGACGAAGGCATCTCCGTCGCCCATGCCGACGATGCGATCGACGCCGTCGCCCGGACCGAATCGGTACACGTTCTGCCCGCCAAGGCCGGACAGGAGGTCGTCGCCCGCGGCGCCGATCAGCAGGTCGCCGACCGCGTCGCCCGAGAGAAAGTCGTTCCCCGCGCCGCCCACCAGTTCGTCGGCGCCGCCGCCGCCGTCCAGTTTGTCGACGCCGTCCCCGCCGTGGAGCACGTCGTCGCCGGCGAATCCCTGCAGCGTGTCGTTGCCGCCCAGCCCGTGCAGCACGTCCGCGGTGAAGATGCCCCTGAGGTCGTCGTCGAAGGGCGTGGCGTGGTTCGCCATCTCGTTGATGAGCGTCGCGTCCCACACCGTGCCGTCGGCGAAGTGGAACGCCTCCACCGTCACGTAAGGCGTGTGCGCGGTCGGCGGACCGGACTCGCCGTACCAGTCCTCCAGGGTGAGGGACTCGCCGGTGGCATTGATGTAGACGACGATAGAGCCCTGCGTCAGCGCCAGGTCCTGCGGGCCGATGCCGGCCTTGAGCTCGAGGACGTTGCCTTCGCCAAGGCCGCCGCCCTCGATGAAGTCGCTGCCCTCGCCCGCGCCCCAGCGATACGTGTCGGCTCCCCTGCTGCCGTCGAGGATGTCGTCGCCCGGCCCGCCGTCGATCACATCGTCGCCGAGGCCGCCGTGGATGCGGTCGTCGCCCGCGCCGCCGAGCAGCACGTTGTGGTCGGCGCCGCCGTCCACGGGGTTCGCGTTGTTGTTGCCGTAGAGCCAGTCGTCGCCTGCGCCGCCGTTGATCACGTCAGCACCCGTGCCGCCGAAGAGAACATCCGCGCCGTCGCCCGGCACGAGCGCGCGCGCCATGAGATCGGCGGCGGTCAGGCCGCTGCCGTCGTCGAACACGACCTGGTAGCCGGCGTGCGCGTTGGAGGCGTGCACGTTCCAGCTGTCGAGCTGGATCCGGTCGCCCGAGGCGCGAATTAACAGCGTCAGATGGCCTTCCTGGTTGCGCAGGACATCGAGGTCGTCCGCCACGAGGCCGCCGGTGACCTGCACGATGTCCAGCCCCGCCACCGATCCCGTCGACTGGCCGAAGCCCGAGACGCGGTCGTAGCCCGAGCCCGGGCCGAAGAGGATCGTGTCGTTGCCGTTGCCGGGAAAGAAGAAGTCCCCTAGATCTGTGCCGCTCAGCAGGTCCGCGCCCGACGTGCCGAAGCGGCTGGCGAAGTCCGTGATGCGCTCGCGCCAGTCGGCGGCGGTCTTCACCGAGCCGTCGGCGAACTCGTAGCGGAAGGCCTCGCTGGTGAGGCCACCCTTCACATACGCGATGTCGGTCGCGCCGTGCTGCAGATAGAGGTAGGCGCTGCCGTCGCTGCCGATGACCTGCGATACGTTGATACCGGCGAACGTGACGCCCGACTCGAAGCGCACCACGTTCGCGCCCTCGAGATCGTCGATGAACTCCTGCTGGCTGCCCGCGCGGATGAGATAGAGGTCGTCGCCCGCCTGGCCGCGCAGCATGTCGTTGCCCGCGCCGCCGATCAGCGTGTCGTTGCCCGCGCCCGCCTCGAGCACGTCGTTGCCCGCCTCGCCGTCGAGGTAGTCGTTGCCGGCGAATGCCGCGGGCACGTCCGGCCCGTCGCCGACGAGGCTGTCGTTCCCCGCGCCGCCGAACAGCCAGTCCGAGCCGCCGCCACCCTGCAGCGCGTCATCGCCTTCGCCGCCGTCAAGCTCGTCGTCGCCGTGGAACTCGAACGCGACGTTCGACGCATCGCCGTCGAGCACGTCGTTCCCGGCGCCGCCGAAGAGCACGTCCGCGCCACCGTCGCCGTGCAGCACGTCGTTTCCGCCCTCGCCATCGAGGAAGTCGTTGCCGTGCAGGTCTCCGGTGAGCGTGCTCGCGTCGCCGCCCAGCTCGTCGTCGCCCTCGCCGCCGAAGAGCGTGTCGGTCTTGCCGTAGCCCAGCAGCAGGTCGTTGCCGGCCCCGCCGTCGAGGTAGTCGGCGCCGTGGAACTGCTCGGGGACGTTCGCGGAATCGCCCACCAGGATGTCGTCGTCGTCGCCGCCGTAGAGCTCGTCGCTTCCGCCGTCGCCGCTGAGGAAATCGTTGCCGGCGCCGCCGCGAAGCGAGTCGTCGCCGTGGGCGTGGGGGAGGGTGTAGACGGAGAAAAGCCCGAGGCCGGCGATCAGGTCGCCTTGCGCGCCGTCGCCGTAGATCAGATCGTCTCCGTCGTCGCCGGAGAGGAAGTCGCCGCCCGCCTGCCCGACGAGGTAGTCGGCATCGTCGCCGCCGGAGACGACGTCCAGGCCGTCGCCCGCGAAGACCCAGTCGCGCCCGGGGCCCGCGGTGATCACGTCGCCGGCGTCCCCTTCCACGTTGGACGCGCCAGCGAGGCCGCGGAAGAAGACGTCGCCCGAGTCGTCGACCGCTCCCCAGTCGAGGCTGCCGTCGGCGAAGGCGTCCCAGCTGCTGATCAGAACCGTGACGCTTCCGCCGCCAAAGATCAGATCATGGCCCTCGCCGCCCGCAATCACATCCGCGCCGGGCCCGCCATCCAGCACGTCATGACCTTCGCCGCCGTCGAGAAAATCCGCGTCCGCTCCGCCCTGCAACGCGTCGTCGTCCGCACCGCCCTCCAGCCGGTCGTCGCCCTCCGAGGCGACGAGCACGTCGCGCCCGCTTTCGCCGAAGAGGCTCTGGTCCCCCGGCCCGTTGATCGCGTAGTCGTTGCCGTCCCCGCCGAGCGCCTGCGCATTGGCGTGGGCAACGACGATGTAATCCGCTCCGCCCAGACCGTGAACCTTCTGGTCCGGCGCGTCGGAAGAAAGCGAGCTCGCGTGCGGCCCGCCGAGGATGAATTCGTTGTCGGGCTGCTCGGTGCCGAACTTGTCGGTGTAGATGCGCTGCGGGGCGTTCGGGTCGAGAACGATGCCGAAGTCGCCGGAAATGAATTTGGTGAGGGTGACGACGTTCGAGCCGTCGTCGGCGCGCCAGAGGACCAGGTTCCCCGGCGTCGCCGTGGCGAGGTCGCCGAGGTAGGCGGCGACGAATTCAGAACCGTCGCCAGCCGTGAAAGTGTAGTGCTTGCGATCGGGGTCCGCCGTCGTGAAAAGACCGGCGATCCGGATGTCGCCGTTCGCGCCGCCGAAGTAGATCTCGCCGAGCTGGTGCTTCGTGTTCCCTACGGGTTCGGCTTCGTCGACGACCGTGTCTTGCCCGCCGCCGGTGTAGAAGAAGTACTTGTCGGTGCCGGTGGAACCGTAGAGCTTGTCGTCGCCGGTGCCGCCGAAAAGTAAATCGTCCTCGCCTTTACCATGGAGCCGATCGTCACCGGCATCGCCGTACAGGTGGTCCCGACCAAGGCCTCCGCGCAGCTCATCGTCGCCGCCTGCCCCGTAGAGTCGCGTCAACGTGCCGCCGACCAGCCGGGAATCAACCTTATCCCCTTCCTCTCGGCCAAAGGCGACTCCAGCCAGCGCGGTAAGGGGACGAAGCAGAAATCCGCGAGCGACATCCAGGTAGGACACGTCGCCAGCCACGACCGGAGAGGTGCTGTCACTTGTATTTCGCTCGACTACCGTTGCGAGGTACCGGGCCCTGTCCAGAAGATAGTCGTCGTTGAAGCGCCTCGCCCATTGCTGAGGGATGGAGAAGTCCGCCTGCCACAACGCGTACAGATCGGGATGCGCCTTGCTCAACTGCTCCGCGGAATCCTCGATCGCGAACGGCGAAAGCGTCTCGAGCGCAACGAGGTATCCGAAATCCAGCTTTGCGCTGTTCGCAATCTCCGCAGCGCCCAGACTGCCAATGGGCATGATCGACGCCGCACCTTGAAGCGCCCTGTAAGCGTCCTCCAGGCGCAGCGCCGCAATGTTGTCGTACAGCGCCTCTCGACTTTCGGGCGCGGTCGGAGCGATTTTCGCTCCGAGCAGCGTTCTGCGAAGAGCGTCGAGAAGACCCTCGAGCGTGCGACCGCCTGTATTGGCCGCCGCCCGAAGGAGCGCGTACACGCTCTCTTCCGCCGTCTCCGGCGCCAGTTCGGTAAAGATCTCCGCAACTGCAAGCGCATCGGAAAGGTTGACTATGTAGTGATTCGCAATGACCGGCCCGGGCTCGTGCTCGATGGGCACCAGCACGCGCCTGCCTTCCGATTGACGCAACGCCGAAGCAACAGTCATTCCACCTTCGGCGACTACGTTGGTGATCTTCGCTGCGATCGCTCTAACATCTACGCGCGTATTTGGGGTGAAGTACTCTTTCTGTCCAGGCGCATTGAACGTAACGACCTCTCCGAGGGCAATCTGTGAGGCCGCGTTCGCGTCGGCAAACTGGTTGACCATCCCCGCTAGTAGCGTGGAGACGTGGCCTCCAAGACTATGTCCCGTGAAGTTGACCGTTGCGCCAACCTCGATCGCGCCCTGTCCCTTATTTGTCTCAAGCGTCGAGTCGACCAGCTCACGCCGGAATCTTTGGACTGCGAACTGCTTCAGCACGGAACCGGCGATGGGAAGCGCACCGCTAATGGCGGTAAATGCCAGCTCGGATTGCGCGTAGATCTCGGCAAGCTTGTCCAGCTCGGCAGACGAGTACTGGACTTGTTGGCCGCTTGGGGTGATGAGTTGCTTGTAGTAGCGATACGCGCTGATGAGTTGGTCGCCAGCGCGTCCCCTTATTGCGATTCCCAGAAAATCAGCGTCCAGAACATCAGCTAGCGAAGTGAGCTCCGTACCGCGGACTGCGATCGTGTACTCATTTCGAGCAATCGACTTAAGAACTGCGGCGGAGAATCCAACGGAATCGTTGCGCCTCTGTTCCTGAAACTGGATGCCTTCGGGTCCGCTTGTAAAAGACTCGCTTTGCAGGCGCACAAAGCGATTCCCGCTGCCGAACGCGTCCGCATCGTTTAGATCATCGCGGAACCCTGTGGTGTCACCTGGTTGTAGATCCACAAAGTCACGATAAGCCGCCTGCGACATCCACGCGAAGTTTCTTTGACGCAAGAAGCGAATTGTCATTGCGGAAAGCTACTTCAGTCGAACAGCCGTGAGAGCGCGGGAGACTATGTCAGCTGATCGGATCCTCCCTTTGTAATCTGAGCAAGCACCACCGTAAGCCTCCCCTGCGTCCGTGAACCTAGCCAATAGCCGCTCCGCCCAACCGCCGCGATAACTGATATTCGTATACCTCGCGAGAACCTCGCCATCCCTAATTGCACGGACAACCGTCACACTACGGTGGAGTCCTGGGCCAATTGGATTCCTCACGTACGCGACCTGGAACTCGCTCTGGCGATTTGCTGGCTTCCTTCGGACCAATTCGCCGTTGGCTGCTCTCTCAAGTCGAACAACCGCCCCGTCTACATCTATCCCCTCGACAAACTGAAATCCGTGCTCTGTTATCCACTGGGCCGCCGGACGTCCACGACTGTCGAAGAAACCTTCCACATCACTTGCCACCCTATAGACACGCAGCTCCCCCTCATCCCTACACAAGTACCAAAGGGCAGCGCGCCCAAGCGTCGCATCCGCAGTGGGAATAAGGACAAGCACG
>JBFWWT010000005.1:0-6080 GCA_050246035.1 Burkholderiales bacterium
GCCTGGATGCGCTCGGTGTTGTCCACGCCGTTCTGCAGGTTGACGACGAGCGCCTCGGCGTCGAGGTGCGGCGCGATCTGCGCGGCCGCCGCCTCGGTGTCCGTGGACTTCACGCAGAAGAGCACGAGCCGCGCGCCGCGCACGGCGCGCGCCTCGGTGCTCGCCTGCACCGGAACGTGCTCGTCGAACTTCAGGCCCTCGAAGTGCAGGCCGCGGGACTTGAACGCCTCGACGTGCACCGGCCGGCCGATGAGGGTGACGGCGTGCCCGGCGCGCGCGAGCATGCCGCCGTAGTAGCAGCCCACGGCGCCCGCCCCGAGCACCGCCACGCGAGTCGCTTCCCCTTTCGCCATCGGCCCGACTATATACTGCGCGCATGAGCGTTCACTCGATCACCACCCGCCGCGCCGCCGACCCGGTCCGGGAGGCGAAGATCCACCTCGCCGCCGCGCACCGCCTTGCCGTGCTGCACGAGCTGGAGGAAGGCATCGACAACCACTTCACCGTCACGGTGCCGGGCGCGGCGGGTCGCTACCTCATCCTGCCCTTCGGCCTGCACTGGTCGGAGGCGCGCGCGAGCGACATGATCGTGTTCGACGAGTCGGGCGCGACGCTGGAAGGCGAGGGCACGGTGGAGCTCTCCGCGCAGTGCATCCACGCCCCGATCCACCGCATCACCGGCGCGCGCGTCGTGCTGCACACGCACCAGACCTGGGCGCTCGCGCTCAACATGCTGAAGGAGAACCGCCTGCTGCCCGCGAGCCAGACGGCGGCGTTCTTTCACGGCCATGTCGCCTACGACGACGTCTACGCGGGCACCGCCGACTTCCCCGAGGAGGGCGAGCGCCTCGCGCGCCTGATCGGCGACAAGCACGTGCTCTTCATGAAGAACCACGGCGTGCTCGTCGTGGGCGATACGGTCGCGCAGGCCTACCGGCGCATTTACAAGCTCGAGCGCGTCTGCCGCGCGCAGGTGCTCGCCATGGGCACCGGCAAGCCGCTCGAAGTGCTCTCCGACGAGATCGTCGCGCAGGTGCAGGCCCCGCCCGAGAATGACCGCCACTCGCGCGCCGAGCGCGAGCGGCTCTACTTCGAGGCGATGATGCGCGTCCTCGACCGGGTCAATCCCGGCTACGCCGACTAATCGAGGTCCGTCCCTATTTGCGCTTGCGGGCGAGCGCCGCGCCGGCGGCGAGCGCCTTGAGCTTGGCGATCGCGATCTCGCGCTTCATAGGCGCCATGCCGCAGTTGGTGCAGGGAAAGAGGTGCTTCGCCGGCACGTACTTCAGCGCCTTGCGGATGGTGGCGGCGACCTCCTGCGGCGTTTCCACCCGGTCCGAGGCGACGTCGATCACGCCGACGAGCACGTCCTTGCCCTTGAGGAGCTTCATCAGCTCCGGCGGCACGTGCGAGTGGATGCACTCGAGCGACACCTGCTTGATGCGGCTCTTCGCGAGCGCCGGGAAGATCTTCTCGTACTGGCGCCACTCCTCGCCGAGCGTCTGCTTCCAGTCCAGGTTGGCCTTGATGCCGTAGCCGTAGCAGATGTGCACGCAGGTCGTGCAGCGCAGGCCCTTCGCGGCGCGCTCCAGGGCCGTGATGCCCCACTTGTTCACGTCGTCCATGTAGACGTTGAACGCGGGCTCGTCGAACTGGATCACGTCCACGCCGTCCTTCGCCAGCGCGCGCGCCTCCTGGTTGAGCAGCTCGGCGAAGGCCATCGCCAGCTTCACCTTGTCGCCGTAGTGGCGGTCGGCGATGGTGTCCACGATGGTCATCGGCCCGGGCATCGTGATCTTGAGCTTCTTCTTCGTGTGCGCGCGCGCGATGCGCGCCTCGGTCTGGTGCACGCGGCCCTTCAGCCGGATGGGGCCCACGACCACGGGCACCATGGCCTCATAGCGGTTGTCGCGGATGCCCATCTTCACCTTGTGCTCGAAGTCGATGCCCTCCACGTACTCGAGGAACCCGTGCACGAAGTGCTGGCGCGACTGCTCGCCGTCGGTGACGATGTCGAGGCCCGCGTCCTCCTGCTCCTTCAGCCACAGCAGCGTCGCGTCGCGCTTGGCCTTGGCGAGGTCCTCGCCCGCGGCCTTCCACGACGGCCAGAGCTTGTCGGTTTCGGCGAGCCAGAAGGGCTTGGGCAGGCTGCCAGCGATGGTGGTCTGGAACATGGCTTTCCTCCTCCTTGCACGCGAGTCTACTGCTTCAGGCGCATCGGCAGCAGCCACAGGAGGACCGCCGCCTGCAAGCCGGCGAGGATCCAGAAGGCCGCCGCGTACCCTTCCGCGGCGTAGCGCCCGTCGGCCGCGGGATAGAGCCGCAGCACGACGCCGATGCCCCACTGGAAGAGAAACGACACGCCGAACATCATGACGTTGGAGGCGGTGTTCACGCGTCCCGTGTACTCGGGCGGGAAGAGCGGCGTGAGCAGCGCATAGGCGAGCGCGGCGGAAATGGCCGTGAAGCCGTAGACGAAGAGGATGACGGCGAGGCCCGAGGTCACGCCCGCGGCGAGCAGCACGAACATGGCGAACGAGGCGACCGCGCCCGCCTTGAACACGGCCATGCGCGAGATGCCGGCGCGCGCCAGGCGGTCGCTCGAGACGCCGAAGAACACGGAGCCCACGGTGTAGGCGATCGCGGTGGCGAGCAGCAGGTTGGCCATCGCGCCGCGCTCGAGGCCCGCGACGTCGTAGAGCCACGGCGCGAGCCACAGGCCCTGCAGCGCCTGGTAGCCGGAGTGGCACACGACGAGCGGCAGCGCGATGCGCCAGAACGGGACCGAGGCGAAGATGCGGCCGAAGCCCGCGATCTGCGCGCGCAGCGTCTGGCCATGGCCGGGCAGGGGCTTTTCCGGGACGATGAGGAAGATGAGCGCGGCCGCGACCAGGGAGGCCGCCGCGAGGCCGTAGAAGAGCACGCGCCAGCCGAACGGCCCGAGCACGGCCTCGGCCGGCGCCGTGGCCGAGAGCCCGCCCAACCCGCCCACGGCGAGGTACAGGCCGTTCAGGCTTGCCAGGCGCGAGAGCGGAAACCAGAGCGAGAACGCCTTGATCGCCCCCATCAGCCCGCCGGAGACACCCAGGCCGATGAGCGCGCGCCCGATGGAGAGCGTCACGAAGTCCTGCGCCAGCCCGAAGACGAGCGCGCCCGTGCCCGCCACGCACATGAGGCCGGCCACCACGCGCCGCGGCCCGTAGCGATCGAGCAGCACGCCGAGCGGCAGCTGGAAGGCGGCGAAGGCGAGCATGTACATCGAGGTGAGGAAGCCGAGGTCGGCGCTCGAGAGCGCGAACTCGCCCGCCAGGTCCCGCGAGATCACCGCATTGACGTTGCGGAAGAAGAACGACAGGAAGTAGCCCGCGGCGAAGGGGCAGAACACCACCAGGAGGAGCCGCGGGTGCACCGGCGGATTGTAGGGGCGTCTTGGGCTAAGCTTGGCGCATGGCGGCGAAACGGCTCATCGTCGGCATCACCGGCGCCACGGGGGCGGCCTACGGCGTGCGCCTGCTGGAGGAGCTGCGCGCGCTGAAGGGCTGGGAGTCGCACCTCGTGCTCACCGACGCGGGCGTGCTGAACGCGCACCAGGAGCTCGGCCTCAGGCGGCGCGACATCGAGCGGCTCGCGCACCGCGCCTACCACCCCAAGGACATCGGCGCGGCGATCGCGAGCGGCTCGTACCTCACCGCGGGCATGGTGATCGCGCCGTGCTCGATGAAGACGCTCGCGGCGGTCGCGCACGCGCACGCCGACGACCTCGTCTCGCGCGCCGCCGACGTGGTGCTCAAGGAGCGCCGGCGGCTCGTGCTCCTGCCGCGCGAGGCGCCGCTCAACCTCGCGCACCTGAGGAACATGGTGCAGGTGACGGAGATGGGCGGCGTCGTCTTCCCGCCGGTGCCCGCCTTCTACGCCAGGCCGAAATCGATCGACGACCTCGTCGCGCACACCGTGCGCCGCGTGCTCGATCTCTTCGGCATCCACTCGCCCAGGCTCGCGCGCTGGAAGGGCATCGATGCCTGAGCTCGCGGCCTTCTCCGGGTCCTATCTGCAGGCGCGCGGCAAGTTCGTGGACGCGGCGCGCGCCTCCGGCGCCCGGGTCTACGAGTTCCGCCACCCGACCCTGAAGGGCCCTGCGGGCGAGCCGCTGTGCCTCGACGTCGCCGTCGCGGGGCCGGAGCAGGCCGAGCGCGTGCTCGTGGTCGGCAGCGGCACGCACGGCATCGAGGGCTTCGCCGGCTCGGCGGCGCAGACCGCGTGGCTCGGCTCGGGCTGGGCGAAACGCCTGCCCGCGCGCACCGCCATGGTCTTCTTGCACGCGCACAACCCCTGGGGCTTCGCCTGGAAGGCGCGCGGCACCGAGGAGAACGTGGACTTGAACCGCAACTTCCTCGACCACGGCAGGCCCTACCCGGAGAACCCGGGCTACGCCGAGGTGCACCCGATCGTCACGCCCGAGACATGGGACGACGCCACGCAGGCCGAAGTGTTCCGGCGCCTCGACGAGCTGCGCGCGCGCATGGGCGAGAAGGCGTTTTCCACCGCGTTCAACGGCGGGCAGTTCTCGCATGCCGACGGCCTTTATTTCGGCGGGCACCGCGAGCAGTGGGCGAACTACGCCTTCCGCGAGGCGGTGGTGAAGCACGTCGCGCATGCAAAGCACGCGGCGATCGTCGACCTGCACACCGGCATCGGGCCGTGGTGCGAGCACGTGTACCTTTGCTTCCACCCCGAGGGCTCGAAGGCGCGCGAGCGCGCGCGCGAGTGGTGGGGAGAGCGCGCCGTGAACGGCGCGGGCATCACGCACAAGGCGCTCGCCGACTACCAGGGCATCCTCGTGGACGCGTTCGCGCAAATGCTGCCGAAGGCCGAGGTCACCGGCGTGGTGGTCGAGTTCGGCACGCTGCCGCGCGTCGAGATCCAGCGCGCCAACATGGCGGGGCGGTGGCTGAAGTACCACGGGGAGCGCGACCCCGCGCTCGCGCGCAAGACTCAGGCGCACATCTGCGAGACCTACTATCCCGCGGACCCGAAGTGGCGCGCGGCGGTGCTCGAGCAGTCGGCGGAGATCTTCGAGCGCGGCCTCGCCGGCATCGGCCGCCAGGCGCGCCGGCTCAGCTGAAGTAGAGCCCGCCGTTCACCTGGACGGTCTCGCCGGTCACGTAGGCGTTCGCCGCCACCGCGACGACGATCGCCGCCACCTCCTCGACGCCGCCCAGACGCCCGACCGGCACGCGCGCCGCCATCTGCTCGCGCTGCGCCGCCATCATCTCGGTGTCGATCAGCGCCGGCGCGACCGCGTTCACGGTGACGCCTTCCTTCGCCAGGCGCGCCGCGTAGCCGCGCGTCAGTCCTTCCAGGCCCGCCTTCGAGGCGTTGTAGTGCGCGCCGATCGAGCCCGCGCCGCGCGCCGCGCCCGAGGAGACGTTGACGATGCGCCCCCACTGGCGCCGGCGCATGCCGGGCAGCACCGCCTGCGTGCAGAGAAAGACCGACTTCAGGTTGACGGCGAGGGTGCGATCGAAGTCCGCCTCGGTCAGGTCGTCGAGGCCCCGGCGCAGCGCGATGCCGGCGTTGTTGACGAGGATGTCGACCGGGCCGAGCAGGGACTCCGTGCGCGCCACGAGGCTCGCCACCGACTTCGCGTCCGACACATCGGCCTGCAGCGCGACGGCCTTGCGCCCGAGCTTCCCGATCGTCTGCGCGACGGCCTCGGCCTCGGCGTCGCGCTCGAGGTAGTTGACCGCGACGTCGGCGCCGGCTTCGGCGAGCGCAATTGCGACCGCCTTGCCGATGCCGCGCGAGGCGCCGGTGACCAGGGCGGTGCGGCGGGCGAGACTCATTTCAGCTCGATCTCGACGAAGCGGAACTCGAAGTCGTTCGCATTGATCACGTTGTGCGCGACGCCCTTCGGGCGCGCGTACGACGCGCCCGCCTGCAGCTCGACCTCGCGCACGCCGTCGGGCTCCTCGAGCCGGAGCTTCCCGGTGACGAGCGGCACCACGACGTAGTCGTGCGCATGCACGTGGTGGCCGGTCTCGGCGCCGGGCGCGAAGCGCCACTCGGTGACGACGACGCGG
>JBFWWT010000005.1:6180-124037 GCA_050246035.1 Burkholderiales bacterium
GTGGCGAGCGGGAAGGCGGGCGGCTTCGTGCTCATCGGTCCCAGCTCGCGCAGGAGGCGGTTGACGATGCCGCGCGCGGGCCGGCCGGTGAAGAGGTTGGTAAGCGCGGTGACGCGCGCCGCGTCGGACTTCAATGCCGCGCGGTGCACCTTGCTCGTGGTCGCCTCGGGGCAAAGGAGGTATGCGGTGCCGACCTGGGCCGCGGAGGCCCCCAGCGCGAGCGCCGCGGCCACGCCCTGGCGATCGGCGATGCCGCCGGCGGCGATGACCGGAACCTTCACCGCTTTGACGACCTGCGGCACGAGCGCGAGCGTGCTCACCTGCGTGTTCAGGTCCTCCGAGAGGAAGATGCCCCGGTGGCCTCCGGCCTCCAGGCCCTGCGCGATCACGGCGTCCGCGCCGTGCGCTTCCAGCCAGCGTGCTTCGTCCACCGTGGTCGCGGAGGCGAGCACCTTGGCGCCCCAGCGCTTCACGCGGGAGACGAGCTCGGGCGCGGGCAGCCCGAAGTGAAAGCTCACCACCGCGGGCTTGAATGCTTCCAGCACGTCCGCGGCTTCCTTGCTGAACGGGAGCCGGCCGGGTCCGGTGGCGATCGAGGCCGGGTCGATGCCGAATTCCCTGTAGTACGGCGCGAGCGTTGCGCGCCAGGCTGCCTCGCGGGCTTCATCCGGCGCAGGCTGCGCGTGGCAGAAGAAGTTGACGTTATAGGGCTTATTCGTCTGCGCGCGGATCGCTTCCAATTCCTTGCGCATCGCCGGCCCATCGAGCATCGCGCAGGGCAGCGACCCCAGGCCGCCCGCGTTCGATACGGCGATCGCGAGCGCGCTGCCCTGCGAGCCCGCCATGGGGGCCTGGATGATCGGCAGGTCGGTGCCGAGAAACATGGTGTGACCTCTAAACGCCTTCGATGATGCGGATCTCGCGCTCGGCGCCGTCGCCCAGCGCCGCCAAAGCCTCCTGGTAGGCGGGACTGTCGTGTGCCGCCATCGCTTGCTCGACGCTGTCGAACTCGAGCAGCACCGTGCGCTGCTTCAGGCCGAGCTCGTACACCTTCGCCGGCTCGCCGCGCGCGAGGAAGCGGCCGCCGTTGCCCGAGAGCGCGGGGCCGGCGAGCTTGGCGTACGCGGCGAGCTTGTTGGGGTCCTTGATGGCGCGATACGCGCTGATCCAATAGGCCTTGGGCATGAAATTCTCCCTTTTCGTTGCGGAATCGCGGATCGGCGTATTCTCGCGCAAAACCGGGAGCCCGCATGATCGCCGTCATCTTCGAAGTCGTACCGAAGCCCGAAAAGCGAAACGCCTACCTGGACGCCGCCGCGCGGCTGAAGCCGCTCCTCGAAAAAATGGACGGCTTCATCTCCATCGAGCGCTTCGAGAGCCTCACGCAGCCGGGCAAGATCCTGTCGCTTTCCATCTGGCGCGACGAAGAGGCGGTGCGGCGCTGGCGCAACACGGAGGAGCACCGGCGCACGCAGGCGGCCGGTCGCGGGACGATGTTCGCCGACTACCGGCTGCGCGTGGCCGGTGTCATCCGGGACTACGGCATGACCGAGCGCGCGCAGGCGCCGGAGGACTCGCGCGCCGCGCACGGCGGCTAGAGGTCCTCCCGGTAGCGCGCGCGCATCGCCTCTTCGCTCTCGGGCTCTCCGGCCTGCCCGAGCTGGTCCTTGATCATCTGGTTCATGCTCGGCAGGACGCTGCGCTCGTTCTTCGCCGCAGGATCCCAGAGCTTCGCGCGCATGAGCGACTTCGCGCAATGCAGGTAGGCCTCCCGCACCGCGACGCGCAGCACGAGCTTCGGGCGATGGCGGCCGGCATCGCAAAGCTCGATCAGCGCGGCGTCCGTGCTGATCGCGGCTTCGCCGTTCACGCGCAGGGTCTCGTCCACGCCCGGGATGAGAAAGAGCAGCCCCACCCCCGGCCGGCGGATCAGGTTGGCGAGCGAATCGAGGCGGTTGTTGCCCTTGGAGTCGGGGATGACGAGGCTGCGCTCGTCCGGCACCTTGACGAATCCCGGCTCGCCGCCGCGCGGCGAGGCGTCCGCGCGGCCCGACTCGTCCGCGCTCGCGAGCACGAGGAACGGCGAGAGCGCGATGAAGCGCCGGCAGTGGGCGTCCAGCCGGTCGAGCTGCTTGCGCACGGCGCGCTCGCCCGGCTCGGCGTAGAGTGCGCGCAGCGCGGACTCGGTGTCGATGAGGGACAGGGTGTCCTCCGCGCTCAGTGCCCCGCCATGAACTCCTGCATCGCCTGCGTGAACGCCGCCGGGCTCTCCAGGTTCGACAGGTGCGCCGCGTTCGGGATCATGACGAGCTTCGAGCCCGGCGCGTTCTCGTGGATCTCGCGTGCCATCGCGGGCGGCGTGCCGGGGTCCTTGTCGCCGCAGATGACGAGGACCGGCGCCTTGATCTCCTTGAGGCGATCGGTGACGTTGATCTTCGGGATGGCCTGGCAGCAGCCGGCGTAGCCCGGGACCGGCGTCGAGGCGATGAGCTTGGCGATCGCCGCGACCGGCTGGGGGTTGGACTGGCGGAAGCTCTCGGTGAACCAGCGCTCGAGCGTCGGCTGCACGAGGGGCTGCATGCCCTTGTCGCGCGCGATGGCGATGCGCTGCTCCCAGAGCGGCCCGGCTTCCGCCGGGTAGCGGCTGGTGGTATCGGCGAGCATCAGCGTCCTGAACACGCCCGGGTACTTGAGCGCGAAGGTCTGTCCGATCATGCCGCCCATCGACAGGCCGCAGTAGTGCGGATTCTTCACGCCGAGCGCATCGAGCAGCGCCTTCAGGTCGTCGGCGAGCATCTCGAGCGTGTAGGGGCCTTCCGGGGCCCCGCTCCCGCCGTGGCCACGCGTGTCGTAGGCGAGGATGCGGTAGCTGCCTTTCAGCGCCTCGATCTGCGGATCCCACATGCGCACGCTGCACGCGAGCGAGTGGCTGAGCACGAGCCAGGGCGCGCCTTCGCGTCCGTGCAGTTCGTAGTTGGTTTCGATGCCGTTCGTCTTTGCTTTCATGCGCTCCCCACGATCAGTGGAATCAACATTTCGTCCTCGCTCGTGCCGCCGTGATGCCCGACGAGGCGGTGGCGCGGCTCGCCGGGCGTCCAGTCCCTGACCGTCGTGCGCCCGTGCATGACGAGCGCGACGTCGCCGATGCGCTCGGCGAGGCGCGGATGCGCATCGCCCGGGCCGAACCAGCCTTCGGCGGCGAGCTCGCGGCTCGGGCACACGCGCGCGCGCTCTCCCAGCCAGTCGCGCGCGCGCGCCATGAACTCCCCGACGCGGCCGCCCTGCACGTGGCAGAAGGCCACGCGGCTCTCGCCGCACAGAGGATAGCGCAGCAGCCCGGCGAGGCCCGGCGCGTCTGCGAAATCGAGGGCGTCGGCGCCTTCGCTGTCGACGAAGCCGTGGTCGGCGGTCGCGACGACCGTGGTCCCGGTGCCGCGCAGGCGCTCGAGCAGCTCGCCGAAGGCCGCGTCGAGCGCCCGAAAGTGCGCGCGCGCCTCGGCGCTCGCGTTGCCGTGGCGGTGCGAGAGCGCGTCGAACTCCGGCCAGTAGGCGTAGGTGTAGAGGGGGGCCGTGCCGCCGTGCGCGGCGGCGGCGATCGTCTCGACGAGGCCCTCCAGCGTGTCGTAGGCGAGCCGCTCCGCGCGGCCGCCGTGGTGCCGGCTGTAGCGGGAGTCGGCGATCGAGCGGTGCGAGACGACGATCGAGCGGCGCGCGAGGCCGTCGAAAAGCGATGTCGCGCGATAAAGGCGCGCGGGATCCGCGGGCAGCGGCGCGCGTTCCCCGCGGCGCTGGAAGGGCAGCGGCGCGCCCACGCAGCCCGCCTCGCCGAAGAGGGTGAACCAGCCCGTCAGCCCGTGCTCGAGCGGCGTCCAGCCGGTGAACGACGTGGTGACGGCGCTCGCCGTGGTCGAGGGAAACACCGAGGTGATCGCGCCGCGCCGGTGCGCGAGGAGCGCGCCGCCCGCGCCCTCGCGCGCGAGATAGCGCTCGCCCAGGCCGTCGATGAGCAGCAGCACGATATGGCGCGCCGCCCCGAGCTCGCGAGCCGGCAGGGCAGCGAGCGGTGCGTGGCGCGGCACGCCGCCGCAGGCCGCGACGATCGAAGCGATGAGATTGGCGAAGCCTCCGCCCGAGTAGTCCGGCCGCACCATGGGTGCGGGGATTCTAGCGGCTCAGTGCAGGCGGATGCGCTGCGTGAGCAGGGCCTGGTAGTCGCCGAGGCAGTCGTCCACGGCCTCCTCGTCGGAGTCGGCGGCGGAGAGGCGGGCGAAATCGGCGAGCAGGCGCGCGGCCACCGGCCCCTCGAGGAAGCCGCTGCGGCCGGATTGCTTGTCCACGAGCTCGATACCCGCGGCGCCGAACTCGGCGACGCGGAAGCAGTCGCTTTCGTAGAGGATGTTGAGCGCGCCCATGCATTGCATTGGACGCCGATTCCGCGGAAAAGTTGTCCCCCGCGCGTGATAAACTGCACGCCCGTTCTGTGAGGTTTCGTCTCATGCGGCTCGAAGTCCACGTGCACGCCGACATCCCCATCCTCGAAGGGGTCTCCCGCAAGCAGCTCGAGCTGGCGCTCGCGCCCCTGCTCGAGTACCTGGACGCCGATACGCTCGCCGAGGTGAAGAGCCTGGAGGCCGACGAGCTCGGCATCCGCTTCGACGAAAAGGAGCTGATGCTGCTCGTATGCTGGACGGGCGAGATCGGGCGCAGCTTCCACGCCGCGCTCGAAGCCGCGCTCGACAGCCTCGGGCCCTACTGCTACGAGGCGGTCGAGGTGGACGTGACGCTGTATCACGAAAACGGCGACCAGGAGTCGCGCCTGCTGTTCGTCGGGCCGACGGCGCAGGCGATCCACGAGGCGCAGCGCCGCTGCATGATCGAGGACGTCACCGCGCTCCTCGAGCGCCAGTTTGACAAGAGCAGGATCGCCGAGGTCACGGCGCTCGTGAACCAGCTCTTCGACCGCGACTGGAAGGAGAAGTCCTCGGGCGCCAAGCCGCAGCCCGAGCGCGCCTTCGAGTACGCGACGCGTCCCTCGCGCAAGAACCTGCACTAGAGAGCCGGCGCAGTGGCGGGACCCGGCCCCAAGTACCCCGGCTTCGACACGCTCGCCCTGCACGCGGGCCAGTCGCCCGACGCGACGACCGGCGCGCGCGCCGTGCCGATCTACGCCACCACCTCTTACGTCTTTCGCGACAGCGAGCACGCGGCCTCGCTCTTCAACATGGAGCGCGCGGGCCACGTCTACTCGCGCATCTCCAATCCGACGGTCGCGGTGCTCGAGGAGCGCATGGCCGCGCTCGAGGGCGGCGTGGGCGCGATCGCGACGGCCTCGGGCCAGGCGGCGCTGCACCTCGCGGTGGCCACGCTCATGGACGCGGGCAGCCACATCGTCGCCGCGAACTCGCTCTACGGCGGCTCGCACAACCTGCTCGCCTACACGCTGAAGCGCTTCGGCATCGACACGACCTTCGTCGCGCCCGCCACGCCCGCGAACTTCGCCGCGGCGATCCGCCCGAACACGCGGCTCGTGTTCGCCGAGACGCTCGGCAATCCCGGGCTGGAAGTTCTCGACGTGCCGGGGGTGGCGAGGGTGGCGCACGAGGCGGGTCTGCCGCTCCTCGTGGACGCGACCTTCACCACGCCCTGCCTGCTGAAGCCCTTCGAGCACGGCGCGGACCTGCTCTACCACTCGGCGACCAAGTTCCTCGGCGGCCACGGCGTCGCCATCGGCGGAGTGCTCGTCGACTCGGGCCGCTTCGACTGGGAGGCAAGCGGCAGGTTTCCCCAGCTCACCGCGCCCTACGCGGGATTCCACGACATGGATTTCGAGGAGGAATCGGGCACGCGCGCGTTCCTGCTGCGCGCGCGGCGCGAGGGGCTGCGCGACTTCGGCGCCTGCATGGCGCCGATGACCGCCTTCCAGATCCTGCAGGGCATCGAGACCCTGCACCTGCGCATGCCGCGCCACGTGGAGAGCACGCGCCGCATCGTGCAATTCCTCGACGGGCACGCGGCGGTGGAGAAGGTGGTGTACCCGGAGCTTCCCGGCCACCCGAACCACGCGCTGGCGAAGCAGCTCCTGCCGAAGGGCTGCGGCGCGGTCTTTACTTTCGACATCAAGGGCGGGCGCGAGGCGGGCAAGCGCTTCATCGAGGCGCTGCGCATCTTCTCGCACCTCGCCAACGTCGGCGACGCCAAGTCGCTCGTCATCCACCCGGCGAGCACCACGCACTACCGCATGTCCGACGCGGACCTGGCGAAGGCCGGCATCGGGCCGGGCACGGTGCGCCTGTCGATCGGCCTCGAGGACGCCGCGGACCTCGAGGAGGATCTCGGCCGCGCGCTGAAGGCGTCGCAGAGGTGATCCTCTCGGTCGACGGCCGCCCGGCCTTCGCCTATACGGCGGCGCACGCGATCGATCCGGCGAAGCCCGCGGTCGTGTTCCTGCACGGCGCGGGCTACGACCACTCGATCTTCGGCCTGCAGAGCCGCTACTTCGGCTACCACGGCCGGAACGTCCTCGCGCTCGACTTTCCCGCGCATGGGCGCTCGGAAGGGCGGCCGCTGCCGACGATCGAGGAGATGGCCGACTGGGTGCTGCGCGTGCTGGATGCGGCGCAGCTCAGGAAGGCGAGCATCGTGGGCCACTCGATGGGGGCCCTCGTCGCGCTGGAGTGCGCGGCGCGCCATGCCGCCCGGGTCGAGCGCATCGCGCTCCTCGGCATCGCGTACCCGATGAAGGTGGGCGAGGCGTTCATGGACGCCGCGCGCCGCAACGACCGCGCGGCCTACGACATGGAAACGATCTGGGGGCACTCGTACCAGGGCGCGCTCGGCGCGAATCCCAATCCCGGCATGTCCATGTACGGCGAGTCGCTCGCGCGCCTGGAGCGGCTCGCGCCGGGCGTGCTCTACAACGACCTGAAGGCCTGCCACGAGTACGCGGGCGGCGAGGCGGCCGCGGCGCGCCTCGCCTGCCCGGTGCTCGTCGTCCTCGGCCGGCGCGACCAGATGGCGCCCGCGAAGAGCGGGGCGGCGTTCGCGAAAACCTTGCCGGATGCGCGGCTGCTGCCGCTCGAGGCTCCGGGCCATTCGCTGATGACCGAGGCCCCCGACGCCGTGCTCGACGCGCTGATCGGGTTCCTCGGCTAGCCTTCCCAGCGCCCGGCGCGCACGGCGGCGACGATGAGCGCGCCGAAGACAACCATGCCCGCCGCGATCACGGCGAATATCCCGCCCAGCGTCCCCCCGAGCGCGACGACGAGCGCGCAGCCCGCCACCACCAGCGCGAGCCGCGCGGTGCCGGCGAGCACCGGCAGCACGATGCGCCCCGTGCCCTGCGAGGCGAAGTACAGCGCGATGCCGGCGCCGAAGAACACGTAGAAGGGCGCGACGATGCGCAGGTAGAGCGTGCCCGCGCGCAGCACCTCGGGGTCGCCGCTGAACAGGCGGATCCACGCGGCGGGCAGGAGCGCGGCGACCGTGCCGATGGCGAGCGAGATGCCCGCGGCGATCGCCGCGCCGGTCCAGGCGATGCGCTTGGCGCGCGCGCCGCGACCCGCGCCGATGTTCGTGCCGACCATCACGACGAGCGCCTGGCCGATGGCGAAGACGAGCGGCATCTGCAGCAGCTCCAGGCGCACGCCGACGCCGTAGGCGGCGAGCGCCGCGGTGCCGAAGCTGCCGACGAATCCGGTGACGACCACGGCGGTGAGCACCGTCTGCAGGGCGCCGAGCGACGACACGGCGCCGACGCGCAGGATCTCGCGGAACACGCGCCACTCGAGCCGCCAGTGCTCGCGCCCGGGCTTGAGGCCGCCGCGCCAGAGCATGGCGCCCATGGCGAGGCTCGCGAGCAGGAACGCGGCGAGATAGGCGAGCGCCGCGCCGGCGATCCCGAGGCGCGGCACCGGCCCCCAGCCCAGCGTGAGGGCGCCCGAGAGCGGGATGTGCACGAGCGCCGCCGCGGCGAGCGCCACCGCCGGCGCGAGCGTGTTGCCGCTGCCGCGCAGCACGCTCGCCAGCGTGTTGGCGAGCCAGACGAGCGCCGCGCCGGCGAAGAGCACATGAGAGTAGGCGAGCGCCTGCGCGAGCGCCTCGTCGCGACCGCCGAGCAGGCCGTAGAGCGCGTCGCCCAGGCCGAGGAGCAGCACCGTGAACACGAGGCCGGCGCCGAGCGCGATGACGAGCGCGTGGGCGACGAGGCGCCGCGCGGCGTCCTCGCGGCCCGCGCCCAGCGCGCGCGCGACCGCGGAGGCGACCCCGCCGCCCATCGCTCCGGCGGAGGTCATCTGCAGCAGCATGACCAGCGGAAAGACGAGCGCGAGCCCGGCGAGCGCCCCGGTGCCCAGGCGCCCGACGAAGTGCGTGTCGGCGATCGATACCGCGGTCTGGAAGAGGGCGAGCAGCGCGCCGGGGGCCGCGAGGCGCGCCAGGGTGGCGAGGATCGGGCCCTCGAGGAGGCGCTGCGCGCGCAGGGTGCTCACGCGCCGAGCCTAACGTAAGATGGCCGCGCGATGCTCGGCGCGTTCACGTTGCTGCTCGTCTACCAGCTCGCGGGCGAGGTGCTGGTGCTCGTCACCGGGCTGCCGGTGCCGGGGCCGGTGGTGGGCATGCTGCTACTCTTCCTCTCGCTCGCGGCGCGGGGCTCGGCGCCCGGATGGCTGCGCGAGAGCTGCCAGGGGATGCTCGCGCACCTTTCGCTGCTCTTCGTTCCGGCGGGGGCCGGGGTGCTGCTGCACTTCCACCGGCTCGGGGCCGAATGGGTGCCGATCGTGGTCGCGCTGGTGGCGAGCACCGTGATCACCATCGCCGTCACGGCGCTCGTCATGAAGGCGCTGCAGCGGTGAGCGGGCGCATCGCCGACATCTGGGTCTACCTTTCCGCCTCGCCGCTGCTTTGGCTGACGGCGACGCTCATCGCCTACCAGGGGGCGTTCTGGCTCTATCGCAAGGCGGGCATGAACCCGCTCGCCAACCCGGTGGCGATCGCGGTGGCGGCGCTCGTCGCGCTGCTCTGGTTCACCGGCACGCCCTACGACGTGTATTTCGAGGGCGCGCAGTTCGTGCACTTCCTGCTGGGCACCGCGACCGTGGCGCTCGCCGTGCCGCTCTACGCCAACCTCGAGACGTTGAAGCGGAACCTGCTGCCGCTCGGCGGGGCGCTCCTCGCCGGGTCGGTGACCGCGGCGGCGAGCGCCGTGGGCATCGGCTGGCTGCTGGGGGCGAGCCGCGAGACGCTGCTGTC
Organism: Burkholderiales bacterium; assembly: GCA_050246035.1. GTDB lineage: Bacteria > Pseudomonadota > Gammaproteobacteria > Burkholderiales > SG8-39 > JAABQT01. The sequence continues at coordinate 15,427 of JBFWWT010000005.1, forward strand.
GCTCGCGCCGAAGTCCGCCACCGCGCCGATCGCCATGGGCGTGGCGGAGAAGCTCGGCGGGCTGCCCTCGCTCACCGCGGTGCTGGTGGTGACCACCGGCATCCTCGGCGCGGTGCTCGCGCGCGGCACGCTGAACCTGATGCGCATCGAGGACCACGCCGTGCGCGGCTTCGCGGTGGGCCTCGCCGCGCACGGCATCGGCACCGCGCGCGCCTTCCAGGTCTCCGAGAAGATGGGCGCTCTTGCCGGCCTCGCCATGGGCCTGAACGGCCTGCTTACGGCGTTCCTTTTTCCCTTGCTCCTGCGGCTCTGGGGAGGATGAGCGCGGCCGCCGCGCCCGCGGCGACGCCCAGGGCGTTCGCCGCCATGTCGGCGAGTTCGAAGCTGCGAGTGTCGGTGCCGCCCTGCGCGAATTCCAGGGCAATGCCCATCCCGATCCAGAGCGCGCCGAAGGCGATCCTGGCTCGCGGGCTCCGATGGAGCGCGGCAAACCAGAGCATGAGCATCGCGTAGGCGAGCAAATGCCCCAGCTTGTCGCCGTACTCGAAGCCGGGCTGCGGCGGGCTGGGCGTGAGCGACAGGAAGACGATGGCCGCCGCGTAGAGCCAGCCGCCGGCGAGGGCGAGCGCGCGCATCTAGAAGAGCTTCATCTGGCCGGCGGGCGAGGGCGGCACGAACCGGCTGCAGTCCAGCTCGGGCATGCGCCGACCGCCCCCATGGCCGTTCAAGCCGAAGCGCTTGCAGGCGAGAGCGAAGCGCCGCTCGATCAGCTCCGCGTAGTTGCCGGTGCCGCGCATGCGCTCGTGGAAGCGCGGGTCGTTCTCGCGTCCGCCGCGCATCTGGCGCACGATGCTGATGACGTGCCCGGCGCGATCGGGGTAGTGCGCGGAGAGCCACTCCTTGAAGATGGCCTTCAGCTCGTTGGGCAGCCGCAGGATGATGTAGGCGGCTTCGCGCGCGCCGGCCTTCGTGGCTTCCTCGAGCACCTGCTCGAGGGTCTTGTCGGTGAGCGCGGGGATGAGCGCGGCGACCATCACGCCGCAGGGCACGCCGGCGTTCGATAAGGCCTTGAGCACGTCCAGCCTCCGATGAGGACTGGCCGCTCGCGGTTCGAGCTTTCTCGCCATCACCCGGTCGAGCGTGCCGATGGAGACGTACACCTTGACGAGGTTCTTCTTCGCCATGGGCCCGAGGATGTCGAGGTCCCGTTCGACCAGCGCCGACTTGGTGACGATGGTGAGCGGGTGGTCGCACTCGGCGAGCACCTCGAGCAGCTGGCGCATGATGCGGAACCTGCGCTCGACCGGCTGGTAGGCGTCGGTGTTCGTGCCGAAGGCCAAGGGAGAGACCTTGTAGCCCGGCTTCGCCAGCTCCACGCGCAGCAGCTCCGCGGCGTTCGTCTTCGCGAACAGCTTCGTCTCGAAGTCGAGCCCGGGCGAGAGCTCGAGGTAGGCGTGGCTCGGGCGGGCGTAGCAGTAGACACACCCATGCTCGCACCCCCTGTAGGGATTGATCGACTGCTCGAACGGGATGTCCGGCGAATCGTTCTTCGAGATGATCGAGCGCGCGCGCTCCACGGTCGCGGTCGTCGCGAGCGGCGGTGCCGGCTCGTCCTCCCGCGTCCAGCCGTCGTCGAACGCCTCGCGCCCGACGGACTCGAAGCGACCCGGGATCTGCGAAAGCGCGCCGCGCAGCCGATGCATTCGTTCTAGAATGGCCTGGATCCCCGATACTGTATAGATGAACAGTACCCGCCGCAACGTCGGCCTGCTCGCGGCCTGCCAGGCGCTGCTTTTCACCAACAACGCCACTCTGATCGCGATCAACGGGCTGGCGGGGCTCGCGCTCGCGCCGCGCGCGGCGCTCGCCACGCTGCCGGTGACCTGCTGGGTGATCGGCGGCGCGATCGCCACGATGCCCGCGTCGCTGCACATGCGGCGCGTCGGCCGCCAGGCCGGGCTCTCGGCGGGCACCGTGTGGGGCATCGTCGGCGCGCTCATCTGCGCCGGCGCGGTGTGGGCGCAGAGCTTCTGGCTGCTGTGCTTCGGCACGCTCGTCTTCGGCGTGTACAACGCCTACGGCCAGTACTACCGCTTCGCCGCCGCCGACGCCGCGAGCGCCGACTTCAAGAGCACCGCGATCTCGCTCGTGCTCGCGGGCGGGCTGGTGGGCGGGATCATCGGGCCGACGGCGAGCCGCTACACCGTGGACCTGATGCAGCCGCGCTTCGTCGGCGCCTACCTCGCGCTGATCGGCTTCGCCGTCGCGACGCTGATCCTGCTGCGCTTCATCCGCATCCCGCCGCTCTCGGCCAAGGCGCAGGCGAGCACCGGCCGGCCGCTCTCCAGAATCGCCGCGCAGCCCAAGTTCATCGTCGCGGTACTGTCGGGCGCCATCGGCTACGGGGTGATGAACTTCCTCATGACCTCGACGCCGATCGCCATGGGCGTGTGCGGGCATCCCTACACGGACGCCGCCTTCGTCATCTCCTCGCACGTGGTGGCCATGTTCGCGCCTTCGTTCTTTACCGGCGGGCTGATCAAGCGCGCCGGCGTGCTGCCCGTGATGTTCACGGGTGCGCTGCTCAACTTCGCCGCGATCGGCGTGGCGCTCTCGGGCATCGCCGTGTCGCAATTCTGGGTCTCGCTCGTGCTGCTCGGCGTGGGCTGGAACTTCCTCTACATCGGCGGCACGTCGCTGCTCACGCAGACCTACCGGCCCGAGGAGATGGCGAAGGCGCAAGGGGCGAACGACCAGGCCATCTTCATCATGATGGCGATCTCCTCCTTCACCTCCGGGCTCACGGTCACCGCGGCGGGCTGGGAGCGGGTGAACCTCTTCGCGCTGCCGATGGTCGCCCTGGTCGCGATCGCCATCGTCTGGTACGGCGTGACACAGCGCGCGCGCCCGGCATGAAGCCCCCGGCAGAGATCGGCCGGAAGCTCGAGGACGTCGATACCCCGGCGCTCGTCCTCGACCTGGACGCCTTCGAGCGCAACCTGAAGACCATGGCCGACCTGGCGCGCGGCAAGGCGCGCGTGCGCGCGCACGCGAAGACGAGCAAGTGTCCCGAGGTGGCCAAGCGCCAGATCGCGCTCGGCGCGGTGGGCGTTTGCTGCCAGAAGGTGTCGGAAGCCGAGGCGATGGTGGAAGGCGGCATCGGCGACGTGCTGGTGTCGAACGAGGTAGTGGGCGATTCGAAGCTCGCGCGCCTCGCCGCGCTCGCCCGGCGCGCGAAGCTCGGCGTGTGCGTCGACGACCTGCAGAACCTGAAGGCGCTCGAGGCCGCCGCCGCCCAGGCGGGCGCCACGCTCGACGTCTACGTCGAGCTGGAGGTCGGCATGGGGCGCTGCGGCGTGGCGCCGGGCGAGCCGGCGATGCTGCTCGCGCGCGCCGTCACGGCGTGCCGGCACCTGCGCTTCGCGGGCCTGCAGGCCTACCACGGGCGCGCGCAGCACGTGCGCTCGCTCGCCGAGCGCCGGGAGATCATCGGCAAGGCGGCGGCCGCCGTGCGGCACACGCGCGCGCTCCTCGAGAAGCAATCGGTCCTCTGCCCGATCGTCACCGGGGCGGGCAGCGGCACCTTCATGCTCGAGATCGAGACCGGCGCCTGGGACGAGATCCAGCCGGGCTCGTACGCCTTCATGGACGCCGACTACGCGAAGAACGAGTGGGCGCCGCCGCTGCCGCGCTTCGCGCACGCGCTATTCGTCTACGCCACGGTGATGAGCCGGCCGCGGCGCGATCGCGCCATCGTGGACGCGGGGCTCAAGGCCTCGAGCGTCGACTCGGGCATGCCCGCGGTGTGGTCGCGCCCGGGGCTCGAATACGTCCAGGCCTCGGACGAGCACGGCTTCGTCACGATCGCCGAGGGCGCCGCCGCGCCCGCGCTCGGCGAGAAGCTCCTCCTCGTGCCCGGCCACTGCGACCCCACCATCAACCTGCACGACTGGTACGTGGGCGTGCGCAACGGCGTGGTCGAGGCGCTCTGGCCGATCACCGCGCGCGGGGCGCTCGCCTGACGGAGGCGCGCTACGGCTGGGTGGTGGTGGCGAGCGCCTTCACCCTCATGTTCGTGGGCTTCGGCGTCGCCTACGCGTTCGCCGCCTTCTTCACGGCCTTCCAGGTGGAGTTCGGCGCGCCGCGCGCGCACGTCTCGCTCGTGTTCTCGCTCTGCGCGCTGCTGTGGTTTTCCTTCGGCGTGCCGGGCGGGCTGCTCGCCGACCGTTTCGGGCCGCGCGGCGTGTGCCTCGCGGGGGTGCTGTTCATGGCGGGCGGGCTGGCGGCCGCGGCGCACGCGTCGTCGCTCCTCGTCGTCTACGCCACCTACAGCATCGGCATCGGCGTGGGCATCGGACTTTCCTACGTGCCCTCGGTCGCGGCGGTGCAGCACTGGTTCACGCGCAACCGCGTGCTGGCGGGCGGCATCGCGGTCTCCGGCATCGGCGCGGGCAACCTCCTCATGCCGCCGCTCGCCGCCTGGTGGATCGACCTCTGGGGCTGGCGCGGCGCTTACCTGGGCCTGATGACGCTCGCGCTCGCCGCCGCGGTGCCCGCGGCACTGCTTCTCGGCGGGCGCGCGGCGACGCGCGCGGCGGCCGCGGGCGCCTCGCTGCCGGGCATGAGCCTGCGCGAGGCGATGCGCAGCCGTCTCTTCTGGCTCATGTACGCCGTCGCCTTCCTCATCTGCGTCGGCTTCTTTGTGCCGATGGTGCATCTCGTGCCTTACGCGCAGGACGTGGGACTTTCGGAGGCGCGCGGGGTCACCCTGGTCAGCCTGCTGGGGCTGGGCAGCCTCGTCGGGCGCTTCGCCATGGGCCCGGTGGCCGCGCGCCTCGGGCACGCGCGCTCGCTGGTGGCGATCGGCGCAGGGCTCGGGCTGCTGTTCCTCGTCTGGTGGACGGCGCAGAGTTTCTGGCTGCTCGCCGCCTTCGCCGTGTGCTTCGGCACGCTCTACGGCGGCTATGTCGCGCTCGCGCCGACGCTGAGCATGGATCTGTTCGGGCCGAAGAGCCTGTCGGCGATCCTCGGCGCGCTGTACACCGCCGCGGGCATCGCGACGCTCATCGGCCCCACCTTCGCCGGCGCGAGCTACGACGCGTTCGGCAGCTACGACGTGCCGATCCTCGCGTGCGCGGCCCTGTGCTTCGCGGGCGCGGGTCTCGCGCTCGCCTTGCGCCGGCACTTCACCCACGGCGCATGAGCCGGCGGCCCGCCCTCACCGTGAGCGAGGCGCGCGGCGTGCGCACGCTGCATGTCGGCGGCGAGGCGATCCAGAGCTCGATGCGCCTGTCGGACCCGTTCGCGCTCGAGCTCGAGTACACGCGCTGCATGACGGCGTTCCTGCTCTTCCACCCGCGCCCGGCGCGCGCGCTGAAGATCGGGCTGGGCGGGGGCTCGCTCGTGAAGTTCTTCTGGCAGCGGCTGCCGGGGTTGCGCACGCGCGTCGTGGAGCTCGACCCGCGCGTCGTGCGCGTGGCGCGCGAGCAGTTCCACCTGCCGCCGGACGACGCGCGGCTCGCGGTGGAGATCGGCGACGGCGCCGAGGCGCTCGCGCCCGAGTGCTGCGACCTGCTGGTGGTGGACGCCTTCGACGACGAGCATCCGCCCGCGGCGCTCGTCAGCCAGGACTTCTTCGACGCGGCCTGGCTCGCGCTGGAGGCGCCGGGCGCGCTCGTGCTCAACCTCATGAACGACGATCCGAAGCTCGACGAGCGCATCGCGCGCGTCGAGCGCGCCTTCGGCGGCGCGGCGCTCGCGCTGCCGGCGCTCTACGACCCCAACGTGATCGTCATCGCGCTGAAGGGCGCGCCGGCGCGCCTGTCGTGGGACGAGCTGCGCCGCCGCGCGCGCTCGCTCGAGCGGCGCTTCGGCATCCCCTACGCGCGCTACCTGCCGCGCCTGAAACGCATGAATCGCTGCGACGCCGGCGCTCTTATAATCGTCCCGGAAGGAGGCGCGGCGTGATTCTCTCCAGCGAAAGCTTCACCGACGGCGGCGCGATCCCGGGGCGCTGCGCGTTCGCGGTGCCCGACGCCGCGAGCCGCGTGCGGCTCGCGGACAACCGCAATCCGCACTTCGCCTGGTCGGGCCTGCCCGCGGGCACCCGATCGCTCGCGCTCGTGTGCCACGACGCCGACGTGCCCTCGAAGGCGGACGACGTCAACCAGGAGGGCCGCAGCATCCCGGCCGACCTGCCGCGCACCGTCTTCCACCACTGGCTGCTTGTCGACCTGAGGCCCGACGCGGGCCCGATCCGCGAGGGCGAGTTCTCGAGCGGCGTTACCGCCGGCGGCAAGAACGGCCCGGCCGCGCCGCGCGGCACGCGCCAGGGGCTGAACGACTACACGATGTGGTTCGCCAACGACAAGGAGATGGCGGGCGACTATTTCGGCTACGACGGGCCCTGCCCGCCGTGGAACGACACCCTCGCGCACCGCTACGTGTTCACGCTGTACGCGCTCGGCGCGGAGCGCGCCCCGGTGGACGGCGCGTTTCGCGGCCCGGAGCTGCTCGCCGCGATCCGGCCGCTCGTGCTGGCGAGCGCGCAGATCACCGGCCGCTACGCGCTCAATCCGGCGGTGAAGGTCTGAGCGAAGCGCTGCTCCTTGCCCCGATCGCGTTCGGGGGCGCGCTCGTCTTCGGGCTCACCGGCTTCGGCTCGGCGCTGATCACCATCCCGCTCGCCACGCACTTCGTGCCGCTGCAGTTCGCGCTGGCGCTGTTCGCGCTCGTCGACTTCGCCTGCGCGTTCAGCGTGGGCCTGGAGAAGCCGGCGAACGCGGTGAAGGCCGAGTGGACGCGCCTCGTGCCCATGATCCTCGCCGGCACCGCGCTCGGGGTCACGGCGCTCGTCAGCCTGCCGCGCGCCGCGGGCATGCTCGCGCTCGGCGTGTTCGTCTTCGGCTACGCGCTCTACAGCCTCGCGCGGCGCGAGTCGCGCGGCGTCATCGCGCCGGCCTGGGCCTGGCCCGCGGGGCTCGCCGGAGGCGTCACCAGCGCGCTCTTCGGCGCGGGCGGCCCGCCGTACGCGATCTACCTGTCGCAGCGCGGCCTGACGAAGGAGCAGTTCCGCGCCACGATGGGCTTCGCGACGATGACCAGCATCTCGATCCGCGTGGTCGCGTTCCTCATCACCGGGCTTCTGCTCGTGCCCGAAGTGTGGCTCGCGGCGCTCGGCGCGGTGCCGGCGGCGCTTGCCGGCTTGTACGTGGCGCGGCGCGTCTACTTCAGGATCTCGCGCGAGCAGCTGCTGCGCGCGGTGGCGCTGGTGCTGCTTGCGGCCGGAGGGAGCCTCGTGCTGCGCGCGCTGGGCTAGCGCGGGTACATGTACTCCCGCGACCACGGCAGGGGGTTGCGTCGCGGATCGTGGCTCTTCACCGCGAGCACCTGCTGGATCGATACCCAGCCCTGCGCAAAGGCGTACGCGCAGCCCGCGAGGTAGGTGCGCCAGATGCGCAGGCGCTTCTCGCCGGCGAAGGCGCGCGCCTTGTCCAGGCTCGCTTCCAGCCGGGCGCTCCAGTGCTCGAGGGTTTTCGCGTAGTGCAGGCGCCAGGTCTCGGCGTCCATCACCTCCAGCCCCGCCGCGCCCATCTCCCGGATGACGAGCGACAGGTGCGGCAGCTCGCCGTGGGGAAACACGTACTTGCCGATGAACTCGCCCGCGCCGAGGCCGACCGAGCGGCTTTCCGGGTCCACGGAGGTGATGCCGTGGTTCAACACGATGCCGCCGTCGGCGAGCAGCCGCCGGATGGCGCCGAAGTACACGGGCAGGTTCTTCAGGCCCACGTGCTCGAACATGCCGATGGAGGCGATCTTGTCGAACGCGCCCTCGCCGGCGATGTCGCGGTAGTCCTGGATGCGCACTTCGCAGCGATCGGCGAGCCCCGCGGCCCGGATGCGCTCGTTGGCGAGCGCGTGCTGGTTCTTGGAGAGCGTCACGCCGAGCGCCTTCACGCCGTAGCGCTCGGCGGCATGCATGACGAGCGCGCCCCAGCCGCAGCCGATGTCGAGGAATCGGTCGCCGCGCGCGAGGCGCAGCTTGCGGCAGATGTGGTCGAGCTTCGCTTCCTGCGCCTGGTCGATCGTCTCCTCGCCCGTCCGGAAGTACGCGCAGGAATACGCCATGCGCCGGTCCAGCCACAGGCCGTAGAAGTCGTTGGAGACGTCGTAGTGATAGCGGATCACCTCGGCGTCGGACTTCTTGGAGTGCTGGTTGCGCAGCAGCCCGGGCAGCCGGCCCTTCTTCTCGCCGCTCAGGCGCCGCGCGAGGCTCTCGGCGGCGCGGATCGCCTCGCCGATCGGGCCCTCGACGTCGATGTGGCCCTCGACGTAGGCCTCGCCGAGCTTGGCCATGTCCGCGTGGGCGAGGTAGCGCACGGCGGAGGCCGAGGGCACGCGCAGCGTCACGGTCGGGCGCTCGCCGAGCGCGTAGCGCTTGCCGTTCCACAGCTCGATGGCGAGCGGCAGGTTCATGGCCGCCTGCAGCTCGCCGACCATCTTCTCGATGCGCGCTTCCAGCATCATGAGGTCGCCTTCTCCCTCATGGTAACGAATTCCTCGGCCGCGGTGGGGTGGATGCCGACGGTGGCATCGAATTGCGCCTTGGTCGCCCCCAGCTTCACCGCGATCGCCACGCCCTGGAGGATCTCGCCGGCGTCGGGGCCGATCATGTGCGCGCCCACGACGCGCTGCGACGCAGCATCCACGACCAGCTTCATGAACGTGCGCTCTTCGTGCGCGCCGAGCGTGTGCTTGAGCGCGCGGAACGCGGTCTTGTAGACGTCGATCCGACCGAAGCGCTCGTGCGCGGCCTGCTCGCCGAGCCCTACGGTGGCGATATTGGGATCGCAGAACACGGCGGTCGGCACGTTCTCGTGATCGAACGGCGTCGGCTTGCCGCCGAACAGCGTGCTCGCCACCGCCATGCCCTCGGCGGTGGCCACCGGCGTGAGGTTGAGCCGGTTGGTGACGTCGCCGATCGCGTAGACGGAGTCCGTCGAGGACTTGCCGAAAGCGTCCACCACGACGGCGCCGTCCGGCGCGAGCGCGACGCCCGCGCCCTCCAGCCCGAGGCCGGCCGTGTTGGGCTTGCGGCCCGTGGCGAAGAGGACGAGGTCCACCTCCTGGGTGCTGCCGTCCTCGTAGGCGACACGGATGCCGGGCTCGAGCTTCGCCGGGTTCGACCGCAGCCGCAGCGACACCCCCTTCTTCGCCAGCTCTTCGCCGATGCGGCTGCGCAGGTCGCCGTCGAAGCCCCGCAGCAGCTGGTCCCCGCGGTAGGCGAGCGTCGTCTCCACGCCCAGGCCGTTGAAGATGGAGGCGAACTCGAGCGCGATGTAGCCGCCGCCCACGACGAGCGCGCGACGGGGGAGCCGCTCCAGGGAGAACGCCTCGTTCGAGGTGATGGCGAGCTCGCGCCCCGGTATCTGCGGCACCTGCGGCCAGGAGCCGGTGGCGACCAGGATGTGGCGCGCCGTGTAGCGCCGGTCACCCGCTTCCACCGTGTGCGCGTCCAGCACGCGGGCGCGCGCGCGCACGACCGCGACGCCCGCCTTCGCGAGGAGGCTCTCGTAGATGCCGTTCAGCCGCGCGATCTCGCGGTCCTTGTTCGCGACGAGGGTGCGCCAGTCGAAGCGCGGCTCGCCGAGCGTCCAGCCGAAGCCGCGGGCCACGGCGAAGTCCTCGCGGTAGTGCGCCGCGTAGGCGAAGAGCTTCTTGGGAATGCAGCCGACGTTGACGCAGGTGCCGCCGAAGCGGCCGTCCTCGGCGACGGCGACGCGAGCGCCGTAGGTCGCGGCGAAGCGGCTCGCGCGCACGCCGCCCGAGCCGCCGCCGATCGTGAACAGGTCGAAGTCGAACGCCAGGCGCCGCTACTTCAGGTTGGGAAGATTGATCTCCACCAGCTCGAGCTGCGCGGCGAGCGACTTGTGCTCGGGCTTGTCGGCGAGCGACTTGAGCGCTGCACGCAGCGCCGCCGCGAGCGCCTCGCGAGGCGCCCCGGGGGCGGCGTCGAGCGCCTGCGCGACGTCGGCGAGGCCCGCGGCTCCTGCGGCATCGCGGATTCCGGCGAGGCGCGACTCGATCGCCGCGCGGTCGAGGTTCGTGACCAGCTTCAACGTCTGTTCGTGGCTGCTCATGCGATGCTCCCGGCGTGGATCACGCGGCCGCCGAGGATTGTATCAGCGCCCAGCGTCCCTCCGCGGCGCGCGCGCGCCCCTCCGCGGCGAGCTTCTCCAGGTGCGCGTGCAGCGAGCGCCGCGCCACGCCGTGCAGCCGCGGCGAGACGTCGTCGTAGACCTCGGCGACCAGCGTGTCGTCGTCGGCCGCGCCCAGGCGCTCGAGCGCCCATACCACCTTCTGCTCGCGCGCGAGGCGATGGCGGATCAGGCGCTTGACCTCGCGGTAGGGCTCGCCGATCAGGTAGCCGTGGCCCGGCGCGAGGATGAGCACGTCCTCGGCGAGCAGCCGCTCGAGCGCGGCGAGGTACTCGCGCATGTCGCCGTCGGGCGGGTTGATCACCACGGTGGAGCCCTGCATCACGTGGTCGCCCGTGAAGAGCATGCGCGTGTTCTCGAGCAGGTAGCACAGATGGTTCGACGCATGGCCCGGCGTGTGCAGCGCGCGCAGCGTGAGGCCGCCGAACATGAAGCGGTCGCCGTCGCCCAGCACGTGGTCGGGCGCGAACGTCTGGTCCTGCCCGGGGTGCGGCGGCGCCGGGCGGCCGAGCACCACGGCGCCGGTCGCCGCCTTGATCGCGGCGGCCGCCGGCGAGTGGTCGAGGTGCGTGTGCGTGCAGAGCACCCAGCGGATGCGCCCCGCGCCCGCCGCGAGCACGGCCTGGATGTGCTCGTCGAGCGCGGGGCCGGGATCGATGACCGCGAGCTCCTCGGTGCCGACGAGATAGGTGTTGGTGCCGGGCCCGGTCATCATGCCGGGATTGGGCGCGATGACACGCGTGACGTACGCATCGAGGCGCTTCGGCACGCCCGGCGCGAGCGCGACGCTCGTCTGCCCGCTCTCCCCCGGGTCGCTCCAGTGGATCTCGAAATACGGCGCGTCGCGCCGGCGAAAAAGCGCCGGTGCGCCGTCCGCGCCCAGCGCCCAGCAGGCGCGATTGGTCTCGACTTCCATGTCGCGCGCCTGCGCGACGGCGTCCTTCGCGCGCGCGAAGCGCGCGAGGTCGGCGAGCGTGCTCTTCGTGGCGAAAACGAGCTCCATCTCGCCGCGCGCCTCGCGCTCGATCGCGTCCTGCGGCCGCAGCCACGCGCTCGCGACGAGCTCGGTGCCGTCGTGCGCGCCTCCCTGATCCTCCGGGGCGAGCGCGAGGAAAAAGCGCGTATCGAACCGGCGAGCGCGCCCCGGCGCCGTGATCCAGTGGCCGAAGTAGGCGAGCTCGCCGCCCCGCAGGACGAGCCGCTCCTTCTCCAGGAACTCGTGGAAGGCGAGCTTGCCCGCCTGCAGCAGGCCGCGATAGCCGGCGAGCGCGGTCGCGCGCCCCGCGTCCACCGCGCGGCCGCTCTCGTCCTCGGCGAGCAGGATGCCGGCTTCCTCGAAGCACTCGCGCATCGCGGCCACCCAGTAGGCGAGGCCGCCCGTCTCCACGGCGAGCCGCGCGCTCGCCTCGCTGTCGGTGATGCCGGCGACGCGGCGCAGCACGCGCACGTCGCGATCGGCCTTGTCGAGCGCGCCGCCGGGAAAGACATGCGCGCCGGCGAGGAACGCCGCGTTCTGCGTGCGCTGCAGGAGGAAGGCCTCGGGCCCGAGACTGCCGTCGCGAAGCAGCAGCAGCGTCGCGGCCGGGCGCGGGGCGGGCTTCTCGGCCATCTCAGGCGGACCGGCCGGCGCGGTCCCTGTCGTTCTGCGCCTTGATCAGCTCGCGCGCCTTCTGCCAGTCGGCGTCGGTCATTCGGTCGAGCTCGGTGAAGTAGGCGCCGGTGGCGAGGTACCCGGCGCCGTCGATGGCGATCGTCTCGCCGGTGAGCCACTCGCAGCCTTCGGCCATGAGGAAGGTGGCGAGGTTCTGCAGCTCCGACATCTCGCCCACGCGGCGCATGGGATTCACCTTCGTGGACTCGCCGAAGCTCGAGCCGGGCCGCAGCCGCTTGGTCGCGCCCTCGGTGGGGAAGGGGCCCGGCGCGATGGCGTTGAGGCGAATGCCGTACTTGCCCCACTCGACGGCGAGCGACTTCGTCATGATGTGCAGGCCTGCCTTCGACATCGCCGAGGGCACGACGTAGGGCGAGCCCGTCCACACCCAGGTGACGAGGATCGAGACCACCGAGCCCTTGTGCCCGCCCTCGATCCAGCGCCTGCCGACCGAGTGCGTGACGTAGAAGGTCCCGTGGAAGACCGTGTTGGCGATGGCGTTGAAGCCGTTCGGCGACAGGTCCTTGGTCGGGCTGATGAAGTTGCCGGCGGCATTGTTGACGAGTCCCGTGAGCGGGCCGGACTCGTCCCAGATGCGCTGGATCATCGCGTCCACCGCGGCGTAGTCGCGGATGTCCACGGCGTGCGTGCGCACGCTGCCGCCGTGCTTGTCGGTGAGCGCCTTCGCCGTGTCCTCGAGGACGGGGCCGCGCCGGCCCGCGATCCACAGGCTGGCGCCAAGCTGCAGGTACCTCTCGGCGATTTCCTTGCCGAGGCCGGTGCCGCCCCCGGTGATGAGGATGTTCTTGCCCTTCAGCAGCCCGTCCCTAAACATTCGCGCCTCGTCATGGTTCGAGCGCGTATTGTAGGCGCGGAACGCAGCCAGGCCGCGAACCGGGCGACCAAGGCGTGCACGAACGCCGAGCGCTCGCGGCGCGCGGCGGCCTGCAGGGCTTCGACATCGATGCGGCTCATGACAGCGCCACCGTCGCGTCGCCGAAGGCGTGCACGAGCGCGAGGCCGGGCCGCGACAGCCGGTAGCTGCGGCCGGCCTCGAGCACCACGTCCTCCGGCACGTTCTCCTCGGTGATCCACACGCTGCCCTCGCGCACCCAGATTACGCTGCCGAGGGCGTCCTTCACCTTCAAGGTCTGGCCCGGCACGAGCCGCAGGGCGCCGGGCTCCAGTTCGATTCTCATGGCCGTCTCCTTCGAGGAACTGCGTTCAAGGAATTGCGTTTGGCATGAGCATGGTGCATCCTGTGCGCCGCCGGCTCAAACGGGAAATACGCAGGAGATGCATGAGTAAAGGGAATGTAAGGCTGCCGTCGCTCGACCTGCTGCGCGGCTTCGAGGCCGCCGCGCGGCTGCTCTCGTTCACGCGCGCGGGCGAGGAGCTGCACCTCACGCAATCGGCGGTGAGCCGGCAGATCCAGGAGCTCGAGGGCCAGCTCGGCGTGCCGCTCTTCGAGCGCCGCCACCGCGCGCTCGCGCTCACCGACGCCGGCCAGCAGCTCTACCCGGCGGCCGCGCAGGTGCTCGCCACGATGCGCGCCGCCACCGACCGGCTGCGCGCGCTCGCGGGCCGGCGCGGCCTCGCGGTCACCACCACGCACTCGTTCGCCGCGCTCTGGCTCATCCCGCGCCTCGCGAGCTTCACGCGCGCGCATCCGGGCGTGGACGTGCGTATCGCCGCCGACATCCGCGTGCAGGACCTCGAGCGCGACGGCCTCGACGTGGCCATCCGCCACGGGCCCGCGAGCCTCGCCGGGCCGAACGCGGCGCGCCTGTTCGGCGAGCGCGTCTTCCCGGTGTGCAGCCCGAAGCTGCTGAAGGACGCGCGGCGCCCGCTGAAGGCGCCGGCCGACCTGCGCCACCACGTGCTGCTGCAGTACGACGATCCCGACGCGCGGCACCCGTGGCTGCACTGGCGCACCTGGCTCGAGGTCGAGCGCCTGACGGATCTCAAGCCCGCCGGGCGGCTGTCGTTCTCCGGCTACGAGCAGATCATCGGCGCGGCGATCGCCGGCCACGGCGTGGCGCTCGGGCGCATCCCGCTGCTGAAGGATGCGCTCGCCGCGGGCGAGCTCGTCGCGCCCTTCGAGCGCACCGCCGATCCAGCGCGCGCCTACTACGCGGTGGTGTCGCCGAACGCGCAGGGCCGGCCGGAAGTGGCCGAGTTCGTCGAGTGGCTGAAGCGCGAGGCGGCGGGCGCCGAGCCTACAGCAGCGCCGCGGAAGAAAGGCGCCTGACGCCCGCCCGCTTCATCGCCTGCCACGCGGCCGCGAGCGATCCGTCCGTGTCGATCGCGCGGCAGGCATCCTCGATCACCGCGGCCTGGAGGCCGAAGCGGCGCGCGTCGAGCGCGGTCCAGGCCACGCAGAAGTCGGTGGCGAGGCCCGCGCAGAACACGCGCTTCACGCCGCGCGACTTCAGGTAGCCGTCGAGGCCCGTTTTCGTCTTCCGGTCGGCCTCGAGAAACGCCGAGTAGCTGTCCACCTTCGGGTGGTGCCCCTTGCGGATGATCAGCTGCGCGTGCGGGATGTCCAGTCCCGCGGCGAACGCGGCGCCGGGCGTGCCCTGCACGCAGTGATCCGGCCACAGGATCTGCTTGCCGTAGGGCAGGCGCTTCGTCTCGAAAGGCTTCCTGCCCGGGTGGCTGGAGGCGAACGACGCATGCCCGGCGGGATGCCAGTCCTGGGTGAGCACGACGACGGCGAAGCGCCGCGCGAGGTCGTTGACGAGCGGCACGATCTCGTCGCCGCGCGCCACCGCGAGCGCGCCGCCCGGCAGGAAGTCGTTCTGCACGTCGACGACGAGGAGCGCGTCGGCGGCGCGCCGCATGTCAGAGCGTGAGGACGAGCTTGCCGATGTGCGTGCTCGATTCCATCAGCCGGTGCGCCTCGGACGCTTCCTCGAGCTTGAAGGTCTTGTAGATCACGGGCCTGATCTTGCCCGCCTCGATGAGCGGCCAGATGCGGCTCCTCAGGCTCGCGGCGATCGCGCCCTTGAACTCTACCGGCCGCGGGCGCAGCGTCGAGCCCGTGAGCGTGAGGCGCCGGCGCATCAGCTCGTTCACGTCGAGCTCGGTCTTCGGGCCGCGCAGGAAGGCGATGAACACGAGCCGGCCGTCGTCGGCGAGCGCCTTCAGCTCCTTCGGCACGAAGTCGCCCGCCGCCATGTCGAGGATCACGTCCACGCCCTTGCCGCCCGTGGCCTCGCGCACCAGCGCGGCGAAGTCCTCGGTCTTGTAGTTGAAGGCCTTCTCCGCGCCGAGCTTCACGCAGGCGTCGCACTTCTCGGCCGAGCCGGCGGTGGCAAAGACGCGATTGCCGGTCGCGGCCGCCATCTGGATCGCGGTGACGCCGATGCCCGAAGAGCCGCCCTGCACGAGCAGCGTCTCGCCCGGGGCGAGCCGCCCGCGGTCGTACACGTTCGACCAGACGGTGAAGAACGTCTCCGGCAGGGAGGCGGCCTCCACCATGGACAGACCCTTGGGCACGGGCAGCGCCTGCACCTCCGGCGTCACGCAGTACTCCGCATATCCGCCGCCGTGCGTGAGCGCGCACACCGCGTCGCCCGCCTTCCACGATTTGACCGCGCTGCCGCAGGCGACGACTTCGCCCGCGATTTCGAGGCCCGGAAGGTCCGAGGCGCCCGGCGGCACCGGATACAGGCCCTGGCGCTGCAGCACGTCGGGGCGGTTCACGCCCGCGGCCGCGACCTTCACCAGGATCTCGTGGGGCTTGGGCTCGGGCCTGGGCCGCTCCACGGGGCGCAGCGCCTCGGGCCCGCCCGGCTTGTCGATTTCGATGGCTCGCATGGTGCGCCGCATCTTAACCCAGGCGGCGCGCCCGACTATGATGCGCGGCTCCATGCCGCGCGCGCTCGCCCTGCTGACCGTGCTGATCTCCGCGTCCGTGCAGGCGGCCGGGCCCGCGCCGCTGCCCGACGCGAGCGGCCGCGCGTCGCTCGGCGCGCACGTCGAGGTGCTCGAGGACGCGAGCGGGAAGCTCCGCCTGGAGGACGTGCGCTCGGCGCCGCATGCGTCGCGGTTCGCGCCGGCCGGCGCCGGTACGCTCAACCTCGGCTACACGCGCTCGGCCTGGTGGCTGCGGTTCGACCTCCCGGGCGGCGCCCCCGCGGGCGAGGAGCTGCTGCTCGAGATCGCGTATCCGAGCGTCGATCGCCTCGAGCTCTACCTCCCCGAGGCGCCGCCGGGCGGGGAGACGCGTTACTGGCAGCGCGTCGCGGGCGACCGGTTCGCCTGGGACGCGCGCGAGGTGAAGCATCGCAACCACGTCTTTCGCTTCGCCGCCCCGCAACCGGCCGGCGCGCACACCTACTACCTGCGCGCCGAGTCGCAGAGCGTGCTCACCCTGCCGCTCACGCTGTGGCGGCCGGAGGCCTTCGCCGCGCGCGACCGCGACGCGCAGCTCGTGCTCGGCCTGTTCTACGGGCTGGTGATCGCGCTCGTGCTCTACAACCTGATGCTCTACTTCGCGGTGCGCGACCGCGTGTACCTCTACTACGTGATGTACGCGGCGGCCTTCGGCGTGTTTCTCCTCGGCTATGACGGGCTCGCCTACCAGTACCTGTGGCCGCACAGCGTCTGGGCCGCCAACCACGCGGTGGCCATGTCGCTCGCGCTCTCGCTCGCGCTCGGGGCGCTCTTCGCGCACGCCTTCCTCGACATGCGGCGTATCGCGCCGCAGGCGGGCCGCGCGATGCTCGCCGTAGTCGCCGCGGGGCTCGCGCTCGCGGCGAGCGCCGCCATCGGCTGGCCGCTCGACTACGGCGGCGTGCTGCGCGCGATCTCGGTGCTCGGCTTCGTGACTGCCGCAATTGCGACCACGGTCGCCGTGCGCGCGCTGCTCGAAGGCTACCGGCCCGCGCGCTTCTTCCTCGTCGCCTGGGGTGCGCTGCTCGGCTTCATCGCGGTGGGCGCGCTGCGCAACTTCGCGCTGGTGCCGACCAACGTCGTCACCCTGCACGGCCTGCACGTCGGCTTCGGCCTGGACGTGTTGCTGCTGTCCTTCGCGCTGGGCGACCGCATCAACCTGCTGCGCCGCGAGCGCGCCGCGGCGCAGGGCGAGGCGATGGAGGCGCAGCGGCTGCTGCTGGACGCCACGCGCGAGAGCGAGCGCGAGCTCGAGGCGCGCATCGCCGAGCGCACCGCGGAGCTCAATCGCGTGAACGAGCGCCTGCGAACGGAGGCCGCCGAGCGCGAGGGCCTGATGGAGCTGCTGCGCCACCAGGAGGAGCACCTGCGCTTCATGGCGCAGCACGATGCGCTCACCGGCCTGCCCAACCGCCTTTCCATGCAGCAGCGCCTCGCGCTCGCCATGGAGCTCGCCAAGCGCAATCGCAAGAAGCTCGCGGTGATGCTGGTGGACCTGGACGACTTCAAGAAGATCAACGACACGCGCGGCCATCCCGCCGGCGACCAGGCGCTTGCGCAGCTCGCGGCGCGCCTGCGCACCAGCGTGCGCGGCTCGGACACCGTGGCGCGCTACGGCGGCGACGAGTTCGTGATCCTCGCGGGCGAGCTCGACCGCAGCGAGGACGCCGCCATGATCGCGGAGAAGGTGGCCGACATGATCCAGGTGCCCGTGGCGCTGCCCGGCGGGCCCGCGCGGGTGTCGTGCTCCATCGGCATCAGCGTGTATCCGGACGACGCGGACGAAGCGGAGGCGCTCATCGAGCTCGCCGACAAGGCGATGTACGCGTCGAAGACGGGGAGGGAGCGGCGGTACGCGTTCTACGCAGCGGGCTGAGCGAGCAACCGCCGCGCCGCCCAGGCGAGATCGACGTTTCCGCCCGAGATCACGACGCCGACTTTCTGGCTGCGGGCGTCCAGCTTTCCCTGCAACAGCGCGCAGGCGGCGAGCGCGCCCGTGGGCTCGACCACGATCTTCATGCGCTCCCACAGGAAGAACATGCTCTGCGACAGCTCGTCGTCGGTGACAGTGAGGAAGTCGTCGACGCACTGAAGGATGGTCGGGAAGGTGAGCTTCGGCCCGAGGGAGGCCGTGCGCGCGCCGTCGGCGATGGTGTCGGGCGTTGCGATGACCTCCAGCTTCTTCGAGCGGAAGGAGCGCGCGCCGTCGTCGCCCGCAGCCGGCTCGACGCCGATCACGCGGCAGCCCGGCGACAGGTGCTTCGCCGCCACCGCGCTGCCCGAGAGCAGCCCGCCGCCGCCGCAGGGCACGAGCAGCACATCCAGCGGTCCCGCCTCCTCGATCAGCTCCTTCACGGCGGTTCCCTGCCCGGCGGCGATGTGGGGGTGGTCGAAGGGCGGAATCAGCGTCATGCCGCGCTCGGCGGCGAGCTTCTCCGCGATTTTCTGCCGGTCCTCGTTGTGCGCGTCGTAGAGGATCACCTCGGCGCCGTAGCCGCGCGTGGCCGCGAGCTTCACCGGCGGGGCGTCGGTGGGCATGACGATCACCGCCGGCACGCCGAGCAGCCGCCCGGCGAGCGCGACGGCCTGCGCATGATTGCCCGAGGAGAAGGCGACCACGCCCTTTGTCTTCTGCTCGGGGGACAGCTGCGAGAGCGCATTGTAGGCGCCGCGGAACTTGAAGGCGCCCATCCTCTGGAAGTTCTCGCACTTGAAGTGCACGCGCGCGCCGGCGAGCGCGTCGATCGTGCCCGAGGTGAGCACCGGAGTGCGTTTCGCCGCCGCGCGGATGCGCTCGTGCGCCGCCGCGACTTCTTCGTAGGTGAGGACCATGGCGCAATTGTAGAATGCCGCGCATGGACTACTCCAAGTACAGCGAGCTGAAAATCCGCACGATCGAGCCCGGGATCCTCGAGATCGTGATGGGCGACGAGGCAAGCGGCCGGCTCTCCACCGCCGGCCACCGCATGCACGCCGAGCTCGCCGAGATCTGGCGCGACGTGGACCGCGATCCCGAGGCGCGCGTCGTCATCCTGCGCGGCGCGGGCAAGGGGTTCTCCGCCGGGGGCGACTTCAGCCTGATCGAGGACATCATCCAGGACTTCGACACGCGCGCGCGCGTCTGGCGCGAGGCGCGCGACCTCGTCTACAACCTCATCAATTGCTCGAAGATCGTGATCTCCGCGATGCACGGGCCGGCGGTGGGCGCGGGGCTGGTCGCCGGGCTGCTCGCGGACATCTCCATCGCCGCGAAGAACGCGCGCATCATCGACGGGCACACGCGCCTGGGCGTGGCGGCGGGCGACCACGCAGCGATCGTCTGGCCGCTCTTGTGCGGGATGGCGAAGGCGAAGTACTACCTCCTCACCTGCGAGCAGGTCTCGGGCGAGGAGGCCGAGCGGATCGGCCTCGTGTCGCTTTGCTGCGAGGAAGCCGAGCTGCAGGCGAAGGCGCTCGAAGTCGCGCGCAAGCTCGCCTCGGGCGCGCAGACGGCGCTGCGCTGGACCAAGTACAGCCTGAACAACTGGCTGCGCCTGGCGGGGCCGACGTTCGACGCGTCGGTGGCGCTGGAGATGCTCGGCTTCACCGGGCCCGAGGTGCGCGAGGGCGCGGCCTCGCACCGCGAGAAGCGCAAGCCCGTCTTCCCGCCGCCGCCCAAGGACTTCTAGGTCTCTCGTGCTCGCCGGCCAGCGCCCGCGCAGCCTCGGCCTCCGGGACGGGCGGCTCGCGACCTGCGGCCGGCGGCTCAACTGCGTGAGCAGCCAGGCCGATCCGCACGACGCGCAGCGCTGCGTGGCGCCGATTGCCTTCAGGGGAACGACGGCCGATGCGATGGCCGCGGCGCGAAGCGCCGTCGAATCCATGCCACGCGCCGCTGTCGTGCGGCAGGACGCGAACTACCTGCACGCGGAATTCACCTCGAAGTGGCTCGGCTTCGTGGACGACGTGGAGTTTACGTTCGAAGAGGCCGCGGGGCTCCTGCACGTGCGCTCGGCCTCGCGCCTGGGGCGCCGCGACTTCGACGTGAATCGCAAGCGCGTGGAGGCGCTGCGCGCGGCGATCGGAGCGAACCCGTGAAGCGCGCGCTGCTCTCCCTGATCGCGCTTGCCGCGGCGCCGGCGCTCGCGCAGGCACCGTCCGACGCGGAGGTCGAAGCCACGCTCTCCGGCGTGGTGCGCGTGCAATCGCGCATCCTCGCCGACGCGCGCACCGCCGCGAGCCTCGGGCTGCGCCGCGAAGGCAGCGGCGTGCTGGTGCGCGAAGGCTACGTGCTCACCATCGGCTACCTCGTCGTCGAGGCCGAATCCATCGAGGTGACGGCGAGCGACGGGAAGTCCGCGCCGGCCA
Organism: Burkholderiales bacterium; assembly: GCA_050246035.1. Classification (GTDB taxonomy): domain Bacteria; phylum Pseudomonadota; class Gammaproteobacteria; order Burkholderiales; family SG8-39; genus JAABQT01. Next base: position 35,542 of record JBFWWT010000005.1, read on the forward strand.
CGCTTGCCGCCTACGACCATCAGACGGGCGTCGGGTTGCTGCGGCTCGTCGCGCCGCTCGCCGGCCGGCCGATGCCGTTCGGCGACTCGCGCGCGCTCGAGGAGCGCGACGCGGCCATGGTCGTCGGCGCGGGAGGCGCCGAGGCGGTGCATCTCGTGCAGGTGGCCTCGCGCCGGCCGTTCGCGGGGAGCTGGGAGTATCTGCTCGAGGCGCCGATCGTCACCTACCCACCGGTGCCCAACTGGTCCGGCGCCGCGCTGCTGAACGCGAAGGGGGAGCTCCTCGGCGTGGGCTCGCTCGTGCTGCCCGACGCGGGCGCCGACGACGCCCGTGTGCCCGGGAATCTCTTCGTGCCCATCGAGGTGGTCGCCCCGATCCTCGAGGACCTCGTCGCGCGCGGGCGCGCGGCGCGCCCCGCGCGGCCCTGGCTCGGCCTGAACCTGCAGGAGCTCCACGGCCGGCTGATCGTCGGGCGGCTCTCGCCCGAGGGCCCGGCCGAGCTCGCGGGCGTGCGCCCGGGCGACCTGCTCGTCGCGGTCGAGGGCGAGCGCGTCGGCTCGCTCGCCGAGTTCTACCGCAGGCTCTGGGCGCGCGGCGCGGCCGGCGCGGACGTGACGCTGCGCGTGCAGCGGGAAGGCGAAGCGCGGGAGCTCACCGTGCGCTCCATCGATCGCCTGGAGCACCTGCGCCGCCCGCGGGCGTACTGACGCCCCTAGCCGCTCGGTCGCGCAGGCGCTAGGATGCCAAGCCGAGGCCCATGAAAGCGGTGAACGGGTTCACCAACTGCTGCGGGCGTGCGCCAGACCTCGTCCGCGACATCCTGCGCGCGCGCGGCCGGTGAGCGAGCGGCCGCTGACCGACGAGGAGCGCGCGCAGATCGAGGCGCGGCTGCTCGCGCTGGAGACCGAGCACCACGACCTCGACGACGTCATCGCGCGCCTCGCCGCCGACCCCTTGCAGGACCAGCTGCAGCTCCGGCGCCTGAAGAAAAAGAAGCTCCTGCTGAAGGACCTGATCGCGCGGCTGCGCGACCGGCTGATTCCCGACATCGTCGCGTGATCGCCCTCGTGCAGCGCGTGGCCGGGGCGCGCGTCGCCGTCGGCGGCGAGACCCTCGGCGCGGTCAACCGCGGAATACTCGCGCTCGTCGGCGTGGAGCGGGGCGATTCCGGGCGCGAGGCCGAGCGCCTCGCCGAGCGCGTGCTCGGCTACCGCATCTTTCCGGACGACGAGGGGCGCATGAACCGCTCGCTCGCCGACATCGGCGGCGGGCTGCTCGTGGTGCCGCAGTTCACGCTCGCCGCGGACACGCGCAGCGGGACGCGCCCCGGATTCTCGACGGCCGCGGCGCCCGCGGACGGCGAGCGGCTGTTCGAGGCCTTCGTGCGCGCCTGCCGCGCGCGCCACGCCGAGGTGGCCACGGGCCGCTTCGGCGCGGACATGCAGGTCAGCCTCGTGAACGACGGCCCCGTGACGTTCTGGCTGCAGGCGGCGCCGCGTCCCGCGTCCTGAAGCGCGCCGGCGCGACGACCTCGAGCATCTCGAGGTCCTTCGAATGCCGGATCTCGCGGTGGCGGATGCCGGGCGGCTGGTAGAAGCAGCTGCCTGCCTTCATGGTCACGCGACCGATGCCCTCGTACTCGAACACCGCCGAGCCCTTGATCACGTAGACGAACTGCACGTCGGTATCGTGCCGGTGCCACTGGCCGTGCGGCGCCTTGCCGGGGCGCGCGCGGATCACGTGCGCCACGACCTTGCCGCGCGTGGCGCGCCGGATGCCGAGGTCGCGGTACTCGAAGTAGTTGCGCAGGCCGCGGCGCACGAACTTCGACTTCGCGCGGTGGCTGACTGCAAATCGGCGGGTCATGGCTCCTCCCCGGGGCTTGTCGATTCGGTTTATCCTTGCGGCACCCATGTTCGATCAATTCATCGGCGTCAAGCCGGTCGAGGAGCGCCATCGCTTCGACGTCGAGCGGCTCGCGCGGTACCTGCGCGGGAAGATAGACGATTGGCGCGGGCCGCTCAAGGTCGAGCAGTTCAAGGGCGGGCAGTCGAATCCCACCTACCGCATCACCGCGGGCGAGAGGCGCTACGCGCTGCGCCGCAAGCCGCCGGGCAAGCTCCTGCCGTCGGCGCACGCCGTGGACCGCGAGTACCGCGTGATCAAGGCGCTGCACGGCGTGGGCTTCCCGGTGGCGAAGCCCTGGGCGCTGTGTGAGGACGAGTCGGTCATCGGCACGATGTTCTACGTGATGGACTGCGTGGAGGGGCGCGTGCTCTGGGACCAGGCCCTGCCCGGTATGACGCGCGAAGCTCGCGGCGCCGTCTGGGACGAGTTGAATCGCGTGATCGCGCAGCTGCACGGCATCGACTACCGGGCCGTGGGGCTGGAGGACTTCGGCAAGCCGGGCGACTACATCGCGCGCCAGGTGTCGCGCTGGACCAAGCAGTACCGCGCCTCGGAGCTCGAGCGCATCGAGGAGATGGACCGCCTCATCGAATGGCTGCCGGCGAACATCCCGGCCGGAGACGAGACCTGCATCGTGCACGGCGACTTCCGGCTCGACAACACGATCTTCCACCCTGGCGAGCCGCGCATCCTCGCCGTGCTCGACTGGGAGCTCTCGACCCTCGGGCATCCGCTCGCCGACTTCGCCTACCACTGCATGAGCTGGCACATCGCGCCGGGGAAGTTCCGCGGCATTGCGGGGCTCGACCTCGCGGCGCTCGGCATCCCGGGCGAGCGCGAGTACATCGAGCGCTATTGCCGGCGCACGGGCCGCGCGGGCATCGAGCCTTCCACCTGGGACTACTACATGGCCTACAACCTGTTCCGCATCGCGGCGATCACGCAGGGCATCGCCAAGCGCGTGGTGGACGGCACCGCCGCGAGCGAATACGCGCGCGAGGCCGGCTCGCGCACGCGGCCGCTGGCGGAGCTGGGCTGGGCGCAGGTGGAGCGCATTCTGAAACGGGCTGCCTAGGAGAACGTCATGGACTTCGAGTATTCGCCGCGCGTGCACGAGCTGAGGAAGAAGCTCATCGCCTTCATGGACGAGCACGTCTATCCGAACGAGGCCGCCTACCATGCGCATGTACGCGGCGACAAGCGCTGGACGCCGGTGCCGATCATCGAGGAGCTGAAGCCGAAGGCGCGCAAGGCCGGCCTGTGGAATCTCTTCCTGCCGCACTCCAAGCGCGCGCCCGAGGGTCTTTCCAACCTCGAGTACGCGCCGCTCTGCGAGATCATGGGACGCGTGTCCTGGTCGCCCGAGGTGTTCAACTGCTCCGCGCCCGACACCGGCAACATGGAGACGATCGAGCGCTACGGCACCGAGGAGCAGAAGCAGCAGTGGCTCGAGCCGCTGCTCGCCGGCGAGATCCGCTCGGCGTTCCTGATGACCGAGCCGGCGGTGGCGAGCTCGGACGCGACCAACATCCAGATGCACATCAAGCGCGAGGGGAACGACTACGTTCTCAACGGGCGCAAGTGGTGGTCCTCCGGGGCGGGCGACCCGCGCTGCAAGGTCTACATCGTCATGGGCAAGACCAACCCCGACAGCGCCTCGCGGCACAACCAGCAGTCGATGATCCTCGTGCCCGCGGGTACGCCCGGCATCAAGATCCTGCGCCACCTGAGCGTCTTCGGCTACGACGATGCGCCGCACGGCCACATGGAGATCGAGTTCAAGGACGTGCGCGTGCCGGCCTCCAGCATCCTGCTCGGCGAGGGACGCGGCTTCGAGATCGCGCAAGGGCGCCTCGGGCCCGGGCGCATCCACCACTGCATGCGCTCGATCGGCGCGGCCGAGCGCGCCCTGGAGATGATGTGCAAGCGCGCCACGCAGCGCGTCGCCTTCGGCCGCACGGTGGCCGAGCAGGGCGTGACGCGCGAGAGGATCGCCGAGGCGCGCATCATGATCGACTCGGCGCGCTTCCTCGTGCTGCATGCGGCCTGGAAGATGGACAAGGCGGGCAACAAGGAGGCGAGGAAGGAAATCGCCATGATCAAGGTGCTCGCGCCGAACATGGCCTGCAAGGTGATCGACTGGGCGATGCAGGTACACGGCGGCGGCGGCGTCTCGGACGACTTCGGCCTGGCCAACATGTACGCTCACCAGCGCACGCTGCGCTTCGCCGACGGCCCGGACGAGGTGCACCGCAACGCCATCGCCAAGCAGGAGATCGCCGAGCAGACCTCGGTGGCCGAGGCGCTCGCCAGCCGCAAGCGCGGCTGACATGCGGCTCGAGGACAAGGTCGTCGTCATTACGGGCGCCGCGAGCGGCATCGGCGCCGCCGCGGCGCGGCGCTTCGCGAAGGAAGGCGTCGCGGGCCTGGTGCTCGCCGACCTCGACGTCGCCCGCCTGCGCAAGGTGGCGGCCGAGGTGAACGGCCTCGCGCTGCCCTGCGACGTGTCCAGGGAGGCCGACATCCGCAACGTGGTCGCGCAGGCCGAGGCCGAGCACGGCCGCATCGACGTGTACTTCTCCAACGCGGGCGTGATCGCCCGCGGGGGCCTGGAGGCGCCCGACGAGGAGTGGGAGCGCAACTGGAAGATCCACGTCATGGCGCATGTCTGGTCGGCGCGCGCCGTGGTGGAAAAGATGGTGGCGCGCGGCGAGGGCTACTTCCTCGTCACGGCCTCCGCGGCCGGGCTGCTCAATATCGTCGAGTCGGCGACCTACGGCGTCACCAAGCACGGCGCCGTCGCCTTCGCCGAATGGCTGGCGATCGCCTACGGGCGCCGCGGGCTGCGCGTGTCCTGCCTCTGCCCGCAGGCGGTGATGACCGGCATGTACAAGGGCGACGGCGGCTCGGCGGGCGTGGACGGGGCGCTCAGCGCCGAGCAGGTCGCCGACGAGATCGTGCGCGTCATGGGCGAGGAGCGCTTTCTCGTCCTCCCGCACCCGAGCGTGCTCGAGTACCTGCGCGGGAAGACCGCCGACTACGATCGCTGGATCGGCGGCATGCAGAAGCTCTACGCGAAGCACATGGGAGGCAAGACGTGATCCGGCTCTGCGGCTTTCGCATCAGCAACTACCACAACAAGGTGCGCCTCGCGCTCCTCGAGAAGGGCATCGCCTTCGAGGAGGACGCGGGCGCGAAGCCCTCGCAGAAGCCCGAGTTCGTGGCGAAGAGCCCGATGGGCAAGGTGCCCTACCTCGAGGTGGACGGCGAGCGGCTCTGCGAGTCGAGCGTGATCCTCGAGTACCTGGAGGAGGCCTATCCGCAGAAGCCCCTGCTGCCGAAGGATCCGCTCGCGCGCGCCCGCGTGCGCGAGATCGTGGTGTTCCTCGAGCTGCACCTCGAGCTCGTCGTGCGCCGGCTCTACGGGGGGCTGTTCTTCGGCGGCAGCTTTTCCGACGAGACCAGGGCGCAGGTGGAAAAGGACGTCGCCAAGGGCGTGCGCGCGCTGAAGGCCGTGGCGAAGTTCGACCCCTGCATCGCCGGCAAGGACCTGACGATCGCCGACTGCGCGGCGTTCGCGCACCTGCCGCTCGTGAGCCTCGCCACCAAGATGGCCTACGGGCGCGACGCGCTCGAGGACATTCCCCAGGTGAAGCCCTATCTCAAGATGCTCGGCGAGCGGCCCGCGTTCGCCCAAGTGAACGAGGACCGCAAGGCGGCGCAGGCGGCCGCCGCGAAAAAGTGAGCGGGCTCGCCGAGTACCTGCGCTTCGTCGTCACGCTCACGGCGGTCGTCGATCCGTTCCTCGCCATCCCGTTCTTCCTGTCGTTCACCGCGTCGCACGACGACGCGGCGCGGCGCCGTCTCGCGCGCACCGTCGGGCTCACGGTGCTCATCGTCCTCGCGATGTCCGCCTTCGTCGGCGAGGCGCTGCTCGAGCTGATCGGCGCGAGCCTCCCGGCCTTCCGCGTCGGCGGCGGCCTCGTGCTGCTGCTCATGGCGCTCGCCATGTTGAACGCGCAAGCCGGCGGCGTGCGCCAGTCGAAGGCCGAGGCCGCCGAGATGGAGGAGGGCGAGCTGAGCGGCGTCGTGCCGCTCGCCATTCCGCTGCTCGCGGGGCCGGGCGCGATCAGCACGACGATCATCGCCGCCGAGGGCGGCGGGATCGCTCACCGGGTGCTGATCGTCGGCTGCATCGCGATCGTGTGCGCCGTGGTCTGGCTCGCGCTGCGCGCGGCGCACCGCGTGGCCGCGCGCATGGGCACGACCGGCATGAACGTCGCCACGCGGATTCTCGGGCTGCTGCTTGCCGCCATGGCAGTGCAGACCATGGCGGTGGGGTTGAAGCAGTTGTTTCCGGGACTCGCCTAGGAAGGGGGGCGGTAGGCGGTTAGCTCCACAACGTCGTCGTTGACCATTTGGTCGCGAGTGGAATAGGCCCCGGACCAGGCCTTGTGCTCCAGTCGGACGAAGCGCTTAGCGTCGGGTGCATACCAGACCACCAGGCTGAATCGACCGATGGCGCCGATCTGATTGCCGATGATTTCGCGCTGGCCATTGATGCGCAGCTTGAGCGCTCGAAAGCTTCCCGCGGGCACCTGGATCTGCTCCCACTCATCGGCGTAGAACGTGGTCTTCCATGGCGTGAATCCCGTTCCTCCTGTCGGGTAGCCGTCCACGGCGGCGACGTCGGCGGGCGGTGCGCCGCCCGTCGCAACGAGCGGGTACGTGAGCAACTCGATCATTGCCGAGTCGGCCCCCAGCGCCTGATCGGCCACGCGTATCTGACGAGCGGGCGCGATGCGAGTCGCGCTCGTGCCGCCTTGTGTTCCCAGCGTGATCGATTCTTCGACGAAATCCGCGCTGGTCCGCAGAACACGGATCGTCACGGCAGTCTTCCTGCGAGCGAAGAGCTGTCCCACATGCTCGTACTGCCATACGGTCCCGACCGCAGGCAACGCCGTGGCGGGCACGGCCGCGGCAGTCACGACGATTCCTGCGTCCGTCCGCGCGGCAGGCGGCGGCGGGCTCGGCGCTACGGTTGGCCCCGCTCGGTTGACGTAGGCTCGAAACCGCTCGTCGGCCAGCAAGCGCGCGACGGCGCGAACCAGGGCACCGTCCACCGCCCGCCAGGCGGAGCTCGCGTTGTCCGACTCCTGTATCGAGCTCTTCGTCCCGTCGCCGTACTCGGCATCCAGCGTGAGCGAGGCCGGAATGAGAAAGGCGCCCGGCGCAGCTTGCGCGCTGTGTACCTTCAGGAGGATGGTCTTGGGCGACGGTCCCGTCTGGATGCCCACCTTGCGCAGCTCGCGTGCGAGCAACGTAATGGCCGTGCGCGTGTATTGGCGGAGGTCGCCGACCCAGCCGGGTCCGCCGAGAAACAGCTTCGCCTCGGTCTCGACTTTGTATGCGTTGACCAGGTCGACGGTCTGCTGGCTTGTGAGCTTGGGCGGTGCCTCCAACGGAACCTCGAAGGCATCGGGATTGGACTGAATCTGGATCGGGGCGCAACCCGTCCCCAAGCCGAGCATGCAAGCGAAGGCGAACGCTCTGCCCATCACCACATACGCCGAATGCCGCATGGCACCTCCCTTGGCGCTCTGGACGCGACTACGTGAATAGCAGTATGCGCGTCCCTGGAGTGGTCGCCAATCCCCTGCCTGCGTTGGGGATCAGCAAGCCTCGAGCCAATCGGCGGCGTCCCCCCACAGCGTCCCCCGAAACCGCTCCCGGAAAAACCCGAAATGCCCGATGCGCCCGCCGTGCGCGGCCGGGTCCACGGCCACGATCTCGCCGGGAGATGACGCGTACTCCCGCAGGATCGCCTCCGTCGCCGCGCGCGGCGCATAGCCATCATCGGTGATCCAGTAGCTTCGTATGGGGGCGGCAAGCCCGCGATACCCCGGCGCCCCGGTCACGCCCGGCGCATAGCGCGGGTGCCGGCACCAGCTCGCCCACTCGCGCGCGACGCCCCCGGGCAGGTCCTCGCCCTGGCCGAACACGGACGCCGGCACGTAGCCGAAGAGCCGAGAGATTCCGGGCAGCAATACATGGGTGAGGAGCCACATGCCGGTGCGGCCGGGGCCGCTCCAGTGGCGCCAATACCCGCTCTGTACGCCGACGAACACGACGCCCGAGAGGCGCTCGATTCCTTGCGCAAGGCCGAGGCCGTTGCCGCCGAAGCTATGGGCCACGACGAAAAGCCGCGCATCCGGCGCGGCGCGCGCAAGCATCTCCAGCGCCGCCGACGTGTCGAGCTCCATCCAGTCGCGAATGCGGGCCTTGCTGTGCCGAACAGGTTCGCGGCGCGACAGACCGATGCCGCGATAATCGAAGGTGAGGACCGTGAACCCGCGCTCAGCCAGGTACGCGGCAAAAGCGCCATAGAACTGCTGGCGCACGCCGACGGCGCCGTTGAAGAGCACCGCGCGGCGGTTGGCCGTATGCGGCCGGTACAGCGTGCCCGCGAGGCGATAGCCGTCGCGGGCGGCAAACTCGACCGCCTCCCCGCTCACTTCGGCACGGGGCGCGGGCGGCCGTTCGCGTCGATGGCGACGTAGGTGAGGGTCGCCTCGGTGACCTTGACGATGCGCGCGTCGGCGCGTCCGCGCTCGGCGAACACCTCGACGTTCACCGTGATGGAGGTGCTGCCGATGCGCGTGACGTCCGCGTAGAGCGAGAGGATGTCGCCGATCTGCACGGGCTGCTTGAAGACGAAGGAGTTCACCGAGACCGTGGCGACGCGACCGCGCGCGACGCGCCCGGCCACCGTCCCGCCGGCCACGTCCACCTGCGCCATGATCCAGCCGCCGAAGATGTCGCCGTTGTGGTTGGCGTCGGCCGGCATGGGCACGACGCGCAGCGCCGGCACCTTGCCCTTGGGGAGCTGCAGGCCCGGCGGCTGGTGCGAAGCGCGGCCGCGGCCGCTCACCGGCGGCTCTCCAGGTAGTGGAGCGGCCCGCCGCGGAACGGCGCGAAGCCGGTGCCGAAGATGAGGCCCGCGTCGATCAGCTCGGCGTCCGCGACGATGCCCTCGGCGAGCACGGCCTTCGCTTCGCTCAGGTAGGGATCGATCAGGGCGTCGACCAGCGCCTGGTCCCAGGCGCCGGCGGCTTCCTTCACGGGCTTGCCGCGCTCGTAGCGGTAGATGCCCTGGCCGGTCTTCCGGCCGAGTTGTCCCAGCGCCACCTTGTCGAGGAGCGCGCGCGGCGCCTCGGGTTCGCCGTGCGCGCCCTTCTTCGCGAGCGACTTGCCGGCGGCGAGGCAGATGTCCAGGCCCACCGTGTCGGCGAGCTCGATCGGGCCCATCGGCATGCCGAAGGCTTCCATCGCCGCGTCGATGGTCTCGGGCTTCACGCCCTCGTCCAGCATGCGGAAGGCGTTCTGCATGTAGGGCCCGAGCACGCGGTTGACGAGGAAGCCGGGCGAGTCCTTCGCCGGCAGCGGCAGCTTGTCGATCTGGCGCACGAAGGCGATCGCCTTCTTCGTCATCTCCTCGCGCGTGCCCTCGCCCGAGACCACCTCCACCAGCTGCAGCTGCGGCACCGGGTTGAAGAAGTGGATGCCGACGAGCCGCGAGGGATCCTTGAAGTTCGCGGCGATGTCGGCGAGCTTGAGGCTCGAGGTGTTCGTGGCGAGGACCGCATCCGGCTTCGCGGCGGCTTCGAGCTTCGCGAACAGCTCGCGCTTCGCCTGCAGGTCCTCGAAGATCGCCTCGATCACCACGTCGGCGCGCGCCGCGCCCGCGCCGGCGACGTCGGGGATGAGGCGGTCGAGCGCGTCGCGCACGCGGCGCTTGTCCTTGAGGCGCTTCTGGAAAAGCGCCGCCGCGCGCTTCACCGCGGGCGCGATGCGCTCGGGCGAGGTGTCCTGCAGCGTCACGCGGATGCCGCGCATCGCGCATACCGCCGCGATGTCGCCGCCCATCACGCCCGCGCCCACGACGTGCACGTGCCGCGCCTTGAAGTCCACGCCCCTGGCGAGGCCCTTCATGCGCTCCTGCAGGAAGAAGATGCGGATCAGGTTGCGCGTGGTCGGGTGGTTCGAGAGCGCCTTGATCGAGGTGAGCGGGTCCTCGGGATTCACGAAGGGATCGCCGTCGTACTTCACCCAGGCCTCCAGGATCGCGTAGGGCGCCGGGTAGTGCTCGCGGCGCGCGCGCTTCGCCACCTGCTTGCGCGCCTGGGCCGCGACGAAGCGCCGCCCCACGGCGAGGAGCAGCCGGTCCACGAAGCCGGGCTGCCGCCGCGGCTTCGCCGCCAGGGTGACCATGCGCGCCGTGTTCTCGAGGATGCGCAGGGGCACGGCCTCGTCGACGAGGCCGATGCGCTTCGCGCGGCGCGCGTCCACCGCGCGCCCGGTGAGGATCATGTCGAGCGCCGCCGCGGGGCCGGTGAGCTTCGGCAGCCACTGCAGGCCGTGCCAGAACGGCCAGATGCCGAGCATCACCTCGGGGAAGGCGAAGCGCGTCTTCGGGTCGTCGAGCGCCACGCGGTAGGTGCAGGCGAGCGACAGTTCCAGGCCCCCGCCCATGCAGAAGCCGTTCACCATCGCCGTGGTGGGGAAGGGGAGGTCGCGCAGCCTCTGCAGCGTGTCCCAGCCCAGGCGGGTGAAGGCGACCGCCTCCTCGGGCGTCGCGAAGCGCACGAACTGGTTGATGTCGGCGCCGGCGATGAAGTTGTCCTTCGCCGAGCGGATGACGAGGCCCTTGGGCTTCGCGTCGGCGATCGCATCGAGCGCGGCGCCCAGCTCCTCGAGCGCCTCGCGCGAGAAGGTGTTCGTGGACTCGCCGGCCTTGTCGAAGGTGAGCCAGGCGAGGTCGTCGCGGCCTTTTTCCCAGCGCCAGTGCTTGAACAGGGTATCGGTCTTCGCGCGGTCCATGGTCAGGCGGCCTCCACGAGCATGGCGCCGCCCAGGCCGCCGCCGATGCAGATCGAGGCCATGCCGCGCTTCGCCTTCCTGCGCTGCAGGAGCTTGAGCAGGTGAAGGACGATCCGCGCGCCGGAGGCCCCGACCGGGTGGCCGAGCGCCACGGCGCCGCCGTCCACGTTCAGGCGCTCCTCGTCCAGCTCGCCCATGGCGCGCTCCAGGCCCAGCTGCTCGCGGCAATACGTCTCGTCCTTCCAGGCGGCGAGGCACCCGAGCACCTGCGCGGCGAACGCTTCGTTGATCTCCCAGTAATCGAGGTCGCCGAGCGCGAGGCCCTGCCGCTGCAGGATCGGCGTCGCCGCGTGCACCGGGCCGAGGCCCATCTGCGCCGGATCGAGGCCGGCCCATTGCGAGTCCAGGATGCGCCCGAGGGGCCGGAGATCGTGGCGCTTCACCGCCTCCTCGGAGGCAAGGAGCAGCCAGGCCGCCCCGTCGGTGATCTGCGAGCTGTTGCCCGGGGTGATGTTGCCGTACTTGCGATCGAAAAAGGGCTTGAGCTTGGCCAGGCCCTCCACCGAGGCGTCGCGGCGCACGCCGTCGTCGAGGCTGTAGGCGTCGCCCTTTGCGTCATAGACGGCCTCCACCTCGCCGCCGCCCGCCTTGAGCGGGCCCTCGTCCTGCGCGCGCGCGACACGCTGGTGGCTGCGCACCGCGTAGGCGTCCATCTGCGCGCGCGTGATGCCGAAGCGGTGCGCCAGGTTCTCCGCCGTCTGTCCCATGAGCAGCCCGACCATCGGATCGGTGAGCCCCTTCATGATGCCGATCACCGGCGCGAGCAGCGACTTGAGCGGCAGGCGCGCGAAGAGCGCCGCGCGCTGCCCGGCCGTCTTCGCCGCCGCCATGTCGGAGAACCAGTTGACCATCGCGTCGTTGTAGAGCAGCGGCGCGCGCGAGAGCGCGTCCACGCCGCCCGCGAGCACGAGCTGCGAGCGCCCGGAGAGGATGTTGGCGATGCCCGAGTCGAGCGCCTGCATGCCGCTCGCGCAGTTGCGCATCACCGTCCAGCCGGGGACCTTCTCGCCGCAGCCCATGCGCAGCGCGGCGACGCGGCCGATGTTCACCTCGTCGACCGAGGGCGCGGCGCAGCCCAGGATCACCTCGTCGAGCTCCTGCGGCGCGAACGGCTGGCGTACGAGCAGCGCGCGGCCCGCCTGCGCGGCGAGGTCGCCCGCGGAGAACGGCCCGGGGCGGTTCTTGGACTTCAGGAACGGCGAGCGTGCGCCGTCGATCACGTAGACGGGGGATCTCATCTCAGGCGGCCTTGGCTTGTGGTTTCTCGGCGGCGAGCCGGGCGACGATCTCGGCGCGGCCGAAATCCTGCGGGAAATCGTCGACCAGGATGACGCGCTTGCGCAGCGCTTCCTTCCTTTGCCACTGCGCGTGCTCCTCGGCGGTAAGCACGCCGCGCTCGCGCGCGAGGAGCGCGGTGTCCGTGCCCGAGCGCGGCTCGAGCGCACCGGCCTTCACCGCGTCGCGCAGCTTGCGGTCGATCGGCTCGCAGGCGATGCAGGCCTGGAACGCAGCCTCGAGCACGCCGGTCGCGTCGGACTCGCCCCGCGCGCGGTAAGTGCCCGCGGTCAGGCGGTCGCGCGCCTCGCCCGGCTCGAGCACGATGCGCGCGCACTCGTGGTTGCGCCGGTCGAGCGGCGGGCGGAACGGCGTGCCGAGCGGGAAGATCGTCCAGCGCAGCAGGCTCGCGAGCGGCTTCACCGGGAAGTTGGACAGCACCTGGTCGATTGCCTGCTGCGCGGAATAGAGCGCGTCGCGCACCGCCCAGCGCACGAGCGGCAGGTCGGCCTTCGGGCGTCCCTGGTCCTCGTAGCGCTTCAGCGTCGCGGAGACGAGGTACATCAGGGAGAGCACGTCGCCGAGGCGCCCGGAGATCTTTTCCTTCCTCTTCAGCGCGCCGCCCATGGCGAGCATGGAGACGTCGGCGAGGAAGGCGAAGGCCGCGGACAGGCGCGCCACCTGCCGGTAGTAATGGCGCGTCTCCGGCGCGGCCTGGCGCGGCGCACGCGCGAAGGCGGCGCGCGTCAGGCCGTGCAGGAAGGCGCGCACGCCGTTGGAGAGCGTGTGCCCGATGTGCGCGGTGAAGGCATCGTCGAACTCGCGCGAGGCCTCGGCCCCCTGCAGCTCCTTCGCGGCGCGCATCTCGCGCAGCACGTACGGATGGCAGCGGATCGCGCCCTGGCCGAAGATGATGAGCGTGCGCGTGAGAATGTTCGCGCCCTCCACGGTGATGCCGACGGGCATCACCTGGTAGCCGCGCCCGATCCAGTTGTTCGGCCCCAGGCAGATGCCCTTGCCGCCGTGGATGTCCATGCCGTCGTTCACGCAGTCGCGCGCGCGCTCGGTGAGGTGGTACTTCACGATCGCCGAGACCACGGAGGGCTTCTCGCCCAGGTCGATGGCGCCCGCGGTCATGACGCGCGTCGCGTCCATCAGGTAGGCGTTGGCGGCGATGCGCCCCAGGGCTTCTTCCACGCCCTCGAGCTTGCCGATCGGCGTCCTGAACTGGCTGCGCACGCGCGCGTAGGCGCCGGTCGCGCGCGCGAGGGCTTTCGCGCCGCCCGCGGAAGACGCGGGCAGCGAGATCGAGCGTCCCGCCGCGAGGCAGTTCATGAGCATCATCCAGCCCTTGCCCGCGTACTCGCGCCCGCCGATGATCCAGTCGATCGGCACGAACACGTCCTTGCCCCAGTTGGGGCCGTTCTGGAACACCGCGTTCAGGGGCAGGTGGCGCCGTCCGATGTGCACGCCCGGCGTCGAGGCGGGGATGAGCGCGCAGGTGATGCCGAGGTCCTCGTTCCCGCCGAGCAGATGCTCGGGGTCGTACAGGCGAAAGGCGAGGCCGAGCAGCGTCGCCACCGGCCCGAGCGTGATGTAGCGCTTGTCCCAGGTGAGCCGCATGCCGAGCACTTCCTTGCCCTGCCACTCGCCCCTGCACACCACGCCGAAGTCCGGAATCGAGGCCGCGTCCGAGCCGGCCTCGGGGCTGGTGAGCGCGAAGCAGGGGATCTCCTGCCCGCGCGCGAGGCGCGGCAGGTAGTGGTTCTTCTGCTCCTCGGTGCCGTAGTGCAGCAGCAGCTCCGCGGGCCCGAGCGAGTTCGGCACCATCACCGTCACCGAGAGCGCGTTGGAGCGCGAGGCGAGCTTCGACACCACCTCCGAGTGGCCGAACGCGGAGAAGCCGAGGCCGCCGTACTTCTTCGGGATGATCATGCCGAAGAAGCCCTGGTCCTTGAGGAACTGCCAGAGCTGCGGCGGCAGGTCCTGGCGCTCGTGCGTGATCTCCCAGTCGTTGGCCATCGCGCAGGCCTCTTCCACGGGCCCGTCGAGAAAGGCCTGCTCTTCGGCCGACAGGCGCGGCGCGGGCGTGGCGAGCAGCCGATCCCAGTCCGGGCGGCCGGAAAAGAGATCGCCGTCCCACCACACGCTGCCCGCGTCGATCGCCTCCTTCTCGGTGGAGGACATGTCGGGCAGGATGCGGCGGTAGGCGGCGAGCACAGGGTCGCTCAGCACGCGCCGGCGCAGCGCCGGCAGATTGAGCATCACGGCCGCCGCGGCGAAGGCGATGGCGAGCGGAAGGTTAACCGCCGGTCCGAGGCCGAGCGTCGCCGCCCAGGCGGCGCCCAGCACGCCGACGGCGGCGGTCCAGACGAAGATCGGCGCGCGCAGGGCGGCCAGCGCGACGAGCGCGGCGACGGTGGCGAGGGCGAAGGGGATCATGGCGTTCTCCTCGGTGACGTTCAGGCCGCGATGCGCTCGGCGCGTGCGCCGGCGAGCGGGGCGAGCAGGCCCGCGCCCAGGAACGCGACGAGCCGCTCCTCGAGCACGCCCGCGTCGTAGCGGTCCTCGGGCTTCGCGCCGGCGATGAGCTGCACGGTGTCGGTGGCGGCGAGGGTGTAGGCGAGCGTGCCGAACATGAAGTGCATGCGCCAGACGAGCTCGTCCTGTGGCAGCTCGGGCAGGGCGCGCAAGAAGGCCGCCTTGAAGCGCTCCATGGCGGGCGCGTACATGCGGCCGATCAGCTGTCGGATGGTCTTCGCCGGCTCCGTGTAGGCGCGCCCGAGCAGCCGCGAGAAAGTGCGCCCGCCGCCGCGCGTGTCCCCGATCATGGCGAGGCTAGGGCGCAGGAACGCGCGGATGATCGCCTCCGGCGCGAGCGGCTTGCCGCCCGCCTCCTGCTCGATCCGCTCGAGCGCCGCGAGGCGCTCGGCGTTCATGGGATCGAGGCGCCGCCGGAACACCGCCTCGACGAGCGCGTCCTTCGAGCCGAAGTGGTAGTTGATCGCGGCGAGGTTGACGCCCGCGCTCGCGGTGAGCATGCGCATCGATGCGCCTTCGAAGCCGTGCTGCATGAACAGCTCTTCGGCTGCGTCGAGGATGCGGGTCTGGGTCTCTTTCAGGGGCTTGATGGCGCGGACGCTCATGTCGGACTCGCTTTCAAACGAACGTTTGAATGGTAGGGGTCGAGTCCCTTGCGCGTCAAGGGTTTCGGCGCTGCGCACTGCATTAGAATCCGCGCCTTCCCATGTCCGATCAGGCGCCGCGCGTACCCTCCCCCCCGCCGACGCGGGGAAGCGACTGGCGGGTGCTCGGCTCGCTGCTGCCCTACCTGTGGGAATACCGCTGGCGCGTGGCGGTGGCGCTCGCCTTCCTGGTCGGCGCCAAGCTCGCCAACGTCGCGGTGCCGCTCGTGCTGAAGGAGGTGGTCGACGGGCTCGACCCCACCCTGGCCGTGCTCACGGTGCCGGCGGCGCTGCTCGCCGCGTACGGCCTGCTGCGCTTCTCGACGACCCTGTTCGCCGAGCTGCGCGACGCGGTCTTCGTGCGCGTCGTGCAGCGCGCGATGCGCCGCGTGGCGCTCGGCGTGTTCCGGCACCTGCACGAGCTCTCGCTGCGCTTTCACCTGGAGCGCCAGACCGGCGGCATGACGCGCGACATCGAGCGCGGCACGCGCGGCATCTCGTCGCTGCTCAGCTACATGATCTTCTCGATCATCCCGGTGATCCTCGAGTTCGCGCTGGTGGCGGCCGTGCTGCTCGCGAAGTTCGACTGGCGCTTCGCCGCCATCACCTTCGGCGCGGTGGCCGCGTACCTGCTGTTCACGTTCCTCGTCTCCGAGTGGCGCATCGCCATCCGCAAGCGCGCCAACGAGCTCGACTCGCGCGCCAACACGCGCGCCATCGACAGCCTGCTCAACTACGAGACGGTGAAGTACTTCGGCAACGAGGAGTTCGAGGCGCGCCGCTACGACGAGAGCCTGCGCCGCTACGAGGACGCGGCCACCCGGAGCGAGACCTCGCTCGGCCTGCTCAACGTCGGCCAGGCCCTGATCATCGCGGCGGCGCTCACCGCGCTCATGTTCCTCGTCGCCGAGGGCGTGGCCGCGCGCAGCCTGTCGCTCGGCGACCTGGTGCTGGTGAACGCGCTGCTCATCCAGCTCTACATCCCGCTCAATTTCCTCGGCATGGTGTACCGCGAGATCAAGCAGTCGCTCGCCGACATGGAGCGCATGTTCCGGCTGCTCGGCGAGAACCTCGAGGTGCGCGACGCCCCCGGCGCGCCGGCGCTCGCCGCGGGCCCGGCCACGGTGGAGTTCCGCGACGTGGACTTCGCCTACGAACCGGCGCGGCAGATCCTGCACGCGGTGTCGTTTCGCATCGGCGCGGGCGAGCGCGTCGCCGTGGTCGGCCACTCCGGCTCGGGCAAGTCGACGCTCGCGCGGCTGCTCTATCGCTTCTACGACGTGGGCGGCGGCGCGATCCTGGTGAGCGGCGCCGACGTCCGCGGTGTCACGCAGGCGAGCCTGCGCGCGGCGATCGGCATCGTGCCGCAGGACACCGTGCTCTTCAACGACACCATCCTCTACAACATCCGCTACGGGCGGCCCGAGGCGAGCGAGGCCGACGTGGTCGCGGCGGCGCGCGCGGCGCACATCCACGAGTTCATCGAGAGCCTGCCGCTGAAGTACCAGACCACGGTCGGCGAGCGCGGCCTCAAGCTCTCCGGCGGCGAGAAGCAGCGCGTGGCGATCGCACGCGCCATACTCAAGAACCCCTCGATCCTCATTTTCGACGAGGCCACCTCGGCGCTCGACTCCAAGTCCGAGCGCGCGATCCAGGCCGAGCTCGAGCGCGTCGCGCGCGGGCGCACCACGCTGGTCATCGCGCACCGGCTCTCGACCGTGATGGACGCTGACCAGATCCTCGTGCTCGAGCAGGGCCGCATCACGGAGCGCGGCACGCACGAGGCGCTGCTCGCCGCGCGGGGGGAGTACGCGCGCATGTGGGCCCTGCAGCAGGAGGCCGCGCATGCCGAGGAGGTCCTCGAGCGCGCGAAGGCGGCCTGAGCCGGAATAGATCTCATCTTTTTCCTCAACGTCCACACCTACCCCCTTATTTTTGCTTGCATTTCGGGTTTTGCCCCCTTACACTGCGCCGACTCAGGCAGGGAACAAGGGACATGCGCTCGGGGGAACGGAGGCTGCACTCGCTCGAAAAGATCGTCGTCGTCGGCGCGCTCGCCGCAGTGCTGTTCGTCAGCATCGGCTTCGCGCAGGCGGGCGACGACGGCCCGCACCTGCGCTCGGCGGTCGCGCTGGTGCAGGACGCCGAGAGCGGCGAGACCCTCTACGAGAAGAACAGCGACACGATCCTGCCCATCGCCTCGATCACCAAGCTGATGACGGCGATCGTGGTGCTGGAGCGCGGCCTCGACCTCGACGCCCGCGTGGCGGTGAGCTCGGCCGACCTGCGCGCGATGCGCGGCGCGCGCATGCCGGGACGCTTGCGCGCGGGCTCCGTGCTCTCGCGCGACGAGCTGCTGCTGCTCACGCTGATGGCCTCCGAGAACCGCGCGGCGGCCGCGCTCGCGCGCACCTACCCGGGGGGCACCGAGGCGTTCGTGGCGGCGATGAACGCGGAGGCCGAGCGCCTCGGCCTGTACGACACGCGCTTTGCAGATCCGACGGGTCTTTCGCCCTACAACGTGTCCAGCGCGAAGGATCTCGTTGCGCTGGTGAAGGCGGCGCACGGCTACGCGCGGATCCGCGAGTACTCGACGCGCCCGAGCGCCAGCGTGCAGGCGCGCGGCGGTCGCATCACCTACAGCAACACCAACCGCCTGGTGAAGTCCGAGCAGTGGGACATCGAGCTCTCGAAGACCGGCTACATCGCGGCCGCCGGCCGCTGCCTGGTGATGCACGTGCGCCTCGCCTCGCGCGAGCTGGTGGTGGTCCTGCTGGATTCCTGGGGCAAGTACACGCGCATCGCCGACGCCCGGCGCATCCGCAAGTGGCTCGAGTCCAGCGTCGCCCCGGACGTGCGCGGCTAGGCCGCGTCCGCTTCTACGGCTCGGTCGTTCCCGCGGACAGCTTCCGCGAGGACGTGATCGAGGGCCTGTCGCAGGCGCAGAAGGCCCTGCCGCCGAAGTACTTCTACGACGCCGAGGGCAGCCGCCTGTTCGAGGCCATCTGCCGGCTGCCCGAGTACTACCCGACGCGCGCCGAGCTCGCGCTCACGCGCGGCCACCTCGCCGACATCGCGCGCTTCGCAGGGCGCGGCTGCGAGCTGATCGAGTACGGCAGCGGCGCGAGCCTGAAGACGCGGCTGCTGATCGGCGCGCTGCGGCCCTCGGTCTACGTGCCGGTGGACATCTCGCCCTCGGCGCTCGCCAAGGCGGCGCAGCGCCTCGCGCGCGAGTTCGGCTGGCTGCACGTCTTCGCGGTGACGGGCGACTTTTCCCAGCCGCTGCGGCTGCCCGTCTACCGCGCGCGCGCCGGTCGGCGCCGCGTCGTCTACTTCCCTGGCTCGACCATCGGCAACATGACGCCGGGCGAGGCGCACGCCTTCCTCGCCATGAGCCGCGCGCAGGTGGGCGCAGGCGGGGCCATGCTGATCGGCGTGGACCTGAAGAAGGACGCGAACGTCCTGCACGCCGCCTACAACGACGCGCGCGGCGTGACGGCGCGCTTCAACCTGAACCTGCTCGCGCGCATCAACCGCGAGCTCGGGGCGAACTTCGACCTGCGGCGCTTCCGCCACTACGCGTTCTACAACGCGCCGCTGTCGCGCATCGAGATGCACCTCGTGTCGCTCGCGCGCCAGGCCGTGCGCATCGGCCGGCACCGCTTCGAGTTCGACCGCGGCGAGACCATCCACACCGAGAACTCGTGCAAGTACTCGGTGGAGGCGTTCCGCGCGCTCGCGGCGGACGCGGGCTTCCGCGGCGCGAAGCTATGGCAGGACCGCCGGGGCTTGTTCGCCCTGCACGGCCTCGAGGCCGCCTAGTCAGGCCGCCCCGATGCGCGCCTCGCGCGGGCGGTGGCCGATGGCGTGCGAAATGCGCTCGGCGGCTTCCTTGACGAGCGGGCCCCAGGTCGGCTTCATGCGCTCGGCGGGCGTGGACAGCGACAGCGCGGCGATCAGCCTGCCCGCGTCGTCGCGCACGCCCGCGGCCACGCAGCGCACGCCGAGCTCGGCCTCCTCGTTGTCGGTCGCCCAGCCCTGGCGCTGCGTGCGCTCGAGGTCGCGCTCGAGGGGCGCGACGCCGGCGAGCGTGTTGCGCGTGTGCGCCGCGAGCCCGGTGCGCTTGGCGTAGTCGCGCAGCCGCGCGAAGCCGTCCTCCAGCAGGAAGAGCTTGCCCGCGGCCGTGACGTGCAGCGGGGCGCGCGCGCCGATGGCGTGCACGATGCGCATCGCCGAGCGGCCCGAGGAGGTGCGCTCGACGTAGACGATCTCGTCGTCGTGGCGCACGGAGAGATTCACCGTCTCGCCCGTGTGCGCGTGCAGCTCGCGCATCACCGGCAGCGCGAGCTCGCGCACGCTGATGCGCGAGCGCACGCGGTTGCCGAGCTCGAGGAGCCGCATGCCGAGGCGATAGCTGCCGGGCTCGACGCGGTCCACGAGCCGGCCGCCGGCCAGCGCCGTGAGGATGCGGTGCGCGGTCGAGGGATGCAGGCCGGCGTACTGCGCGATCTGCTTCAGGCCGAGCGGCTCGGGGTGCTCGCCGAGGACGTCGAGCAGCTTCATCATCCGGTCGATGACCTGGATCGGGCCCTTGATGTCGTGCTTCGCCGCCATGCGCGCCCGATTCTATCTCACGATGTGAAATGCGCGTGCTAACATCGGGCGCCGATGCCGGTGATCACGAACATCGATGACCTGCGCCGCATGGCGCAGAGGCGCGTCGCGCGGGCGATTTCGGATTACGTCGCGCGCGGCTCATACGACGAGCAGACGCTGCGCGCGAACCGCGCCGACCTCGAGGCGCTGCGCTTCCGCCAGCGCGTGGCGATCGACGTCGACCGCCGCTCCACGCGCACGACGATGGCGGGCGAGGAAGCGGCGATGCCGGTGGCGATCGCCCCGGTGGGGCTCACGGGGCTCAACTGGGCGGACGGCGAGATCCTGGGCGCACGCGCGGCGCAGGCGTTCGGCATCCCGTTCACGCTGTCCACCATGTCGATCTGCTCGATCGAGGACGTGGCGGGGGAGGTCGGCAAGCCCTTCTGGTTCCAGCTCTACGTGATGCGCGACCGCGGCTTCGCCGCCTCGCTCATCGAGCGCGCGAAGGCGGCGAAGTGCTCGGCGCTCGTGCTGACGCTCGACCTGCAGATCCAGGGCCAGCGCCACAGGGACCTGAAGAACGGCCTCGCCGTGCCGCCGAAGCTCACGCCCGGCACTCTGCTCGACGTGATGGGCAAGCCCGGCTGGGCGCTCAACGTGCTCGGCGGGCGGCGCAAGTCCTTCGGCAATCTCGAGGGACGCATTCCCGACGCGAAGAGCCTGACCACGCTCTCGCAGTGGATCGCGGGGCAGTTCGACCCCACGCTGTCGTGGAAGGACGTGGAGTGGGTGAAAAGCCTCTGGGGCGGCAAGCTGATCCTCAAAGGCATCCTGGACGCGGAGGACGCGAAGATCGCCGCCTCGACCGGCGCGGATGCCATCGTCGTCTCCAACCATGGCGGCCGGCAGCTCGACGGCACCGTGTCCTCGATCCGCGCGCTGCCCGAGGTCGTGCAGGCGGTCGGTGGCCGCTGCGAGGTCTGGTTCGACGGCGGCATCCAGTCCGGGCAGGACGTGCTGCGCGCGCTCGCGCTCGGCGCGCGCGGCACCATGATCGGCAAGGCTTTCGCGTGGGGCCTCGGCGCGATGGGCGAGGCCGGCGTCACCCGGGTGCTCGAGATCCTGCAAAAGGAGCTCGACGTCACCATGGCCCTGTGCGGGCTCAGGGACGTGAAGGAGGCGAACCCCTCGATCCTGCGCGGCGCGTAGCGCGGCGCGCGAACCGGTCCGGCGCGAGCGCCTCGACGAGCGGGCTCTCGAGCGGCAACGGCTCGTTTTCCATCTGGCTCGCGAGCAGCTCCGCGGCCAGGCCGGCCCACAGCAACCCTCTCGAGCCGTAGGCGAACGCGCCATGCAGTCCCTGCGCCGCCAGCGCGCCCACGAGCGGCAGCCGGTCGCGCGCCACCGTGCGAAACGACGTGCGCCCCTGCAGAGTGCCGGGGTCCAGCCCCCGAGCGGCGCCCGGGACGATGCGCTCGAGCCGCTCGAGGTTTCCCGCGTGGCTCGTGACGCGCACCGAAGGGTCGTCGTCGTCCAGGTCGAAGCTCGCGCCGGTGACGGTCACGCCGTCGATCGCGGGCAGCACCATGCCGCCGCGCAGCACCGCACAGCGCAGGCCCCCGACCGGCGGCAGGTAGGTGAGCTGGCCGCGCACGCGACGCAAGCGGACGTGCGGCGCCGGCGCAAGGCGCAGCGCGTCGGCGGCATTGGCGAGCACGACCGCGCCCGCCTCGGCGAGCGCGCCGCCGTCGCGGTCGCGCACGACCCAGCGCGCGCCGGCGCGATCGAGCGAGCCCGCCTCGCATCCGTAGAGCGTTCGCGCGCCGGAGCGCGCGATGAGCGCGCGCGCGAAGCTCGCCGGCCGGATCCATCCGGCTTCCGGATACCAAAGGCCGCCCGCGGCGAGCTTCACGCCCGCGCATTCGCTTGCGCGGCGGGCATCGAGCCTTTGCGCGTAGTCGAGCGGCGGCGCAAGGGCCGCGAATGCCGCGCGCTGCGCCTTGTCCTCGCGCGCGTCGCGCGCGAGCTGCAGCAGGCCGCAGCGCTTCCACTCCGGCGCGGCGCCGATCGCGTCGAACTGGCGCCAGTGCTCGAGCAGGAACGTGAACGCCGCGCGCGTCAGGCGCGCGAGGTAGCTGTCGTCGGGCGCGAGCACGGGATGGAAGGCGCCCGCGTGATTGCCCGAGGCCTCGCGCGCGGGCTCCGCGTGGCGTTCGACGAGCGTCACTTCCCAGCCGCGCGCGGCGAGCCGCTCGCAAGCGGCCGCGCCTGCGATGCCGGCGCCTACGACCACGGCGCTGCGCTCGGCGGGCGCGGAGGGCGAGGGGCGCAGCGCCCGCCGAGGCACGAAGCGCGCAACGAGCATCTCGCTCTTTCGCGCGAAGCCGCGGCGCTTCTCGGCGACGAAGCCCGCCGCGCGCAGCGCCTCGCGCACGCCCGCCGCGACGCTCCAGGTGGCGGCGCTCGCGCCGGGCGCCGCGAGGCGCGCCACGGCGCGCATGAGCTCGGGCGACCACATGTCGGGATTCCTCGCCGGCGCGAAGCCGTCGAGGAAGATCGCATCCGCCGCGAGGCGCAGCTGCGGCACGAGCTCGGCCGCGTCGCCGAAGGCGAGCGTGAGCACGACTCGCCCGCCCGCGAACTCGAGGCGGTGCAGGCCCGGCACGAGCAGCGGCCAGGCGCTCCTCAACTCTTCCGCGAGCGGCGCGAGCTCGGCGTGCGGCGCGTGCAGCACGGCGAGGTCCTGCGCGCTGAAAGGGTGCTTCTCGACCGAGATGTAGTGCAGGCGCTCGCAGCGGCGCGGATCGTCGCGCCAGGCCTGCCAGGCGACGAGAAAGGAAAGACCGAAGCCGAATCCCGTCTCGAGGATCGTGAAGCGGCGCGCCCCGGCCCAGCGCCCCGGAAGCCCGTTGCCGCCGAGGAACACGTGCTGCGCCTGCGCCGCGCCGCCCTCGGCGCTGTGATACAGGTCATCGTAGTCGCGCGAGTACGGCGTGCCGTCGGCGGCGAAGGCGAGGCGCGCCTGGGCCAGCAGACGCGGCATCAGGCGGCGTGC
Organism: Burkholderiales bacterium; assembly: GCA_050246035.1. Lineage (GTDB taxonomy): Bacteria > Pseudomonadota > Gammaproteobacteria > Burkholderiales > SG8-39 > JAABQT01. The sequence goes on from JBFWWT010000005.1 coordinate 58,504, forward strand.
ATGTGCACTTCGCGCTGCGGGAAGGGAATGACGATGTTGCGGCTGCGGAACGCCTCGAGGATCGCCTTCGCGACCTCCGCGCCCGCGGGCACGAAGTCGGGCACGTGCACCCAGGGCTTCACCGCGATTCGCACCTGCGAGTCGGCGAGGCGGCTGACGCCGATCACGGGCCGGGGGTCCTGCAGCACGCGCGCATTGGCGCGCAGCGTCTCCTCCACGGAGCGCAGCGCCGCGCCGATGTCGGTGTCGTAGGCCACGCCGACCTCGACGTCGAGCTGCCGCAGCTTGCCGAAGTTGTGCAGGATCTCGCCGACGATCTTGCGGTTCGGGATCACCACGCGCGACAGGTCGGGGTGGCCGAGCACGGTGCTGAACAGGCTCACGTCGAGCACCTCGCCTTCCTCCTGCTGGAGCGAGATGTAGTCGCCGACGCGGTAGGGGTGCGTGAAGATGATCGTGAGTCCCGCAACGACGTTGGAGAGCACCCCCTGCATGGCGAGCGCGATGCCCGCGCCGGCGATGCTGATGCCGGCGATGAGCGGCAGCAGCTCCACGCCCAGGTTCTGCAGCGCGATGATGCCGAACAGCGCCAGCACGAAGATGCGCACGATGCGCTCGAGCAGGTTTCGCACCGGCGGGTCGAGCTGCAGGCGCTCGAGGGCGCGCAGCGTCGCGCGGCCCGCCCAGCGGCCGGCGTAGAAGCCGGCGGCAAGGATCAGGAGGGCGACGACGACCTTCGGCCCGAAGCGCATGGCGAGGTCGATCGCGGTGCTGCTGACTTGGTCGATGGCCTTCAGCTGCTCGTCCATGGCGCTGTCTCCCCGAGTGTGAATTGGCTTACATTATGGCAGTCGCCGCACGGAGTCAGTCCCCATGAACAAACCCTCAGACCTCAAGCTCGCCACCGTCCCCGCCTGGATCAACGGCAAGCCGCTCGTGCCGCAGGGGCGCATGGGCGACGTCTACAACCCCGCCACCGGTCGCGTGACGAAGCAGGTGCCCTATTGCGACGTTGCGACCGTCGACGCCGCGGTGAAGGCCGCCGCGGCGGCGCTGCCCGAATGGCGCGACGCGTCCATCCTGCGGCGCGCGCGCGTGATGCAGAAGTTCCTGCAGCTCATGCAGGCGCACCAGAAGGACATCGCGAAGCTGATCACCGAGGAGCACGGCAAGACGCTCCCGGACGCCATGGGCTCGGTGCAGCGCGGCATCGAGGTCGTGGAGTTCGTCTGCGGCATCCCGCAGCTGCTGAAGGGCGAGTACTCGGAGAACGTGGGCACCGCGGTGGACACGCATACCGTGCGCCAGCCCGTGGGCGTATGCGCGGGCATCACGCCGTTCAACTTTCCCGCGATGGTGCCGCTGTGGATGTTCCCGGTCGCCATCGCCTGCGGCAATACGTTCATCCTCAAGCCCTCGGAGAAGGTGCCCTCGGCGGCGATCCGCATGGCCGAGCTCTTCAAGGAGGCGGGGCTGCCCGATGGCGTCTTCAACGTGGTGCACGGCGACAAGGCCGCGGTGGACGCGATCCTCGCGCACCCCGGCATTGCCGCGGTGAGCTTCGTAGGCTCCACGCCGATCGCCAAGTACATCTATGAGACCTGCGCGAAGAACGGCAAGCGCGTGCAGGCGCTGGGCGGAGCGAAGAACCACGCCGTGGTGCTGCCCGATGCCGACCTCGAGTTCGCGGCCGATGCGTTGATCGGCGCGGGCTACGGCTCGGCGGGGGAGCGCTGCATGGCGATCTCGGCGGTCGTCGCGGTCGGCGCGGCGGCCGACCCGCTCGTCAGGCTCCTGGAGAAGAAGGCGAAGGCGATCAAGATCGGCCCGGGCGATGCCGAGGGCGTGGACATGGGCCCGCTCGTCACCGCGCAGCACCGCGACAAGGTCGCTTCGTACATCGAGAAGGGCAAGAGCGAAGGCGCAAAACCCGTGCTGGACGGCGGCACCCCGCCCGTGAAGGAGGGCTTCTTCCTCGGCACGACGTTGTTCGACGACGTGAAGCCCGAGATGCAGATCTACAAGGACGAGATCTTCGGGCCGGTGCTCGTCGTGCTGCGCGTGAAGACGCTGGAGGAGGCGATCGCGCTCGTCAACCGAAACCCGTACGCGAACGGCACCGCGATCTTCACCGAATCGGGCGGCGCCGCGCGCCGGTTCGAGAACGAGGTCCAGGTCGGCATGGTCGGCATCAACGTGCCGATCCCGGTGCCGGTCGCGTTCTACTCCTTCGGCGGCTGGAAGAACTCGCTCTTCGGCGACCTGCACGTGCACGGCGTCGAAGGCATCAAGTTCTACACCCGCACCAAGGTGGTCACCACCCGCTGGCCGCACCAGGACACCCCCGCCCCGGGCCTGAACATGCCGACACTGGGTTAATTGGGGACGGACCTCAATTTTCGCTATGCGAAAATTGAGGTCCGTCCCTATTTGCGCGGTGCCTTCGCCAAGTCGGGCACGGAGACGCCCGCGGCGACCTGCGCGAGGCGGTTTTCCTCGTACTTGAGGATGCGCTGCACGACGGCGAGCACGTCGGCGGCACGCGCATGAGGCACGAAGCAGACGCCGACTTCGTCGGCGACGACGAGATCCCCGGGCGCGACCGACACGCCGCAGATCGACACCGGCACGTTGATCGCCACGGTCTCGATGCGCCACTTGCCCGTGATCGGGCTCGCGCCCTTCGACCACACCGGATAGCCGATGCCGCGCGAGTGCGCGATATCGCGCACCGCGCCGTCCACCACGGCGCCGGCCTCCCCCTCGCGCTTGCCGATCGAGGCGGAGATGGCGCCCATGCTGGAAACGCCCTCGACGCCCTGCACGACGAGCACGTCGCCCGCCGTAGCGAGGTTGTGCGCCTCGATCTCGCCGAGGCGCGAGACGTTCGCCTGCACGGCCTTCGCCACGGGTACATCCAGCGGCCTATTGAGGACAGTGAGCGCCTGTCCGCACAGGCGCGCGCCCGCGTCGGTGGGCCGCAGCACCGTGGATGGGATCGCGCCCGCGATGCCGAGCTCGTCGAGCGCGTCCGACACGACGCCCGAGAGATCCTCGAGCGCGCGGAAGGTATCGAGAACCCCGGCCGGCAGGCGCGCGATCTCGAGCGTGCCGATGCGCTCGCGCGGGATCTTGCCCGTCAGCGCCTTCTCGCGGCTCATCCCGCGAACCGCCCTTCGGCCAGGCCGCGCGCGCCCGGGCGCAGCGCGAGCAGGCTGCCGGCGAGCGGCTGCTTCGCGAGGTCTTCGGGCGCGAGGCGCTGCGTGGCCGTCGTCACGTAGAGCGTGCCGAGGTCCTCGCCGCCGAAGGCGCAGCAGGTGGGGTTCGCGACCGGAATCTCGACCACGCGGTCCACCTTGCCCGCGGGCGTGTAGCGCACGAGCCGCCAGCCGCCGTACTCCGCGTTCCAGAGGCAGCCGTCTGCGTCCACGCAGGAGCCGTCGGGCCGGCCGCTGCCCGTGTCGGCGAATACGCGCTCGCGCGTTGCCGCGCCGGTAGCCGGGTCGTAGTCGAAGGCCCAGATCGTGTGGCGGTTGGTGTCGGCGAAATACATCGTGCGGCCGTCGGGGCTGAAGGCGAGGCTGTTCGGGATGATGACCGCGTTCCTCAGCTTCGTGCAGGCGAAATCGGCGTCGACGCGATAGAGCGAGCCGACCGGGTCGCGCTTCGCATCGCTCATCGTGCCCGCCCAGAACCGACCCTGCCGGTCGCAGCGGCCGTCGTTGAAGCGATTGTCGGGCAAGTGCGCTTCGGGATGCGCGCGCGCTTCGAGCGCGCCGCTCGAGGGATCGAGCAGGTGCAGGCCGCTCTTCGTCGCCGCGAGCAGGCCGCCGCGCTCGCGCAGCGCGACGCTGCCGACCACCTCGGGCAGCACGACCATCATCACCGCGCCGCTCGCCGGGTCGAGGCGCTTCACCGCCGGCCAGCGGCTGTCCACCCACCAGAGCATGCCTTCGCGCTCGTCCCAGAGCGGGCATTCGCCGAGCCGGTCGGCGCCGGGCGCCGCGACCTCCCACTGAAACGCCATTTCCGGATCGTCTCCCCTTCAGGCACGATAGCATGCCGTGAAAGCCGTGTTCTACGGATCGCTGATCCACCATCTGCCGCCGACGCTGCTCGCGAAGGTGAAGACGCCCTGGACGACCGAGCGCTTCCTCGAGAAGGACTCGCGCGAAGACCTCGCGCGCGCGCTCGCCGACGCCGACGTGCTGATCTCCCTGCAGTGGAGCCGCGATTTTCCGCCCGCGCCCGGGCTCAAGCTCATCCAGTCGCCCGGCACCGGCGTCGACTTCATCGACTTTGGCGCGGTACCGCCGGGCGTGGCGGTGTGCAACTGCTACGGCCATGCCGAGGGCACGGCCGAGTACGTGGTCCTCGGCCTGCTCCTCTGGTGCCAGACCTCGTTCGTGCCCTCGCACCAGGCGTTCCGCGCCGAGCGCAGCTGGCGCCACAGCGGCCGCGTCAACGGCCCGATCATGGGCGAGCTCTACGGCAGCACGGTCGGCATCCTCGGCCTCGGCGCCATCGGCCGCGCGGTCGCCGAGCGCCTGCAGGGCTTCGGCGTCACCGTCATCGGCTGCAATCGCACGCTGCGCGAGGAGCCTCACGTGCATGCGCAATACCCGCTCGCGCGCATCGACGAGTTCCTGGCGAGGTGCGACTACGTCGTCGTCGCGGCTGCGCTCGCACCCGAGACCGAGCGCCTGATCGACGCGCGGCGCCTCGCCGCGATGAAGCGCTCGGCGGTGCTCGTCAACGTCGGCCGCGGCCCCGTCGTGGACGAGGACGCGCTCTATGCGGCGCTGAAGGAAAAGCGCATCCGCGGCGCGACGCTGGACGTCTGGTACGCCTATCCGCGGCACGACGATCTGCACGTCGCGCCCTCGAAGCACCCGTTCCACGAGCTCGACAACGTGTGGATGACGCCTCACATCGCGGCCTGGACCACCGGCATGGTGGACCGGCGCTGGAGCGAGATCGCGCGCAACCTCGATGCGCTCGTGCGCGGCGAGCCGCTGCTGCACCGGCTCAAGTGAAGCTCGAGCGCTGGTCGCTGCATTTCTACCGCCTGCCGTACGCGCGCGAGGTGGTGTGGGCGAACGCGCGCGAGTCCTCGGGCCTCTTCGCCCTGCTCGTGCTCGAGGCGGGCGGCGCGCGCGGCATCGCCGAGGGCACGCTCAAGGACACCTGGAGCGGCGTTTCGCCGCGCTCGCTCGGCGCGGCGCTCGAGGACTTCCTCATCCCGCGTCTGCGCGATGCGGACCTTACGGACGAAAAGGTGGTGGCGAAGGCGCTGGCCGGCATTCCGGAGAACCGCCTCGCCAAGGGCATGATCGAGAGCGCCTGCTGGACCCTGCGCGCCGCCGTGGCCGGCGAGCCGCTGTGGAAGCTTTGGGAGGCGGGCCGCACGCGCGAGCTCGCCTGGACCGTGACGCGTCAGGCGCCGTCGGCCATGGCGCGGGAAGCGGCGGACGTGTGCGCGCGGCACGGCTTTCGCGTTCTCAAGGTTAAGGGCGGGCAGGGCGAGGACACAGACCTGCAGGCGCTGCGCGAGATCCGCGCAGCGGTCGGTCCGCAGGTCGAGCTGTACGTCGACGCGAACAGCCACTACGCGCGCGGAGATGCGCTCGACTACGTGAAGCGGATTGCCGCCGCGGGCGCGGCGGTAGCCGAGGACCCCAGTGCGCTCGCGCCCGACCGCGAGTTCGAGGCGCTGCAGGCGCAGAGCCCGATTCCGATCCTCGTCGACCGCAGCTGTGCTTCGAAAGAGGACGCCGCGCTCTACCTCGAGCGCGGCGCGCGGGCGCTGTCCACCAAGCCGGGACGAGTCGGTCTCGCCGAGACGCGCGCGATCGCCGCGATGGCCCTGCGGCGCGGCGCGCGCACCGCGATCGGCATTTACGGCGAGAGCGCGATCGGCTCGCTCGTCAGCCTGCAGCAGCCGGGCAGCATGGCCGCCGAGCAGACTTTCTTTCTGGCGATGCGCGAGCAGGTGAGCACGCTCGTGCCGGAGATCCGGGGCGGGCGCATCGAGCTGCCGGACGTGGCAGATTTCTCGCGACTCGTGGACTGGGAGCGCCTCAGGCAATTGGCCTACAATGACTAGTTGTCCGGCTTTGAGCCGATACTAGATACATGGCCAAACAGCAGGTCTACGACGCCTCCGCCATCCAGGCCCTGAAGGGGCTGGAGCCCGTGCGCCGCATGCCGGGCATGTACACGCACACGGTGCACCCGCTGCACATCGTGCAGGAGGCGATCGACAACGCGGTGGACGAGGCGCTCGCCGGCTACGGCAAGCGCATCACGGTGCGCGTCTTCAAGGACGGCTCGGTCGAGGTCGAGGACGAGGGCCGCGGCATCCCGGTGGACATGCACCCGGTGGAGAAGAAGCCCGCGGTCGAGGTCGCCTTCGGCATGCTGCACGCGGGCGGCAAGTTCTCGCGCTCGGGAGAGGGCGCCTATCACATCTCCGGCGGCCTGCACGGCGTGGGCGTCGCGGTCTCCAACGCGCTCTCGAAGCGCCTCGAGGTGACCGTGTGCCGGGACGGCGGCCGGCACACGATCGCCTTCGAGGGCGGCGAGCTGAAGCAGAAGCTGAAATCCGAGAAGTCGAAGGATCGCCGCACGGGAACCATGGTGCGGATGTGGCCCGATCCCAAGTACTTCGATTCGGCGGCGATCCCGATGGCCGAGCTCGAGCACCTCGTGCGCTCCAAGGCCTACCTGCTGCCCGGCCTCGCCACGGTGCTGGAGGTGGAAGGCAGGGAGAAGAAGACCTGGAAGTACGAGCGCGGCATGGCGCAGTACTTCGACTTCATGCTGGCCGGGCGGGAGCTGGCGGCGCCGCTTTTCGCCGGCGAGCGCTACTACACCGAGACGAGCATCCCCGACATCGAGCCCGGCGAGGGCGCGGCGTGGGCGATCGGCTGGGTGGCCGAGGGCGAGGTGTTCGCCGACAGCCACGTGAACCTCATTCCCACGCGCTCGGGCGGCACGCACGAGGCGGGCTTTCGCGCCGGGATCTTCGAGGCGCTCGCGGCGTTCATGGACCGGCGTGGGCTCGCGCCCAAGGGCGTGAAGCTGGTGGCCGACGATGCCTGGGCGCGCGCCTGCTTCACGCTCTCGGCGCGCATCGTGCGCACGCAGTTCCACGGACAGACGAAGGAGAAGCTCACCACGCGCCACGCGGCGAAGCTGCTCGAGCTCTGCGTGCGCGACGCCTTCGAGCTGTGGCTGAACGAGCACCCCGACGAGGGCAGGAAGATCGCCGAGCTCGCGATCGAGCAGGCGATGGCGCGCCTCGCCAAGGGCAAGAAGGTCGAGCGCAAGAAGTCCTCCGGCATCGCCACGCTGCCCGGCAAGCTCGTCGACTGCGCCTCGGGCGACGTGACGCGGAACGAGCTCTTCCTCGTCGAGGGCGACTCGGCGGGCGGCTCGGCGAAGGAGGCGCGCGACAAGGAGTCGCAGGCGATTCTTCCCTTGCGCGGCAAGGTGCTGAACACCATGTCGAAGGACAGCCGCACGGTGCTCGCCAACAAGGAGCTGCAGGCGATCGCCACCGCCATCGGCGTCGATCCGCACGGGCCCGACGACGCGGTCGATCTCTCGGGCCTGCGCTACGGCAAGGTGATCCTGATGACGGACGCCGACGTGGACGGCGGCCACATCCAGGCGCTGCTGCTCACGTTCTTCTTCATGCACGCCCCCCGGCTCGTCGAGGCGGGGCACCTGTACGTGGCGCAGCCGCCGCTCTACAAGGTGGAGGTGCCCGCGCAGGGCAAGGGCAAGCCCGCGCGGCGCCTGTACTGCCTGGACGACGACGAGCTGGACGAAGCGCTCGCCACGCTGAAGAAGGAAAAGGTGCGGGAGGGCGCCTGGGAGATCTCGCGCTTCAAGGGCCTGGGCGAGATGAGCCCCGAGCAGCTCTGGGAGACCACGATGAATCCCGATACGCGGCGCCTGGTGCGCATGCAGCTCGACGCGAAGCAGCTGAAGAAGGCGCGCGCCACCTTCGAGCTCCTCATGGACTCGGGCGAGGCCGAAGGCCGACGCAACTGGATGCGCGAGCACTGGAAGACCGTCGAGGCGGATGTCTAGAAGCAAGCCCAAGCCGTTCTGGGAGCGGGCCTACAAGGGCCACGTGCTCTGGCTCGGCAGGCAGAAGCTCGGGAAAGTGAGCCTGGCGGGCGAGGGCCGCTACACCTGGGAGGCGGCCGGCAAGGCCGGCGCCACCGAGGACCTCGACAGGGCGAAGAAGGCGGTGGAGCTCGCCGTCGCGCTCGCCGACAAGCAACCGGATCTTTTCGACTGACATGGATACCCACACCCCGGATCTCTTCGCGCCCGACAACGGCGATGACGCCGCGCCCATCGAGCGCCACGCTTCGCAGGCCTACCTCGGCTACGCGGTCTCCACCGTCAAGGCGCGCGCGCTTCCCGAGATCGCCGATGGCCTGAAGCCAGTGCAGCGCCGCATCCTCTACGCCATGGGCGACGCGGGCGCGCAGGGCTTCGCCAAGTGCGCGCGCTACGTGGGCGAGGTGCTCGGCAAGTACCATCCGCACGGCGATTCCTCCACGTACGAGGCGCTGGTGCACCTCGCGCAGCCCTTTTCCATGCGCTATCCGCTCATCGACGGGCAGGGCAACTTCGGCTCGCGGGACGGCGACGCGGCGGCCGCCTACCGCTACACCGAAGCGAAGCTCTCGCGCTACGCCGAGCTGATGCTCGCCGAGATCGGCGAGGGCACGGTCGACTTCCAGAAGAACTACGACGGCAAGTTCGAGGAGCCGGTGCTGCTGCCCGCGCGCCTGCCCTTCGGCCTGCTGAACGGCTCGTTCGGCATTCCGGTGGGTTTTTCCACGCGCATCCCGTCGCACAACCTGAGGGAAGTCGCGGCGGCGGCGGCCGAGGTCATCAAGCACCCGCGCGCGAAGCTGGAGGACGTGCTCGAGCGGCTGCCCGGCCCGGACTTTCCGGGCGGCGGGCAGGTGATCTCGCCGCCGGAGGAGATTCGCCAGGCTTACGAGAGCGGGCGCGGCTCGCTCGCGCTGCGCGCGCGCTGGACCGTCGAGCCCCTCGCGCGCGGCCAGTGGCGCATCGTGGTCACCGAGCTGCCGCATGGCGTGTCCTGCCGACAGGTGCTCGAGGAGATCGAGGCGCTCGCCAACCCGCGGCCCGCGAGCGGCAAGAAGGAAGTGACGCAGGAGCAGAAGCGCCTGCGCCAGTTCATCCTCGACCAGGTCGAGGCGGTGAGGGATGAATCCGACCGCAAGTCGAAGCTGCGCCTGGTGATCGAGCCGCGCAGCTCGCGCCAGGACCCCGCGGCGACCATGGCGGCGCTGCTGGTGCACACCAGCCTCGAGGCGCGCTACGCGATCAACCTCACCTGGCTCGGCCTCGACGGACTGCCGGAGACCAAGGGCATCCTCGACATCCTGCGCGAGTGGGGCGACTGGCGCGTGCAGACCGTGCGCCGGCGCACCGAGCACCGGCTCGCGAAGTGCGAGGAGCGCCTGCACATCGTGCTCGGGCGGCTGCTCGCCTTCGTGCGCATCGACGAGATCATCAAGCTGATCCGCGCGGCCGAGGACCAGGCCGAGGCGAAGCAGAAGATGATCGCCAAATGGAAGTTCACCGAGCGCCAGGCCGAGGACATCGTCAACATCCGCCTCGGCCAGCTGACGAGGCTCGACGGCGTGAAGCTGAACGACGAGAGGAAGGCGCTCGAGTCGGAACGCAAGGAGCTGAAGGCGATCCTCGGCGACGACAAGCAGCTGAAGAAGCTCGTGGTGAAGGAGCTCGAAGAGGACGCGAAGAAGTACGGCGACGAGCGCCGCACCCTCGTCAAGGCCGAGGAGCGCGCGCAAGTGGAGCGCACGGTGGTGGAGGAGCCGATCACGGTGATCCTGTCGCGCAAGGGCTGGATCCGGGCGCGCACCGGGCATGGCCTCGACCTGGCCTCGCTCGCCTTCAAGGACGGCGACGCCCTGCTGCAGGCCCTGGAATGCAAGACGACCGACCCGGTGATCGTGCTCGCCGGATCGGGCAAGACCTTCACGCTCGATGCTGCCGCGCTGCCCACCGGGCGCGGGGACGGCGCGCCGGTGAACACCCTCGTCAACTCCTCGTCCGACGACATCGTCTGGATGGGCACGGGCGATCCGGCGGCGCCGCTCCTCATGCACAGCACGGCGGGCCTGGGCTTCCGGTGCAAGCTCGGCGATCTCGTGTCGCGCACGCGCCAGGGCAAGGATTTCATGAACGTCGGCGAGGGCGCGCAGGCGCGGCCGCCGGCGCCGGCGCGGGGCGGCCGGTACGTGGCCGCGCTCTCCTCGGACGCGCGCCTGCTCGTCTTCCCGCTCGACGAGGTGCCGGTGCGACCGAACGGCGGCGTGGGCGTGCAGCTCATCGCGCTGCCCGAGAAGGTCGCGCTGGCTTCGGTGGCGGTGACCGACGGCAAGAGCCTCGTCGTTTCCGGCATTCGCCGGAAGAACCGCGCCGAGGAGACGCTCGACGCCAAGCAGCTCGCCGAGCACATGGGCCGGCGCGCGCAGCGCGGGCGCGTGTGCGACGCGGGCTTCCGGCCGGATCGCGTTGGTTCCTAGAGAGCTCCGGCCGCTCGCCGCGCCCGCGGCGATCCTCGCCGCCGCGGCACTCGCGGTGTGGACGGGACCGTCGCTGCCGCAGTCGCTCTCGGGCCTGCGCTCGCTCGGCCCGTACGTGGTGCTCGCGCTGGGCGCGGCGTTCGCGTTGCGCTTCAACCGCGGCCGCGCGCTCATCCTGCTCGCTTCGCTCCTTGCCGCGTACGCCGGCTACGACTACGCGCAGGGACTGGGCGGCTTCGCCGAGAAGGCCGTCTATACGGCGCTCGTCGTGCTCGTGCCGCTGAACGCCCTCATCGCCATGACGCTGCCCGAGCGCGGTGTCGTCTACCACGGCAGCTACCGCTGGCTGGTGCTCCTCGCCGTCGAGGCGCTGCTCATCGTCTGGATCGCGGCCGCCGGGCGCAGCGCGCTTTCGGGTCTCGCCTGGCAGGGCGTGCTCGATCACTGGCTGCTGCGCTCGCCGCCCACGCCGCTCGTCGGGCGGCTGCTCTTCGGCGCGGCCTTCGCCGTCGCCGTGTGGCGCGCCTGGCCCAAGCACACGCCGCTCGACCTCGGACTCGCCGCGGCGCTGGTTGCCTACTTCATCGCCGCGGAGTGGGCCACGCAGCCCGTTGTGTTCGCCGCCTTCATGTCGGCCTCCGGCGCCGTGGTGCTCATCGCCTTCGTGCAGGAGTCGCATCGCCTCGCTTTCCGCGACGAGCTCACGGGGCTCCCGGGCCGGCGCGCGCTGGACGAACAGCTGCGCGCGCTCGGGCCGCGATACACGATCGCCATGATCGACGTGGACCACTTCAAGAAATTCAACGACACGCACGGCCACGACATCGGCGACCAGGTGCTCAGGCTGGTCGCCGCGCGCCTGGCCGAGGTGGGCGGCGGCGGCATGGCGTTCCGCTACGGAGGCGAGGAGTTCAGCGTGCTCTTCCCCGAGCGCGCATTGAAGGAGGCGCTGCCCTTCATCGAAGCGACGCGCGAAGCGATCGAGCGCTACCGCATGGCGGTGAGGAGCGAGGAGCGGCCGCGTCGCCAGGAGGCGGGCATCCGGCGCCGCGGCGACGCGCCGCCGACCAAGCTGCTGTCCGTCACCGTGTCCATGGGTGCGGCCGAGCCCGAGGTCGAGCGCCAGCCGCCGTCGCAGGTGCTGAAGGCCGCCGACGAGGCGCTCTACCGCGCCAAGCAGGGTGGGCGCAACCGCGTCAGCCTGTGAGCTGGGATCCGGCCCAGTACCTCAAATTCGCCGGCGAGCGCCTGCGCCCGGCGGTGGACCTGCTTGCGCGCGTGGAGGCCGAGGCGCCCGACAGCGTCGTCGACCTGGGCTGCGGCGCGGGCAACCTCGCACCGCTCATCCTCGAGCGCTGGCCGCGGGCAAGGCTCGTCGGCGTGGACAGCTCACCCGAAATGCTCGCGCGCGCGCGCGCCGAGCATCCGCGCGCGGAGTTCGTGCAGGCCGACATCGGCGCCTGGCGCCCGCGCGCGCCCGTGGACGTCCTCTACAGCAACGCAGCCCTGCACTGGCTCGACGATCACGCGCGGCTCTTTCCCGCGCTGCTCGAGTCGGTGAAGCCCGGTGGCTGGCTCGCGGTGCAGATGCCGCGCAACTTCGCGGCGCCCTCGCACGCGTCGATCGTGGAGACGATCGAGCAGGGGCCCTGGCGCGCGAGGCTCGAGCCGCACCTGCGCCGGGAGCCGGTGGCGGCGCCCCAGGCCTACTGGGGGCTGCTCGCGCCGCGCGCGGCGGCGCTGCAGATCTGGGAGACCGAATACCTGCAGGTGCTCGCGGGCGAGAATCCCGTCGCCGAGTACACCAAGGGAACGTGGCTCAAGCAGTTCCTCGACCGCCTGCAGGGCGAGGAGCGCCGGGCGTTCGAGGAGGACTACCGCCGGCGCGTGCTCGAGCGGTATCCGCCGCAGGCCGACGGGCGCACGCTGTTTCCATTCCGGCGCCTTTTCATCGTCGCGCAGCGCTCGGGCGCGATCTGAGAATTGCCTTGTCTATCCGGGCCTTAGGCCTCATACTGCCCGCCTTTCCGTATTTGCTTGAAGGAACCTATGGCCAAGGAAGAAATGCTGGAGATGGAAGGGGTGGTGCAGGAAGTGCTGCCCAGCACGCAGTTCAGGGTCGAGCTCACCAACGGCGCGCAGGTGCTCGCCTACGCGGGCGGCAAGGTGAGGAAGAACCGCATCCGCATTCTCGCGGGTGACCGTGTGACCATGGAAATGTCTCCCTACGACCTTACGCGCGGACGCATCAGCTTCCGCCACAAGGACGAGAATCCCGTCGCGATGCCGCAGCGGCGGCCGATGTACCGCAAGCGCTGAGACCCATGTCGGGGTCGGCCCCGGCCATCCCCGAGCAGGAAATCCGGATCACCGCCGTGCGCGCGCAGGGCGCCGGCGGCCAGAACGTCAACAAGGTCTCGAACGCCGTCCACCTGCGCTTCGATGTGCGAGCGTCCTCGCTTCCAGAAGAGATCAAGCGGCGGCTGCTGCATCTTGGCGACAAGCGCATCACCCGCACCGGTGTCGTGGTGATCAAGGCGCAGCAGCACCGCAGCCTGGAGATGAACCGCGCCGAGGCGCTCGCGCGCCTGCAGGCCCTCGTCGACGCGGCCGCCCACGTGCCGAAGACGCGCCGGCCCACGCGGCCCACGCGCGCCTCGCGCGAACGGCGCATCGAGTCGAAACTGCGACGCGCACGGATCAAGGCCCAGCGCGCCCGCGTGCGCGACTGAGTTAGCATCCGCGCATGGCATCCGGCTCCCGATTCGCCACCGTCAGCCCGTCTTCGCTGCGCGAGCGGCTCCTCGCGCGCGAGGAGCTCGCGCTCCTCGACGTGCGCGAGCAGGGCGTGCACTACAAGGGCCATCCGTTCTTCGCCTGCGCGCTGCCGCTCTCGCGCCTGGAGCTCATGGCCTACGACCTGGTGCCGCGGCGCAGCGCCCCGCTGGTGCTGCTCGACGGCGGCGGCGAGGGCCTCGCCGAGCGCGCCGCGGCGAAGCTTGCCGGACTCGGCTACACGGACATCGCTCTCCTCGAAGGCGGCTGCGCGGGCTGGAAGGCGGCGGGCGGCGAGCTCTTCAGCGGCGTGAACGTGCCCTCGAAGGCCTTCGGCGAGTTCGTCGAGCACCATTACGACACGCCGCGCATCCCGCCGGCGGAGCTGAAGCGCCTGCAGGAAAGCGGCCGCAAGCTGGTCGTGCTCGACTCGCGCCCCTGGGACGAGTACCACCGTATGAACATCCCGGGCGGCGTCGACGTGCCGGGCGCGGAGCTCGTTTATCGCGCGCCGGGCCTCGCCGACGAAGACACGATGGTGGTGGTCAACTGCGCGGGCCGCACGCGCAGCATCATCGGCTGCCAGTCGCTGCGCAACGCGGGCTGGAAGAACGTGGTGGCGCTGAAGGACGGCACCATGGGCTGGGAGCTTGCCGGCTTCGAGTGCGAGCGCGGCTCCGGGCGGGTCGCGCCGCCGCCGGACGGCGCGGCGAAGCAGAAGGCGCGCGCGGCCGCCGACGCCGTGGCGCAGCGATTCCAGGTGAAGTTCGCGCGCGCGCCGCAGGTGCGCGACTGGCTGCGCGAGGCAGCGCGCACGACGTACCTGCTCGACGTGCGCTCGCGAGAAGAGTTCGAGGCAGGCCACCTTGCTGGCTCGCGCCATGCGCCGGGCGGCCAGCTCGTGCAGGCGACCGACGAGTTTGTCGGCGTGCGCAACGCGCGCGTGGTGCTCGTCGATCCCGAGCGCGTGCGCTCGGTGATGACCGCGTCCTGGCTCAATCAGATGGGCTGGGACGAGGTCTACGTCCTCGAGCCCGACGCGGGGGACTGGCCGCTCGAGCGCGGTGCGCGCGCGCCGAACGTGCCGGAGCTCGCGCCCTGGCCGGGCATCGAGCCGCTCGAGCTCGCGCGCGTGCAGGCGACCGTGATTGATCTCTCGACGAGCCTGCGCTTCCGGGCGCGGCACGTGGCGGGCGCTTGGTGGGCGGTGCGCTCGCGTCTGGGCGAGGCGCGCGCGAAGCTCGGCGAGGCGAAGGAGATCGTGCTCACCTCGGACGACGGCCTGCTCGCGCGCCTCGCCGCCCCCGAGGCCGCCGCGGTCTGGCCTCAGGCGCGCGTGCAGGTGCTCGAAGGCGGCAACCAGGCCTGGTTCGCCGCGCAGCTGCCGACGGAGTCGGGCTTCGCCGGGCGCGCGACCACAACGCTCGACGACGTCTGGTACAAGCCCTACGACCACGAGCACGAGACCGACTACGAAAAGCACGCGCGCGCCTATCTCGACTGGGAGGTGGCGCTCGTGGAGCAGATCAAGCGCGACCCGACGATCCGCTTCCGCGCCTACTAATTGGGGACAGTCCGCAATAAGATCATGCCGCGCAGGGTGCTCGAAGAAGAGCGGATACACCCGGAGATCCGCGACCGCATCGCCGACTACCGCGGCGAGATCGTGCGCGAGGTGGAGCAGGCGGTGGCCGAGAACGACATCGTCGTCGTCGGCATGCGCTACAACCCCTTCCCGAAGAAGGCGCGCGCGCTGCTCGACGCGCGCGGGTACCGCTACAAGTACCTCGAGTACGGCAGCTACCTGCGCGACTGGCGCCGGCGCCTCGCGCTCAAGATGTGGGCGGGCTGGCCCACCTTTCCCATGGTGTTCGTGAAGGGGGTGCTGGTGGGCGGGGCATCCGACCTGGAGAAGCTGATCGCGAGCGGCGAGCTCGACGAGATGCTCGCCGGGATCTAGCGCGTCAGCGCAGCAGGCCGAGCGCGTCGAATCTGAGGTAGAGCTCGCGGCAGACCCAGGCGTCGGTCGCGGCGTAAGCGATCTGCTGCGCCGTGAGTCGCCGCGCCGCCCAGTTGGTGGTCTTCGTGCCCTTGGGGATGCGCGCGCCGAGGAAGATCCCGGCGAGGTTGCGCAGCCCGGTTTGCCTGAGGCCGTGGCGGCGCGCGACGTGCCCGAGGTCGAGCGCGGATGCCTCCTCGAAGGCGAAGAGCTGCTTCAGCTGGCGCAGGTCGTCGGCGAGCGCGACGCCGGCATTCACGATGCCCGGCTCGCCGAGCACGCGCGCGAGCAGCGCCGAGCAGTCCAGGCGCTGCAGCGGGAAGAGGTACACCGCGCGCGCCGTGGCCACCTGGGCGAGCGCAGGCAGGTGGCGCTCGCCCTTGCGGAAGGCCGGGCGCGTTTCGGTGTCGAAGCCGATCGCGGCTTCGCGCAGGATCTCCTCGCCGGCGCGCGCCAGCGCTTCGGCCGTCTCCACGAGATGCACCTCGCCTTCGTAGCGGCAGACGGGCAGCGCCAGCATCTCCTCGCGCGAGATCGTGCGCCGGTACTCCGGGGGCAGGGTCATCGGCACGAGTGTAAGCTCTCGCGCGGGACCATGAGCCGCAAGACCCGCCGCCGCCATCACCACCACGTCTACGTGGTCGAGCTCGATCCCGCGGTGCTCAATTTCGCGCGGTTTCGCAAGGCCAATCCCGACCGGGACCTGCTCAAGCCCTGCGTCTACGTTGGGATGACGGGCCTTATGCCCGAGGAGCGATTCGCCAAGCACAAGGCGGGCGTGCGCGCCAACCGCTACGTGCAGCGCTACGGCGTTCGCCTGCTGCCGCGACTCTACGCCTACGCCAACCCGATGCCGTACGAGGCCGCGCGCGAGATGGAGGTCGAGCTCGCGATCGGCCTGCGCGAGGAAGGCTACGCCGTATGGCAGGGTTGAGGCTCGTGCTCGACACGCAGGTCTGGCTCGACTGGCTGGTGTTCGAGGATGCCTCGGTCGCCCGCCTGCGCGAGGCGCAGGCCGCGGGCCGCGTCGAGCTCGTGATCGACGAGCCCTGCGAGGCGGAGCTCGCGCGCGTGCTCGGCTACGACCTCGGGCGCTTCAGCCTGCCGCCGGAGGCGCGCGAGGCGTGCCTCGCGCGCTGCCGCGCGCTCGCGCTTCGCGTCGCGAGCGCCCCGGCGGACGCCTTGCCCGCCTGCCGCGACCCCGACGACCAGAAGTTCCTCGCGCTCGCGGCCGCGGCGCGCGCCCACGCGCTGCTCACCAAGGACCGGGCGCTGCTCGATCTCGCGCGCCGGCCGCTGCCGTTTCGCATCTGCGCGCCGCAGGCGCTGGAGATTCCCTGATGCCGATGAACCCCGGACTGCGCGCAGCTTACGAAAAGGCGCTTTACGTCGTCTACGGCACGCCCGAGCTCGTCCTGCGGGTGGGCGAGCCGAGCGAGGCGCTCGATGCGCTGATGGACGAAGAGGGCGCGGAGACCGCGGCCTTTCTCACCGCGGCGAATCCGCGCGGCGAGCTGCAGGCGAAACGCGACAACGAGCTGGGCGCCGCGGCGCTGCACCAGGGGCTCGCCGACGCGGGCTACTCGTGCCTGCTCGGCGAGGGCCGCGACCCGAAAGGCGAGTGGCCGCCCGAGCCGAGCGTGCTCGCGCTCGGCATTTCGCGCCACGAGGCGATGGTGACCGGCCGCTCCTACGAGCAGAACGCGATCGTGTTCATCGAGCGCGGCAGGCCCGCCGAGCTCGTGCCGCTCGAAGACTGATCAGTAGGCGGCCTTGCGCGGGATGACGTTGCGCACGCCGCCGCGCGGATTGGGGTTGTCGCCTCGATAGCGCGGGATGACGTGGATGTGCGCGTGCCAGACCGACTGGCCCGCCGCCTCGCCGCAATTGACGCCGACGTTGAAGCCGTCGGGCAAGTGGCGGGCGGCGAGCACCGGTTGCAGCTCCCGCACGAGGCGGAAGCAGCCCTCATAGTCCACGGGCTCGAGATCCCAGATGGTGACGGCGTGGCGCCGCGGCAGCACGAGCGCGTGCCCCGGCGACACCGGGAAGCTGTCGTACACAGCGATCGCCCAGTCGTTCTCGATCAGGATCTCGCGCTGCGGCCGGCAGAAGATGCACTCGGCCATTCAGCCCATGACCGTGACGACGACGTGCCGCGCATGGGGCGCGCGGCGGTGTTCCCAGAGATAGATGCCCTGCCAGGTGCCGAGCGCGAGGCGGCCCCCGGCCACCGGGATCTGCAGCGAGCTCGCGGTGAGCACCGTGCGCGCGTGCGCCGCCATGTCGTCGGGCCCCTCGTCGTCGTGGCGGTAGGCGGGATCGCCGTCGGGCGCGAGGCGCGCGAGGATCGTCTCCAGGTCCGCGCGCACCGCCGGCGCGGCGTTCTCGCACAGGATGAGCGAAGCGCTCGTGTGCTGCAGGAACACGTTGCACAGGCCGTTCGCCACCCCGCTCGCGCGCACGGCGTGCTCCACCTCCGAGGTGATCTCGGTGGTGCCGCGGCCCCGGGTGCGGACGATAAGCGTCGTCTGCGCGGCCAATGCGCTAGGCCGCCTTGACCAGCCGCTGCTCGGCGCTCTCCACCACCATGGGCGTGGACCAGTCCTGGCGCACGGGCGGAGCGTTCCAGCGCTTGGTGACCATCCCCACCCACTCGGGCGTGTAGAAGCGCTCGGCGTCGGTCCTGGACTTCCAGAGATAGATGCCGACGAGCGTCTTGCCGTCCTCGGCGATGCCGTAGTACTTGCGGATGAGGCCGGGAATGCCCTGGTAGGTGTGGGCAGTGGCGTTGATCGTGTTGACGAGGTCCTGCTTTCCCGTTCCCTCGGGGACCTTGAACGTCCACATGACGGTGTGCATCATCTCCTCCCGTGAAAGCGCCATTGTCCCCCCGCGGCGAGCGCTCGCTCAAGGTGCCGCCGCCGGTCGCGGTTTCGCAGGGCGGCATGACAGGCGGACAACCGGCGCCATCGCGCCCGCTGCGGTAGGCGAAAATGCGCCCGTCCCCATGAGCGACCCGGTCTCCCGCTGGCTGGAGAAATTCGACGCCTGCCTCGCGCGCAGCGACCTCGACGGCGCCGCCCGGCTATTCGGCGACGAGTGCTACTGGCGCGACTTCGTCGCCTTCACCTGGACGCTGAAGACCTTCGAGGGGCGCGGCGAGGTGAGCGCCATGCTCGCCGCGACGCTGGGCGCCGCGCAACCGCGAGCGTTTGCGCCGCTCGCGCGCCCGGCGGGCGGCAATGGCGTCGCGGAAGGCTGGTTCGGATTCGAGACGGCGCTCGGCCGCGGCGTCGGCCACGTGCGCCTGCGCGAAGGACGCTGCTGGACGCTGCTCACCACGCTGCAGGAGCTGAAAGGCTTCGAGGAGAAGGCTGGCGCGCGGCGCGAGCGCGGCGTCGAGCACGGCCTCGTGCCCGGGCGGCGCTCCTGGCTCGAGCGGCGGCGCGAGGAGGTCTCCGAGCTCGGCTTCGCGCGCCAGCCATACGTGCTCATCGTGGGCGGAGGCCAGGGCGGGCTCGCGCTCGCCGCGCGCCTGAAGCGGCTGGGCGTGCCGGCGCTCGTCGTCGAGCAGAACGAGCGCGCGGGCGACTCCTGGCGCAAGCGGTATCGGTCGCTGTGCCTGCACGACCCGGTCTGGTACGACCACATGCCCTACCTGCCGTTTCCGGACCACTGGCCGGTGTTCACGCCCAAGGACAAGATGGGCGACTGGCTGGAGATGTACGCACGCGTGATGGAGCTCAACGTCTGGACCTCGACGCGCTGCCTGTCCGCGTCCTGGGACGAGGCCTCCGAGACCTGGGCGGTGCGCGTGGACCGCAACGGCCGCAGCCTCGAGCTCCATCCCCGGCACCTCGTGCTCGCGACCGGCATGTCGGGGCGCGCGAACGTGCCGCAGCTTCCCGGTGCCGAGGCCTTCGCCGGCCGCATCGTGCATTCGAGCGCTTTCGACGGCGGCGAGGCCTGGCGCGACCGGCACTGCGTGGTGCTGGGCGCTAACAACTC
The DNA here is from genome assembly GCA_050246035.1 of Burkholderiales bacterium. Taxonomy (GTDB): domain Bacteria; phylum Pseudomonadota; class Gammaproteobacteria; order Burkholderiales; family SG8-39; genus JAABQT01. The sequence goes on from JBFWWT010000005.1 coordinate 77,899, forward strand.
CGCGCACGACATTGCCGCCGACCTCGTCGAGCACGGCGCGGCCTCGGTGACCATGCTGCAGCGCTCCTCCACGATCGTCGCCACCTCCGGTGCGCTCATGGAGCACGCCTGGGGCCGCCTGTACTCGGAGCAGGCGATCGAGGCTGGCATCACCACGGAAATCGCCGATCTCAGCGTCGCCTCGATCCCGCTGCGCCTCCTGCCTTCGTTCCAGCAACCGGTGTACGCCGCGATTCGCGAGCGCGACAAGTCGCTGTACGAGGGCCTGGACCGCGTGGGCTTCAAGTACGACTTCGGCGAGGACGGCGCGGGCATTCACGCCGCGTACCTGCGGCGCGGCGCGGGCTACTACATCGACGTGGGCGCCTCGCAGCTGTTGATAGACGGCGTCATCAAGCTGAAGAGTCCGGCGACCCTCGAGCGCGTCGCCGAGCGCACCGTGCTCGCCTCCGACGGCTCGGTGCTGCCCGCCGACCTCGTCGTGCTCGCCACCGGCTACGGTCCGATGAACGAGTGGGCCGCCGAGCTCATCTCGCCCGAGGCGGCGGCGCGCGTCGGGCGCTGCTGGGGCATGGGCTCGAACACGAAGTACGACCCGGGCCCGTGGGAGGGCGAGCTGCGCAACATGTGGAAGCCGACCCACCAGCGGGGCCTGTGGTTCATGGGCGGCAATCTCATGCAGGCGCGGCACTACTCGCTCTACCTCGCGCTGCAGCTCAAGGCGCGCTTCGAGGGCCTGCCGACGCCCGTGTACTTCCTCGACCCCGTGCATCACGCGTGAAGCTGCCGCAGAACTCGCTGTTCGCGATCCTGCTGCGCTCGCGCTGGTGGGTGAGCGCGTTGATCGCGCTCGGCGTGTTCGTCGTGGTGCGCCTGGTGCTGGACGCGGGCTTCGGCTTCTTCGCCGCGCTGCCCTTCGCGGTGATCGCGCTGGTGGTGCTATGGCGGGAGCTGCGCGCGCCGCGCGGCGCGCGGCTGGAGCGCGCGCTCGCGGCGCTGCGCGAGCTGAGCTGGGAGGAGTTCGCGGCGAAGCTCGAGGCAGGCTATCGCCGGCAGGGCTACGCGGTGACGCGCGCGGGCGGGGCCGCCGACTTCGAGCTGGACAAGGACGGGGCCGTGTCGCTCGTCGCGGCCAAGCGCTGGAAGGCATCGCGCTCCGGCGTCGAGCCGCTGAAGGAGCTCGCCGAGGCCGGCGCGCGACGCGAGGCGCGCGCATGCATCTTCGCCTGCGCCGCCGGGATCACCGACCAGGCCCGGCGGCTCGCGGCAGAGAAGGGCGTGAAGATTCTCGAAGGCGCCGAGCTCGTGTCGCTGGTGCGGCCTTGAGCGCCGCGCCGCGCGCACTGAGGCTCGGGATCGTCGCGCTCACCCTCGCCCTCGCCTACGGCATCTGGTACTCGTACAGCGTGGTGCTGGTCGCGCTGCTGCGCGAGTACGGCTGGAGCCGCTCGGTGCTCGCGGGCGCCTTCTCCGTCTTCACGCTGGTGCACGGCGCGGCCAATCCGCTCGTCGGCATGCTGTGCGACCGCGTGCGGCCGCTGCGCCTGATGGCGGGCGGCGGTCTCGCGCTCGGCCTCGCGCTCTGGGCCGACAGCTACATCGCGAGCCCCTGGCAGCTCTACCTGGGCTTCGGCGTGCTCACCGCGATCTCGGTGTCGGCCGCCGGCTGGATCCCGGCGCTCGTGCAGGTGCAGCGGGACTTCCAGGACAAGCTGGGCCTCGCCCTCGGCATCGTGAGCTCGGGGGTAGGCGTGGGCATGCTTCTCGTGGTGCCGCTCACGCAGGCCCTGATCGACGCTTATGGCTGGCGCGCCGCCTACCGCGTGCTGGCGGTGATCTGCGTGTTGTGGATCCTGCCCTCGTCGTTGTTTCTCCTGCGACACGCGCTCGCGCGCGCGCAGTCGGCGCAAGCCGCGGCCTCGCCCGCGCGGCCCGCGCGCGCGATCACGCTCGCTCAGGCGATGCGCGGCATGCCCTTCTGGCTGATGCTCGCCGCGTTCTTCTTCGGCAACGCCTGCTCGCAGATGCTGCACGTGCACCAGGTGGCCTATCTGGTCGACCAGGGCGTCGCGGCGATCGTCGCGGCCTCGGTGGTGAGCATCGTGGGCTTCGCGAGCATCGTCGGCAAGACGGGCGGCGGCTGGCTCTCCGACCGCGTCGAGCGCGAGTGGGTGTACGTTGCCGGCATCGTCGTCATGCTGGCGGCGGTCGCGTCGCTGGCGGCGATCGGCGCTACGCCGTCGCGCTGGGCGATCTACGGCTACGCCGCGCTGCTCGGGCTCGGATACTCCGTGACCGCCTCGCTCATTCCCGCGATGGTGAGCGACCGCTTCAGCGGGCCGCACTTCGGGGCGATCGTGGGCGTGGGCCTGATGGGCAGCGCCGCCGGCAGCGCCTTCGGGCCCTGGATCGCGGGCTATCTCTTCGATCGCACGGGGAGCTACGGGCTCGCCTTCGCGATTGCCGCCGCCGCGGGCGTGGCCGCGGGTGCTGCCGGCTGGCGCGCGCGCACGCTGCGCGCGCGTGCGGCATGACGCCGGCGGGCGCGACGTTCTCGCGCTGCCGGCGCTGGCGCTACCTGCTGTGGCGCTGCTGGGACCGGGCGCTGCCGGTGGCGAACTTTCTCATGCTCAATCCGAGCACGGCCGACGAGACCGTGCTCGACCCGACCTGCGCTCGGGCGCGCGATTTTGCGGAGCGCTGGGGCTACGGGACGCTCCTCGTCACCAACGTCTTCGGCTGGCGCGCGACCGATCCGCAGCGGATGAAGGCGGCTCGCGATCCGGTGGGCCGTGCGAACGACGCCGCCATCTTGCGCGCGGCGAGGCGCGCGGACCTCGTGGTCTGCGCCTGGGGCAATCACGGCACGCACCGGGGCCGCTCGGCGCAGGTCGCCGGGCTGCTGAGCGACGCGGGCGTCGCGCTGCATCGGCTGCGGCTCACCGCGCTCGGCGAGCCGTCGCACCCGCTCTACCTGCCGGCCCGCCTGCGGCCGCGGCGCTGGCGCTAGCTACTCAGCAGCGCGTCCAGGTGCTCGAGGTCGTTGATCACGCGCCATTCGCGCGCGCCCGCGCCCTCGACGCGCTTCTGCCAGTCCTCGAGCCTGCCCAGGTAGCGACGCGGATCGACGTTGTCCGTCCTGAGCTTGACCACGTTGACCGCGACGACGCGGATGTCCTTCAGGTCGATGGGGAAATCGCGTACCGTGGCCTTGTCCAGCTCCTCCTGCATGTCGGAAAAGACGAGGATCGTCTTGCGGCCCGCGCCGGTCTCGTTCAGGAACAGCGCGCCCTGGATGAGGCCGCCGGTGATGTCCGTGTGCACGCTGCCGCGCGCGCTCGCCGTGAACGCGCGCACGCGTTCCTTGAACAGGCGCTTCTGCGCGTTCGCCTGCGATGGCCGCTGGTCGAAAGTCGCCTTGGCGACGATGTCCTTTTCGCTGAAGCTGCGGCTGCGCACGCGCGCCACGGCGAGCGAATCGCCCGGCTGCAGCGAGCCGAGGAGATAGTTGACGATGAGCTCGGCTTTGCCGATCTCCTCGGCATAGGTGCCGGAAGTGTCGACGAGCAGGTAGACCGCGTGCGCGTGGCTGCGCGGATCGGTGCAGCCGGCTTGCGCCGCCGCCACGAGCGCGGGCAGCGCGACCAGGAACGCTCGCCGCCTCATGACTGGCCTCCCGCCTTGAGGTCCGCGCCGCGCGCGGGCAGCCCCGGGGCGCGACCGTTCCTCGCCACGCGCTCGACGAGCAGCGGCACCACGATCACGATGTCGTAGAGGGTGATCAGCACGCGCGAGAGCTGGCGGCAGAAGTTGCCGGCGACGCGCAGCGCGACCGCGAGCGCGCGCGCCAGCAGCACGAGCGCCGCCCCGCCCACCGTGCGCGCCGAGGTGATGAAGGACTCGAGCGGGATGGCGACGAAGGCGAGCGCGAACGGCAGGATGAAGCCGAGCAGCATCTGCCCCGCCGTCGGGATGCCCGTCAGCCAGCCGTCGGCGACCGGCGCCTGCGTGGCCGCGAGCGACTGCAGCAGGGCCTGCTTGTCGGCGATCAGCATGTCGCGCATCAGCGCGAGCGCCGCCTCGACGCCCGCGAGGATGAGCAGCAGCGTGAACGAGGCCCACATCATGCGCTTGCGCATGACCTCCGACAGGGCGTGGATGCGCGGGAACAGGTGCGTGATGCGCAGCGTTTCCATGAGGAAGAGGCCCATCGTCGCCTCGACGAAGATGATGACGAGCGCCGCCACCTCCGAGGTGCGCAGCGACGCCGTCAGGTAGTCCCCGGCGCCCACCATCTCCGACATGGGCAGCGCGATCAGCTTGAAGTTGATGAGCGCGCCGCCCGCGGCGACCGCCAGCACCAGCGTGGCGATGAAGAACTGCGTGAGCGCCGAGACGGTCAGCGCGTGCTCGGCGCGGTCGGTCTTCTTCACGATCTGCTCGTAGCGCTCCATCTGCGCGTCGATGGCCGCGGCGCGATCGCCGAGGCCGGTGAGCTTGTGCTCGACGCGCGCGAGCGTCTTGTCCAGCGAGCGCCAGAACGGCATGAAGCCGTCGAGGATGCGGTGGCGCGTCTCGTAGGCGCGGCGGTATTCGGCGATCGCCTTGTCGTGGATCGACTTGATGGAGACGTTGATCTCCTCGAGCAGGCGCTGCACGAGCTCGTTGCCGTTCGGCTTGATCTTGGCCACCGCGGCGACCGCCTCGACCCACTCGGGGGGCGGCGGCGGGACCTCGCCGCATTTGCGATAGTCCTCCTCGACGCGCGTGATCTCGTCGAGGAGCCGCCGCTGCAGCGCGGGATAGGCCGCGAGGTCGCGCTTCACGAGGGCGGCGACGCGCTCGAATTCGCGCGCGAGGCGCTCGGCGCTTTCCTCGCGGCCCTGCGCGAGCAGCACGGCACGGTTGCGCTCGCGCATCTCGCCCGCGGCGGCGAGCATCGAGCGCGCCGCGAGGCGCAGCGGCCCGCCCGCCAGCGCGCCGAGCGAGCGCAGCAGCGCGTGCACCGAAGGCCGTGCCGCGTACAGGAACGGCATGGCGACGAAGAACCAGATCAGCGCCGAGAGCGCTGCGTTGCCTGGCCAGATCATCCAGAACGGAGAATCCGCCATAAGGGCACTCCTTTCACATCCTAGAGTTGCCCCCCTACGCCGCGCATTCTAGCGCGCGCGGGCGCGCGCCCGACCGGAACTATTTCTCGACGCCGAGCAGCTCGACTTCGAAGATCAGGGTCGCGTTGGGCGGGATCACCCCGCCCGCCCCGCGTGCGCCGTAGCCGAGCGCCGGCGGGATGGTGAGCACTCGCGTGCCCCCGACCTTCATGCCCTGCACGCCCTCGTCCCAGCCCTTGATCACCTGACCGGCGCCCAGCGCGAAGCGGAACGGCTCGCCGCGGTCCTTGCTGGAGTCGAACTTGCGGCCGCGCTCGCCGCCGTATTGCAGCCATCCGGTGTAGTGCACCGAGACATCGTGGCCGGCGCGCGCCTCGTCGCCGTTGCCGACGACGGTGTCTTCGAAGGCCAGGCCGGAACTCGTGGTGGGCATGCGGTCTCCTTCCTCGTCAGGTTCCCAGCCGCTCGACGGCCAGGTACTGCTTGCGGTATTGCTCGAACGGCAGCGCATCGGCAGCCTCGACGCGGCGCTGCTCGGCGCGCGAGTCCTCGGCCATGCGCGCGTAGCGATCGCGCGCCGCCGCGGGCATCTCGAGCGCGCGCAGCGACTCGCGGTGCGCGCGCGAGCGCTCGAGGATGAACGCGACGTAGGAGTCGCCATGGCGCCGCATTTCGGCGAGCACGCGGGCCGAAGGCGAGCGCCCGGGGTCGCGCAGCGCCTCGCGCTGTGCGGCGAGCGCCTCGGCGTAGGCCTCGCCGCCGAGCGCGGCGTCGACGGCCGCGGCGATCGGCCCGCACTCCGCGAGCAGCGCTTCGCCCCATTCGCGCAGGCCGCGCGCTTCCGGCAGGCATCCAAGCTGCAGTCCCGGCTCGCGGCCGCGCGCGGCCACGGTTTCCCGATTGTGCGCCACGCACTCGATCTCCTCGGGCGAGTCCGCGGGGCTTTCCTGCAGCAGGCAGTGCAGCAGGAAGAGGTCGAGGAAGCGCATGGTCTGCGCGCTGATGCCGACCGGCGCGAACGGGTCGAGATCCACCAGGCGCACTTCCACGTACTCCACGCCGCGCTCGCGCAGCGCGTGCAGCGGGCGCTCGCCGCGTCGGATGCGCCGCTTCGGGCGGATCGTCCCGTAGTACTCGTTCTCGATCTGCAGCAGAGTCGTCGACAGCTGGCGGTAGCTCTCGGGCCCGTCGCCCTTCACGCCGGGCTCGCGCAGCCCGATCTCCTCGTAGGGCGGGTAGACCTGCGTGAGGCCGTGCTGCAGCGTCGCGCCGTAGGTCGAGAGGTCGTTGCAGCTGACGGCGAGGGAGGATTGGGCGTCGCTCTGGTAGCCGAGCCGCCCCATGCGCAGCGAGGTGGCGTGCGGCAGGTAGAGCGCGCCCGGGCCGAGCGGCTGCAGCCTATGCGCGCGGCCTTCGACGAAGCTCGGACACACGGCGGGCGAGGCGCCCAGCAGGTACAGCAGCAGCCAGCCGTGGCGGCGGAAGTTGCGCAGCAGCCCGAAGTAGGCGGCATTGTCCAGCCCGGGCATCGACCAGTTGTAGTGAATGCCGGAAATGGTCTGCATGCGCCGACCGTAGCGCCAGGACAGGCCGTTGCGGTACACGGTCTTCGCGCGACCGATGTTGGAGCTGCCGTAGCGGCCGATCGGGATGTCCCCGTCCGCCGGCAGCCCGCACGGCATGCTGCCCGCCCATAACAGCTCGTCGCCGACGGCGCCGTAGACGACCTGGTGGATGCGCGTGAGCTCTTCCAGGCAGGCCTCGACCGTTGCGTGCGTGCCGGTGATGAGCTCGAGCTGCGACTCGCTGAAATCGGTCGTGATCTGCGGATGCGTGAGCGCCGAGCCCAGCGCCTCGGCGTGGGGCGTGAGGGCGAGCGCGCCCCCGGGTCGCGTGCGCAGCGACTCCTTCTCGATGCCGCGGCGCATGCCGCGCAGCGTGTCGCGCGTCAGGGCGCGCAGGCGTTCCTGCAGCATAGTTCAGTCGGGGGTCCGGCTCATGCTAACCCGGGTGCGCGGATAGTCAAAACGGACGCCGGGGGCTCTGGCATCATATGTCATGCCGCCGTCCCCGGATGCGAACCTGCGCCGGCCGGGGCGGCCACCGTTGCGGTTTTCCACAATGAGGAGGGGTTGCAACATGAACAATCCGCGTCGCTGCACGATTTCGCTCGCCGTTGCCGCCGTGGCGGCGGCACTGGCCGCGCCTGCCGGCGCCCAGACGGTCAGCCTGAAGCTGCACCATTTCCTCGGACCCAAGTCGCCCGCGCACGCCCAGATGCTGGTGCCCTGGTCCCAGCGCGTGGAGAAGGCCTCGGGCGGCAAGGTGAAGATCGAAGTGTTCCCCTCGATGACCCTGGGCGGCAAGCCGCCGCAGCTCATCAACCAGGCGCGCGACGGCGTCGTCGACCTCATCTGGACGGTGAACGGCTACACGGCGAATCTCTTCCCGCGATCGGAAGTGTTCGAGCTGCCGTTCGTGCACACGAACAGCGCCGTGGCGACCAACCTCGCCATGCGCTCGATGTACGACAAGTACCTCAAGGCGGAGTACAAGGGCGTGCATCCGCTCTTCCTGCACGTGCACGCCGGACAGGCCATCCACATGGTGGACAAGGAAGTGCGCAAGCCTTCCGACCTGCAGGGCATGAAGATGCGCATCCCGACGCGCACCGGGGCGTGGATCATCGAGGCGCTGGGCGCGGCTCCCGTCGGCATGCCGGTGCCGGACCTGCCGCAGGCGCTGTCCAAGAAAGTCGTCGACGGCGCGTTCATTCCCTGGGAGATCATCCCGCCGCTCAAGATCCAGGACGTGACCGACTACCAGATCGAGGGCCCGAACCGCATTCGTTTCGGCACGACCACCTTCCAGGTGTCGATGAACCAGAAGCGCTGGGACGGGCTGCCGGCGGACGTGAAGCGCGCCTTCGAGTCGCAGTCGGGCGAGGCCTGGGTGCGCGAGGTGGGCGAGATCTGGACGAAGTCCGAGGACTTCGGCATCGGCCTCGCGGTCAAGGCGGGCAACAAGCACGTCCAGCTGACCGAGGCCGAGCTCGCCGCGTTCCGCGAGAAGCTCGAGCCCGTGGTGCAGCGCTGGGTGAACGAGGTGAAGGGCCAGGGCATCGACGGCGAGACGCTCGTGCGCGTGGCCCGGGAGCAGATCGCGAAGTACTCGAAGTAGCCCTGCATGCAGGGCGTCGCGCCGCAGGCGGCGCAGGGGCCGATCGCGCTCCTGCGCCGCGCGATCGAGGCCTGGGCGCTGCTCGGCGGCCTGGTGCTGGTCGGCATCGCCCTGATGACCGCGTGGAGCGCGGCGAGCGCGTGGCTCATCAATAGGCCGCTGCCCGGCGACTTCGAGCTGGTGGAGATGCTGGTCGCCGTCTCCGTCTTCATGTTCCTGCCCTACTGCCAGCTCGTGGGCGCCAACGTCACGGCGGACCTGTTCACCGCCGGCGCCGGGCCGCGCGCGGTCGCGGCGCTCGAGCTGCTCGGCGGCGCGGTGGCGCTCGCCTTCGGGCTGCTGCTGCTGTGGCGCATGTACGAGGGCCTGCTCGACTACCGCCAGTACGTCGAGACCACGACCATCCTGAAGATCCCGATCTGGTACGCCTACGTTCCGGCGCTCGCCTCGCTGGCGCTGCTCGCGCTGGCGGCGTTCCTGTCGGCGCAGGACGCGTGGCGCCGCTGCCGGCGCGGCGGCTGAGGCGCGGGGTGGACTCGAGCCTGCTCGTCGGATTGCTGGGGCTGGGCGCGCTGATCGCGCTCATCGCCATCCGCCTGCCCATCGCTTACGCCATGATCCTCGTGGGCGGGGTGGGGACGATGATCCTCACCGACCCGCGCATTTTTCTCGCTCAGCTCAAGAACCTCGCTTACTCGCAGTTCTCGATCTACGACCTGTCCGTGCTGCCGATGTTCGTCCTCATGGGCAACCTCGCCTCGCAGGCGGGCCTGTCGCGCGACCTGTTCCGCGCCGCGAACGCCTGGCTCGGCTGGCTGCGCGGCGGCGTCGCGATGTCGGCCATCGCGGCCTGCGCCGGCTTCGGCGCGGTGTGCGGCTCGTCGCTCGCCACGGCCTCCACGATGGGGCAGGTCGCGCTGCCCGAGCTGCGGCGCTACCGCTACGGGCCGGAGCTCGCCACCGGCACGCTCGCCGCGGGCGGCGTGCTCGGCATCCTCATCCCGCCCTCGGTGGTGCTGGTGGTCTATGCGATCGTCGTCGAGGCGAGCATCGTCACCATGTTCATCGCCGCGTTCCTGCCCGGCCTGATCGCGGTCCTGTTCTTTCTCGTCACCATCGCCATCTATGTGCACGTGAGGCCGGATGCCGGCCCGCCCGGAGACCGCGTGTCGCGACGCGAGTTCATCGAGGCGACGCTCGGGGTGGCGCCGGTGGGCGGCATCTTCGCCGTGGTGATCGGCGGCATCTACTTCGGCTTCTTCAACCCGACGCCCGCGGCGGCGGTGGGCGTGTTCCTGGTCGGCGCCTACGGCCTCGCGCGCGGCCTCGTGCGCTGGGCGCAGCTGCGCCAGGCGCTGCTCGACACCGCGAAGACCGCAGGCATGATCTACCTGATCCTGTTCGGCGCGCAGCTGCTCAACATCTTCATGGCGCGCGGCGGCGTGCCGCAGGCGGCCGCCGAGATGATGGCGAGCTCGGGGCTCGCGCCGATGGAGGTGCTGGTCCTGCTGCTCATCGCGCTGATCTTCCTGGGCTGCCTGATGGACAGCCTGTCGATGATCCTGCTCGCCATCCCGTTCTTCTGGCCGGTGATCGCGGTCATGGACTTCGGCATGAGCCCCGAGGACCTGAAGATCTGGTTCGGCATCCTCGCGCTGATCGTGGTGGAGCTGGGCCTCATCACGCCCCCGGTGGGCATGAACGTGTTCGTCATCAACTCGCTCGCGCGCGACGTGCCCATGAGCCGCACCTTCATCGGCGTAATGCCGTTCTTCGGCGCCGAGCTGCTGCGCGTCGCGCTGCTCATCTCGTTTCCCGGGATCGTGCTCTGGCTGCCGAAGGTCCTCTCCGGCTAGCGCCGGGCGGCCGCATGCCCCCGGAAGCCGCAGGGGCATGCGCGTCTTGATTCCGGCGCCTTCGCCCGCACCTAGGCCCTGACGCGGGCGTTCGCCCGCCACGGGCGGGGATTGCCATGGATTTCTGGAAGCGCAGGAAGCAGGTGGCACTGGAGAGCGACGAGCGCGACGCGCCGGCGAATGCCCCGCGCGGCGGACGCTCGACCGCGGTCGCGGTGCGGCCCATTCCCGAGGACGCCCTGATCGTCGTGCCGCTGCGTGCCGCGGTGGTCTTCCCCGGCATCATCACGCCGCTCGCCGTGGGCCGCGGCGGTTCCGTCGCGGCCGTGCAGGAGGCCGCGCGCCAGGGGCGCAAGCTGGGCTTCCTCCTGCAGCGCGACCCGAAGGCCGACCGTGTCGCGGGCGACGACCTGTACTGGGTCGGCACCGCGGGCGAGGTCGTCCGCTACGTGCCGGCCGCGGAGGGCGTGCACCACCTGGCGGTGCAGGGCCAGAGCCGCTTCCGCATCGCCGAGTTTCTCGAGGGCTGGCCGTTCCTCGTCGCGCGGGTCGTGTGGGTGCCCGAGTCGACCGACGGCGGCGAGGAAATCGAGGCGCGCTTCCTGCAGCTGAAGGCGCAGGCCGTCGAGGCGATCAAGCTGTTGCCCAACGTGCCCGACGAGCTTGCCGGCGCCGTGCAGGCAATCGACTCGCCCGGCCAGCTCGCCGACATGGTCGCGAACCTCCTCGACATCGAGACCGGGGAGAAGCAGGCGATCCTGGAGTCCTTCGGGCTGCGCCAGCGGCTGGACCTCGTGCTCAAGCATCTCGCCGACCGCGTGAGCGTGCTGCGCCTGTCCAAGGAGATCGGCGACAAGACGCGCAAGGAGTTCGACGAGCGCCAGCGCGAGCACGTGCTGCGCGAGCAGATGCGCCAGATCCAGAAGGAGCTGGGCGAGACGGAAGACACGGCAGCGGAGCTCGACGAGCTGAAGAAGTCGCTCGAGGCCGCGGGCATGCCCGAGGAGGCCTTCAAGCATGCCATGAAGGAGTTCAAGCGCCTGTCGCGCATGGGCGAGAGCTCGGGCGAGGCCTCGATGCTGCGCACCTGGCTCGAGCTGATGGCCGAGTTGCCCTGGACGGCCGGGGCGCAGCAGGCGGTGGACCTCGCCGAGGCGCGGCGCGTGCTCGACGAGGATCATCACGGGCTCGAGAAGGTGAAGCGGCGCATCCTCGAGTACCTCGCGGTGCGCAAGCTCAATCCCGAGGGAAAGAGCCCCATCCTGTGCTTCGTCGGACCGCCGGGGGTGGGCAAGACCTCCCTCGGTCAGTCGATCGCCAAGGCGACCGGTCGCCGGTTTCAGCGGGTGGCCCTCGGCGGCCTGCACGACGAGGCCGAGATCCGCGGGCACCGGCGCACCTACATCGGCGCGCTGCCGGGAAACATCGTCCAGGCGCTGAAGCGCGCGGAGTCGCGCTCGGGCGTGCTCATGCTCGACGAGATCGACAAGCTCGGCGCGGGCGGCTTCCACGGAGATCCCGCCTCGGCGCTGCTCGAGGTGCTCGATCCAGAGCAGAACGCGAAGTTCCGCGACAACTATCTCGGCGTGGACTTCGACCTGTCGCGCGTCTTGTTCATCGCGACGGCGAACGTGCTCGAGACCATACCGGGGCCGCTGCGCGACCGCATGGAGGTGATCCAGCTGCCGGGCTACACCGAGGAGGAAAAGCTGCAGATCGCGCGCAGGTACCTGGTGAAGAAGCAGCTGGAAGCGAACGGCCTCGAGCCCGCGCAGGCCGCGCTCACCGACGGCGCCATCCGCGAGATCATCGCCGGCTACACGCGCGAGGCGGGCGTTCGCAACCTCGAGCGCGAGGTCGGGGCCGTGCTGCGCCACGCCGCCATGCGCATCGCCGAGGGCAAGGCGCAGTCGGTGTCCGTGGACGCGCCGGACCTCGCGCCGATCCTCGGCGCGCGCAGGTTCGAGAACGAGGTCGCGCTGCGCGCTGCGCTCCCGGGCGTGGCCACGGGCCTTGCCTGGACGCCGGTGGGCGGCGACATCCTGTTCATCGAGGCGTCCAAGGTGCCGGGCACGGGCAAGCTCATCCTCACCGGGCAGCTCGGCGAAGTCATGAAGGAGTCCGCGCAGGCAGCTCTGACGCTCGCCAAGGGCTGGTGCGGCGAGGCCCTGGACAAGACCGATCTCCACGTGCACGTGCCCGCCGGGGCGACGCCCAAGGACGGGCCGAGCGCGGGCGTGGCGATGTTCGTCGCGCTCACCTCGCTCCTGCAGGGCAAGCCGGTGCGGCCGGACGTCGCGATGACCGGCGAGATCTCGTTGCGCGGCCTCGTGCTGCCCATCGGCGGCGTGAAGGAGAAGACGCTGGCCGCGCTGCGCGCCGGCATCACGACGGTGATGCTGCCGAAGCGCAACGAGAAGGACCTGGAGGACGTGCCGGCGGAAGCGCGCGCGAAGCTCGAGTTCGTGTTCCTCGAGCGCGTCGAGGACGCCCTGCGCACTGCGCTGCGGTAGGCAAAAAGAAAAGGCCCGCCGAGGCGGGCCTTGTCTCACTTCCGTTTCTTCGTCTTGCGTTTCGCGCTAGATCGGGCCGGCGCTTTCGCTTTCCGGCCCGGTTTGGCGCTTACGCGGACTTTTTTGCCTTCGCGAGGCCTTTCACCGTCTCGGTCGCCGCGGCGACGTTCGCTTCCGCGATCTCGTTGGCCTGCTTGGCCACCTTGGCCATGTTGTCGTAGGCCGAGTTGGCGGCGGCGATCATTGACTTGACCGCGGCGACGGCGACGTCGGAGCCGGCGGGCGCGTTCTTCACGGCCTTGTCCAGCAGGGCGCTGAAGTTCTCGTTCCACTCGGCGACGCGCTGCTCGGCGACCTTGGAGAGCTCGGCGTTCGTCTCGGCGGCGACTTCGTACACGCTCTTGGAGTAGGCGATGGCCTTCTCCAGGGCGGGCGTCGCGATCGTGTTCTGCAGGTTGACGAACTCCTGCACGTCCTTCGCGCCGAACAGGGCGCGGGTGTTGTTCAGGGAATCTTCGAAGGCGGCCTTCACGGTGTTGGCGTTGAGGGTCGCGAGCTTCTCGATCGCCGCGAATTGCGTCGCAGCGAGCGTAAGCATCGCTTCCACGTTGGCCTTGCCTGCGGCCTGGATCTGCTCGGGCGTCACATACATGGCGATACTCCTGTCTGGTTTTGGTTGGACAGCTGAGCGCCTAATGGTGCGGCGCAGCAAATCGCAGTGTACTGATTTATATATGCAAGTCAACTCTATTCTGCGACGCAGCATAACCTATTGATATGCCACGAAATACTCGATCGCGACGGACTCTGTCGTTTCAAACGACGACTCCGCCCCGCGTGAAATGGCAGGGCGAGCGCACGCGTCAGCGGTGAAAATCCGGCCATGAGCGCTTCGACGGATCAGGTCCGGCGGTTCGCCTGGATCTTCCCGGGGTTGTTCGTCGTGCTCTGGAGCACGGGTTTCATCGGGGCGAAGTTAGGGCTTCCTTACGCGGAGCCGGCTACTTTCCTGGTCATTCGCTTCCTGCTGGTGCTCGCGGTCTTGCTGCCGGTCTGCTGGATCATGCGAGCGCCCTGGCCGTCGAGCCGCAGTGAGCTGCTGCACATGGCCTTTGCCGGCGCCCTGATCCAGGGCGGCTATCTGGGCGGGGTGTTCCTGTCGCTTTCGAAGGGCATGCCTGCGGGGGTGTCGTCGCTCATCACGGCGCTGCAGCCGATCCTCGCGGCTGTCCTCTCCGCGTGGTTTCTCGGCGAGCGCACGAACGCGCGCCAGTGGCTCGGCCTCTTTCTGGGCATCGCCGGCGTCGCGCTCGTCGTGCGCGAGAAGTGGGTGCTGGAAGGCGTGGGTTTCGCCGCCACGGCGCTCTCCGTGCTCGCGCTGCTCAGCATCAGCGTGGGCGCCATCTGGCAGAAGCGCTTTTGCGCGCGCGTCGACCTGCGCACCGGGGCCGCGATCCAGTTCGTCGCGGCCGTGATCGTGCTCACGCCGTACGCGCTGCTCTTCGAGACGCGCGAGGTGGTATGGAGCAGGGAGCTCCTGCTCGCGCTCGCCTGGCTCGTCTTCGCGCTGTCGCTCGGCGCTGTGTTCCTGCTGTTCTGGCTGATCCGCCACGGCGCGGCCACCAAGGTGGCGAGCCTCATGTACCTCGTGCCGCCGTGCACGGCGCTCGTGGCGTGGCCGCTGTTCGGCGAGACCTACACGGCGTTCTCGGCTGCCGGTATGGCGCTTGCCATGCTCGCCGTGTGGCTGGTGAGCCGCGGGTGAGCGGGGACCCGGGCGCGGCGCCGCGGCCAGAGCACCTGCCGCGCCAGCTCTGGTGGGTGCTCGCCGGCATCACGCTCGTCTGGGGCTTCAACTGGACCGCGATGAAGGTCGCGATCTCCGAGGTCGCGCCGTTCACGTTCCGCACCTTCTGCCTCGCGGCGGGATCCGGCGTGCTGTTCGCGGTGCTCAAGGCGGGCGGCCAGCCGCTCTCGATTCCGCGCAGCGAGTGGCGGCGCCTCGCGCTGATCGCGTTCTTCACGATCACCTGCTGGAACCTGCTCGTGGTATTCGGGCTGCGCCAGATCCCGTCGGGGCGCGCGGCGATCCTCGCCTACACGATGCCGGCCTGGGCGATTCCGCTTTCCGTATGGTTCCTCGGCGAGCGCATGAACGGGCGCAAGCTCGCCGGTCTCGCGCTGGGCATGGGCGGCATGGGGCTGCTGCTGTTCCAGGAGTTCACCAGCCTCGCGGGCGCGCCGCGCGGCGCCCTGCTCGTGCTCGGCGCCGCCTGCACCTGGGCGATCGGCACGCTGCTGCAGAAGAAGTATCCCGTGCAGGCGCCGGTCGCGCCGCTCACCGCCTGGATGATGCTCGTCGGCGGCGTGCCCATCTACGCGGGCGCGTTGCTGTTCGACGACTTCGGCGCGCTCGCCGAGGTGAGCCTGTGGCCGGCGCTGGCGGTGGCCTACAACGTGCTCCTGTCGTTCGCCTGGGCGCACTGGGCTTGGATCAAGCTCGCCACCTCGGTGTCGGTGACCACGTTCTCGCTGAGCATGCTGATGACGCCCGTGGTGGGCGTGTTCTCGGGGATGCTCTTCCTCGGCGAGCGCCCCGGCTGGGCCGAGTTCGCCGCGCTGGTGCTGGTGCTGGGATCGCTCGCGACGGTCGTCATCCCGGCGCGGCGATAGCGCGCACGCGCGCCACGCGCGAAAGGTTCCAGCCCTCCGCCGCCTGGCCGAGGAAGCGGCGCGCGCGCGCCCGCTCGGCCTGCGGGTCGGACAGGTCGAGCGGGCGCGCACCGGTCTGCTTGGAGAGTTTCTCGCCGGCGGCATTCACGGCCACCGGCACGTGGGCGTAGCGCGGCGTGGGCGCGCCAAGCAGGCGCTGCAGGTGGATCTGGCGTGCCGTGGAATCGAGCAGGTCCGCTCCGCGCACGACGTGGGTGACGCCCTGGTCCATGTCGTCCACCACCACGGCGAGCTGGTATGCGGTCAAGCCGTCCGCGCGCCGCAGCACGAAGTCGCCCACCTCGCGCTCGACGCGCTGCTCGACCCAGCCCTGGATCGCGTCGTGGAAGGCGATCGGCGCATCGTGCGTGCGCAGGCGTACCGCACGCGCCTGCTTGCCGGGCGGCAGGCCATGCCGGCAGGTGCCCGGATACACGCGCGCGCCGTCGATGGCGAGCGCGGAGTCTTCGAGCTCCCGGCGCGTGCAGCCGCAAGGGTAGGCGAATCCGCGGCGCACGAGATCGTCGAGCACCTCGCGGTAGCGCGCAAGCCGCGCGCTCTGATAAAGGACCGGGCCATCCCATTGGAGGCCAAGCCGCTCGAGCGCGCGCAGGATGTCGTCGCCCGCGCCAGGCGCGTTGCGCGGCGCGTCGAGGTCCTCCATGCGCAGCAGCCATCGCCCACCTGCTGACCGCGCCTCCTCGTGGCTCGCCAGGGCGGCGACGAGCGAGCCGAAGTGCAATGGCCCCGTTGGCGACGGGGCGAAGCGGCCGACGTATGGCGTCACGCCGGCTAGAGTACACTGCGCGTTTTTTCCGAGGCCCCGCCATGGCGACGGTCGAATTGACCAAGGACAACTTCGAGAATGTGATCACCGGCAGCGCGATGGTCATCGTCGATTTCTGGGCGCCGTGGTGCGGCCCGTGCCGCGGCTTCGCGCCGATCTACGAGAAGGCGGCCGAGAGCCACGAGGACGTGGTGTTCGGCAAGGTGAACACCGACGTGGAGCAGGAGCTCGCGGGCGCGTTCGGCATCCGCTCGATTCCGACCCTGATGGTGTTCCGGGAGAAAGTGGTGCTCTTTCAGCAGGCGGGCGCGCTGCCCGCCTCGGCGCTCGAGCAGGTGATCGCGCAGGCGAAGTCCCTCGACATGGCGAAAGTCCACCAGGAGATCGCCGAGCGCGATCGCCAGGGCGGCGAGCCGCAATCCTAGGCGCGCGGGCCGTCGCGCCCGCGCCGCGCGGCTCAAGTAGCATAGGCGGCATGGCGGCGACGCGGACCGAACGGGATGCCTTCGGCACCATCGAGGTGCCGGCGGACCGGCTGTGGGGCGCGCAGACCGAGCGCAGCCGCCGCTACTTCCGCATTTCCGACGAGCGCATGCCGCTCGCCGTGGTGCATGCGATCGCGCTGGTGAAGCGCTCGGCTTCGCGCGTCAACCGCGCGCTGGGACTGCTGGAGCCGCGTCTGGCCGAAGCCATCGAGCGCGCGGCCGACGAGGTGCTCGCCGGCCGGCACGACGGCGAGTTTCCGCTGGCCGTCTGGCAGACGGGCTCGGGCACGCAGAGCAACATGAACGTGAACGAAGTGCTCGCCAACCGCGCCTCCGAGCTGCTGGGCGGCGAGCGGGGGCAGCAGCGCCTCGTGCATCCCAACGATCACGTGAACCTGGGCCAGTCCTCCAACGACGTCTTTCCTACCGCGCTGCATATCGCGGCGGCGCGCGCGATCGAGCACGATCTGCTGCCGCGGCTGGAGCGCCTGCAAGGCACGCTCGCCGCGAAAGCCGAGTCCTTCGCGGGCATCGTCAAGATCGGGCGCACGCACCTGCAGGACGCGACGCCGCTTACGCTCGGACAGGAATTTTCCGGCTACGTCGAGCAGCTCGCCCAGGCCGAAGCGGCCATCGAGCTCGCGCTTCCCGGCCTGTGCGAGCTGGCGATCGGCGGCACGGCGGTGGGCACCGGCCTCAATACCCACCCCGAGTTCGGCGAGCGCATGGCGAAGGATCTGTCGCAGGCCGCGGGACTGAGCTTCGAGTCCGCGCCGAACAAGTTCGCGGCGCTCGCCGGCCACGAGCCGCTTGTCTTCGCGCACGGGGCCCTGAAGACGCTCGCCACGGCGCTCTACAAGATCGCCAACGACGTGCGCTGGCTCGCCTCCGGGCCGCGCTCCGGGCTGGGCGAGCTCGCCATCCCCGAGAACGAGCCGGGCAGCTCGATCATGCCGGGCAAGGTAAATCCCACTCAGGCTGAGGCGCTCACCATGTTGAGCGCGCAGGTCATCGCCAACGACGTCGCCGTCGGCATGGGCGCCGCCGCGGGCAATTTCGAGCTCAACGTCTTCAAGCCGATGCTCGCCTACAACTTCCTGCAGAGCGTGCGGCTGCTGGGCGACGGCTGTGCCTCGTTCGAGGAGCACTGCGCGCGCGGCATCGAGGCGAACGAGGACCGCATCCGCGACCTGGTGGAGCGCTCGCTCATGCTGGTCACCGCCCTCGCCCCCCACATCGGCTACGACCGCGCGGCGCAGATCGCGAAGAAGGCGCATGCGGAAGGCACCTCGCTCAAGGCTGCCGCGCTCGCGCTCGGCTTCGTCACCGAGGATCAGTTCGAGCAGTGGGTGCGCCCCGAGGCCATGACGCGGCCGGGACTGGAGTGACATGTCGGTCGTCGTGCTGATCTCGGGACGCGGCAGCAACCTGCAGGCGATGCTGGAGGCGGGCATTCCGGTGTCCGCAGTGATCAGCAACCGCGCGGACGCCGCCGGCCTGCGCTTCGCGGCGCTGCGCGGGATCCACACCGCAGTGGTCGAGCACGCGCGCTATCCGACGCGCGAGGCGTTCGATGCGGCGCTTGCCGAGGAGATCGACCGGCACGCGCCGCGCCTGGTGGCGCTGGCCGGGTTCATGCGCGTGCTGACCCCCGCGTTCGTCGCGCGCTATGCGGGGCGGCTCGTGAACATCCATCCCTCGCTCCTGCCCGCGTTCCCAGGCCTCGACACGCACGCGCGTGCGCTCGCCGCAGGAGCGAAGCAGCACGGCTGCACCGTGCACTTCGTCACGGAGAAGCTCGACCACGGTCCGATCATCGCCCAGGCCTGCGTCCCGGTGCTGGCGGACGACACGCCCGATTCGCTCGCGGCGCGCGTGCTGGCCGAGGAGCACGTTCTGTATCCGCGCGCGATCCGCTGGTTCCTCGAGGGCCGCCTGGTGATCGAGGGCGAACGCGTGCGCGTAAAGGGTAATCATGAGCCGCTGGCTGCCGGCGATCGCGCTTAGCCTCGCGGCGGCCGCGCAGGCGGCACCGCCGGCGCGCGTCGAGATCGACTACCAGGTGCTGCATAACGGCGGGCCGCTGGCCGAGGTACGGCACGTGCTCGAGCACGACGGCGAGACCTATCGCCTCACCGAGACCTGGAGCGGCAACGGCCTGCTCGCGCTGCTCGGCGAGGTGCGTCGCTCGAGCCACGGCCGCGTCACCGCCGCGGGCCTGCGCCCCCTCGAGTACGACGACCAGCGGCCGCGCCGCCCCGTCGCCCATGCGCGCTTCGCCTGGGAGGCGGGCACGCTCACCCAGGAGTTCCGCGACGGGCCCCGCATCGAAGCGCTGCCCTCGAAGGCCCAGGACCGGCTGAGCTTCCTGTTCGCGCCGGCCTTCGACGCTTCCGTTGCGAATCCGATCGAGTTCCACGTCGCCGATGGCAAAGGCGTCGCGCACTACGTCTTCGACGTCGCCGGCCGCGAGCGGCTCAGCGTCCCGGCGGGTGAGTTCGAGGCGCTGCGCCTGGTCAAGCGCGAGAGCGACGGGCGCACGACCGAGATCTGGCTCGACGCGCAGCGCTCGCGGCTGCCGCTGCGCGTGCTGGTCGTGCAGGAAGACGGCACGCGCATCGACCAGGTGGCCACGCACATCGCCGTCGCGCCGTGATCTACCGCGCGCAGCTGGCGAGGGTGGAGGCGCTGCTCGCGGAACTCGTCCCGGGGGGCGGACCGGCGGACGCCGCGGTGTCGAGGTACTTCCGCGCGCACCGCAACCTCGGCCAGCAGGACCGCGCCTTCATCGCCGAGACGGTCTACGCCGTGCTCCGCCGGCGCCGCTCGCTGGAGGCGGCGGCCGGCTCGGCCGCGCCCCGGCATCTGGCGATCGCCGCGCTCGTCAGGGTGCGTGGCCTGTCAGGGCGGGCCCTGGAGGGCCTGCTGCGCGACGAGGACCAGGCGGTGCTCGCGCGCGTGCGGGCCGCGAAGAGCGAGACGTTTCCGCCCGCGGTGCGCGCCGACCTGCCTGACTGGCTGTGGGCGCGACTTGCCTCGCACCATGGCGAAGACGAGGCGATGCGCATCGCGCACGGCCTGCTCAATCCGGCGCCGCTCGACCTGCGCGTCAATCTTGCGAAGCTCGGGCGCGACGAAGCGCTCGCGCAGCTGCGCGCGGCGGGTTTCGAGGGCGACCCGACGCCGTATTCGCCCGCGGGCATTCGCCTGCGCGACAAGCCGGCGATCAACCGGCACGCGCTCTTCCAGAAAGGCGCCGTGGAGGTGCAGGACGAGGGCAGTCAGCTGCTCGCCTATCTGCTCGCTCCGCGCCGAGGAGAGATGGTGGCGGACTATTGCGCCGGCGCAGGGGGCAAGACGCTCGCCATCGCCATGCTGATGCGCGGCATGGGGCGCATCTACGCGATGGACGTCTCGGCGCGGCGCCTCGCGGAGCTCGCGCCGCGCGCGGCGCGAGCCGGCGTGACCAGCGTGCATCCGCTCGTTTTGCAAGGCGCTGCGGACGCGCGCGCGAAGCGCCTGGCCGGCAAGCTCGATCGCGTGCTGGTCGATGCGCCGTGCAGCGGTTTCGGCACGCTGCGACGCAATCCGGATCTCAAGTGGCGGCATGGCCCGCCGGCGATCGACGAGCTCGCCGCCAAGCAGGCGGCGATACTCGAGGCGGCGGCGAAGCTGGTGAAGCCGGGCGGGCGGCTCGTCTACGCGACCTGCAGCATCCTGCCGGAAGAGAACGAGGCCGTTGCCGACGCGTTTGCGGCGGCGCACGCCGAGTTCGCGCCGCTATCCTGCCGCGAGATCTTCGCCGCCCAGCGCATCGCGCTCGATTGCGGAGATCGGCTGCGGCTGTGGCCGCACCGGCACGGCTGCGACGGCTTCTTCGCGGCGGCATTCGAGCGCCGCTGAAGGGGGTCCGGAAATATGTCCTGCGAGTAGGGGAATTCCCGGTTGCGCGGCGGGTCCAATCGCGTAGAATCGGCTCGCCTGATCCCCATAACTATTAGATAAGTACCCGAAACAACTGATGATTTTCTCCGGATATTTCGATCTTCCCTGGTGGGGCTACGTCCTCGTGGCGCTGGGCCTGACCCACATCACGATCGCCGCGGTGACCATCTTCCTGCACCGCCACCAGGCGCACCGCGCGCTCGACTTGCACCCGATCGTCTCCCATTTCTTCCGCCTCTGGCTCTGGATGACGACCGGCATGGTCACCAAGGAATGGGCCGCCATCCACCGCAAGCACCATGCGAAGTGCGAGACGCCCGAGGACCCGCACAGTCCGCAGGTCGCCGGCATCAACCGCGTGCTGTGGCTCGGCGTGTTCCTCTACGTGAAGGAGTCGTACAACCGCGAGACGCTCGAGCGCTACGGCCACGGCACGCCGGACGACTGGCTCGAGCGCAACGTCTACTCCCGCTTCGCCACCGTCGGCGTGACGCTGATGGGGGTGATCGACGTCGCCCTGTTCGGCCTGGTGCCCGGCGCCCTGATCTTCGTCACGCAGATCGCCTGGATCCCGTTCTGGGCGGCGGGCGTGATCAACGGCATCGGCCACTACTTCGGCTACCGCAACTTCGACGTGGGCGATGCGAGCAAGAACATCGTGCCGTTCGGCATCCTGATCGGCGGCGAGGAGCTGCACAACAACCACCACGCCTACGCGACCTCGGCGAAGCTGTCGGCGAAGTGGTACGAGTTCGACATCGGCTGGATGTACATCCGCATCCTCGAGGCGCTTGGCCTCGCCACGGTGAAGAAGGTCGCGCCCACGCCGCGCTTCGAGCCGGCGAAGACGATGTGCGACTACCAGACGCTGCAGGCGGTGATCGCCAACCGCTACGACGTGCTGGCGAGCTACACCAAGGCGGTCAAGCGCACGCTGCACGCCGAGGTCGAGCGCCTGCAGCACTGGTCACCGAGCGACGCGGCGCTGCTCAAGTCGCTCAAGCGCGCGCTGGTGCGCATCGGCTACGGAGCGGAGACCGACCGCGCGAAGGTGGCCGAGGCGCTCAAGCCGTCGAGGCCGCTGCAGGTCGCGGTGAGCATGCGCGAGGAACTGATCGCGCTGTGGGAGCGCTCCAACGCGTCCAAGGAGCAGCTGCTGCGGCACCTGCAGGACTGGTGCCATCGCGCCGAGGAAAGCGGCGTGGAGGCCTTGGTCGAATTCTCGCGGCGCCTGCGCAGCTACGCCTGAGCGGCGGCTGCCGCAAAGAAAAAGGCCCGCATGTGCGGGCCTTTTTGTTTGCTCGGACGGGCGCAGGCTACTTCAGCTTGGTTTCCTTGTAGAGCACGTGCTTGCGCGCCTTGGGATCGTACTTCTTGATCTCCATCTTGTCCGGCGTGGTGCGCTTGTTCTTGGTGGTCGTGTAGAAATGGCCGGTGCCGGCGGTCGACTCGAGCTTGATCTTCTCGCGCATCAGCGGGCCTCCTTCGGTTTGGCCGCGGCTTTCTCCCTGGCGCGGATCTCGGCGAGCACCGCCTCGACGCCCAGCTTGTCGATCCGGCGCAGGCCCGCGGTCGATACGCGCAGGCGCACCCAGCGGCTCTGGCTCTCGAGCCAGAAGCGGCGATAGTGCAGGTTGGGCTGGAACACGCGCCGGGTCTTGTTGTTGGCGTGCGAGACCAGGTTTCCTTTCATCGGCTTCTTGCCGGTGACTTGGCAGACGCGGGACATGCGGGACTCCGGATGGCGGAAAGGCGCGGATTATAGCCAGAAAGACCTGGATCCGGCTACCAATCCCGCAATCCCGCCGCGCGGGCGCCCTTCAATACGTCTCGGCTTTTTCCGGCGGAAAGATTCACCCCGCCGGAAAAAGCCGAGATGCATTTAAAGGCAAACGCACGGGCGCCTACAGCAGCCCCCGCTCCGCGAACGACAAGGCCTGGTTCCCCGCCACGATGAAATGGTCCAGCACGCGCACCTCGACCAGGGCCAGCGCCTCCTTCAGCTGGCGGGTGAGCAGCTCGTCGGCCTGCGAGGGCTGGGCGACGCCGGAAGGGTGGTTGTGCGCGAGGATGACCGCAGCCGCGTTCGCGGCGAGGGCGGCCTTGACCACCTCGCGCGGGTAGACGCTCGTCTGCGTGAGAGTGCCGCGGAAGAGCTCCTGCGCTTCGATTACGCGGTGCTGCGCGTCCAGGAAGATGCAGGCGAACACCTCGTGCGCACGGGCGCCGAGGGCGAGGCGCAGGTAGTCGCGCACCGCGCCGGGCGAGGTGAGAGCGCTGCCGGCGCGCAGGTCTTCGCGCAGCGTGCGGCGCGCGAGCTCGAGGACGGCCGCGAGCTGCGCGGCCTTGGCCACGCCGAGGCCCTTCACGCGGCGCAGCTCGCCGGCCCCGGCGGCGAGCAGGCCCGCCAGGCCGCCGTATCGCTCGAGGAGCTGGCGTGCGAGGTCCACGGCGCTCTGGCCGCGGATGCCCGAGCGCAGGCAGATGGCGAGCAGCTCGGCCTCCGAGAGCTTGTCCGGCCCCTGCGCGAGCAGTCGCTCGCGCGGGCGTTCCTGCGACGGCCAGTCGGCGATGCCCAAGGCGATGCCCCCCAAATTCCCCTAGAATGCCCCTCTCCCTTAACGCGCCAGCCCGACGCACGATGACATTGAGGGGCAAGAGGCTGTTGCTGGGCATCACGGGCGGGGTCGCGGCCTACAAGGCCGCCCAGCTCGCGCGCCTCCTCGTCAAGGAGGGCGCCGACGTGCGCGTGGCGATGACCGAGGCCGCCACACGGTTCATCACCCCCGTCACTATGCAGGCGCTGACCGGCCAGGCGGCGTGGTCCGACCTCTGGGACGCGAGGGTGCCGGACAGCATGGGGCACATCGAGCACTCGCGCGACCGCGACCTGATCGTGGTGGCGCCCGCGAGCGCCGACTTCCTGGGCAAGCTTGCCGGCGGGCTCGCCGACGACCTGCTCTCGGCACTGTGCCTGGCGCGGCGCTGCCCGCTCATGGTGGCGCCCGCGATGAACGTGGAGATGTGGGAGAACGCCGCGATGCAGCGCAACGTGCACACGCTGCGCGGCGACGGCGTGCTCCTCGCGGGCCCCGCCGCGGGCGAGCAGGCCTGCGGCGAGGTGGGCATGGGGCGCATGCTGGAGCCCGAGGAGATCCTGGCGGAGGTCGAGGCGTTCTTCCAGCCAAAGGCCCTGGCGGGCAAGCGCGTGGTGGTGACCGCGGGGCCGACGCAGGAGCCGATCGACCCCGTGCGCGTGATCACCAACCTCAGCTCGGGTCGCATGGGCTACGCGGTGGCGCGTGCGGCGCAGGAAGCCGGCGCGCGTGTCACGCTGGTGAGCGGGCCCGTCGCCCTGTCGACGCCGGCCGGCGTCGAGCGCGTGGAGGTGCGCACCGCCGACGAGATGCTGGAGGCGGTGAAGAAGGCCGTGAAGGGCAGCGACGTCTTCATCGGCGTCGCGGCGGTCGCCGACTACAAGGTGAAGAGCCGCGCGGCGCAGAAGATCAAGAAGGGCGCCGCGGGCGGCCTGCGCCTCGAGTTCGAGGAGAACCCGGACATCCTCGCCTATGTGGCCGGTCTGAAGGACCGGCCGTTCTGCGTCGGCTTCGCCGCCGAGAGCGAGAAGCTCGCGGAGCATGCGCGGGCCAAGCGCGCGAGGAAGGGCATTCCGCTGCTCGCCGCGAATCTCGTGCAACGCTCGCTCGGCGCCGAGGAGGGCGAAATCACTTTGTTCGACGACGCGGGCGAGCATCCCCTCGGCCACGGGCCGAAGCTTGCCCTCGCGCGCAAGCTGGTGGCGCACATCGCCGGCATGCTGGCGGGAGAGAAGCGCGCACGTGCGAAGGCTTGAAGTCCGGGTCCTCGATCCGAGGATCCGGGAGCGCCTTCCCCACTATGCGACACCGGGGGCCGCGGGCCTGGACCTGCGCGCCTGCCTGGACGCGCCGCTCACGCTGCGGCCGGGCGAGAGCCAGCTCGTGCCCTCGGGCATCGCCATCCATCTGGGCGACCCCGGTCTTGCCGCGGTGGTGCTGCCGCGCTCTGGCCTGGGCGCGAAGCACGGCATCGTGCTGGGCAATCTCGTCGGCCTGATCGACTCCGACTACCAGGGTCAGATCTTCATCTCGGTCTGGAACCGCGGCGCCGCGGCCTTTACCATCGAGCCGCTCGAGCGCATCGCGCAGCTGGTCGTGGTCCCGGTCGTGCAGGTGGAGCTCGACGTGGTGGAGGATTTCGCCGCCAGCACGCGCGGCACGGGCGGCTTCGGGAGCACCGGCCGGTGAGGCTGCTGGCGCTGCTGTGCGGGCTGCTCGCGGTCCCCGCGCTCGCGGACGAGCCGGCGATGGCGCGCGCGCAGAAGATCGTCTCCGGCAGCTGCTTCCTGTGCCACGGCATGCAGGGCGAATCGGCGACCGAGCTCTTTCCGCGCCTCGCGGGCCAGAACGCGGCCTACATCGCCAAGCAGCTTGCCAACTTCAAGAGCGGGGCGCGCAAGAGCGAAGTCATGCCGCGCATGGTGACCGCGCTCGCCGAGGAGGACATGCGCGCGCTCGGGCTCTACTTCAGCCGGCAGAAGAGCCCGCCGCATCCGCCGGCGGACCCGCAGCTCGCCGCGAAGGGCCGGGAAATCTATGCGCGCGGCGGCGCGGCCACCGAGGTGGCCGCGTGCGTCGGCTGCCACGGCGAGCGCGGGTACGGCTCGGAGGCGTTGCCCCGGCTCGCGGGCCAGGTCGCCGGCTACCTCGCCAAGCAGCTGCGCGACTTCGGCCAGCGCGTGCGCACGAACGACAATGCCGTGATGCATACCATCGCCGCGAAGATGACCGGGGAGGAGATCGTCGCGGTAGCCGAGTACCTGAGCGGCCTCGAGTAGAAAAGAAAAAGCCCCGCCGAGGCGGGGCTTTCGTCCTTCCGATGGGCCTTCGGCCCGCGTTACCCGAGCATGTCGGCCCAGATGTTCTGCGCCCAGGCCCACGCGTACTTCGCTTCCAGCGTATTGCGCGCCGCCGACAGCCCGCCCGCGCCCTTGATCGGCACGAAGACGTTCTTGCCGTCGAGCTCGTGCACCGACGTGACGTGGATGACCTCGTCGTCGGACACGAAGCTGTAGCACATGTTGGCAATCTTCGGGCTGGGGTTGGGCTCCCGGCCGTTGATCATCGCCACCACGGCCGCCGCGCACACTTTCGCCTGCTGGTTGGCCATGCTGCCGGACTTCGGCATGCCGGGCGCGGACAGGGTCGAGTCGCCGATCACGTGCACGCCCTTGGCGACCGTGGACTCGGTGGTGCGCCAGTTCACGCCGCACCAGCGGTCGTTGGCGGTGATCAGGCCCGCCTTGCGCGCGATGTCGCCGGCGCGCTGCGGCGGGACGATGTTCAGCACGTCGCCCTTCACGTCCTCGACCTCCGACTTCACGGTCTTGGTCGCGGCGTCGACGCCGATCACCTTGGAATTCCCCCGGAACTCGATCATGCCCGGATAGAGATCCGCCCACGCCTGCTTGAAGAGCTTGCCCTTGGAGGTCACGTCCGGATTGGCGTCCAGGATCAGCACCTTCGAGCGCGGCTTGTGCTTCTTGAAGTAGCTCGCGACCTGGCTCGCGCGCTCGTACGGCCCCGGCGGGCAGCGGTAGGGCGCGAGAGGCACCCCCAGCACGTACACGCCGCCGTTGGGCATGTCGGCGAGCTGCTTCTGCAGCGCCACGGTCTGCGGTCCCGCCTTCCAGGCGTGCAGCACGCGGTTGCCGATCATGCCCTCGGCGTAGCCCTGGATGTCCTGGAGCATGAAGTCGATCCCCGGCGAGACCACCAGGCGGTCGTACTTCAGGTCGCCGCCTTTCACCAGCCTCACCGTCTTGGCGGCGGTGTTGACCTCGAAGGCGGTATCGCGCACCACCTGCACGCCGTAGCGCTTGAGGCCGCTGTAGCCGTAGGTGATGTCCTTCATGGTCTTCGAGCCGCCGTAGACCAGGTTGGAGATGGGGCAGGACACGAAGTCGGCCTCGCGCTCGACCAGGATCACGTCGATGTTCGGGCCCCACGTGCGGATGTACTTGGCCGCGGTCGCGCCGCCGAAGCCGCCGCCGATCACGACGACGCGCGCCTTGGCGCCGCCGCCAGTCGTGGCGCAGCCCGACGCGGCGAGCGCCGCGGCCGCGCCGCCCAGCTTGAGGAAGTCACGTCGGTCGAATGTTCTGCTCATGGCTTCCCCCTATTTCTTCTGCGCCGCGAAGTACGCGGCGATCTGCTCGAGTTCGCTGTCGGTGTAGCCCTTGGAGATCTGGTGCATGGCGGTGGCGGGCTTCGCCCCGGACCGGAACTCCTTGAACTTGCGCACCAGCTCCTCCTTCGGCATGCCGGCGAGCGGCTCGTTACCGCCGACGCTGTGGCCGGACGTGCCGTGGCACATGGCGCACGACGCGGCAAGGCTCGCGCCGGCATCCTGGGCGCTCGCGGTCATCGGCGCGGCCATGAGCGCGGCCGCGCATACGAGAGCAATTCGCATCTGGGACTCCTCCTGGAAAGCGTTGCGTGACAGGCAAAGTCTCCGCCGGGCGGCGGAAACCTGTCAAGACGGCCCGCACGAAATCAGGCGACGGGCTCTTTGGCTGCTGGCGGCGACGCCGGCGCCGACTCCTCGAACGTGAGCGCGATATTGCCCGCGTCGTCCACGTCCACGGTCACCTTGCCGCCGTGCGCGAGGCGTCCGAAGAGCAGCTCGTCGGCGAGCGCGCGCCGGATGGTGTCCTGGATGAGCCGCGCCATGGGCCGCGCGCCCATGAGCGGATCGAAGCCCTTCTTCGCCAGGTGCTCCTTCAGCTTCTGGGTGAAGGCAGGCTCGACCTTCTTCTCCTGCAGCTGCTCCTCGAGCTGGATGAGGAACTTGTCCACCACGCGCAGGATGATGTCGTGGTCGAGCGCGCGGAACGAGATCACCGCGTCCAGCCGGTTCCTGAACTCCGGCGTGAACATGCGCTTGATCGCCTCCATCTCGTCGCCCGCCTTGACCGAGGGCGTGAAGCCCATCGCGTTCCGGGTGAGCGACTCCGCCCCGGCGTTGGTGGTCATGACGATCACCACGTTGCGGAAGTCCGCCTTCCGGCCGTTGTTGTCGGTGAGCGTGCCGTGGTCCATCACCTGCAGCAGGATGTTGAAGATGTCCGGATGCGCCTTCTCGATCTCGTCGAGCAGCAGCACGGAGTAGGGCTTCTTCGTGATCGCCTCGGTGAGCAGGCCCCCCTGCTCGAAGCCCACGTACCCCGGCGGCGCGCCGATGAGGCGCGAGACCGCGTGGCGCTCCATGTACTCGGACATGTCGAAGCGGATCAGCTCGATGCCCATGCAGTAGGCGAGCTGGCGCGCGACCTCGGTCTTGCCGACGCCCGTGGGGCCGGAGAAGAGGAAGCTGCCGATGGGCTTTTGCGGATTGCCCAGGCCCGAGCGCGCCATCTTGATCGCGGCGGCGAGCGCGTCGATCGCCTGGTCCTGGCCGAAGACCACGGCCTTCAGGTCGCGGTCGAGCTTGGCGAGCGCGCCGCGGTCGTCGCTGGAGACGCTGCGCGGCGGGATGCGCGCGATCTTGGCGACGATCTCCTCGATCTCGCCCTTGCCGATGACGCGCTTTTGCTTGCTCTTCGGGGCGATGCGCTGCGCCGCGCCCGCCTCGTCGATCACGTCGATCGCCTTGTCGGGCAGGTGCCGGTCGTTGATGTAGCGCGCCGAGAGCTCGGCCGCCGAGGCGAGCGCGGTGGCGGTGTACTTCACGCTGTGGTGCGCCTCGAAGCGCGTCTTCAGGCCCTTGAGGATCTCCACCGTCTCGTCCACCGACGGCTCGACCACGTCGATCTTCTGGAAGCGGCGGGAGAGCGCATGGTCCTTCTCGAACACGCCCCGGTACTCGTTGTAGGTGGTGGCGCCGATGCACTTCAGCTGCCCGGTGGACAGCACGGGCTTGAGCAGGTTGGAGGCGTCCAGCGTGCCGCCCGAGGCCGCGCCCGCGCCGATCACCGTGTGGATCTCGTCGATGAAGAGGATCGCGTTCGGGTTGTCCACCAGCTGCTTGAGCACCGCCTTCAGGCGCTGCTCGAAGTCGCCGCGGTATTTGGTGCCGGCGAGCAGCGCGCCCATGTCGAGGGCGTAGACGGTGCTGCGCGCGAGCAGCTCGGGCACGTTCTGCTCGACGATGCGCCGCGCCAGCCCCTCGGCGATGGCGGTCTTGCCCACGCCCGCCTCGCCGACGAGCAGCGGGTTGTTCTTGCGCCGGCGACACAGCGTCTGGATGACGCGCTCGAGCTCGCGGTCGCGGCCGATCAGCGGGTCGATCTTGCCG
Source organism: Burkholderiales bacterium (assembly GCA_050246035.1). Lineage (GTDB taxonomy): Bacteria > Pseudomonadota > Gammaproteobacteria > Burkholderiales > SG8-39 > JAABQT01. The sequence continues at coordinate 106,822 of JBFWWT010000005.1, forward strand.
GCGAGCGCGAGCGCGTTCAGGTTCTGCGTGTAGTTGTCGAGCGGGCTGTTGGAGGGCTCGGCCTGCGCCTCCTCGCCTGCCTCCTGCTCGGCCTTGCCCGCGTGCTGCTGCGGCGCCTTGGTGATGCCGTGCGAGATGTAATTGACGACGTCCAGGCGCGTGACCCCCTGCTGCTGCAGGAAGTACACGGCGTGCGAGTCCTTCTCGCCGAAGATCGCCACCAGCACGTTCGCCCCGGTCACCTCCTTCTTGCCCGAGGATTGCACGTGCAGGATGGCGCGCTGGATCACGCGCTGGAAGCCGAGCGTGGGCTGGGTGTCCACCTCGCGGTCGGCGGCGATGCGCGGGGTCTGCTCCGCGACGTGCTGCGTGAGGTTCTTGCGCAGCTCGTCGAGGTTCGCGCCGCAGGCGCGCAGCACCTCGGCCGCGGTGGGGTTGTCCAGAAGCGCGAGGAGCAGGTGCTCGACGGTGATGAATTCGTGCCGCTTCTGGCGCGCCTCGACGAACGCCATGTGCAGGCTGACTTCGAGCTCCTGGGCGATCATGCTACGTTTCCTCCATCACACACTGCAGCGGATGCTGGTGCCGGCGGGCGTACGCGGCCACCTGCTGGACCTTGGTGCTGGCGATGTCGTGCGGATAGACCCCGCACACGCCGATGCCCTCGCGATGCACCTTGAGCATCACCTGCGTGGCGCGCTCGCGCGTCATGCCGAAGAATTTCTGCAGCACCACCACCACGAACTCCATCGGCGTGTAGTCGTCGTTGAGCAGCATGACCTTGAACATCGGCGGAGGCTTCAGCTTGCTCCGCTGGGCCTCGAGCAGAGTGTCGTCCCTGAACTGCGCCATGCTTCCTAGGTTTCGCTGCCAAGCTCAATCCGATCTGACATGCCTCTGGCGATTCCGGTTCCGCGCTCCTGCCGTTGACGTGCGATGAAGTTGCGTCGGGAAAATCGCTTCCCGTTCGAGGCTATCCTAATCAATGTGCACCCCGCGTGCAACGCGGCATCGGGGGGGTCTTGACTGCACCGGGGAAGGGGGGTAGAAGCCGCCTTGTGTTTGGATTCAGGCTGTCTGTAACGCCATGCGAAAGGGCGGCGGGGTCGTGAGTTTCAAGCATGGCCCGGGTTCGCGCCCGGTGTTCACCAACCAAAAGGAAGGGAAGCGGCGATGGCGACAGGCACCGTGAAGTGGTTCAACGACGCGAAGGGTTACGGCTTCATCACGCCGGATGACGGCAGCGAGGACCTGTTCGCGCATTTCTCGGCCATCCAGATGGCGGGCTTCAAGACGCTGAAGGAAGGCATGAAGGTCAGCTTCGACGTCGTGCAGGGCCCGAAGGGCAAGCAGGCCTCGAACATCAACAAGGTCTAGCGAGCCGCCGCCGCAGGAAATAAAAGGGCCGCGCGAGCGGCCCTTTTTCATTGGCGACGGTCCGGCGCGTCACATGCGCTCGATCATCGCCTGGCCGAATCCCGAGCACGACACCTGCTTCGCGCCCTGCATGAGGCGCGCGAAGTCGTAGGTCACCACCTTGTCGCCGATCGCCTTCTCGATCGAGCGCACGATCACGTCGGCGGCCTCCGTCCAGCCCATGTGCCGCAGCATCATCTCGGCCGACAGGATCTCCGAGCCCGGGTTGACGTAGTCCTTGCCCGCGTACTTGGGCGCGGTGCCGTGGGTCGCCTCGAACATGGCGATCGAGTCGCTCAGATTGGCGCCCGGCGCGATGCCGATGCCGCCGACCTGCGCGGCGAGCGCGTCCGAGATGTAGTCGCCGTTCAGGTTCAGCGTGGCGATCACGTCGTACTCCGCCGGCCGCAGCAGGATCTGCTGCAGGAAGGCGTCGGTGATCACGTCCTTCACCACGATCTCGCGGCCGGTCTTGGGGTTCTTGAAGCTGCACCAGGGCCCGCCGTCCACGAGCTTCGCGCCGAACTCGCGCTGCGCCAGCGCGTAGCCCCAGTCGCGGAACGCGCCCTCAGTGAACTTCTGGATGTTGCCCTTGTGCACGAGCGTCACCGACTTGCGGTCGTTGTCGATGGCGTACTGGAACGCCTTGCGGATCAGCCGCTCGGAGCCCTCGACCGACACCGGCTTGATGCCGATCGCCGAGCTGCCGGGAAAGCGGATCTTCTTCACCTTCAGCTCGTCCATCAGGTACTTGATCAGCTTCTGCGCCTCGGGCGTCTTCGCCGCCCACTCGATGCCGGCGTAGATGTCTTCCGAGTTCTCGCGGAAGATCACCATGTCGGTCTTCTCCGGCTCCTTCACGGGCGAGGGCACGCCCTTGAACCAGCGCACCGGGCGCAGGCAGACGTACAGGTCGAGTTCCTGGCGCAGCGCCACGTTGATGGAGCGGATGCCGCCGCCCACCGGCGTGGTGAGCGGACCCTTGATGGACACCACGAACTCGCGCGACGCCTCCAGGGTCTCCTCGGGCAGCCAGACGTTCTCGCCGTACACCTTGCAGGACTTCTCGCCGGCGTACATCTCCATCCAGACGATGCTCTTCTTGCCCCCGTAGGCCTTCTGCACCGCGGCATCCACCACCTTGATCATGACCGGCGTGATGTCCACGCCGGTGCCGTCGCCTTCGATGTAGGGAATGATCGGCTTGTCGGGCACCGACAACGAAAAGTCCTTGTTGACGCGGATCTTTTCGCCGGTGGTCGGCACCTTGATGTGCTTGTACGCCATGGACGCTCCTGCGGCAGGGGGTCGGGGAAGATGCGCATTATATGCGGATAAGCACACCGAATCATCGCCTTACGCTCCGCCGGGCGGAAGCGTGTCAACCGAAAGCCGCCGCGCGCGTTATGGGAGCCGGGGGCGGGGAAAGAGGAGCTTTCCCGCCGACCCGCTGTACAGCCAAACCAACCTAGGAGACTTCGATGAGCAAGCTGCTGTCCGCACTGTTCGCCGCCGTGTTCGCGGCCGTGAGCGCCACCGCTTTCGTCGCGACGAGCGCCGTGGCGCAGGAGAAGAAGGAAGAGCAGAAGATGGAGAAGAAGACCGAGAAGAAGAAGGCCACCAAGAAGGCGAAGGCGGCAGCGAAGAAGGAAGAGAAAAAGCAGTAAGCTGCCTCTTCCGCGAAAAGGGCAGGGACGCTACCCTGCCCTTTTTTTCGCCCCCATGCGCCCGATCGTCGCGCTCCTCGTCCTCGCCGCCGGTTCGGCCACGGCCCAGCAGCCGCCCCTGCCCGTGGTCGAGCTGGGCGTCGGCATGCATCGCATCCGCGCCGAGGTGGCCGACCGCGACGCGACGCGCGCCCTGGGGCTCATGCATCGCACCGCGCTGCCGCCCAACGGCGGGATGCTCTTCGTCTTCGACGAAGCCGGGCGCCATTGCATGTGGATGAAGAACACGCCGTTGCCGCTGTCGGTGGCCTTCATCGACGCCGAGGGCGCCGTGGTGAACATCGCCGACATGCAGCCGCACACCGAGACCGCGCACTGCGCGGCGCGCCCGGTGCCCTACGCGCTGGAGATGGCGCAGGGCTGGTTCGCCGAGCGCGGCGTCCGCGCAGGCTTTCGCCTGCGCGGTCTGGACAAGCTCAAGCCCCGCTAGGGGTTACAGGCCGCCGTTCTGCTGCGCCACCATGCAGTAGAGCATGGGGATGGACAGCAGCGTGTTGAGGCGCGAGGCCATGCCGGCCTTCTTCGCGGCGGCCGCCTTTTCGTCGGCGCCCACCTGCACGATGCCGAGCGCCTTCTTCTGGTTCGGCCAGATGATGAACCAGACGTTGAACGCCATCACCAGGCCGAGCCACATGCCGATGCCGATGGCGGTGAACGGCCGCTGCAGCGAGAGCGCGCTCGCGAGGTACTGGTTCATCGAGGCGAGGAGCAGGCCGGTGACGATGGTCGCCAGGGCGGCCCAGCGGAACCAGAACAGCGCCGCCGGCGCGATCACCTTGCTGATCGCGGGCTTGTGCTCGTCCGGGATCTTGGGCATCGACGGCGTCTGCACGAAATTGAAATACCACAGCAGGCCGATCCACATCACGCCCGAGAGCACGTGCAGCCAGCGCATGAAGAACGCCCACCAGGCGTGGCTGGACAGGTTGACCCCGGCGCCGGTGGCCTGCCCGACGATGAGCAGGATGACCACCAGCAGCACGACGCCCGCGATGACGGTGCGGCTCAGCGATTGAAGAATGGCGCCCATGGAAATCTCCTTTGCATGCTTATGGTTAAGGGCGAAAAAAGTCTAGCACAGCCGGCTAGTGGCCGAGGATCTGGCTGAGGAACAGGCGCGCGCGCTCGGTTCGCGGCGCCTCGAAGAACGCCTGGGGCGGCGCAGCCTCCACGATCTCGCCGTGGTCCATGAACACCACGCGGTCGGCGACCGTGCGGGCGAAGCCCATCTCGTGGGTGACGACGACCATGGTCATGCCCTCGGCGGCGAGCTCGACCATGACGTCGAGCACCTCCTTGATCATCTCCGGGTCGAGCGCCGAGGTCGGCTCGTCGAACAGCATGATGCGCGGGCGCATGGCGAGCGCGCGCGCGATCGCCACGCGCTGCTGCTGGCCGCCGGAGAGCTGAGCCGGATACTTGTGCGCCTGCTCGGCGATCTTCACGCGCTCGAGGAGCTGCAGGGCGAGCGCCTCGGCCTCCTTCCTCGGCGTACGCCGCACCCACACGGGGGCGAGCGTCAGGTTCTCCAGCACCGTGAGGTGGGGGAAGAGATTGAAGCTCTGGAACACCATGCCCACCTCGCGGCGCACGGCTTCGATCGCCTTCGGGTCGTTGGCGAGCTCGATGCCGTCCACCACGACCCGGCCCGCCTGGTAGGGCTCGAGCCCGTTCACCAGGCGCACGAGGGTCGACTTGCCCGAGCCGGACGGCCCGCAGAGCACGATCTTCTCGCCCTGCGCGACTTCCAGCTCGATGTCCTTCAGGACCTGGAAGCGGGCGAACCACTTGCCCACTCCGCGCATCTCGATCATCGGCTTGCCCGCCATCTCAGCCCCCCTTCAGCGCGTGCGCGCGGCCGCGCTCGAGCTCGCGCTCGAGGTACTGGCTGTAGCGCGACATCGCGTAGCAGAACACGAAGTACACCGCCGAGGCGAACAGGTAGGCCTCGACGCCGAAGCCGCTCCAGGCCGGCTCGGTGAGCGCCACCTTGATCGAGGTGAGCAGGTCGAACAGGCCGATGATCACCACGAGCGAGGTGTCCTTGAAGAAGCCGATGAAGGTGTTGACGAGCGGCGGGATGGCCACGCGCAGCGCCTGCGGCAGGATGACGAGCAGGGTCTTGCGCCAGTAGGGCAGGCCGAGCGCGTCGGCGGCCTCGTACTGGCCGTGCGGGATCGACTGCAGGCCGCCGCGCACCACCTCGGCGAGGTAGGCGGCCGCGAACACGATCATGGCGATGAGCGCGCGCAGCAGCTTGTCGATGCTGACGCCCTCCGGCAGGAAGAGCGGCAGCATCACGGAGGCCATGAAGAGCAGGCTGATGAGCGGCACGCCGCGCACCAGCTCGATCCACAGCACGGCGAGCGCGCGCACGGCGGGCAGCTCGGAGCGGCGTCCCAGCGCGAGCAGGATGGAAAGCGGGAAGGCGATGGCGATGCCGAAGGTGGCGAGCAGCAGCGTGAGCATCAGGCCGCCCCAGCGCTCGTTCTCCACGTAGGGAAGCCCGCCGAAGCCGCCCCACATGAGCCAGCCGATGAGCGCGAGCCCGCCGAGCCACGCGAGTCCGAGCGCGGGCCGCCAGAAACGGCGCAGGGCGCTCAGCGCGTACAGCGCGATGAGCAGCACGATGCCGAGCGCGGGCCGCCAGTGCTGCTCGTACGGGTAGGTGCCGAAGAGGATGAAGCGGTGCTTCTCGGCGACCAGCGCCCAGCAGGCGCCCGCGCCCTCGGCGCGGCAGGGGCGCGAATCGGGCGCGCTCCACACGGCGTCGACGAGCGCCCACTCGACGAACGGCGGCAGGAGCCACGCGGCGAGCGCGAGCAGCGCGAGCGTGGCGAGCGCGTTCGGCCAGCTCGAGAAGAGGTTCTCCCGCAGCCAGGTCATGCGCGCGCCCCGCGCAGCGCGATGCGCCGGTTGTACCAGTTCATCAGCGCCGAGATCGACAGGCTGATCGTCAGGTACACCGCCATGATGATGGCGATGCCCTCGATCGCCTGGCCCGTCTGGTTCATCGTGGTGTTGGCGATGGACACGAGGTCCGGGTAGCCGATCGCCACCGCGAGCGAGCTGTTCTTGGTGAGGTTCAGGTACTGGCTGGTGAGCGGCGGCACGATCACGCGCAGCGCTTGCGGCAGGATCACCAGGCGCATGGTGCGCCGCGGCGGCAGCCCGAGCGAGTAGGCGGCCTCGAACTGCCCGCGGTCCACCGCGAGCACGCCGGCGCGCACGATCTCGGCGATGAAGGCCGCGGTGTACAGCGTCAGGCCGCCGAGGAGCGCCGCGAACTCCGGGGAGAGCGCGCCGCCGCCGGCGAAGTTGAAGCCCTGCAGCGCCGGGCGCTCGAGCGCGAGCGGCGCGCCCGCGGCGAGGAACAACGCGAGCGGCAGCCCGAGCGTCGCCGCCGCGCCCGCGGTGAGCGCGGGGAACGGCTGGCCGGTGCGCGCCTGGCGCGCGCGCGCCCAGCGGCCGATTCCCCAGGCGAAGGCGAGGCCGGCGAGCAGCGCGAGCGCGAGCCAGGCGTGTACCGGGTGCGCCGCGAGCAGCGGAAAAGCGATGCCGCGGTTGCTGAGGAACACGCCCGGCAAGGGTTCGAGCGCCGCGCGCGGGCCCGGCAGGTTCTCGGTGATCAGCGCGTAGAGGAAGAACAGCTGCACCAGCAGCGGCACGTTGCGCACGACCTCGACGTAGCCCGCGGCGAGCCGCGCGAGCAGCCAGTTGCGCGACAGCCGCGCCAGGCCGACCAGCGTGCCGAGCGCCGTGGCGAGCACGATGCCCACCAGGGCCACGCGAAAGGTATTGATCAGCCCGACGAGGATGGCGCGCGCGTAGCTGTCGGCGGCGCTGTAGGAGAGGAACGGCGCCTCGCCGATCGCGAAGCCGGCCTCGCGCCACAGGAAGCCGAAGCCGCTCGCGATGCGGCGCGCCTCGAGGTTCGCGGCGGTGTTGCTGGCGAGGTACCAGAGGGCGAGCGCCACCGCCGCCACCAGCACGAGCTGGGGGACGAGGGCGCGCGCGCGCACGCCGCCGGCTCTAGCGAACGGGCGGCGCGTACATCAGGCCGCCCTGCGTCCACAGACGGTTCAGGCCGCGGTCGAAGCCGAGCGGCGTCAGGTTCGCTGCGAAGGACTCGCCGTAGTTTCCGACCTGCTTGACGATGTTGAAGGCCCAGCGGTTGTCCAGCCCGAGCTGCTTGCCGATGTCGCCCGTGGCGCCGACGAAGCGCTGGATGGCGGGGTTCGCGCTGCCGAGGTTCTGCTCGATGTTCTTCGAGGTAAGGCCCAGCTCCTCGGCCTCGATCATGGCGATCAGCGACCACTTGACCACGTCGAACCAGCGGTCGTCGCCGTGGCGCACCGCCGGCCCGAGCGGCTCCTTGGAGATGACCTCCGGCAGGATCACGTGGTCGGCCGGGTTCTGCGCGCGCGAGGCGCGCACGGCCACCAGGCCCGAGACGTCGGTGGTGTAGACGTCGCAGCGCCCCGCGAAGTAGGCGTTGACCACCTCCTCGAGCTTTTCGATCACCACGGGCTTGAAGCTCATGCCCTGGGCGCGGAAGTAGTCGGCGAGGTTGAGCTCGGTGGTGGTCCCGGGCTGCACGCAGATGGTGGCGCCGTTCAGCTGCTTGGCGCTCGTCACGCCCAGCTTCTTCGGCACCATGAAGCCCTGGCCGTCATAGTAGTTGGTGCCGACGAAGTTCAGCCCCAGGCCCGTGTCGCGCGTGATGGTCCAGGTGGTGTTGCGCGAGAGCACGTCCACCTCGCCCGACTGCAGCGCGGTGAAGCGCTGCTGCGCCGTGAGCGGGGTATAGCGCACCTTGGAAGCGTCGCCGAAGACCGCGGCGGCGACCGCGCGGCAGGCGTCCACGTCGATGCCCTTCCACACCCCGCGCGAATCGGGCTGCGAGAAGCCGGCGAGACCGGTGTTCACGCCGCACTGCACGTAGCCCTTGGACTTGACCGCGTCCAGGGTGGACTGGGCGTGCAGGGGGGCGCTGGCGAGCGCCGCGAGGGCGCCGAGGGCGAGCGCGAGACGGGCTTTCATGCGGACCTCCTCCGTGGAAAGTGCCCGGCAGTCTATGCCGCGGGCGGCGTTTCGCGCAACGGGCGCGAGGCGCACTCCTCGAAGATGCGGGCGCGGCAGCGCGCGCACACGGCCGGGTCGAGGGCCTCGAAGACCCGCGCGATGGCCTCGCGCTTGTCGCGGAACAGCGCGTCCTCGCCGATGTCGGCGACGAAGCCGCTCTTCTTGAGCAGCGCCTCCACCGGCTGGCGCAGGCCCTGCAGCCACAATCGGCCGCCGATCCAGCGCCGGGCGCGCGCCTCGCGCGCGAGCGCCTCGCCGCCCGCGATGTCGACGAAGTTGATGTTGCGCGAGACCACGAGCAGATGCTTCTGCTCGCGCGCCACCTCGCGCAGCGTCTCGAAGTGGGACTCGACGTGGTCCACCGCGCCGAAGTAGATCGAGCCCTCGACCGTCATGATCTTGAGCTGCGGGCATTCGGCCAGGTGTTGCGCCACCGGCCCGAAGCGGCGCTGGCTGTGGCGCGGATCCGGGGCGACGGCGCGCATCTGCGGCCGCGAGGTGCGATTGAGATAGACGAGCAGCGAGAGCGTCACGCCCACGAGTATGGCCACCTCCAGGCTCATGAGCAGCGTCGCCGCGAAGGTGAAGGCGAGCACCGCGGTCTCGCTGCGGCTCGCGCGCAGGATGGCCCGGATCGAGGCGAAGTCGAGCAGCCCCCAGGCCACCATGAACAGCAGCGCCGCCATCGAGGCGAGCGGCAGGTGCGCGAGCAGCGGCGCCACGGCGAAGGTGATGGCGATGAGCAGCGGCGCCGACAGCGCCGCGGCGAGCGGCGTGCGCGCGCCCGCCTCGTAGTTCAGGCCGGAGCGGTTGAACGAGGCCGAGCTCGGGTAGCCGGAGAAGAAGCTCGCCGCCATGTTGGACAGGCCCTGGCCGATGAACTCCTGGTTGGCGTCGATCCGCTGGCCGGACTTGAGCGCCACGGCGCGCGCGATCGACATCGCCTCGGTGAGCGAGAGCAGGGTCACGCCCACGGCGATGCCCATCAGCGTCGTCAGCGTGTCCGCGGAGAGGTCGGGCGCCGAGAGCGGCGGCAGCGCGCCGGCGAGGCGTCCGATGGTGCGGATGCCGGTCTGCTCCGGACCCAGCCAGTGGTTGAGCGCGAAGGCGGCGAGCCCACCGACGGCGAGCGCGACGATCATGAACGGCAGCCGGGGCGCGTAGCGGCGCGCGAGGATGCCGCTCGCGAGCGTGATCACGCCCACCGCCACCACCCAGGGCTCGAACTCGAGGAGCCGGGAGAGAAAGGCGCGCAGCGTGTGCAGGAACGCGCTGCTCGGCGGCAGATCGAGCCCGAAGAAGTTCTTCAGCTGGCTGGCGACGATGAGCACCGCGGCCCCCGCGGTGAAGCCCACCACCACGCTGTGCGACACGAAGTTGACCACCCGCCCGAGGCGCAGCAGCCCCATCGCGAGCATGATCGCGCCCGCCATGAAGGCGAGCGTGAGCGCGTAGCCGACGTACTGCGTCGAGCCCGGCAGCGCGAGCGGCGCGAGCGTGGCGAACACGTACAGCGACACCGCGTTGGTGGGGCCGGAGACCGCGTGCCACGACGAGCCGAAGAAGGCGGCCACCACCGCGGGCACCATCGCGCAGTACAGCCCGTACTCGGGCGGCATGCCGGCGAGCGTGGCGAAGGCCACGCCCTGCGGCAGCACGACGATCGCGCTGATCAGCGCGGCGGCGGCGTCGGCGCGCAGCGTGCCGCGGTTGACGCGCGGCCACCAGGCGAGAAAGGGTAGAAAGCGCGCGAGCGCGGCGGGTGTCGGCAAGGGGGCGAGGCGAAGGGCTCGGCAGGGCGCAATCTTAGCTAACATAGGCGCAGATGCCCCGGCTCGCGGCCAATATTTCACTGCTGTTTCCCGAAATTCCGTTTATGGACCGTTTCGCCGCGGCCGCGGCCGCAGGCTTTCGCGCGGTCGAGTACCAGTTCCCCTACGCGTTCGGCAGCTCGGCCGAAATCGGAGCGCGCGCGCGCGACGCCGGCGTGGCGGTCGTGCTGCACAACCTGCCCGCGGGCGACGCCGACCGGGGCGAGCGCGGACTTGCCTGCCTGCCGGGGCGCGAAGCCGCGTTTCGCGACGGCGTCGAGCGCGCGGTCGAGTACGCGCGCGCGGCGGGCTGCCCGCGCCTGAACGCGCTCGCGGGCGTCGCGCCCGCGGAGGCGGCGCCCGAGCTCGTATTCGAGACGCTCGTCGAGAACCTGCGCTATGCGGCGGCGCGGCTCGCGGCAGCGGGGTTGACGCTGCTCGCCGAGCCGATCAACACGCGCAGCGTCCCGGGCTTCTACCTGAGCACCACGCGCCAGTGGCTGGAAGTCGCCGACGCGGTGGGCGCGGCGAACTTCGCGCTGCAGTACGACATCTTCCACATGCAGATCATGGAGGGCGACCTGGCGAGGACGCTGGAGCGGCTGCTGCCGAGGATCGGCCACCTGCAGCTCGCCGACGTCCCCGACCGGCACGAGCCGGGCACGGGCGAGATCAACTTCGAGTTCCTGCTCGCGCACCTCGACCGGCTGGGCTACGCGGGCTGGATCGGCTGCGAGTACATTCCGCGGGGCGACACACGGGAGGGGCTGGCATGGGCGCGGGCATACCTGCAATAGACGCGGCGCGGCAGCGCGCGGTGGCGCAGGCGCTGCGCGCGTTCCTGCCCGAGCGCGCCGTGCTGTGGCAGGAGGAGGACACGCGGCCCTACGAGTGCGACGGCCTGACGGCCTACCGCAACCTGCCGATGGTGGTCGCGCTGCCCGAGACCGAGGGCGAGGTGCAGCAGGTGCTGCGCACCTGCCACGCGATGGGCGTGCCGGTGGTGCCGCGCGGCGCGGGCACGGGCCTGTCGGGCGGCGCGCTGCCGCCGGGCGACGGCGTGCTGCTGTCGCTCGCGAAGTTCATGCGCGTCCTGCGCGTCGATCCGCTCGCGCGCCTCGCGGTGGTGCAGCCGGGCGTGCGCAACCTCGCGATCAGCGACGCCGCCGCGCCTTACGGCCTGTACTACGCGCCCGATCCTTCCAGCCAGATCGCCTGCACGATCGGCGGCAACGTCGCCGAGAACTCCGGCGGCGTTCACTGCCTGAAGTACGGCCTCACCGTGCACAACGTGATGCGCGTGCGCGGCTACGCCGTCGACGGCGAGCCGCTCGACGTCGGCTCGGAGGCGCTCGATGCGCCGGGCCTCGATCTCCTCGCGCTGATGATCGGCTCGGAGGGGCTGCTCGCGGTGGCCACCGAGATCACGGTGAAGCTGCTGCCCAAGCCGCCGACGGCGCGCGTGGTCATGGCCTCGTTCGACGACGTGCAGAAGGCGGGCGACGCCGTCGCCGCCGTGATCGCGGCCGGCATCATTCCGGCGGGCCTGGAGATGATGGACCGGCCCGCGACGCGCGCGGTGGAGGAGTTCGTCGGCGCGGGCTACGACCTGGACGCGGCCGCCATCCTGCTCGCCGAGGCCGACGGCCTGCCCGAGGAGGTCGAGGACGAGATCGCGCGCGTGAAGGACGTGCTCACGCGCGCGGGCGCGACGCGCCTCGCGGTCTCGCGCGACGAGGCCGAGCGCCTGCGCTTCTGGTCCGGGCGCAAGGCGGCCTTCCCCGCCATGGGCCGCATCTCGCCCGACTACTACTGCATGGACGGCACCATCCCGCGCAAGCGCCTGGGCGAGGTGCTGCGCTTCATCGGCGAGATGGAGAAGAAATACGGCCTGCGCTGTCCCAACGTGTTCCACGCGGGCGACGGCAACCTGCATCCGCTCATCCTCTTCGACGCGAACAGCGCCGACGAGCTGCGCCGCACCGAGGCCTTCGCCGCGGAGGTGCTGGAAAAGTGCGTCGCGGTGGGCGGCACGATCACCGGCGAGCACGGCGTGGGCGTCGAGAAGATCGACCAGATGTGCGCGCAGTTCCGCACGCCGGAGCTGGAGACCTTCCACGCGGTGAAGCGCGCCTTCGATCCCCCGGGGCTGCTCAATCCCGGCAAGGGCGTGCCGGCGCTTTCGCGCTGCGCGGAGTTCGGCCGCATGCACGTGCACGCCGGGCGGCTCGCGCACCCGGCGCTGCCGCGCTTCTGATGACGCAGGCCTTCGCCGAGCGCATCCGCGAGGCCGCCGGCCGGCGCGCGCCGCTGCGCCTGCGCGGCGGCGGCAGCAAGGACTTCTACGGCGGCGAGCCGCGCGGCGAGATCCTGGACGTGCGCGCGCACGCCGGCATCGTCGAGTACGAGCCCACCGAGCTCGTGGTGACCGCGCGCGGCGGCACGCCGCTCGCCGAGCTGGAGCGGGCGCTCGCCGAGCGCGGGCAGATGCTGCCGTTCGAGCCGCCGCACTTCGGTCCCGGGGCGACCCTCGGCGGCTGCGTCGCGGCGGGGCTCTCCGGCCCGCGGCGCGCGGCCGGCGGCGCGGCGCGCGACTTCGTGCTCGGCGCGCGCCTCATGGACGGGCGCGGCCGCGAGCTCGCCTTCGGCGGGCGCGTGATGAAGAACGTGGCGGGCTACGACGTCTCGCGCCTGCTCGCCGGCTCGCTCGGCGTGCTCGGGCTGATCCTGGAGGTCTCGCTCAAGGTGCTGCCGCGCCCGGGCGCCGAGGCGACGCTGCGCCTCGAATTGCCGCAGGCCCGAGCGATCGAGCAGCTCAACCGCTGGGCGGGCACGCCGCTGCCGATCTCGGCGAGCGTCTGGCGCGACGACGAGCTCACGCTGCGCCTCTCGGGCGCGGAGTCCGCCGTGCGCGCGGCCGCGCAGGCGCTGGGCGGCGAGTCGCTGGCGGAGGATGCCGCGGCGCGCTTCTGGGCGGGCGTGCGCGAGCAGACCCACGAGTTCTTCGCGGGCGAAGCGCCGCTGTGGCGGCTGTCGCTGCCTTCGAGCGTGCCGCCCCTCGAACTGCCGGAGGCGCCGCTCATCGAGTGGGGCGGGGCGCTGCGCTGGGTGCGCACGGGCGCGGGCGCGGCCGTGGTGCGCGAGGCGGCCGCCCGCGGCGGCGGGCATGCGACGCTCTTTCGCGGCGGCGACAAGTCGGCCGGCGTGTTCGCGCCCCTCGCACCGGCGGCCGCGCGCCTGCACCGTGAACTGAAGGCGGTCTTCGACCCGGCGGGCATCCTCAACCCCGGCCGCCTCTACCCGGAGCTCTAGCCCTTGCCGAGCCTCTTTTCCTGCTCCTTCATGCTGGTGCGCACGAAGTCGGCGTACTGCGACTGCGGGTACTTGTCGAGCAGCGTCGCGTACAGCCTGAGCGCGTGCTGCGCCTGCCCCGCGTCGCCCGCGCGCACGGCGACTTCCACCAGCCGTTTCTGCGCGCCGGGCAGGTCGCCCGCGAGCGCCGCGCCCGCGTGCAGGGCCCAGGCGGCCTCGAGGAACGCGCCCTGCGCGAGGAGCGCGCGCCCGAGCCCTTCCCAGACGGGCGGCTCGAGCGTGAGCTTGGTGCGCTCGGCGACGACGGCGAGAAACGCCTTGGCGGCATCGGCGCCGCGGCCGGCGGCGAGCGCCGCGCGGATCGTCTGCGCGGCCGAGGCGACGGGGTCCGCCGGCGTGGCGGGCGCGGGCGCGGGCGCGGCGGCGGCCGGCGGTTTCGGCGCCTCGGCCTTGGCGCGCAGCATCTCGGCCATGAACTGCGCCTCGCGCTCGCGCTCGAAGGCCCTGCGCGCGCGGTACTTGCGCACGACGAGGACGATCCAGACGGCCGCCCCGGCCGCGATCCCGAGCGAGGCGAGGACGATGAACGTCTGCATGCGGCGGGGAGTATAGCGGGGGGCCGATGCAGACCGAGCTCGCCGACTTCATCCGCGACACCCCCGAGGGGCGCGAGGCCGACGCCATCCTGCGCAAGTGCGTGCACTGCGGCTTTTGCAGCGCCACCTGCCCGACCTACCAGCTGCTCGGCGACGAGCTCGACAGCCCGCGCGGCCGCATCTACCTGATGAAGCAGGTGCTCGAGGGCGCGCCGCCCACCGCGCGCACGCAGCTGCATCTGGACCGCTGCCTCACCTGCCGCGCCTGCGAGACCACCTGCCCCTCGGGGGTGCGCTACGGGCGGCTCGCCGACATCGGCCGCGCCGCCGTGGAGGCGCGCGTGCCGCGCGGCATCTGGCAGAGACTGAGGCGCGCCTCGCTCGGGTTCGCGCTGCCGCGGCGCGCCCTGTTCGCGTTCCTCCTCGCGCTGGGCCGGCCGCTGCGCGTGCTCCTGCCGGGGCTCGTGCCCGCGCCGGCCGCGCCCGCGGGCGCCTGGCCCGCGCCGCGCCACGCGCGGCGCATGCTGGTGCTCGGGGGCTGCGTGCAGCCGGCGCTCGCGCCGCGCATCAACGCGGCGGCGGCGCGCGTGCTCGATCGCGCCGGCATCTCGCTCGTCGAGGCCCCCGGCGCGGGCTGCTGCGGGGCGCTGCGCTTTCACCTCAACGACCAGGACGGCGGCCGCGACGACATGCGCGCGCTGATCGACGCCTGGTGGCCGTACGTCGAGCGCGACGAGGTGGAGGCGATCGTCGTCACCGCGAGCGGCTGCGGCGCGACGGTCAAGGATTACGGCGAGCTCCTCGCGCACGATCCCGCGTACCGGGAGAAGGCCGCGCGCATCTCGGCGCTGGCGAAGGACCTGAGCGAGGTGATTCCCCCCGAGGCGATCCCCGCGCGCGCGGGTCTGGGGCGCGTCGCCTGCCATTCGCCGTGCTCGCTGCAGCACGGCCAGCAGCTGCGCGGCGGCGTCGAGGCGCTGCTCGCGCGTGCGGGCTTCGAGCTCGCGCCGGTGCCGGAAGCGCACCTGTGCTGCGGCTCGGCGGGCACCTACTCGATCCTGCAGCCCGCGCTCTCGCGCCAGCTGCGCGATCGCAAGCTCGCCGCGCTGCAGGGGAGCGAGCCGGTCGGCATCGTCACCGCGAACATCGGCTGCCTCGTGCACCTGCAGGCGGGCGCGCGCGTGCCGGTCGCGCACTGGATCGAGCTCCTCGACGAAACGCTGCAGGCGTAAGATCGGGCACATGCTCGTCCGCGCCGCCTGCCCGCACGACTGTCCCGATACCTGCGGCATGCTGGTGACGGTTGAAGACGGCGTCGCCACCAGAATCCAGGGCGACCCCTCGATGCCCTTCACGCAGGGCACGCTCTGCACCAAGGTCGCCTACTACCTCGAGCGCACCTACGCGCCCGATCGCCTGCGCTATCCGCTCAGGCGCGTCGGCCCGAAGGGCAGCGGGCGCTTCGAGCGCATCTCCTGGGACGCGGCGCTCGACGAAATTGCCCGGCGCCTGAAAGCGCTCGCCGCCGAGGATCCGCAGACGATCCTGCCCCTCAGCTACGCGGGCACCATGGGCATGGCGCAGTGGAGCTCGATGGACCGGCGCTTCTTCCATCGGCTCGGCGCCTCGATCCTCGAGCGCACGCTGTGCTCCTCGGCGGGCAAGGCGGGCATCAAGGCGACCCTCGGCGGCTCGGTGGGCATGGATCCCGAGCGCTTCGACGAAGCGAAGCTGATCCTGCTCTGGGGCGCGAACCCGGTGGTGTCCAACCTGCACCTGTGGACGCGCGTGCAGGAAGCGAAGCGCCGCGGCGCGAAAGTCGTGGCGATCGATCCGTACCGCAGCCTCACGGCGGAAAAATGCACGCAGCACGTCGCGCCGCTTCCCGGCACGGACGGCGCGCTCGCCCTCGCCCTGATGCACGTGCTCATCGCCGAAGACCTGCTCGATCGAGACTACATCGCGCGCCATACGCTCGGCTTCGAGCAGCTGGCCGAGCGCGTGCGGCAGACCACGCCGCAATGGGCGGCGGGCGTCTGCGGCCTCGGCGTCGAGGAGATCGTGCAGCTCGCGCGCGACTACGGCACGACGAAGCCCGCCGCCATCCGCCTCAACTACGGCATGCAGCGCCACGCCGGCGGCGGCATCGCGGCGCGCACCATCGCCTGCCTGCCCGCGCTCACCGGCGCCTGGCGCGAGCCCGCGGGCGGCATCGTGCTCACCACCGCGGGCTTCTTCGGCTTCGACCACGCGGCGCTCGAGCGGCCCGACCTGCTCGGTGGCCGCAAGCCCCGCGTCATCAACCATGCGCAGATCGGCGATGCGCTCACCGCGGCGCGGCCGCCGGTGAAGGCGGTGATCGTCTACAACAACAACCCGGTCACCGTGTGCCCGGAGTCGGAGAAGGTGCTCGCGGGCTTCCGGCGCGAAGACCTCTTCTGCGTGGTGATGGACTCGTTCATGACCGACACCGCGGACTACGCCGACCTCGTGCTGCCCGCGACCACGCAGCTCGAGCACTTCGACGTCCACCAGGCCTACGGGCACCTCTACGCGCTCGCCAACAACCCGGCGATCGCGCCGGTGGGCGAGTCGCTGCCGAACTCGGAGGTGTTCCGGCGCCTCGCGGCGCGCATGGGGTTCGACGAGCCCTGCTTTCGCGACTCCGACGAGGACCTGTGCCGCACCGCGCTCGCCGGCGCGCAACCGCGCATGCGCGGCATCGAGTGGGACGCGCTCAAGGCGCGCGGCTGGCAACGATTGAACGTTCCGGAGCGCTATGCGCCGTTCGCCCAGGGCGGCTTTCCCACGCCCTCGGGCAAGTGCGAGTTCTACAGCGAGGCGCTGGAAAAGCAGGGCATCGATCCGCTGCCTTTCTACAACCCGCCCGCGGAAGGGGCGATCGAAGGGGAGCTGCAGTTCCTCTCGCCGCCCGCGCGTAATTTCCTCAATTCGACCTTCGCCCACCTGAAGCGCTTTCGCGACCTCGAGGGCGAGCCGCGGCTCGAGATGCACTCGGCGGACGCCGCCGCGCGCGGCATCCGCGACGGCGACATCGTGCGCGTGTTCAACGCGCGCGGCAGCCTGCGGCTGCGCGCGCGCGTGAACGACCGGCCGCGCCGCGGCGTGGTGGTCGCGCCCTCGGTGTGGTGGAAGAAGTACTCGCCCGACGGCGGCAACGCGAACAACCTGACCGCGCAGCGCGTCGCGGACCTCGGCGGCGGGGCGACCTTCTACGATTGCCGGGTGCAGGTTGAACGCGCCGGCGC
>JBFWWT010000005.1:124137-129697 GCA_050246035.1 Burkholderiales bacterium
CTGCGCGAGGCGATCGAGGGCTTTCCCGACGGCATCGCCGTGTTCGACGCGTCGGGGCGGCTCGCCGTGTGCAATGAGGCCTACGCGAGCGTCTACGGCGCGGGACGCGACGCGGCGGCGCTCGGGGGCGCGAGCGCGCACCATATCGCCGAGGCGGCGCGCGCGGCGGGTGTGCCGGGGCCGGAGGAGGGTGGCGACCACGAGGCGCCGCGCGTGTTCCGCACCCGCGACGGCCGCTGGATGCAGGCGCGCTCGGTGGCCACGCCGCGCGGGGCGCTGGTGAGCGTGCTCGCCGACATCACGGAGGCGAAGCGCGCGCAGGAAGCCTACGAGCGCGTGCTCGCCGAGGAAAGTCTCGTGCTCGACACGCTGCCGGTGGGCGTCGCCTTCGTCTCCGGGCGGCGCATCGTGCGCTGCAACCGGGGGCTGGAGCGGATGCTCGGCCACGAACCGGGCGAGCTGGACGGGCGAGACGCGCGCACGCTGTACCGCTCCGAGAAGAGCCGGCGCGCGGCCGATCAGGGCTACGAGGGACTGCGCGACGGCGGCGTGGTGGAGGGCGAGCTCGAGCTTGTGCGCAAGGACGGCGCGGCGCTGTGGTGCCGGCTGTTGTCGCGCGCCGTCAATCCGCGCTCGCCCGAGGAGTCGGTGATCGCCGTGTTCACCGACGTGACCGAGCGGCGCGCGGCCGAGCGTGCGCTGCGCGCGAGCGAAGCCCTGTACCGCAACCTGGTGGAGACCACCAACGATCTCGTCTGGTCGATCGACCGCGAGGGCCGCTGGACCTACCTCAATCCGGAGGCCTCGCGGCGCATCTACGGCGGGGCGAGCGCCGGGCTGCTCGGCCAGCCCTGGCACGCGCTCGCCGCGCCGCCGCTGCGCGAGCGCGACAGCGCGGTGTTCGAGCGCGTGCTCGCCGGCGAGCCGGTGTTCCGCCACGAGACTCGCCACCAGCGCCTCGACGGCACGGCCGTGGACCTGTCGTTCAACGCGGTGCCGCTCAAGGACGCGCAGGGCTCGATCGTCGGCGCGACCGGCACGGCGCGCGACATCAGCGAGGAGCGCGCGGCGGCGGCCGCGCTGCACGAGACGGTGGAAAAGCTGCGCCTCGCCGTGGACGCGGCCGAGCTCGTCTACTGGGAATGGGACCGCGAGAGCGGCACGCTGCACTGGGGCCGCAACCCGCAGGGCCGGCTCGGCATGGAGGACGGCCGTACCGTCGACTGGACGGAGTACCTGGCGATGGTGCACCCGGAAGACCGCGAGCGCTACCTGGAAGACGCGCGCGCGGCCTGGGAGCGACGGGAGCCCTTCAGCGCGGAGTACCGGATCCTCGGCCGCGAGGGCGAGGAGACCTGGATCGCGGCGCGCGGCAAGACGATCGGCGGCGCCTCGGGCGCGCCGCGTCGCATGATCGGCGTGTCGCAGGACGTGACCGAGCGCAAGCGCCGCGAGGAGGCCGAGCGCTTCCTCGCCTACCACGACACACTCACCGGGCTGCCCAACCGGCGGCTGCTCGACGACCGGCTGCGCCAGGCCCTGCATCTCGCGCAGCGGCGCGACGCGCGCGTCGCGGTCATGCTGATCGACCTCGACGACTTCAAGGAGGTGAACGATCGCCTGGGGCATCGCGCGGGCGACGCCGCGCTGCGCGAGGTCGCCGGGCGGCTTGCCGCCTGCGTGCGCAAAGCCGACACCCTCGCGCGCCAGGGCGGCGACGAGTTCGTGCTGGTGATCCCGGACGTGGCGCTCGAGGCCGACTGCCAGGTGGTGGCCGAGAAGATCCTGCGCGCGCTGGACTCGCCGGTGCGCGTCGACGGCGAGGACCTGCGCCTGGGCGCGAGCATCGGCATCTCGGTCTACCCGGCCGACGCGGGCGACGGCGAAGCGCTGCTCCGGAACGCCGACGCCGCCATGTACCGCGCCAAGCGCGGCGGCGGCCGCCAGTACCGCCATTACGGCCGCTAGCGCGCTGGGGTAGAGTCGGCGCATGGCCCCGCTTGCGCGACTGGCGAGGTTCCTCGCTCCCTATCGCTGGCGCGTCGCCGCGGCGCTCGCCGCGCTGGTAGTCGCGGCGGGCTGCGTGCTCGCGCTCGGGCAGGGCCTGCGCCTCGTGGTCGACGCGGGTTTCGGCAGCGGCGATCCGCGGCTGCTCGACCGGGCGCTCGCCGCGGCCGTGGCCGTGGCGGTCACGCTCTCGGTCGCCACGTACTTCCGCTTCTTCCTCATGATGAGCACCGGGGAACGCGTGGTGACCGACCTGCGCCGCGCGGTGTTCGACCACCTGCTCGCGCTCTCACCCGGCTTCTTCGAGCGCGCGCGCACGGGCGAGGTGATCTCGCGGCTGACGAGCGACACCACCGTCGTGCAGCAGGTCATCGGCTACGGGCTGTCCATGTTCGTGCGCAACCTCCTCATGATGCTGGGCGCCGCGGCGATGCTCTTCTTCACGAGCTGGAAGCTCGCGGCGCTCGTGCTGGTGGGCGTGCCCCTCACGCTCGCGCCGATCCTCGTCCTCGGCCGGCGCGTGCGTCGCCTGTCGCGCGCGAGCCAGGACCGCGTCGCCGACGTCTCGGCGCACGTGGACGAGGCGATCCACGAGGTGCGCACGGTGCAGGCCTACGGGCACGAAGGCGCGGACCGCGAGGCCTTCGCGCGCCACGCCGAGGCTGCCTACCGCGCAGCCGCCGCGAGCATCGGGCAGAAGGCGGCCCTCATCGCCGCGGTGATGCTGATCGCCTTCTGCGCGGTCGGCGTGATCCTGTGGGTGGGCGGGCACGACGTGCTCGCGGGCGAGCTCACCGCGGGCGAGCTCTCGGCCTTCGTCTTCTACGCCGGCGTGGTGGCGACCGGCGCGGGCACGGTGTCGGAGGTCTGGGGCGACCTGCAGCGCGCGGCGGGCGCCACCGAGCGGCTCTTCGAGCTGCTCGACGCGCAGCCCGAGATCACCGCGCCGGGCGCGCCGTGGCCGGCGCCCGCGGCGCCGCGCGCGCTCGAGTTCGACGCGGTCACCTTCGCCTATGCGGCGCGCCCCGCGACGCCGGCGCTCGAGCGCTTCAGCCTGCGCGTCGAGGCGGGCGAGCGCGTGGCGCTGGTCGGTCCGTCGGGCGCGGGCAAGAGCACCCTGTTCGCGCTGCTGCTGCGCTTCTACGACCCGCAGGCAGGGGCGATTCGCATCGACGCGACGGACCTGCGCGCGCTCGACCCGGGCGCGCTGCGCGCGCTCCTGGCGGTGGTGCCGCAGGAGCCGGTGATCTTCGCGGCGAGCGTGCTCGACAACGTGCGCTACGGCAGGCCCGGCGCGAGCCGCGAAGAGGTCGAGCGCGCCTGCGGCGAGGCGCAGGCGCTGGAATTCGTCGCGCGGCTGCCGCAGGGCCTCGACACGCCGCTCGGCGAGCGCGGCGTGACCCTCTCGGGCGGGCAGCGCCAGCGCCTGTCGATCGCGCGCGCGCTGCTCGCCGACCGGCCCATCCTGCTCCTCGACGAGGCGACGAGCTCGCTCGACGCCGAGAGCGAGCGCCTCGTGCAGCAGGCGCTCGAGCGCCTCGAGCGCGGGCGCACCACGCTCGTCATCGCGCATCGCCTGGCCACCGTGCAGCACGCCGACCGCATCGTGGTCATGGACCGCGGCGCGGTCGTCGCGCAGGGCACGCACGCGGAGCTCATGCGCGCGGGCGGCCTGTACGCGAGCCTCGCGCGGCTGCAGTTCCTCGACGCGGGAGCGGCGGCGCTGGGGCGCGCCGCATGAGGCGCGCGGCGCTTCTCGCGCTCGCCGCGCTCTGCGCCGCGGCGCAGGCCGAGCCGCTCGCCATCGGCTCCAAGCGCTTCACCGAGTCCTACATCCTCGGCGAGCTCGTCGCGCGCACCGCACGCGAGGCGGGCGCCGAGGTGCGGCTGCGCCCGGGCATGGGCGGCACGGCGATCCTCTACGAGGCGCTGCGCACGGGCGCCATCGACCTCTATCCCGAGTACACCGGCACCATCGCTGCCGAGATCCTGCGCGGCGAGGCGCGCGCCGACCTCGCCTCGCTCAATGCGCGGCTCGCGCCGCTCGGGCTCTCCGCGGCCGTGCCGCTCGGCTTCAACAACACCTACGCCATCGGCGTGCGGCGCGAGGCGGCCGAGCGCCTCGGGCTGCGCCGCATCTCCGACCTCGCGCGCCACCCGGAGCTGCGCCTGGGGTTCGGCCACGAATTCCTCGCGCGGCGCGACGGCTGGCCGGGGCTGCGCGCCGCCTACCGGCTGGCGCACAGGCCGCGCGGGCTCGACCACGGCCTCGCCTACGAGGCGCTCGCCGCGGGCGAGGTGGACGCGATCGACCTCTACTCCACCGACGCGAAGATCGCGCGCTACGACATCGCGGTGCTCGAGGACGATCGCGGGTTCTTCCCGCAGTACGACGCGGTGCTCCTGCACCGGCGCGACGTCCCCGAGCGGTTCCCCGAGGCCTGGGCGGCACTCCAGGGGCTGCAGGGCACGATCGACGCGTCGCGCATGCGGCGCATGAATGCCGCTGCCGAATTGGAAGGCCGCAGCTTCGCCGAGGCCGCGCGCCTGCCCGAGGCGCGGGCGACGTCGCGCGCGGGCGGGCGCGGCTTCACGCAGCGGCTCTTCGGCCCGGATCTGGCGCGCCTCACGCGCCAGCACCTCGTGCTCGTGTTCGCCTCGCTCGCCGCGAGCGTCGCCGTCGGCGTGCCGCTCGGCATCGCGGCGGCGAAGCGGCGGCGCCTCGCGCAGCCGATCCTCGGCGCGGTGGGCGTGATCCAGACCATCCCGGCGCTCGCGCTCTTCGCCTTCCTCATCGCGGCGATGGGCGCGATCGGCACCGCGCCGGCGCTGGTGGCGCTGTTTCTTTACGCGCTGCTGCCGATCGTGCGCAACACGCACGCGGGCTTCATGGGCGTCGCCGAGGGCATGCGCCAGGCGGCGTTGGCGCTGGGGCTGTCCGCACTCGCGCGCCTGCGCCTGGTGGAGCTGCCGCTCGCCCTGCCCACGATCCTCGCCGGCGTGAAGACCTCGGCGGTGATCAACGTCGGCACCGCGACCATCGCCGCGTTCGTCGGCGCGGGCGGCTACGGCGAGCGCATCGTCTCCGGGCTCGCGCTGAACGACCCGGCGATGCTGCTCGCCGGCGCGGTGCCGGCGGCGGCGCTCGCGCTCGTCGTGCAAGGGTCGTTCGAGCTCGTCGAGCGCCGATTCGCATGGATGCGCCGGTCCGCGGTCGCCGCGGAGGTATGATCGGGCCTTCCAGTCGGGGGAAGAACATGACTCAGGTGATCGGCATCCCGCGCGAGACCGCCGCGGGCGAGAAGCGTGTTGCCACCGTGCCCGAGGTGGTGGAGAAGCTGCGCAAGCTCGGCTTCCGCGTGGCGGTGCAATCGGGCGCGGGCGAGGCGGCGAACTTCGACGATGCGTCCTACCAGGCGGCGGGCGCGGAGATCGCGCCGGATGCCAAGGCCCTCTGGTCGGCGGCGGACATCGTCTTCAAGGTGCGCGCGCCCACGACCGAGGAGGTTGCGCTGATGCGCGAGGGCCAGACCCTGATCAGCTTCATCTGGCC
>JBFWWT010000006.1:0-76197 GCA_050246035.1 Burkholderiales bacterium
GAGGCCTTCGCCGCCGCGGGCGAGCCGCTCGGCATTGCCGAGCTCGCGCGCCGGCTCGCGATCCCGGTCTCGGCCTGCTACGCCCTGCTTCGCACGCTGGAAGTGCGCGGCTACCTGTACGAGCTCGGCCTGCGCAAGGGCTGGTACCCGACGCTGCGCTGGCTGCAGAAGGCGCGCGAAGTCGCCGAGCACGACCCGATGCACGAGCGCGTCACGCCGATCCTCGAGGCGCTCGGCAAGGCAACCGGCGAGACGATCGTCTTCGGCAAGCGCAGCGGCGCCGAGGTCGTCTACCTGAACGTGGTCGAGTCGCCGCACTCCATCCGCTACAGCGCGCAGCCGGGCGACCGCAAGCCCCTGCACTCGAGCTCGGCGGGCAAGGCGATCCTCGGCGCGTCGCCGCCGCCGGAGCGCGCGGCGCTCCTGGACACGCTCAAGCTCGCGCGAGTCACCCCCAACACGATCGTGCGCCGCGAGCTGCTGGAGAAGGACCTCGAGGCGGGCGCGAAGCGCGGCTGGTACGCGACGCGCGGCGAGAACGTTGCCGACGTGCACGCGCTCGGCGCCCCCGTGCGCCTCGACGGCGAGCTCTACGCCGTGGTGATCGCCGGGCCGACGCATCGCATCGAGAGCTCGCTCAAGGCGCACGCGGCGGCGCTGCTGCGCACCGCTCGCGGGCTGGAGCAACCGCGATGAGCGCCGCCACTCCCTCGGGCATCGAAGTGCCGGTGGTCGCCATGCGCGACATGGCGCATGCGCCGGAGGCCCCGGGCGCCTATCCCTTCACGCGCGGCATCTTTCCCGACGGCTACCGCGGCCGGCCCTGGACCATCCGCCAATACTCGGGCTTCGGCTCGGCCGAGGCGTCCAACCAGCGCTACCGGTTCCTCCTCGAGCAGGGGCAGACCGGGCTCTCGGTGGCGCTCGACCTGCCCACGCAGTGCGGCTACGACCCCGACGATGCCATGGCGCGACCGGAAGTCGGCAAGGTGGGCGTGTCGCTCTTTTCGCTCTCGGAGATGGAGACACTCTTCGAAGGCATCGACCTCGGCGCGATCTCGACTTCCTTCACCATCAACGGCACGGCGGCGATCATCTACGCGATGTACCTCGCCGCCGCCGACAAGCAGGGCGTGCCGCGCGCGAAGCTCACCGGCACCATCCAGAACGACATCCTGAAGGAGTACGTCGCGCGCGGCACCTGGATCTTCCCGGTGCGCCCCTCGATGCGCCTCATCGCCGACTCGGTGCTCTACGCGAACGCCGAGACGCCGCGCTTCAACGCGATCTCGATCGCCGGCGCGCACGTGCGCGACGCCGGCTGCACCGCGGTCGAGGAAATGGCCTACACGCTCGCCAACGGCCTTGCCTACGTGGACGAGCTGATCCGGCGCGGCGGCGACGTGGCGAAGTTCGCGCGGCGGCTCTCCTTCTTCTTCTACGTGCACATGGACCTGTTCGAGGAGGCTTGCAAGTTCCGCGCCGGGCGGCGCCTGTGGGCGAAGCTGCTGCGCGAGCGCTACGGGGTGACCGACGAGAAAGCCCTGCATTTCCGCTTCGGCGTGGTGTGCGGCGGCTCGTCGCTCGTCGCCGCGCAGCCCTACAACAACATCGTGCGCGTGGCGATCGAGAACCTCGCCGCGGTGCTCGGCGGCGCGCAGTCCATCTTCACCTGCGCCTACGACGAAGCCTTCCAGATCCCTACAGAATTCTCGGCGGAGCTCGCGCTGCGCACCCAGCAGATCGTGCAGCACGAAAGCGGCGTCGCCGCGACCGTGGATCCGCTCGGGGGCAGCTATTACGTCGAGTGGCTCACCGAGCGCATGGAGCAAGGCATGCGCGAGGTGATGCAGGAGATCGACGCCTACGGCGGCGTGGTGAAGGCGATCGAGGATGGATGGCTGCAGCGGCGCATCGCGCTGCGCGCGCGCGAGAAGAAGGACGCCACCGACCGCGGCGAGCGCGTGGTGGTCGGCATGAACCGCTACCGGCGCGAGGACGAGGCGCAGGGCTTCGGCGAGGTGTTCCGCCTCGATCCCGGCACCGCCGCGCGCGTGCTGGAAAAGCACGCCGAGGTGAAGCGCAGGCGCGACGCGGCGCGCGCGGCGAAGGCGCTCGACGCGCTCGAGTCCGCGGCCGCCACCGACCAGGAGAACCTCATGCCGCTGCTCGTAGAGTGCTGCCACGCCTACTGCACGGTCGGCGAGATGGTGGCGCGCCTCAAGCGTTGCTGGGGCGAGTTCCAGGAGCCGGTGCGGCTATGAGCGCGCTCGCGGGCAAGAGGATCCTGGTGGCCAAGCCCGGCCTCGACGGCCACGACGCGGGCGCCAAGGTGATCGCGCTCGCGCTGCGCGACGCGGGCGCGGAAGTGATCTACACGGGCCTGCGCAAGTCGCCCGGGTTCATCGTGCGCGTGGCGCTCGACGAGGACGTGGCCGCCGTGGGCCTGTCCATCCTCTCGGGAAGCCACCTGGAGCTCGCGCGCGAGGTGATCGAGGGCCTGCGCGCCGCGGATGCGGGGGACGTCCCGGTATTCGTCGGCGGCACCATTCCGCCGCAGGACCGCGAGGCGCTCGTCGCCCTCGGCGTGAAAGGCGTCTTCACCAACGACGCGCCGCTCGAGCGCATGATCGACGAGCTCGCGCGCGCGCTCGCGTGAGCGGCCCGCTTTCCGGCATCACCGTGCTCGAGGTCGGGCACATGCTCGCCGGGCCCTACTGCGGCATGCTGCTCGCCGACCTCGGCGCCGAGGTCATCAAGATCGAGCCGCCCGAGGGCGACATCGGACGGCGCGTGAGCCCGCACCAGGTGGCGGGCCACAACGCCTATTTTGCGAGCCTGAACCGCAGCAAGAAAAGCGTCGTACTGGACCTCGCGAGCGACGAAGGCCGCGCGGCGCTGCACGCGCTCGCCGCGCGAGCGCATGCGCTGGTGACTAACCTGCGCCCCGCGGCGGTCAAGAAGCTCGGCCTCACCTACGATGCGCTGAAGGAGGCGAACCCGAAGCTCGTCTGCGTCGCGCTCACCGGCTATGGCCTCGAGGGCAGCCACGCCGAGCGCCCGGCCTACGACTACGTCATCCAGGCGCTCGCCGGCGTGATGGCGATCACCGGCGAGCCCGGCAGCCCGCCGGCGAAGACCGGCTACTCGGCCGTGGACAACTCCGCCGGCATGATGGGGGCGCTGGGCCTGCTCGCCAAGATCGTCGAGGGCAAGGGCGGGCAGATCGACGTCGCGATGCACGACGTGATGCTCTCGCAGCTCAACTACCTCGCGGGCGCGTGGCTCAATGCGGGCGAGCCTGCGCAGCGCATGGCGCGCTCGGCGCATCCCTACATCGTGCCGGCGCAGGTCTTCGAGACGGCCGACGGCTGGCTCGTGGTCTTCATCTCGCACGACGAGTTCTGGCGCCGCTTCTGCAACGAGGTCGGCCGCCCCGAATGGATCACCGATGCGCGCTTCGCCACCATGGCGGCACGGCGCGAGAACCGCGAGGCGCTGCTCGCGGCGCTCGAGCCGCTGTTCAGGTCGGATCGCACCGCTTCGTGGATGGCGCGCCTCGTGCCGCTCGGCGTGGTGGTCGCGCCGGTGCAAACCATGGAAAAAGCCCTCGCTTCCGATCTCGTGCGCGAGCGCGACATGGTGGTATCGATCGCGGTCGAGGGCGCCGCGGTCCGCGCGATCGGCAATCCGATCCGCATCGCGGACACGGCGACGGCCTACGGCCCGCCGCCACGGCTGGGCGAGCACAGCACCGAGCTCTTGCAGGGCGGTTCGAGCCTCGCCGCGCGCGTGCTCGCGCGCGAACGGCGCGCCATCGCGCGCGCGATCAGCGAGATCGAGAGCGGCAGCGCCGCGGGCGAGGCGCTCTCGCGCCAGCTCGCGCGGCACTGCGGCCGTGCCCGCATGATCGGCATCACGGGCCCGCCCGGCGCCGGGAAGTCGACGCTGGTGGCCGCGCTCGCCAAGGCGCTGCTCGCGCTCGGGCGCAGCGTCGCGGTGGTGGCGGTCGATCCCTCGAGCCCGCTCACCGGCGGCGCGCTGCTCGGCGACCGCATCCGCATGGGCGAGGTGCAGGGACACGACGGGGTCTTCATCCGCTCGCTCGCCTCGCGCGGCCATGCGGGCGGCGTGAGCCGCGCCACCGGGCGCGTGGCGGCACTGCTCGATGCGGCGGGCTTCGACCTCGTGCTCATCGAGACGGTCGGCGCCGGGCAGTCGGAGGTCGAGATCGCGAGGATCGCGGCGACGCGCCTCGTCGTCTGCCCGCCGGGGCTGGGCGACGACGTGCAGGCGCTGAAGGCGGGGATCCTCGAGATCGCGGATGCCTTCGTCGTCAACAAGGCCGACCTCGAGGGCGCCGAGCGCACGGCGCGCGAGCTGGTCGCGACGCTCGCCCTGCAGAAGGGTGCGAAGCGGCCCGTGTTCAGCACCGTCGCGACGCGCGGGCGCGGGATCGACGAGCTCGCCGGCTGGCTCCTCGAGCGCGAGGCCGCGCTCGCGGCCTGAGCGCGCGACCGCTACCCCTTCGGCACCCGCCCCAGCAGGTAGAACTCGTCGTTCGGCCGCATGCCGGTGGCATTCGCCATGCGGTTCGAAAGCGCGAAGAAGGCGGCGATCGCCGCGATGTCCCAGGCGTCCTCGTCGGAGAACCCGGCCTCCCGCAGCGCCTCGTAGTCAGCCTCGCCCACCGCGTGCGACTCGAGCGCCACCTTCGTGGCGAAGTCGAGCATCGCGCGCTCGCGCGGCGAGAGGTCGGCCTTGCGGTAGTTGATCGCCACCTGGTCGGCGATCAGGGGATTCTTCGCGCGGATCCTGAGGATCGCGCCGTGCGCGACCACGCAGTACTGGCAGCGGTTCGCGCCGGAGGTCGCGACCACGATCATCTCGCGCTCGGCCTTGGACAGGCCGCCGGGCTTGTCCATCAGCGCGTCGTGATAGGCGAAGAACGCGCGGAACTCCTCGGGCCGGCGCGCGAGCGCGAGGAACACGTTGGGCACGAAGCCGGACTTCTCCTGCACCGCGAGGATGCGCGCGCGCACGTCCTCGGGCAGCGCCTCGAGCTTCGGCACGGGAAAGCGGCTGATCGGCGGGCTGGACACGCCGGGGCATTCTATCGCCCCCCGGGATTCGGGTAACATGCCGGAGCCAACTTGGAGGAGGAGGCTGTCATGAAATTCGCACCCCATCGGGCCGCGGCGCTCGCCGCCGCCCTCGCCTTCGCCGGCGCGGCGTCGGCACAGGTCAAGCTCCCGCCCACGATCTCCTGGAGCGCCTACGACGTGGGCTCCGGCGGCTACAACCAGGCGGTGGCCATCGGCAACGCGCTCAAGCAGAAGTACAACGTCAGCCTGCGCGTGCTGCCGGGCAAGAACGACGTCTCGCGCAACCTCCCGGTGCGCGAGGGCCAGGTGCAGTTCTCGGCCAACGGGGTGGGCGGCGCCTACCTCGCGCAGGAAGGCGTGTTCGAGTTCGGCGCGCCCGCCTGGGGCCCGCAGCCGATCCGCGGCCTGATGCTGAACACCTCCGACCAGGTGCTCACGGTCGTCGCCGCGAAGGACAGCGGCGTGCGCACCGTGGCCGACCTCAAGGGCAAGCGCGTGGCCTGGGTGATCGGCGCGCCGTCCCTGAACCAGAACATCACCGCGATGCTCGCATTCGCCAACCTCACCTGGGACGACGTGCAGAAGGTGGAGTTCGGCGGCTTCGGCGCCGCGATGGACGGCATCGTCAACAACCAGGTGGACGCGGCGTTCACGTCCTCGATCTCGGGCTTCGCCTACAAGATCGCCAAGTCGCCGCGCGGCCTCGTCTACCCGATCTTCCCGCACAACGACAAGGCGGGCTGGGCGCGCATGCAGGCCAAGGCGCCGTTCTACTTCCCGTTCATGGGCACCGAGGGCGCCGAGCTCTCCAAGGACAAGCCCGCGGAGTCTGCGACCTACCCGTATCCGATCCTCATGACCTACGCCTCGCAGAGCGCCGACCTGGTCTACAACATGACGAAGGCCATGGTCGAGACCTACGACATGTACAAGGACGGCGCGCCCGGCAACTCGGGCTGGGCGGTCGACCGCCAGAATTTCGCCTGGGTGATTCCCTTCCACGACGGCGCGATCCGCTACTGGAAGGAGATCGGCAAGTGGAAGCCCGAGCACCAGGCGCACAACGACAAGCTCGTCCAGCGCCAGAAGGTGCTGATGGGCGCCTGGGCCGAGGTGAAGAAGAGCAGCGCCGGCCTGGACGACAAGGCCTTCGTGACGGTGTGGCAGAAGCGGCGCGCCGCGGCGCTCACCCAGGCCGGCTTCGACCCGGTGCAGACGACCTGGTGACCTAGGCCAGCGCCGTGTCCGGCGCCGACGCCGCCGAGGCGCCGAGCGAGGCGCGCTACCGGTCGCTCTCGCCCCTGTGGCGCGGGGTGCTGATCGCGCTCGTCGTGGGCGCGATCGGCCTCGCGCTCAACCAGCTCCTCAACCTGGGGCTTTTCGTCGGCAAGACGCTGCTGGACAGCGCGTACCTGTACTGGCTGTGCGCGCTGCTGGTGGGCGGGGTGTTCCTGCTCGTGCCGGCGACCAAGGGCGCCCGGCGCGACGGCGTGCCCTGGTACGACGCGCTGCTGTTCGCCGCCACGTTCGCCGTCTTCGCCTACTACGCGCTGCACGCGCAGCGCATCGTCGAGGAGGCCTGGGAGTACAAGGCGCCCGCGCTCGCGGTCTGGGTGGCGTACGCCGGCTGGCTGCTGCTGCTGGAGGCGACGCGGCGCGCCGGCGGCACCGCGGTGTTCGTGGTGGTGACGGTGGTCTCGCTCTACCCCGTGTTCGCCGGCTACATGCCGGGGCCGATCTCCGGCCTGCCCCGCGACCTTGCGGCCACCGCCTCCTTCCACTTCGCCTCCAGCGAAAGCGCGCTCGGCATCCCGACGCGCGCCTTCGGCGAGCTGGTGATCGGCTTCGTCATGTTCGGCGCGGTGCTGCAGTACACGGGCGCGGCGACCTTCTTCAACAACCTCGCCTTCGCGCTCTTCGGCTCGGTGCGCGGCGGGCCGGCGAAGGTGTCCATCTTCGCGAGCGGCCTGATGGGCTCGGTCTCCGGCAGCGTGGTCTCGAACGTGCTCACCACGGGCGTGGTGACGATTCCCGCGATGAAGCGCATCGGCTTCCAGCCCGCCTACGCGGGCGGCGTGGAGGCCTGCGCCTCGACCGGCGGCGTGCTGATGCCGCCGGTGATGGGCGCCACCGCGTTCGTCATGGCGGCCTTCCTCGGCGTGCCCTACGTGACCATCGCCATCGCCGCGCTCGTGCCGTCGCTGCTCTTTTACTTCGCGCTCTTCGTGCAGATCGACGGCTATGCGGCGAAACGCGGCCTCAAAGGACTGCCGCGCGCCGAGCTGCCCTCGCTCAAGGCGACCTTCGCCGAGGGCTGGCAATACCTGTTCGTCTTCGCGCTGCTCGTCTGGATGCTGCTCGTGCTGCAGCGCGAGTCGCTGGCGCCGTTCTACGCCACGGCGCTGCTGCTCGTCATCAACCAGTTCTCGCGGCGCTACCGGCTCGACTGGGCGCGGCTGCGCACGCTGCTCGCCGGCGTGAGCGGCGCGCTCTCGGAGCTCGCGGCGCTGCTCGCGGGCGTGGGCCTCATCATCGGCGCGCTCTCGGTGACCGGGCTCGCGGGCACGCTCGCCAACGACCTCGTCTACCTCGCCGGCAACAACATCTACGTGCTGCTGGTGATGGGGGCGATCACCAGCTTCATCTTCGGCATGGGCATGACCATCACCGCCTGCTACATCTTCCTCGCCATCGTGCTCGCGCCGCCCCTGGTCGCCGCGGGCTTCGATCCGGTGGCCGTGCACCTGTTCATGATGTACTGGGGCATGGTGTCCTTCATCACGCCGCCGGTGGCGCTCGCCGCCTTCGTCGCCTCGGGCATCGCCAAGGCGCCGCCCATGCAGGTCGGGATGAATTCCGTGCGCCTCGGCGCGGCGATGTACTTCGTGCCGTTCTTCTTCGTGCTCAATCCCGCGCTCATACTGCGCGGCTCGCCCGGGGAGATCCTGGTGGTGGTGGGCACCGCGGTCGCCGGTATCGCGCTCATCGCCAGCGCGCTGGAAGGCTACGCGGTTGGCATCGGGCGCTTCGGCTGGATCCCGCGGCTGTTCGTCTTCGCCGGCGGCCTCATGATGGCGCTGCCGGGCGGCGGCGAGCTGGAGCTGTCGCACCTGCAGCTCTCGCTCGGGGGAATCGCGCTCGCGGGGGCGGGGCTGGCGATCGCCTGGGCGGCGCGAAGCCGCTAGGAAGTCTGGCGCGCCCGGCGGGATGAATCTGGGCACTGGTGCGAGATTGTATCAGTCGAGTAGCCGATTGAAACGATAGGAAAAATCATCCACCCCGCGCGCGTCCGTGGCCGCCGTGCGCTGCGGGGCAGGCGCGCGAACGCTCGGTTTGCGACGGGTTTGGCCGGTCATGAGCGTTCCTCCGGGGATTCGAGCATTGCGCAATCGGCGTGATGACGCATCTTGCCCGCGCGGGAGCGGTCGGCGCACGCTCGAGCGCCTGCGGCCGCCAACGCGGGTGCCGCTCGTCGCGTTGACTGCGGGACCGCCATGTCATCTGGCAAGGACCAGCATTCGTCCACGGCAATGGGCCCGGCGTTGGTCGGTGGATGCAAGCCGATCGCCCGGCGATCTATCGTCCGCGCAGGCCGCGCGCAAGCCCGCTGTGGCAGTGCGTGCGCCGGCACCTGCCGGAGCTGCGCGCCTCAGGCCGCGTGCGGCGCGCCGTCGAGCGGAGCGTACTCGAGCGCTTCCTCGATTGCGGCGACCCGCACCAGGGCTTCGCGCGCATCCGCTGCGGGGGCTGTGGCCATGATTTCCTGCTCGCTTTTTCCTGCAAGACGCGTTACTTCTGCCCCAGCTGCCACCAGAAGCGCGTCCTCGCCTGGGGCGAATGGGTCGAGCAGTTCGTGCTGCGGCCTGTGGCGCACCGGCAGTACGTCTTCACCGTGCCGAAGCTGATCCGGCCGTTCTTCGCCTACCGGCGGTCACTGCTTGGCGAGTTCTGCCGCATCGTGGCGCGCTCGCTCACCGAGGCCTACCGTGTCGCCTATCCGCGCGGGTGCCCGGGATTCATCCTGTTCGTGCAGACCTTCGGCGACCTGGTCAACTTCAACCCCCACGTCCATGCGCTCGTCGCGGACGGCGTCTTCGAACCTTCCGGACGGTTCCTGCCGCTGCCGCCGGTGCCCGAGGCGCTGCTCGCCGAGCGGCTGCGCCGAGATGTGCTCGGCCTCCTCGTTCGAAGGGAAGCGATTCCTCCGCCTCTCGCCGCGCAGATGCTCAACTGGCGCCACAGCGGCTTCAGCGTCCACAACCGCGTTTGCGTCGCAGCGGGCGACGCCGAGGGCCGAAAGAGCCTCGCGGGCTACATGCTTCGGGCGCCGTTCTCCCTGGAGAAGATGACCTACGACGCGGCAAGGGGCGCCGTGATCTACCGCAGCCGGCTGCACGCGACCCTGAAGCGCAACTTCCAGGCAATGCCCGGCGTGCAGTGGCTGGAGCTGCTCTGCAAGCACATCCCGGACAGGAACGAGCACATGGTGCGCTACTATGGGCGCTATTCCAGCCGCACGCGAGGCGCGGAGCGCGAGCCCCCCGAACTGGAGGCCTCCGACACTGAAGTTCAAAGCCCGGCGCGCCAGGCCGCCAAAGCTGCCTGGGCCAAGCTGATCCGCAAGGTCTACGAGGTCGACCCGCTCGAGTGCCCCAGGTGCGGCGCGCAGATGCGCGTGATCGCCCTCATCGAGGACCCGGCCGTCATCGAGCGCATCCTCAGCTGGCTCGGCCTCTGGGAGCCGCGGCGGCCCGGCGGACCTTCACCGCCCGCCGACAGCCCGAGCCTTCCGCTCACCTACCATCCCGTCCCCGACATCGCCTGAGCCCGCTCCAAGCGGCGCTCGCTGTCTACGCTTTCTCTGAACTTGCCGAAACGCGCCGAAGGGGCGCAGTATTTGCCATAACGCCCCTTGTGCGCCCCCCGGAGCTGAGCGCAGGGGCCGAATGTGGCAGAAACCGCTACTCAGCGACCTGAATCCGGGCGCAATCGCCCGCATGGTGCGGAACGGACGAGAAGGAAATTCCTATCTCTGAGCGCGCCCGGCGTTTTTCGGGCGCGACCGATGCAAGTCTCGGTAGCTGCCGCTGCGTAACGTCGCGTGGCCGCCTGCCACCCGCAAGGCAAGTGCGCGGTACGTTTAGTTCACTTCACGATTGACGCACAGGGCGGCGCCCTCAGGCAGCGGACGTCGCGAATTGGTGCGCGCGTGCACCCATGATCCGGTGCCAGAGGGGAGGGATTAGTGCACGATACAGTCGCAATTGGAAGCAGACACTTTGTGTGGCTTACCACGGTCAAGGCTTCTGTTGTCGAGGACATAGGGCAGTCCGCATGGGACGCAGCCGATGTCTCTGTACGAAGGAAGTTCAAGCATGAGGGGATGAGTCAAAGGCACACGGTAATCATTGCTGCAATACTCGAGGAACTTTGAGCAAACGGTTTACGCTCAAAGCACCTTATAGCAGGGTGGGGCGCTCTTCTTGCATATGCGGCGCAGATGGCGTCGAATTAGGATCAGGCTCCACCGGCCGTCCAGTCTGAATCCGCCGTTGGGACTTTTGGAATACGGTTGTTGAGAGAGTATGTCTCGGAATCTCGTCCCCACTGGTAGCATCCCTTGATGTAGATCAAGCACGGACGTGCAATAGCAAGCTAAAAGAACTCTAATGAACAATATTTGGGGGTGACGACAATGGTTCATCTGCTAGCCGTGTCGACCGGCGCGATCCTTGCGGTCGCAATTTCTGTCGCAATAGTTTATTCAATCGCGCTCGCGTTGCGGCGCGCGTTGCGTCAGGACGTGGCTCCTTTGATGAGGCACGCTATCCAGTCCGTGGGTCTGGCGACGGAGAACCGCAACACGACGAATCTTGTCTACGATGTGGCCGTAGCGACACGGCGCTGCATCCTCTGTTCAAGCGGAGCCGAATGCCAATCATGGAGCAAGACGGGATTCGGAGAAGCGGAGGCTCATTGGTGCCCGAATAGCACATACTTCGCGACTCTAACGGGAGCGCCGAGTGGAAACCGCCATTCCGGGGCAGTGAGCAACTAGCCACCGTCGCTTCAATGATTAGGGCACGCAAGCGACCAATACCGTTCGCCAACATAACGACCCGCGCGATTGATCTCGAGGAGCTTGTGGTAGTCCTTGGCAACCGTAGAACGGCCGAAACGCTGCCCACGGAGGCGAGGAGATCGTACTTCAATCTTCTCGAGGCAATGCCTCGCGAAAACGGAAATTCGCACTGCGTTCATCTGCGTACGCGTCGAACCCCACAGACCACCCTGCGGCAGGACAGATCCGACAACCGCCACGTGCGCCAGCCCTCGGGCGTCAAGATGTAGGTGGAGCCGGCTGGCCACGTCGTGTTCGTTCCCTCGGCATTGAACTGCCTGCCCGGGATGTTAGGTGCAAGCCTGTTGTCAGAGCTTAACCTTATGCTGATGAACGGTCAGCGTCGCTTCGAGGGCGCCCGAAGCAAGGCTGAGCGGATCAGCCGGGTAACGCGCTCCTTCCCCCAAGGTTCGGCTCGGTCTTCGTACATCTCCAACTTGTCTGGAATATCCGCGAAGAAAAAGTCTGTCCCGCCGCCATCCGCTTCGACCTACAAAACTGCTTGCGGCTTTTCGGCGAGGGGATGCACGGGGTTTGCCACGCCTCGGCCGTGGACCTTGTCGTTGCATGGGCGGGCGTCAAGCTGATCCGGAGCTGACTTCGGGCGCTCAATGTATTCAGCCCGGTGAGCTGGCCCAGAACCCGTGCATTAGCAGTACAACTGGACCTTCCGCGAGGGCGTTCTGAAGGCCTGCTTCTTCGACCATCTTGCGCAGATGCGCGAGTTCAGCCCGACCTGGCGCAAGACGCGAAGAACTGCCTTATGAAGTGCTGCTAAGCCTGCGCGAAGACCCCTGCACGCGCTTCGCGAATCCAACATAAACGCTGCTTGCATTCGTTTGACGAGGCAGCTCGCGCCTATCTCCTTACTCGTGGGGAGCTCACCCCATAGGCCTAGTGTCTATAAATCTACGTCATGGTTAGTACTCAATAAGTCAATTCCGTCCTGGCTGGTAGGGGCCGGATACTACGACGCTCGAAGGATCTGACAGTCGCGCTCGCTAGACAGTTTCATAGAGACGGCGTGGGTCAGGTCGGTTCACTCAGACAGTAAAGGACTCAGCAAGAACGAATGCGTATGCGACCCCAGTCACGTTCGAAAGCAGGAGGATATTAATGGCCGAACAAGCAAAGGTGGGACTCGTTAGAACGCCATACAGCGCGTATTTTCAGCGTACTGTGCCTAAGTACAGCACAGAACTTGCGTGTACTGGGCCGGATACGGTAATGGGCGAGTACTTCCGCCGATTCTGGCAACCGGTGTGTCTATCGAGTCAGCTCAGGGAATTGCCCCTGGCGATCAAGATACTTGGAGAGGAGCTTGTCGCATTTCGCGACAAGAGTGGCCGCGTGGGTCTACTGAATCGTCATTGTAGCCACCGGGGCACATCGCTGGAGTTCGGTCAGGTCGAGAACCACGGAATCCGGTGCTGTTATCACGGTTGGCTCTTTGACATAGACGGATCCATCCTTGAAACGCCTGGCGAACCGCCGGAGAGCCGTCTCAAGAGGAGCTTCTGCCACGGGGCGTATCCGGCGATCGAATACCACGGAATCGTTCATGCATATATGGGACCGCCCGAGGGCAAACCCGAGTTTCCCAAACGCGACCTGTTCGAAATACCCGGCTTAACGTTCATTCCGTCCTCGATCGCATATAACAATAACTGGCTCCAAAGCTATGAGAACAACCTAGATCCAATTCATTCCGCGTTTCTTCACACGCGGATAACTCAGCATTTCGGTGCCCCGTTTGCAGTGTTGCCCAAGCTTTCATGGCACGTAACGAGTTCTGGAGATGGCGTCTTCTATATAGCTCTGCGCCGTCTAAGTGATGAATTGATTTGGGTTCGGATGTTGCATTGCATTCTGCCCAACGAAGCCTACGTGCCATCCGTGTTTGACTTGGGAAATGATCCGCTCTATTTCCAACAAGCGTTTCATGCCAGACGGGTTGTTCCTAACGACGATGAACATTGCACGTACTTTAGCTGGCGTATTTCGGGAAAAGGTTTTGAGGGAGGCGAACCAGAGAAGAACGGCCTGAATCTCATTGATATCGGAGCTCAAGTCGAGCAACCGACCTATGA
Source organism: Burkholderiales bacterium (assembly GCA_050246035.1). Taxonomy (GTDB): domain Bacteria; phylum Pseudomonadota; class Gammaproteobacteria; order Burkholderiales; family SG8-39; genus JAABQT01. Next base: position 13,317 of record JBFWWT010000006.1, read on the forward strand.
GCTCAAGCAGAAGCAGCCTGGAGACTTCGAGGCGCAAGGGGGCCAACGGCCGGTCGCTGTGCATGCCTTGGAGCATCTCGGTACAACCGACGGCGGGGTCGCTCTAATACGACGAGCTCTCCGCAACGTCATGAACGGCGAGCGGCGCAGCACGGAAACTGCTGACCACAGTGAGAAGAGCTCACTAAAGAATGTCTATTCTGGTGACTCGTTGTTGCGTATCTCGCGCCGGCCTGACCCCGCACAAGACCAAGAAGTGCTTGACATAGTGGGGCGCGAGGTAGCTCAGGCAGTAATTGCGGGGGATAGATTCGACGGCGAAGAGCGAAGGCAATTTATTATCGGCAAGATAAGAGCAGTCGAGGCTCAATATCAATAATCGTAGGCGATTAACAAGGGACGATCGCGATATGTCTGCCTATACGCGGATTCTTACAATACTTGTCGGTACGGCAATGGCGGGATATGCAACTCTTAGCCATGCAGAGGGCACCACTTTGCGCGTGGTGAGTGCGTTTGCCGAAAATTCTCTGTTCTTTAAGAATTTCGAACAGTTCATGGCGAAGGTGAACGCTGAGGGCGCAGGTACGCTGCACCTTAAGTACATTGGAGGGCCAAGCGCGCTGCCTCCGTTTGAAGTTGGCAACGCGGTTCGAACTGGCGTTATCGACATGGCAATGTCGTCAGCGGCTTTTTACACCAGCCTCGTACCCGAGGCCGACGCGATTAAATTGGCGCAAGTAACTGCCGTAAAGCAACGCGAGAATGGTGCCTACGATCTCATCAACAAGATCTGGAAAGAAAGGGCCAACATGGTGTATCTCGGTCGCTTTATGGACTACACGCCCTTTCATATTTACCTTGTCAAACCTATCCGAACTCTCGCGGACCTGCGCGGCATGAAGCTCCGCAGCACTCCGATCTACCGCGATTTCTTCAAGGCGCTTGGAGCATCACTCGTGACTACTGCGCCAGGGGAGATCTATACCGCTCTTGATCGTGGGGCGATAGACGGTTACGGCTGGACGATATACGGGATCTTTGACCTTAATTTGGCCAAGAAGACGAGGTATCGAATTGACCCTGGTTTCTACAGCGGGGATATCACAGTAATTATGAATCTCGACAAATGGAATCAGTTAAGCCGCGCACAGCGCGATCTGCTGACACGCCTTGCAGCCGCCCATGAGTCGCAGAATGTCACGTGGGAGAAGATCAACGACGAAGAGAGGCGTAAGCAGAAGGAAATTGGAATTCAGTCAATAGAACTCAGCTCCGACGTCGCAACTCAATACCTAGACAAGGCATATGAGGTCGGTTGGGAGCACGTTATCAAGGTTAGCCCCAAGTATGGTTCCCAGCTTAGAAGGCTCCTCAGTCGATAACTTGGACGCCTCGGAATTTATTGAATGGATGAGAGTTCAAGGCACTACCACGATTTCGGGAGGTTGGTCTCGGAATTCGAGAGCGTTCGCTCGCCAACGTGACTTCCACTGCCTGGCCGTCGCAGCGGTGATCTCCGGTGTCGAGATCGACCTATTTCGGCGCCGCGCGTGAGCACCCGCCAATCTGTAGTCGCTGCCGCTTGTCGTTGAACACGCTACCGGACATCGCCTGAATGACAGGAATAATCTATAGGAAATTCGTTCTGGCTCTCGGCTGGCTGGCGGCATTTCTCCTCGGAATTGTCGCTCTCCTTGTGACAGCTGAGGTTGTTGCGCGCAATACCGGTATTGGAGACATTCCGTGGGTAGTTGAAGTATCGGAGTACAGTCTGTCGCTCGCGACCTTTCTGGTCGCTCCGCTGCTTCTGCACAAGAACGAGCATGTGCGGATAGACGTCTTCGTCCCGATGCTTCCGCGCACTGTAGCTCGCAACATTGAGCGACTGACAGATCTAATAGGCTTTCTGATAAGCGCCGTATTCTCGCTATATGGTCTCAAGCTGGTGTTTGATTCCATGAATGTTCATGCAATGGTGGTGAAGAATCTCGCGATACCGGAATGGTGGCAGTACGTGCCTGTCGTACTATGTTTCTTCCTACTAGGAATCGAATTCGCCCGTCGCGTTGTTGTAAAGCGTCCCGCCTAAAACATGCTAAAACATGCTAAGGCGATAGGATGACCTGGTGGTTAGCCGCAATCGGTCTATTCGGCGGGCTCTTGCTCCTCCTTGTGTGCGGTCTGCCGGCTGCGATCGGATTCTTCGGCATAAATCTCGTCGGCGCATGGGTCTACCTTGGCCACGGCGCGGGCATTATGCAACTCATGCGGGACGGCGTGAGTTCCATTACGAACTTCTCACTTACACCCATTCCGTTTTTTATTCTTATGGGCGAGGTGTTGTACCACACGGGCATCGGACATCGAGCGATTGACGCACTAGACCAGTTCATTTGGCGAGTACCTGGAAGGTTGTCAATTGTTGCGGTGGTCGCGGGAACGCTGTTTTCCACAATTTCCGGGTCTACGATCGCCGCGACCGCGCTACTCGGCAGCGCACTTCTGCCACAAATGCTGCGCCGTGGCTATCATCCCAGCATGGCGCTGGGCCCGATTCTGGCGGTCGGAAGCCTGGACATGCTCATTCCTCCATCGGCACTGGCCGTGCTGCTTGGCAGCTTGTCCAAGATACCAGTTGCGGATTTGTTGATCGCCGGAATCCTGCCGGGAGCATTGCTTTCAGTCACGTTCATCGCCTACATCATACTAAGGGTGTTGCATAACAGAGCCCTAGCGCCATCGTTTGGGCATGAGACACCACTGTCTCGATGGAAGCGCTGGAGAGCGCTGCTCCAGCATGTGGCGCCTCTTGTGTTGATCTTTGCGTTGGTTGTTGCGGCGATGGTAGCTGGATGGGCGACACCTACGGAAGCGGCGGCAATCGGTGCCGTATCAACTGTGTTAGCTGCATGGATGTACGGTGCACTTAGGTGGTCGGCGCTGGCGGAGGCGCTGTTGGGTACCGCAAAGATCTCCGGCGTTATGCTGTTCATTGTCGTTGGATCAACAACGTTCGCCCAAGTGCTGACTTTTTCTGGAGCCACTCAAGGCGTACTAGAGGTGGTCCAAAATGCCCAGCTTTCGACGCCTCTCCTTATTGCAGCAATGATTCTCACCTTATTGGTGCTTGGCTGTTTCTTAGATCAAGTGAGCATGATGCTCATGTGCCTTCCATTCTTTATGCCGTTAGTAACCAATCTGGGCGTCGACCAAGTATGGTTCGGCATTCTCTTCCTGATCGGCATGCAACTAGGACTCCTGACTCCTCCCTTTGGGATCCTGTTGTTTGTGCTAAAGAGCGTTGCGCCAAAGGAGATTACTATGCGTCAGATATATCAGGCGGTTACTCCGTACATCATCCTTTGCCTGCTAGTACTTGTGTTTGTCTTCTTTTTTCCGCCAATCGCCACTTGGCTGCCCAGAGTCCTTTTGGGATAGCTGTCCGCCGTGGCTCTTAGCGCACCAGATCGCATGATAGGCGCCCGGGGATGAAAGCGATGTGCGCGGACTCGGTGGAGGCCCAGGCATTAGACGCTGGGCCCCTCCGATTCGGAAGGCTCAAGAAAGGTCCTAGGATCGGGGTGGCAGCGGGAGGTGGCCCTGTGAATCCATGAACACTTCTACGTTAACAAGAAATGATCGCGTCGACTCGCAGTTCATTGCGTCCTCAACCGCTAGCAAGTGCCTGAGTGTGAACCGAGCACATCCTTTGTATATCACCCGAAATCCTTAAGAGGGAGAAGCGGGACTAGGCGCTCGAAGTCAATAGAGTCTCGTAACGAGACCGTAGCGCTACGCATGCGGAGGCAACATAGTCGGTGAAGCGCTCTGTGTAGACCGATGGTGGACGGTGCTTCGCGTAAAGTGCACTGACATCGAATTCTATTGATGGAAGGAGTGGTCGAAGGGAGACAGCATTGATGTCTGCCTTTGACGCCGTGAACTCGTCGATCACCGCGATACCCGCCCCATGCGTAACAAACCAGAGTGCGAGATGGCAAGTCATCACGCTGATCGCAGGATTCAGAGCTACTCTCGCTTGCTCGCATCTCTTCCGTAGGGCAGCGGACAACGGATTCACGTTCTCCATTAAGGATATAAACGGATATCTCGATAGTTCTCTTACCCCGAGGGACCTCTTCTTGGGCTTCTTCTCGCGAGGGAATGCAGCGATCATACGGCCGTTATGTAAGCTCCGCCGGTGGATCGCCGGATGATCTAGCGGAGCGTCGGCAAAAGCTATGTCGACCTTACTCGTCAGCAGCGCACTAAATACTTCCTGCCAATGGTGCGTTTCCAGAGTGCAAGTAATACCAGGATATTTGGACCGAAACCGCTCGATAGCGGTAGGTAGAAGCTCTTGCGCGAGAACTGGCGTTGCGGAAATGCGGAGATGACCCTTGTCTGCTGCTTTTAAATTCTGGGCAAGAGTACGAACTGCTGCGAGGGCTTGCGAGACACTTTCTACTTCCCTATAGAGAGCTGTGGCTTCCGGCGTAGGGTACAGACGCCCTTTGATACGGTGGAAAAGCCTGAAGCCAAGTTGGGACTCGGCATGTTGAAGTGTTCGAGTCACGGCGGGCTGCGAGATGTGAATGAGGTCCGCGGCGCCAGTTACGGAGCCGCTTCGCATGATCGCTTCAAAGACTTCGATGTGTCTCAGCCTCATCACAATTTCTCGATCGCTACTCTGCAGTGAAGCTTAACATGCCCATGTCCTTGTGTTATGGGAACCCATAGATTATCGATTTGATTCAACGGTTCGATAACGTCTAACCTCGTTTGTGTATGTCGAACGAGTCAACATATCGCGCGCTGATTCAGGTCCGCGTGTCTCGTATAGATAATGTTGCACGCGATGTGAAGGCGTTCGAACTCATGCCGCTCCATGCGGAGACACTACCGCCTTTCACTCCTGGAGCACATTTAACAGTCTTTCTCCCCCAAGGATTTGCTCGTAAGTATTCGTTATGCGGCGATCCACTGCAGCAGAAGCATTACACAATTGCGGTTTTGCGGCAGACAGGATTCGGATCGACTTACATGCACGATGTGTTGGAGATCGGCGATACGCTCGAGATCTCCCATCCACGAAATCACTTCCCTCTGGCTCAAGATGGGACCAACTATCTTCTCATAGCAGGCGGTATTGGAGTCACGCCGCTCCTGTCAATGGCAAAGGAGCTCGCCAGTCGAGGCGCGCCATTTTCTTTCCTGTACTGTGCGAGGACACGAGAGCGATCTGCGTACATTGATCAGCTGGAAGCACTTTGCACAAAAGGGCAACTCGCTCTCCATTTCGACGGAGGAGACCCAAAACGGCAGTTCGACATACGGTCTTTAGTCCAAAGTGCCGGCCGGGATACGCATGTTTATTGCTGCGGTCCCACCAGCCTCATGAAAGCCGTAAGAGACTGTACTAGGGAGTGGTCGCCGCGCACCGTCCATTTCGAAGACTTCTCTTCCGGCAATTCCAATGGCCAATTCGAAGACGATGGCTTCGAAATCGTCCTTCGAAAGCGTGGCATCAAGCTTGTGGTACCGCCAGGAAAATCGATAGTCCGTGTCCTGCTAGAGCACGGCGTTCAAGTAGACACGTCGTGTGAGGCGGGAACATGTGGAACATGCCGTACTCGCTATTTAAGCGGGAATCCTATTCACAACGATTTTGTGCTCACTGAACAAGAACAATCGCAGTTTGTAATGATTTGCTGCGCACGGGCCACGGATACACCGCTGGTACTTGATCTATAGGACGTGAGGCCTGTGGGGGTAGGCCGGCGAGTAACACTAGATGAATCGATATGGACTTACACAAGGACGCAGACGCGATGCCTAATTCTTGCCCTCATTCGTGAGCGACACCGAGGCTAAGAATAACTGCGCATCGGCGACCCATAAACAGGATTCGCTCGGAAGCGGGCTCCAAAGCTGAATGCGCAATGCGTTGAGCGCGTCTTCGGTCTTACAAAAATGCGCTATCGCCGTAAGGGGAAGGAATCTCTCGCGATAGCCTCGGCAGGTTCTCGTAACTGAAGAAGCAAACATACACTGATATGAGGAGATTCAGATGGCTGAGACCGTGATTCCGCATCCTTGCGTTTTCGCAGACAAGAAGCGGCTTGAGCTGATCAAAGGCTACCGAGTGCACGAACAGCGCACTCCGTCAAAACCACTTCTGCTCTTAACACCCTCCCAGACAATCGGTCCGTTCTTCAATTTGAGTTTGATTCGCGACGTGGATGACGATATCGCCCGCAAGGAGCCAGGCGGTGCGCGCGCGCAGGGAACGCCGATTGTGGTTACCGGGCGCGTCGTCGATGAGCAAGGCAAGCCGGTGCGCAAGGCTTTGATCGAGGTCTGGCAGGCCAACAAGTGGGGCAAGTACGAGCACCCCGACGACATTACCGACGCGCCGCTTGATCCGAACTTCAAGGGCTGGGGGCGCATGCTGACGGACTCGGAGGGGCGCTACCGCTTTCGCTCGATCAAGCCCGGCCCGTACCCTAATCCCGGCTACGACAACTGGATGAGACCCCCTCACATCCACTTTTCGATTTTTGCGGCTGGAGTGATGCAGCGCCTAATCACTCAACTCTATTTCCCGGACGAACCGTTGAACGATATCGATCCGATACTGAATGGTGTCGAGGACCTGAATGCACGCAGTGCGCTCATCGCACGCCAACTCCCAGAGGAACCGGACGGCGCACTCGGGTTTCAGTTTGACATCGTGTTGCGCGGCAAGGCCGAGACTGCTTTCTTTGTAGACCATTGACCTCTTGCGTCGTGACTGAAGGTACGGTTGCCAGGATCTTTTCAGAGCGTGCGACGCTTGACACTTATTTGCGTGTGGAAGCTGCCTTGGCGCAGGCGGAGGCCGACCTTGAAATATTGCCGCAAGCGGCAGCTCGCGAGATCGCGCAAAAGGCAACCATGGACCTGCTCGACCTCACAGCTCTACGCGAACAGTCTGAACGAGTTGGCTACCCGATTGCACCCTTGGTGCGGCAGCTCACTACGTTATGCGGTGAGCACGGCCGCTACGTACACTGGGGCGCGACGACGCAGGATATCGTTAATAGCGCGTTTGCCTCGCAGGTTAACGAAAGCCTCTCAGTATTCGCGTCCGACCTGGCATCGGCGCTGGAGCATCTTGCGGCGCTTGCACGGGAGTATCGCAAGACAGTGATGGCGGCGCGCACGTTCGGCGGGCATGCATTACCGATCACTTTCGGCTTCAAGGTGGCGGTATGGCTTTCAGGGTTGCTGCGCCACGCCGAGCGGCTCGAAACGCTGCTCCGCAGGCCGATGGATGGTGAATTTTCCGGTGTCGCTGGCACTCTCGCTTCGCTTGGTACGAAAGGCCAGCAAGTGCGGCGGCGTCTCATGCAATTGCTTGGACTGTCCGAGCCGATCGTCACTTGGGCACCCATGCGCGACGCCGTGTTTGAGCGCGTCGCATTCCTCGCTGGCTTGACCGCCACGCTCGCCAAGATTGCGGGTGACGTATCGGAGCTTTCCAGCACGGAAATCGGCGAACTGGAGGAGCCTCTATCAGGAGGCAGGGACACGAGCAGCGCCTTGCCGTTTAAATCGAACCCAATCTACTGCGCGCAGGTAATGACAAGCGCTTCACTCGTCGCTCAGCACCTCGCGTGCGTGCTCGAAGCGACGCGCCAGCACCAAGAGAGAAGCGGCGAAGGCTTGCTCGAATTTGTAGCGGCGCCGCAGGCTTTCGTGCAGGCGGAACGTTGCCTGACCTGCTTCCGTCTTCTGATCGACGGCCTCCGGGTGTATCCCGAGCGCATGTTTGCCAATCTAGGCATGACCCGAGGGGTATTGTTGGCTGAGCGCTACATGATGGCGCTCGCTCCGCACCTTGGGCGGCTTCCCGCTCATGACCTGGTGCACGAGGCTTGCCGGCGAGCAGTGGTTCAACACGACGATCTACGCACTGTGCTGGCCAACATGCCAGAGACAAGGAAGCACCTTAACCCCGATCAACTGGCGGCACTCTCCGATCCCAAGACCTATCTTGGCACTGCCCTCGAAACGGTCGACGAGGTACTCGCCGCAACCCGGCGCTTCCTGGACGCGCGAGGAAACGAAATAAGATGAACATGCATATACCAGAGTGTCACGGTCCAGTTCCACAGCCATCGCCCCCGAGGCGAACGCTTCCTAAGGGGTCGTGGGACACGCACTTCCATGTACTCGGCCCGCAAGCGCGCTTCCCGTATTCGCGAGCGCGCAAATACACGCCACCGGACGCTCCACTGGAAGCTTGCTTGAGCCTGCATGGAACGCTTGGTATCGACCGCGGACTTGTGGTGCATGCCAACACGCACGGCTTTGACAACTCGGTCGATCTCGACGCAGTGGCGCGCTCGAATGGCAGGTACCTCGCAGTGGTGAGGCTCGACGCTTCCGCCACGCGTGACAGCTGCAGGAATTTGCACGCTGCGGGGGCACGAGGAGTGCGTTTTGCCTTCAACCCGCAGCATGGGGGTACGCTCGATCTAAATGTGTTTGAGCACGTACTCCGATGCATTGAGGGGCTCGACTGGTTCATTGATCTGCATTTCGATGGTGCGATGCTGCCGGATCTGCGGCGATGGATAGAAACTATCCCGGCACCAGTGGTAATCGACCATTTGGGCCGCATTGATCCCGGCCATGGCCTGGACCAGGAACCGTTCCGCGCACTGGCTGCCATCGCTCAACGCGGTAACACCTGGATCAAGATCACCGGTGCCGACCGAATTGTCCGAGGGGGCTATCCGTACGCGGACGTGAAACCGTTTGTGCGTCGACTCCTGGAGGTAGCGGCCGATCGCCTCCTCTGGGGTAGCGACTGGCCGCACACCGGGTACTTCAACTCGGCGGCGGTGCCGGACGACGGCAGGCTGTTGGACGCGCTCGCGGATTTCGTTGAGAGCGAGGCATTGCTTCACTCCATCCTCGTTGCCAATCCGTTGAGATTAATCCGGGGTGCCTAATTCGCCTACAGTGGACTCCGCCGACTCAATGGACGGGAGCGATGCCCGAAATAAATGTATGACCACCTTTTGACAAGAGCTAAATCTATTGTGATCGAAGGGGCTCCAGACTGCCAGCGAACTGGCCGCAGTGGAACGATGCTTATTCCAGCTCGAGAGGAGCCATGAAGCCGTTCATCTATACCGGCTTCGCGTCCCGCGTCGTGTTTGGTGCCGGCTGCATTGAGCAACTCCCTGACGAGGTCGAGCGCCTGGGCGTCAAACGTGCCCTGATCCTTTCCACTTCCGAGCAGGCGAACAGTGCGCGAGAGGTAATGAAGGCGCTGGGCGCCCGTGCCGTGGGTGTCTACGACAAGGCCATGATGCACGTGCCCATCGAAACGGCCGAGGAAGCGCGACTAGTAGCACGCGAGCTTGAGGCAGACTGCTACGTCACGGTCGGTGGCGGTTCGACTACGGGGTTAGGGAAGGCGATCGCCTTGACGTCGGGTCTGCCGATCCTTGCCGTACCGACCACCTACGCCGGCTCCGAGATGACGCCGATCTATGGCCTGACCCAAGGCGGAATGAAGAAGACGGGGCGCGACGCGCGCGTGCTGCCAAAGACGGTGATTTACGATCCGACGCTCACGATAGCGCTACCCCCGACCGTGTCAGCGGTGAGCGGCATGAACGCAATCGCACACTGCGTCGAGGCGCTCTATGCCCATGACGGGAATCCGATTGTGTCGATCATGGCCGAAGAGGGGATCCGGGCCCTTGCCGCAGCCCTTCCGGTTGTGGTCGAGAATCCCTCTGACATCCAGGCGCGAAGCAATGCGCTCTACGGGGCATGGCTTGGTGGCATATCGCTCGGTGGCGCCGGAATGGCGTTGCACCACAAGCTATGCCACATACTCGGCGGCAGCTACAATCTGCCGCACGCCGACACTCACTCGATCGTGCTCCCGCACGCGGCGCACTACAACGATACGGCGACGGACGCAATGGTACGGATCGCCCGTGCGCTCGGCGCCAAGGAAGCGCCTAGGGGATTGTGGGATCTCGCATCGAACCTTGGCATCCCCATGGCCCTGCGGGACCTCGCTTTCAAGGAAACCGACCTTGAACGCGCGGCAGAGATGGCCACAGAGAGTCCTTATCCCAACCCGAGGCCGGTCGAATATGCCGGCGTGCTCGCACTGCTGCGCGACGCGTACGACGGCCGGCCGCCCGGGACCTGACCGCCACGCGCGAAGAGGTCTTGGTTCGGGCTACCGCATCGATCTCTTTCTGTACATGTACTTGCGTCAATCGTTGGAACGATGCCCTTTAAGGACCAGCTTCCCTTCATCGCGGGGTGGTACTAGCTGCGCTCTGCGAGGCGTTTCAGGTCGACGATGCGCTCGATTAACTGGCCTATGCCTCAACGCGATAATCAGCCTACTCGAGACGCAGTTTGTTCACTGGCGAGGCAGGTAATCGACTGACCATGATTGATAAGCGAGCAACTTCGGTCGAAGAAGCGATCTCGGTAGTCAAAGACGGCGCGGTGGTTCTTGTTGGTGGTTTTGGGGACATCGGTGTGCCGCTGAACCTTGTGTCGGCGCTTGCTGAGCGCGGGGCGCGAAATCTCACAGTGGTGTCGAACAACGCTGGAACGGGCGAAAAGGGTTTGGCGCTGCTCTTTAAGCACGGCCTTGTCCGAAAGCTGATCGCCTCGTTTCCCGCGCAAGCTGGTGCCGATCACTTCTTTGCTGCCCATGAGCGAGGCGAGGTAACGGTAGAGCTCGTACCGCAAGGTACTCTCGCCGAGAGGCTGCGCGCAGGTGGGGCGGGACTCGCCGGAATCTTTACGCCGACGGGCTACGGGACAGAGCTAACCGAAGGGAAAGAAACCCGGCAAATCAATGCACGCGGCTATGTATACGAATCCGCGCTAAGGGGCGATATTGCGCTGGTACGCGCTCAGACCGCGGATCGCTTTGGCAACCTGCGATATCGCCTCGCAAGCCGCAACTTCAACCCCCTGATGGCAATGGCAGCCAATCACACGATCGCGGAGGTGAGAAAGGTCGCCGAGCTTGGTGAAATTGATCCTGACGATATCCATACCCCAGGCGTCTATGTCGACCAGGTCGTAGAGTGCACCGCATGAGCAATGGATGGACAGACGATCAACTCGCGCGGCGCGTCGCCAAAGAGTTCCCCGACGGCTCTTACGTAAATCTCGGCATCGGATTGCCCACAAAGGTGGCCGATCACATTCCGAGTGGCCGAGAAGTTCTCATTCACAGTGAAAACGGGATCATCGGAATGGGTCCGGCCCCAAAACCCGGAAGTGAGGACCCGGACGTTGTAAATGCCGGAAAGAAGTCTGTGACGCTGGTTAGAGGTGCGGCGATTGTCCACCAAGCAGACTCGTTCTCCCTCATTCGTGGCGGGCGGCTTTTCGCGTCGGTACTTGGCGGGTTACAGGTTTCCCAGAACGGAGACCTTGCAAATTGGAAAGTGCCCAACAGCGGCGTGGGAGGGGTCGGTGGTGCGATGGATCTCGCGGCGGGAGCGCAGCGTGTCTTCGTCATGATGCGCCACCGCGACAAGACCGGTGGCTCAAAGCTGGTCAAGCGATGCACCTTCTCGCTGACTGCGCCGAATTGCGTCACGACCGTATTTACGGATTTGGGCGTCTTTGATTGCAAGGACGGACGCTTCATCTGCCGAGAGCTTGCCTCAGATGTTTCCCGTGAGACAGCGATCGGCGCAACCGAGGGTCGCCTTGAGTTTCAGCTCTAGCGGAAGTATGACTATCGCTACTCGGTGCTCACGGGCGTGTTCGGCCGTCTGCTTGCCGAAGGCTGGATCAGTGAGAAAGACCTTCGTGGGCTTGACACTGAGAAACTCGAGCTCATTCGGCGCAGCGCTGGAACAGTGAAGGAACTCGATGCCTGACGCCGAAGCGAAGCCCGGGTAGCGCGCGGGCCCGCGCCGCTCCGGGCGCGACCGATGCGGGGGGCAGGGCGCCTCAACCAGCGGACGTCGCGAATCGCCGCGCCCGAGCATCCATGAGCCGGCGCCAGAGGGAAGGAATCAGTGCGGGGAAGAAGAGCGCCAAGTAGCCCGCTGGCAGCACGGGCATCGATTCGATGTGTCTGAGGTCGTAGTACGGCACGTCCGCGTCCAGGTGATGATGGACGTGACGCGTGATGTTCAGCGTGAACGCGTTCGTCATGAAGCCGTTGCTGTTCCAGGAAAGGCTGCCGCGCGGCGGAGCGGGCGCGTCCCGGCTCAAGCCGTAGTGCTGCGCGTAGTTCACGTACTCGGTCGTGAATATTCCAAACGCAGCCTGGGCAAGAAAGAGCGCCAAGCCCCATGGCCCGCCGATCATCGCGAACACGACGATGACGAAGGCGGTGAGAAGCCACTGCTGAACGTATCGATTGAGGACGAGCCGCTGGCGCTTGGCGAGCTGGCGCCGGCGCTCGATCCGCCAGGCGCTGCGAAGCGTGAACTGGGCATTCTTCGTCACGGCGCCCCAGACGCTTTGGCCGAGGGGCGGGGTGGTGCCTTCGCTTGCTACGCCGACCTTCGCGTGGTGATGCAGGTGCTCGAACGGAAAGGGGCCGTAGGCGACGGTCGCCATGATCAGGCGGGCGAGGCCCCGATCAAAGGCCGACGGCCAATGCACCAGTTCGTGCGCGACGCAGGTCGCGAACGCAGTGGCTATTGCGACCGACACCACGAGCCAGACAGCTGTCGGGCCGGTTGCCTCATAAGCGAGCGTATGCGCAGCCCAGGCCAGCGTGCCGAGCCACAGAAAGACGTAGAGGCGGGGCATCGTGCGCAACCACGCGGTGGCAAGGCGCGGTGCACTGCTGTCCAGCGGTTCCGTTCGGTCCGGGCCGATCGCAAGATCCAGCGCGGGTATGCCGACGAACGCAATGGCCGGCAGCAGCCAAGGGACGTCGGCGTAATACCCGACAAGCACGAGCAGAGGAAGCGCGGGAAACGCGCTGAACGCGAGAAGCTTGCCGTAATACCAGTGGCGTATTTGCCATAACGCCCCTTGCACAGCCCCCTCGACGCCGTGGGCATGACCGATTGTGGCACCAATCCACCGCTCAGCAGCCCAGATCCGGCCGCTGACGAGCATGACGCGGAACGGACGAAAAGGAAATTCCTATCCCTCGCTTCGCCCGAATTCCGCAAGTTCGTCAACATCACGCTCTCCCGCACCAGCCGCTTCGGCGCGTTGCACGGGGCCTTCTGCTGTTTCATTCATGTAACGCCTCAATCGCCTTCGGGTTTGAAGCAACGATCTTGAGCAGCGCCCTGGCAGGCCCGGTGGGCTGCGTGCGGTGCTGCTCCCAGTTTTGCAACGTGCGCAGATTCACGCCGATCAATTTCGCGAACTGGCTCTGGCTGATCCGGGCCGCTTCGCGGATGGTGCGCACGTCCGGCTCGGGCAGTTCGGTCGTTCTTGCGCCACGCACACTTTTGCCTGCCATATGGCGCTTCATTTCACGCACGCCTTTGACCAGTTGGTCGAAATGCTGCTTATCCATTTTCGATGTCCTTCATCAATTGTGCCAGCGTGTTGATCTGCTTGGGTGTCAGGTCAGCTTGCGCACTCTTGACGTAAGCGTAAATCAGGTAGATGCGTTCCATCGGCACATGCCTGTAGTAGATCACCCTCGCACCACCCCGCTTGCCGTGTCCTCGTACAGCCCAGCGCAGCTTGCGCAAACCGAAACCGCCTGCGATCACGTCGCCTGCGTCCGGCGTGGCAAGCAGGAAATTCTGCAGGCCGCGCAAATCTTCGTCGTTCCACTGCTCGGCACGAAAAGCGATGAACGGCGTGAGCTCGACAAAGACCATTTCGCTAACTATACGCGGCACGCGTATAGCCTGCAACCATGAACAAAATTCCGAGCGTTGGGGGCGATTTCCGGGGAAGTTGAAACGCCGACTGTTAGCACTGCTAACAGTTTGAAGCCATAGCACCGACGGCCGAGCGCGTGGGAACTTTCAATTCGAATGCGCGGTCACACTTTCAATCCGGTTGATGCCCGTCATCGCATCCTCGCTCGCAAGAGCGCCGAAACCGGCCTCATTTCCTGAAAGCCGGTGGCCGCAAGGCTTGGAGATACTCGTTAGCATCAGCCCCTCGGGGCGTCCAGTGCTGCGCATGACGCAATAATTCGCGTCCCCCGCGGCAGCGCCTCGTACTGAAACAACCCATCCGGCGCGATCCCTGCGCCAACCCTCGTCCGCATCGCTGCGGCAATTCGTCTGCGCCAACAGCAGCGTCACTACCCGCTAGTGGGTAGTGACGCTGCGCACAGGTACGCAACGGCGGGGGTTTCCAGCCGATTTTGCCAGTGCCGCAACCCAGTGATGAGCTCCCTGGCGCATCACGCCGTACAACCGCGCAATGCGGTTCGTCCCTCTGCCCGTTCCCCAACGGGCGTCGTTTGTCCTCGCGCGCACCCCGCGCACTCCCGAGCCTTGGGTATTGGTTCAACTCGATGGGTCGAGTTCCCACAGGAACCGCCATCGAAGCCAAGAGCGGGTGCAGCCGCGGCGAGCAGCAAAAGGAAGCACTGCACAAATCGGGAGTGGTGTCCCGGGTCCCTCGTAGATCTCGTTCTGCCTAGGCAGGCGAGACGGACAGAAACACTAACCGGACAGGCAGCACACACCAGCAGCAGCAACGCAGCAAGCGGAAGGCAGCAAGACGCGACGGATCGGGTTGGAAAGGGAATCGATGGCAGCTAGCGCAAAGACGGCGAATCGACTGCAACTGGACTGCAGGCCATTTGCTCTCCGGTGCGTACCAGCGTGAGGCGCTGTGCCTAGCACGCCGGGCAAACGGAACGGTACGGCCGGGGCGCAAGGTGCGCCCGCCTCTGTTAAGCTCTTGGTTCCGCTACCCGAGGATGCGTTGGTTCCCGGCGAACTCGAACTCATCTGGGCCCACCTTGCGGGGCTCTTGCATCGGGTAATACCGCCAGAAGTCGATTTCGACCCTTCCTTTGATTCGGAGGCGAACCGCCATGGCCGTAGCCCTGTATGCGCGAGTTTCGACGACTCGCCAAGCCGAGAACGATCTGTCGATCCCGGATCAACTGCGCCAGCTCCGGGAGCACTGCAAGACCCATAACCTGCCCGTTGCCTCGGAGTACGTGGAACCAGGCGCGTCCGCGAGCGATGATCGGCGCCCCGTGTTTCAGCAGATGATTGCGGATGCGACGCAGCCGCCTGCGCCGTTCGAGGCGATCCTGGTCCACAGCCGTTCGCGCTTCTTCCGGGACCTGTTCCAGTTCCTGCACTACGAGAGGGTGCTGAAGAAGGTCGGGGTCAAAATCGTCTCGATCACCCAGCAAACGAGCGATGACGCGGCCGGCGAAATGGCGAGCAAGCTCTTCAGCCTGTTCGATGAGTACCAGAGCAAGGAGAACGCGAAGCACACCCAGCGGGCGATGCAGGAGAACGCCCGCCAGGGGTACTGGAACGGCTCCGTGCCGCCCTTTGGCTTCCGGGCAGCAACGACCGAGATCGTCGGGAATCGGGGCCGACACAAGCGCCGGCTCGAGCTCGATCCGGTGGAAGCGGAAACCGTGCGGGAGATCTACCGCCTGTACCTCGCCGGCCACGACGGCAACGTCATGGGCATGAAGGCGATCGCGACGCACCTGAACCGCCAAGGCCTCACCATGCGCGGGCGCCCGTGGCGCATCCAGAAAGTGAATCGGCTGCTCGCCGACCCGCTCTACGCGGGCTGTTTTTACTTCAATCGGCGCGACTCCCGGACCCACAAGGAGCGGCCCCAGCAGGAGTGGATCGCGGTAGCGGTCCCGGCGATCATCGATGCCGGCGCCTTCGAGCGGGTGGCAAAGCGCCGCGCCATGAGCAACCCGAACGCGTTCCCGCCGCGGGCGATGGCCTCGCCCGCACCGCTCGTGGGCCTGCTCAAGTGCGGACACTGCGGGGCGGGGATGACCCAGGCGTCTGGCAAATCGGGGCGCTACCGCTACTACAAGTGCACCACGCGCATGGCGCAGAACGTAGATGCCTGCACGGCGAAGAACCTGCCGCGCGAGCAGACCGATGGGCTGGTGCTGCACGCGTTATCCGAGCGGGTATTCACGCCCAAGCGCGTGTCCCTGATGCTCAACGAGCTGCTGCGGCACCAGCGCCAGGCGAAGACCGCCGAGGATGCCCGGCTCATCACGATGAAGACGGAACTCGACCGGGCGACGACGGGCCTGGATCGCCTCTATAAGGCCGTGGAGGAAGGCGCCCTGTCCATCGACGAGACACTGCGCACGCGCACGCAGAAGCTCAAAGCGCGTCGTAGCGAAGTGCTCACCGAGATGGCGAAGCTCAAGGACCGGCAGGCGCTCGCGGTGCGGCGGGTGAACGCGGACACCGTGAAAGCGTTCTGCGCGGCGCTGCAAGAGCGCTTCACCGACCCATCCTCGGGCCTGGGCAAAGCCTACCTGCGCTTGCTGGTGGACGAAATCAAGCTCGACGGGAACGAACTGGTAGTTACGGGCAGCCACCGGCGCCTCGCGGACGCCTTCGGCTTCATGCAGAAAACAAAGCTGGGAGAAGTGCCCAGCTTCGTGAATGACTGGCGCGCCCGGCGGGATTCGAACCCACGACCCTTGGCTTCGGAGGCCAATACTCTGATCCGCTGAGCTACGGGCGCTTTCAAGCTAAAATCATACCTTTATAAACGCCCGACGGCCACGAGCATGAGCGCACCCGAAGAGCATTCCTCGTTCATCAAGACCCCGCAGCAGCTGATCGTCGTCGTGCTGCTCGCGTTCCTCGTGCCGATCATCGGCATCGTGCTGATCGTCAATCTCGTGCTGTCGCGGCCGGGCGCGGATCCCGCGGCGCTCGCGCCCGAGGCGGTGGCCGAGCGCATCCAGCCGGTGGGCAGCGTGGCGTTCGCCGGCGCGGCTCCCGGCGCCGCCACTTCCGGCGCGAAGAGCGGCGAGGAGGTCTACAACTCCGTGTGCGCCGCCTGCCACGGCACGGGCGTCGCGGGCGCGCCGAAGGTGGGCGACAACGCGGCCTGGGCGAAGCCGGTCCAGCAGGGCTTCGACACTCTGCTCAAGCACGCCATCGACGGCATCCGCGCCATGCCGCCGCGCGGCGGCAATCCCGGGCTCTCGGACCTGGAAATGGCGCGCGCGGTCGCGCACATGGCGAACCGCTCGGGCGGCAAGTTCAAGGAACCGGCCGCGCCCGCGGCCGGGAAGTAATCCCGGCCGGCGCCGGCCGCCGGCGCCCGACTCGCGCGTGGACCTGCTCTTCATCATCGATCCGCCGGAAGAGCTCAAGGCGTACAAGGACACGACCGTCTGCATGATGCGCGCCGCGCAGCGCCGCGGCCACGCCGTGCACGTGTGCACGCAGGACGCCCTCGCCTGGCGCGCCGGCCCGGTGACCGCGCGCGCCACGCGCCTCGCGCTCACCGACAACGACGAGGACTGGTACCGCCGCGACGGCACGGCCGAGCGCGCGCTGCCTGCCTTCGGCGCCGTGCTCATGCGCAAGGACCCGCCCTTCGACATGGAGTACGTGGCGAGCACTTGGCTGCTCTCGGAGGCCGAGCGGCAGGGCGCGCGCGTGTTCAACGCGCCGCAGGCCCTGCGCGACCTGAACGAAAAGTTCGCCATCGCCGAGTTCGCCGGGCTCACCGTGCCCTCGCTGGTCACGCGCGACATGCAGGCGCTGCAGGCCTTCGTCGACGAGCACCGCGACACGGTGCTCAAGCCCCTGTCCGGCATGGGCGGCGCGGGCATCTTTCGCGTGCGCCGCGACGATCCCAACCGCAACGTGATCGTCGAGACGCTCGCCCGCCACGGCGCCGAGAGCGTCATGGCGCAGCGCTACATCCCCGAGATCACGGAAGGCGACAAGCGCATCATCGTCATCGAAGGCAGGCCCGCGCCCTATGTTCTCGCGCGCATCCCCAAGGCGGGCGAGACGCGCGGCAACCTCGCCGTGGGCGGCACGGGCGTGGCGCGCCCGCTCGGCCCGCGCGACCGCGAAATCGCCGAGATCATGGGGCCGCCGCTCGCCGCGCGCGGCGTGCTGTTCGCCGGCCTCGACGTGATCGGCGACTGGCTGACCGAGGTGAACGTCACCAGCCCCACGTGCTTCCGCGAGATCCAGGACCAGACGGGCTACGACGCGGGCGAAGTCTTCATCGCGGCGCTGGAAGCGCGGCTCGCGGCATGATCGGCGTGCTCGTCATCTCGCACGGCGCTATCGGCGAGACGTTGCTCGCGAGCGCCGAGCAGATCCTCGGCGCACCGCAGCCGCAGGTCGCCGCGCTCGGCGTGTCGCGCGGCGACGAGCCCGATGCGGTGCTGGCACGCGCGCGCGCACTGGTGGCGGCGCTCGACGCGGGCGACGGCCTGCTCGTACTCACCGACATGTTCGGCGCGACGCCCTGCAACGTCGCGGCGCGCCTGCTCGCCGACGGCCGCGTCGAGGGCGTCTCCGGCGTGTCGCTGCCGATGCTCGTGCGCGTGCTCTCGTCGCGCAACGGCTCGCTCGCCGCCCTGGTGCAGCGCGCGCTCTCGGGCGGCGCCGAGGGCGTGGTGCACATCAACACGGACCGTTGCGGTGCCAAGCGCTGAGCTGGTCATCGCCAACAAGCTCGGCCTGCACGCGCGCGCCTCGGCCCGGCTCACCGAGTTGGCGAGCGGCTTCAAGAGCGAAGTCTGGCTCACGCGCAACGGCCGCCGCGTGAACGCGAAGAGCATCATGGGCGTGATGATGCTCGCCGCGGGCCGCGGCGCCGCGGTGCTGGTGGAGGCCGAAGGCGAGGACGCCGAGGCCGCGCTCGCCGCCATCCGCGCCCTGGTGACGGCGCGCTTCGGCGAGGCCGAATGAACTTCGTGCTGCACGGCTCGTCGGTGGCCGCGGGCATCACCATCGGCCATGCCCACCTCGTCTCCAGCGCGCGGCTGGAGGCCGCGCACTACGAGATTCCCGGGGAGGCGGTGGCCGGGGAGATCCAGCGCTTCGACGCCGGCATCGCGCGCGCCCGCGCGGAGCTCGCGCAGCTCGAGGGCCAGATCCCGGCGGGCTCGCCGGCGGAGTTCGGCGCCTTCATCAACCTGCACCGCCTGATGCTGGAGGACTCGTCGCTGTCGCATGCGCCGCGCGACATCATCCGCGAGCAGCGCTGCAACGCCGAGTGGGCGCTGGTGCAGCAGATGGAAGCGCTGGTCGAGCAGTTCGAGCTCGCCGAGGACGCCTACCTGCGCGAGCGGAAGGCCGACATCCAGCAGGTGGTCGAGCGCGTGCTCAAGGCGCTGCGCGGGGAGGCCGCGGCGGCCGAGCCGCCGCGCTCTGAGGAGCGCAAGCTGATCGTGGTGGCGCACGACCTGTCGCCGGCGGACATGCTGCTGTTCAAGCGCCACGAGTTCGGCGGCTTCGTCACCGACGTGGGCGGGGTCACCTCGCACACCGCGATCCTCGCGCGCAGCCTCTCGATCCCGGCCCTCGTCGGCCTGCACCACGCGCGCCACATGATCCGCGAGGGCGAGCTCCTCATCGTGGACGGCGATCAGGGCGTGCTGGTGGTCAACCCCGACGCGCTGGTCCTCGCCGAGTACCAGCGGCGCCAGTCGCAGCACGCGCTCGAGCGCACCCGGCTCGGGCGCCTGAAGTCCACGCCGGCGGCGACCGCCGACGGCACGCCCGTGGAGCTCTATGCGAACATCGAGCTGCCGCAGGACCTGGACCGGGTGCGCGAGGCGGGCGCCGAGGGCGTGGGGCTGTTCCGCACCGAGTTCCTGTTCATGAACCGCGCCAGCCTGCCCGGCGAAGACGAGCAGTTCGAGGCCTACCGCCAGGTGGCGCAGGCACTCGAGGGCAAGCCGGTCGTCATCCGCACGCTCGACATCGGCGCCGACAAATCCTACGACGGCCACAGCGACGCCATGCCCAACCCGGCCCTGGGTCTGCGCGCCATCCGCTACTGCCTGGCCGAGCCGCAGATGTTCCTCGAGCAGCTGCGCGCCATCCTGCGCGCCTCGCACTACGGCCGCGTGAGGATCCTGCTGCCGATGGTGGCGCACGCGCACGAGGTGGACCAGGCGCTCGCGCTCGTGCGCCAGGCGAAGCAGCAGCTCGACGCGCGCGGCCAGCCCTACGCGCGGGACGTCGAGGTGGGCGGCATGATCGAGATCCCGGCGGCGGCGATCGCCCTGCCGATGTTCATGCGGCGGCTGGACTTCCTCTCGCTCGGCACGAACGACCTCATCCAGTACACGCTCGCCATCGACCGCACCGACGACGCGGTGGCGCACTTGTACGATCCCCTGCACCCGGCCGTGCTGCAGCTCGTCGCGCACGTGATCCAGGCCGCGGGCCGCGCGCGCAAGCCCGTGGCCGTGTGCGGCGAGATGGCCGGCGATCTCGCGCTCACGCGCCTGCTGCTCGGCTTCGGGCTGCGCAATTTCTCCATGCACCCCGCGCAGCTTCCCGCGATCAAGGAGCGCGTGCTCGGCTCGCGGCTCGCGGAGGCGAAGCCGCTCGCGCAGAAGTTGCTGCGCGCCCGCGACCCGGCGAAGGCGCGCGCGCTGCTCGCCCGCCTGAACGCCTGAGGGAAAGCCGATGCCCGGACCGCTCGACGGCGTGCGCGTGCTGGACCTGACCACGGTGGTGATGGGTCCGTACGCCACGCAGATCCTCGCCGACTTCGGCGCCGACGTGGTGAAGGTGGAGCCCCCCGAGGGCGACATCATGCGTTACGCCTGGCCTTTCCGCTCCAAGGGCATGGGCCACATCTACCTCAACGCGAACCGCAACAAGCGCGGCATCGTCCTCGACCTGAAGAAGGACGAGGCGCGCGAGGCCTGCCTCGCGCTGGCGAAGACGGCCGACGTGCTCGTCTACAACATCCGCCCGCAGGCCATGGCGCGCCTCAAGCTCGGCTACGAGGACGTGCACGCGGTGAACCCGCGCATCATCTACGTCGGCTGCTTCGGCTACAGCCAGTCGGGCCCGTATGCCGCCAAGGCGGCCTACGACGACCTGATCCAGGGCGCGGCGGGCCTGCCGTGGCTGTCGCGCGAAGCAAGCGGCGATTCGCCGCGCTATACCCCGGTGATCATCGCGGATCGCTCGGTGGGCCTGCATACGGCGAACGCGGTGTGCGCGGCGCTCTACGCGCGCGAGAAGACCGGCAGGGGCCAGCGCGTGGACGTGCCGATGTTCGAGAGCCTGCTGCAGTCCGTGCTCGGCGAGCACCTGGGCGGGCTCACCTTCGTGCCGCGCCTCGGCGAAGGCGGCTACCGGCGCATGCTCACGCGCTTTCGCCGGCCCTACGAGACGAAGGACGGCTACGTCTGCGCGCTCATCTACAACGACAAGCACTGGAGGGCCTTCTTCGAGATGGTCGGACGCCCCGACATGGTGACGGACCCGCGCTTCGCGTCCCTCGAGGGCCGCAGCCAGAACTTCGACGCGGTATACAGCTTCGTCGCCGACGAGATGCACAAGCGCACCACCGAGGAGTGGCTGCAGGCCCTGGAGCGCGCCGACATCCCGGTGCAGCGCATGAACAGCCTGGAGGACATCCTGCGCGACCCGCACCTCGAGGCGATCGGTTACTTCACCCCGGTGGAGCACCCGAGCGAGGGGACGCTGCTGTCCATGAAGGTGCCCTCGGAATGGTCGGAGACCAAGCCGGAGCTGCGGCGCCACGCGCCGCGCTTCGGCGAGCACACGCGAGAGGTGCTCCGGGAGGCCGGCTACAGCGACGCGCAGATCGACGCGCTCGCCGCGAGCGGCGCCGCCCGGCTATAATCCCCCGCCAGCGCCGATTTGACGTTCAGCTTGCGGGCGCTCTACAAATGCCGCTAAAGAGACCGGCTGGAAAAGCCCGTTCTCGCGAAAGCTGAACGGGCTTTTTCGTTGCGAGGGCGCATGAGCGGCTCGGTCGGCATGGTGGAAGCGAAGCGCGCGGCGTTCGAGGAGCCGTTCGCCTTCCGCAGCGGCGCGGTCATCCCGCGCTTCGAGCTCGCCTACGAGACCTACGGCACGCTGAACCCCGCGCGCTCGAACGCGGTGCTCGTCTGCCACGCGCTCAACGCCTCGCACCACGTCGCGGGCGCCTACGCGGACGACCCCGCGAACGTCGGCTGGTGGGACAACCTCGTCGGCCCGGGCAAGCCGCTCGACACGAACCGCTTCTTCGTCGTCGGCTCGAACTACATCGGCGGCTGCTTCGGCTCGACCGGACCGACCTCGGTCAACCCGGCGACCGGCAAGCCCTACGGCGCCGATTTCCCCGTCGTCACCGTGGAGGACTGGGTCGCCGCGCAGGCGCGCCTCGCCGACCAGCTCGGCATCGAGCGCTTCGCGGCGGTGATCGGCGGGTCGCTCGGCGCCATGCAGGCGCTGCAGTGGGCGCTCGCCTACCCCGAGCGCGTGAGGCACTCGCTCGTCATCGCCTCCACGCCCAGGCTCTCGGCGCAGAACATCGCCTTCAACGAGGTGGCGCGCCAGGCCATCGTCACCGATCCGGACTTCCACGGCGGGCATTACTACGAGCACGGCGTGGTGCCCCGCCGGGGCTTGCGCATCGCGCGCATGATCGGCCACATCACCTACCTCTCGGACGACGCGATGATGGAGAAGTTCGGCCGCGTGCTGCGCCGCGCCGCGCTCGGCTTCGACTTCGACATCGACTTCGAGATCGAGAGCTACCTCCGGTACCAGGGCGACAAGTTCTCGACCTACTTCGACGCCAACACCTACCTGCGCATCACCAAGGCGCTCGACTACTACGACCCGGCGGCCGACTACGGCGGCGACCTGTCGGCCGCCCTCGCGCGCGCCCGGGCGGCCTTCCTCGTCGTGTCGTTCAAGTCCGACTGGCGCTTCGCCCCGGCACGCTCGCGCGCCATGGTGAAGGCGCTGCTCGATAACCGGCGCATCGTCTCCTACCTCGAGCTGGACGCGCCCGGCGGCCACGACGCGTTCCTGCTCGAGGATCCCCGCTACCACGGGGCGCTCGCCGCCTACTTCCGGAACATCGACCTGTGAAACGCCCCGACCTCGAGGCGATCGCGCAGTGGGTGGCGCCCGGCGCGCGGGTGCTGGACCTCGGCTGCGGCGACGGCTCGCTCCTCAAGCACCTGTGGGAGAAGAACCAGGCGCACGGCTACGGCGTCGAGATCGACGACGCGGAGGTGCTCGCCTGCATGCGCAACGACGTGAACGTCCTGCAGCTCGACCTGGAGTCGGGCCTGGCGCTCTTCCAGGACGATTCCTTCGACTGCGTGATCCTCTCGGAGACGCTGCAGACCATTCATCGCATCGAGCTCCTGATGCGCGAGATGCTGCGCGTGGGCACGGAGGCCATCGTCTCGTTCCCGAATTTCGGCTACTGGCGCGACCGCCTGCAGGTGCTCGCGGGCCGCATGCCGGTGTCCGAGGAGCTGCCGCACCAGTGGTACGACACGCCCAACGTGCACCTGTGCACGCTCGCCGACTTCGAGGACCTGTGCGCTCGGCTGGGCGCCAGGATCCGCGAGCGCGCGGTGCTGCATCGCGGCCGGCCGGTGCGCGTGCTGCCGAACCTCTTCGGCAGCATCGCCGTCTATCGCGTCACCGGCTAGCGCCGCGCGTCGTCCTCGCCCTCGATGCCCGCCGATCCGACCGACAGATCGGCGAGCCCCGAGCGCATCATGAGCCAGAAGAGTATGACGCCCGGCAGCGCCACGACGGTCGTCAGCACATAGAAGCTCACGTAGCCCATGGCCTCGATCATGGACCCGGCGGTGGTGCCCGTGAGAAAGCGCCCGGCGATGCTCGCCAGCGCCGAGAGCAGCGCGTACTGGGTCGCGGTGAATCGGAGGTTGCACAGCGCCGAGAGGTAGGCGACCACCGTCACGCCGCCGACGCCGCTCGCGAAGTTCTCGAAGCCGACCGCGGCGGCCATGCCCCAGTTCGTATGGCCGACCGCGGCAAGCGCGGCGAAGCCGAAGTTCGACAGCGCCATCAGGATCAGGCTGACCAGCACCGCGAGCTTCATCCCCAGGCGAACGTACAGGACACCGCCCGCGAAAATGCCGGCAAGGAGCGCCGCAAAGCCGATGCCGACGTCGTAGAACGCGATCTCGTGGTTGGTGAACCCCAGGTTGTCGAAGAGCAGCCGCAGCGTGAGGTTGGCGAGCGTGTCGCCGACCTTGTGGATCAGCACGAACAGCAGCACCACGAGCGCCCCCTGGCGCTTCAGGAACTCCGCCAGCGGGCTGAAGTAGGCGGCGAGCGCCGCGGCCACGCCGCGCGCGGGCACGGGCGCGCGATGCCGCGGCGGCTCGCCCATCACGAGGCCGACCGCCATGGCCGGCAGCGCAAAGGCCGCGCAGGCGATGTAGGCGGCGCTCCAGCCAAGGTGCTGCGCGAGCACCAGCGCGAGCCCGCCCGCGGCCGCCGCGCCGATGCGCCAGCCGTACTGGGACATGCCGGAGCCGACGCCGAGCTGGCGCGGCTCCAGCAGCTCGATGCGATACGCATCGATGACGATGTCGAAGGTCGCCCCGGCGAACCCGACCGCGATCGCCGCCGCCGCGACCAGCAGCAGCGACTCGCCGGGGTCCGCCAGGCCGAGGAACGCCACGGCGGCCATCACCAGCACGCCGACGAGCCACAGCCAGCTGCGCCGCTGCCCGTAGCGCCCGATCAGCGGCAGGCGCACGTTGTCGACGATGGGCGCCCACAGGAACTTCAGGTTGTAGGCGAGGAAGGTGAGCGCGAAGGCGGTGACCGCGCTCTTGCTGATGCCGTGCTGCGCGAGGCGCGTGGTGAGCGTCGCGCCGATCATGGCAAAGGCGAATCCCGAGGAGACGCCGAGGAAGAGCGCCGCGAGCGGCGCGGGCTCGAGGTAGGGCCGGAGCGCGCTAGCCCAGCGGCCCGTCATAGTCGATCGTGAGCGGCGCGTGGTCGGAGAAGCGCCGCCGCTTGTAGATCGACGCCTTGCGCGCGCGCGCCGCGATGCCCGGCGTCGCGATCTGATAGTCGATGCGCCACCCTACGTTCTTCGCCCAGGCCTGGCCGCGGTTCGACCACCACGTGTACTGCTCGGGCCGGGGATCGACGCGACGGAACACGTCCACGAAGCCCGCCTGACCGAGCACTCGCGTGAGCCAGGCGCGCTCCTCCGGCAGGAAGCCCGAGTTCTTCTGGTTGGAGCGCCAGTTCCTCAGGTCGATCTCCTTGTGCGCGATGTTCCAGTCGCCGCACAGGATCACCTCGCGCCCGCTTCGCTTCAGCTTGCGCAGATGCGGCAGGAACGCCGCCAGGAAGCGGAACTTGGAAGCCTGCCGGTGCGGCCCCGCCGAGCCCGAGGGCAGGTAGAGCGAGATCACCGAGAGCCGCCCGAAGCGCGCCTCGAGGTAGCGCCCTTCGTCGTCGAACTCCTTCACGCCGAAGCCCTCGAGGACCTTGTCGGGCCGCGCGCGGCTGTAGAGCGCCACGCCCGCGTAGCCCTTCCTGGCGGCGTGGGAGAAGTGACCATGCAGGCCGCGCGGCGCGCGCATCGTGGCGTCGAGGTCGCCGTCGTGCGCCTTGATCTCCTGCAGGCAGGCCACGTCGGCCTTCTGCGCCGCGAGCCAGCCGAAGAAGCCCTTGCGCGCCGCCGACCGGATGCCGTTGACGTTTAGGGTGACGACCCTCAAGACGAGGGAAAACTCGAGGCGCCGCCGTGCGCGGCGGACCACTCGGCCGGCGCGTTCAGGAACTTCTCCACCTGCTCGACCTGCGCCGCGGCCAGGTAGCCGCCCTGCTTCACCACCCCGAGCACATCCCACCAGGTGGCCAGGCAATGCAGCCGCACGCCGAGGTCCGCCATCACCTTCTTCGAGTCGGGAAAGATGTCGTAATAGAAGTTGACGAACACGTGCTCGACCACCGCGCCCGCCTCGCGCAGCGCCTTGCAGAAATTGATCTTCGAGCGCCCGTCGGTGGTCAGGTCCTCGACCAGCAGCGTCCTCGCGCCCTCGCGGATGTCGCCCTCGATCTGCGCGTTGCGCCCGAAGCCCTTGGGCTTCTTGCGGATGTACTGCATCGGCAGCCCGAGCCGGTCGGCGATCCACGCCGCGTACGGAATGCCCGCGGTCTCGCCGCCCGCCACCACGTCGAACTGCTCGAAGCCGGCGTCGCGCGCGAGCGTCGCCGTCGCGAACTCCACGAGCTGCCCGCGGATGCGCGGATAGAAGATGAGCTTGCGGCAGTCGATGTACACCGGGCTCGCCCAGCCCGAGGTGAAGATGAAGGGCTTCGCCTCGGAGAAGAGCACCGCCTTCACCTCGAGGAGCATCTTCGCGGTGGTCTCGGCGATGAACGCGCGGTCGGCGGAATGCATGGGGAGCGCGCGGATTCTAGCAGGGTTAGAATCGCGCGATGACCGGTCTACGGGGGGTCTCGATGTTCCGCATGCCAGTCTTCGCCGCCGCGTGCCTGCTGCTCGTTGCCGCGCCGGCCAGCGCGCCGCTCGCGCAAGCGAAGTCGGACGAAGCGAAGGAGCGTGCGCGCATCAACGCCCTGCGCGCGCAGGTGCGCTCATACCGCTGCACCACGAAGGCGGGTCGAAAGTACTACGGCTCGACGATTCCCGGGCAATGCAAGGGCGAGCTGGTCGAGGCGCTCTCCGCTCAGGGCACGGTGCTGTTCCGCATCGAACCGCCGCTCACGCCCGAGCAGAAGGCGGCCCAGGCGGCCGAGGAAAAGCGCCAGGCCGAGGCCGAGGCGGCCCGTCGCGAAGCCGCGCGGCAGGCCGGGCTGCAGGCGCGGCGCGACCAGGCGCTGCTGCAGACCTATGCCGACGAGGCCGACATCGAGCGCGCGCGCAAGCGCGCGCTCGCGAGCAACCGCGAGGCCGCCGCGCAGGTCGAGCAGCGCATCCAGCAGCTCAGGCAGCGCCAGGACCAGCTCGCCAAGGAATCGGCGAAGTACAAGGGTGAGGCCGAGGTGCCGCACAAGTTCCAGGAGGACGTGAAGGCCGTGGCCTACGACCTGTCGCTGCAGGAGCAGCTGCTCGAGTCGCGCAAGAAGGAGGCCGCGGAGATCAACGCCCGCTTCGACGCCGACAAGCGCAAGTACCGCGAGCTCACCAGCAAGTAAACAGGCTCAGCCGCCGAGCCTGCGCTTCAGGATCTCGTTCACCTGGGCCGGGTTGGCCGCGCCCCTGGTCGCCTTCATCACCTGGCCGACGAGCGAGTTGAAAGCCTTGG
The DNA here is from genome assembly GCA_050246035.1 of Burkholderiales bacterium. Classification (GTDB taxonomy): domain Bacteria; phylum Pseudomonadota; class Gammaproteobacteria; order Burkholderiales; family SG8-39; genus JAABQT01. The sequence goes on from JBFWWT010000006.1 coordinate 40,576, forward strand.
CCTTGCCGGCGCGATAGTCCTCGACCTGCTTCGCGTTCGCGGCGAGGACCTCGTCGACGACTCCCTCCAGCGAGCCCGCGTCCGAGATCTGCTTCAGGCCTCGCCGCGCGATGATCTCGTCGGCCGCGCCTTCGCCGTTCCACATCGCGTCGAACACCTCCTTCGCCATCTTCCCGGACAGCGTGCCGTCGGCGAGCCGGCGCAGCAGCGCGCCCAGGGCCTCGGCGCCCACGGGGCTCTGCGCGATGTCGAGCCCCGCGCGGTTGAGCGCGCCCGCGAGCTCGCCGGTCACCCAGTTCGCGCTCAGCTTCGCCTGCCCCTCGCCCGCGGCGGCCAGGCAGGCCTCGTAGTAGTCGGCAAGCTCCTTGTCCGCGACCAGCGCGGCCGCGTCGGCCGCGGACAGACCGAGCGCGGCGAGGCGCGCGCGGCGCGCCTCCGGGAGTTCCGGCAAGGCGGCGCGGATGCGCTCGATGTCGGCTTCCGCGACGACGAGCGGCAGCAGGTCCGGGTCGGGGAAGTAGCGATAGTCGTGCGCCTCCTCCTTGGAGCGCATGGGGCGCGTCTCGCCCTTGTCGGGGTCGAACAGGCGCGTCTCCTGCACGACCGCGCCGCCGTCCTCGATGAGCTCGATCTGGCGGCGCGCCTCGTACTCGATCGCCTGCTCCATGAAGCGGAACGAGTTCAGGTTCTTCAGCTCGCAGCGCGTACCGAGCTTCGCCTCGCCGATCCGGCGCACTGAGACGTTGGCGTCGCAGCGGAAGGAGCCCTCCTGCATGTTGCCGTCGCAGATGCCGATCCAGCGCACGAGCGCGTGCAGCGCGCGCGCGTAGGCCACCGCCTCCTTCGCGCCGCGCAGCTCCGGCTCGGAGACGATCTCGAGCAGCGGCGTGCCCGCGCGGTTCAGGTCGATGCCGGTCATGCCGTGAAAGTCCTCGTGCAGGGACTTGCCGGCGTCCTCCTCCAGGTGCGCGCGCGTCAGGCGGATCTCCTTCTCCGCCTCGCCCACGCGGATGCGCATCGCGCCGCCCTGCACGATCGGCAGCTCGTACTGGCTGATCTGGTAGCCCTTGGGCAGATCCGGGTAGAAGTAGTTCTTGCGCGCGAACACCGAGCGCCGATGGACGGTCGCGCCGACCGCGAGGCCGAACCTCACCGCCATCTCCACCGCCGCCGCGTTGGCCACCGGCAGCACGCCCGGCAGCGCGATGTCCACGGCGCAGGCCTGAGTGTTGGGCGGCGCACCGAAGGCGGTCGCGGCCCCCGAGAACATCTTGCTCCGCGTGGCGAGCTGCGCGTGCGTCTCGATGCCGACGACGATTTCCCAGGCCATCGCGCTACCCCGCCTGCGGACGCAGCAGGCGGCAGTCGCCGCCCCGATCGACCAGCACCGGCTCGAGATAGGCCTGCGAGCCGCAGAAGTCCTCGCAGCGCTCCGCGACGAGGCGCACGTACTCGCCCAGGTCGCGCAGCGTCACGGCGCAGCGCCCGGCGGCGAAGCGCAGCCCGCCCTCATAGGGGCGCTGCTCGAGCCCCGCGAGCGCGCAAGTGTGCCCCGAGGGCGCCACGCGCGAGCGCCACTCCAGTCGCTCCAGGCGCCCCTTCGCCACCGCGTACTCGAGCGTGGCGCGGTAACGCCCCTGCGCGAGCTCGCAGCGCACCTCGGCGCCGTAGCCGCTCATGTCGGGAAAACGCTCGCCGAACTCGAAGCGCTCGCGCTCCTGCCCGCCGGGCCCGTAGCGCGCGCCCTTCAGCACGCCGGCGTTCCAGGTGCCCTGCAACGTCGCCGTGCCCGGCCGCCCGTAAAGGATCGGCGAGTTCCCCTCCTTCAGGAAGGTAACGCCGAGCTGCGGGCCGCGCTCGCCCTCCACGTAGCGCACTTGCAGCGTCGGCAGCAGGAGGTACTCGCCCGAGAGCCGCGCCGAGCCGTCGGCGCGCGGATTGTCGTGCAGCAGCAGGACCGCAACGCGCCCGCCCAGGTGCCCGATAAGCTCCCGCGTGCCCGCGGACTCCGCGGCGAGCGCGGACGCGGCGCTCGCGAGCAGCACGATCGCGATGCGGGCCTTCATAGCGGCGCATGTCCCGGCACGCGCCGGTGCCAGTCCGTGTCGCCCTGGAAGCGGTGCGCGGCGCCGAGCAGCCGGGCTTCGGCGAAATGCGGTCCCATGATCTGCAGCCCGACCGGCAAGCCCCTGCCGTCGAGGCCACAGGGCACCGATAGCGCCGGCAGCCCGGCGAGCGGCGCCGGAATGGTGAAGATGTCGTTCAGGTACATCTGCACGGGGTCGTCGATCTTCGCGCCGATCGCGAACGCGGTGGTGGGCGTGGTCGGGCCCATGATCAGGTCGCACTGCGCGAAGGCGGCGGCGAAGTCGCGCGCGATGAGGCGCCTGACCTGCTGCGCCTTCAGATAGTAGGCGTCGTAGTAGCCGTGCGAGAGCACGTAGGTGCCCACGAGGATGCGCCGCTTCACCTCCGTGCCGAACCCTTCCGCGCGGGTGCGGCGGTACATGTCGAGGAGGTCGGCATACTCGGCCGCACGGTGGCCGTAGCGCACGCCGTCGAAGCGCGACAGGTTGGACGACGCCTCGGCCGGCGCGATCACGTAGTAAACGGGCACCGCGAGCGCCGTGTTCGGCAGCTCGATCGGCACGGTGCGCGCGCCCTGCGACTCGAACCAGGCGATCGCGGCGCGCACCGCGGCGAGCACGCCCGGTTCCACGCCCTCGCCGAAGTACTCGCGCGGCAGGCCGATGCGCAGACCGCCGAGCGGCAGGTCCAGCTCGCGCGTGTAGTCCTCGACGGGCCGGCTCACGCTGGTCGAATCGCGCGCATCGTGTCCCGCCATGACATTGAGGAGCAGCGCCAGATCGGCCGCGCTCCTCGCGAGCGGACCGCCCTGGTCGAGCGACGAGGCGAAAGCGACCATGCCGTAGCGCGACACCAGGCCGTAGGTCGGCTTCAGACCGCACACGCCCGCGAGCGCCGCCGGCTGGCGGATGGAGCCGCCGGTGTCCGTGCCGGTGGCTGCGGGGGCCATGCGCGCGGCCACGGCGACCGCCGATCCGCCGGAGGAGCCCCCGGGCACGAGGGCGGGGTTCCAGGGATTGCGCACGGGACCGAAGTACGAGGTCTCGTTGGACGAGCCCATGGCGAACTCGTCCATGTTCGTCTTGCCGAGGAGCACCGCGCCGGCTTGCGCGAAGCGCTCGATCACGTGCGCGTCGAACGGGCTCGCGTAATGCTCGAGCATGCGCGAGCCGCAGGTGGTGCGCAGCTCGCGCGTGCAGAAGATGTCCTTGTGCGCGACCGGGATGCCCGTGAGCGGCCCCGCCTCGCCGCGGGCCCGTCGCTCGTCGGCGCGGCGGGCGTGCGCCAGGCTTATCTCCTCGTCCACGTGCAGGAAAGCGTTCAGGCCCTCGTTCAGGGCGGCGATACGCGCGAGGAACAGCCGCGTCAGCTCGAGCGCGGAGACCCGCTTCGAGGCGAGCGCCCGCTGCAGCTCCGCGAGACTTGCGTCGAGCACTTACTCGATCACTTTCGGCACGAGGTACAGCCCGCCCTCCACCGCGGGGGCGCCCGCCTGCAGCGCCGCACGGCCGTCGGCCTCGGTGACGACATCGGGGCGCAGCGGCTGCACGAGGTCGAGGGCGTGCGACATCGGCTCGATGCCCGCGGTGTCGACGCTCTGCAGCTGATCGATGAACGCGAGCACGCGGCTCAACTGCTCGCGCACGGCCTCGGCCTCGTCGGCGCGGACCGCGATGCGCGCCAGCTCGGCGATGCGGCGGATCTGGTCGTGGGAAAGCGACATTGCGCTGCAAAAAAATGGCCCCGGACGCCCGGCGTCGGCCTTGCCGGACACCCCGTTGCGAGTATTATATGCCCTTTAGCGACACAGCCTTAGCGAACAAAGTTAAGGCACTACGACGAACGGGCGAAGACCACGACATGTTCGGATTCCTGCGCAGCTATTTCTCCAACGACCTCGCGATCGACCTCGGCACGGCGAACACCCTGATCTATGTGCGCGGCAAGGGGATCGTACTGGACGAGCCCTCGGTCGTCGCCATCCGCCAGGAAGGCGGCCCGAACGCGAAGAAGACGATCCAGGCGGTCGGCCGGGAAGCGAAGATGATGCTCGGCAAGACGCCCGGCAACATCATCGCCATCCGCCCGATGAAGGACGGCGTGATCGCCGACTTCACGATCACCGAGCAGATGCTCAAGCAGTTCATCAAGAAAGTGCACGACAACAAGCTCTTTTCGCCGAGCCCCCGCATCATCATCTGCGTGCCCTGCGGCTCGACGCAGGTCGAGCGCCGCGCGATCCGCGAGAGCGCGATCGGCGCCGGCGCGGGCCAGGTGTACCTGATCGAGGAGCCGATGGCCGCGGCGATCGGAGCGGACCTGCCGGTGGCCGACGCCACGGGCTCGATGGTGGTCGACATCGGCGGCGGCACCACCGAGGTCGGCATCATCTCGCTCGGCGGCATGGTGTACTCGGGCTCGGTACGCGTGGGCGGCGACAAGTTCGACGAGGCGATCATCAACTACATCCGCCGCAACTACGGCATGCTGATCGGCGAGACCACCGCCGAGACGATCAAGAAAGAGATCGGCTCCGCGTTTCCGGGCTCCGAAGTGAAGGAGATGGAAGTGAAGGGCCGCAATCTCGCCGAGGGCATTCCGCGCAGCTTCACCATCAGCTCGAACGAGATCCTCGAGGCGCTCACCGAGCCGCTCAACCAGATCGTCGGCGCGGTGAAGTCGGCGCTGGAGCAGACCCCGCCCGAGCTGGGCGCCGACATCGCCGAGAAGGGCATGGTGCTCACCGGCGGCGGCGCGCTGCTGCGGGATCTCGACCGCCTGTTCATGGAAGAGACGGGGCTGCCCGTGATCGTCGCCGACGATCCGCTCACCAGCGTCGTGCGCGGCTCTGGGAAGGCACTCGAGCAGATGGAGCACTTCGGCCCCATCTTCACCAACGACTGAAGCGGGGGTGAAGGGCCCCCGATCCCTTCGCTGACGTGGAGCACTCGCCCCCACCGTTCTTCCTGCGCGGGCCCGCTCCCCTCGTCCGGCTCGCGTTCTACGCGTCGCTCTCGCTCACGCTCCTCGTGCTGGATGCGCGCTTCGGCTACGCCGAGTCGATCCGCGCCGTGCTCGCCTTCGTCGCCTACCCGGTACAGCAGGCCGCGCGCCTGCCCGTCCTCGCCGCCGAGGGCGTCGCGGGCTACTTCGCCACGCAGTCGCGCCTGCGCGAAGACAACGCCAATCTGCGCGCGCAGCTGCTCACCGCGTCGCTGGACGCGCAGCGCTTCGAGGCCGCGGAGGCCGAGGCCGCCAACCTGCGCCGGCTGATCGGCGCCGCGGAGCGATTGCCGCGCCAGTCGATTCCGGCGGAGATCCTGTACTCGGGACGCGACCCTTACACGCGCAAGGTATTCGTCGACCGCGGCACGCAGCACGGCGTGCAGCCAGGCAGCCCCGTGGTGGACGAGGCCGGGGTGATCGGCCAGCTCACGCGCGCGCATGCCTTCCTGTCCGAGGTGACGCTGCTCACCGACAAGGGCCAGGCCATCCCGGTGCAGGTGCTGAGGAACGGCTTGCGCGCCATCGCGTTCGGCGACGGCGCCTCCGGCATGCTGGAGCTGCGCTACATGTCGGCCGACATCGACGTGGAAAGCGGCGACCTGCTCGTCACCTCGGGGCTGGACGGCACGTATCCGCCGGGCCTGCCGGTAGGCCACGTCGTGCGCGTGGAGCGCGACGCCTCCTACACGTTCGCGCGCGTGCTGGCGCGGCCGGTGGCCGGGGTCGAGCGCGGCCGCTACGCGCTCGTGCTCTCGGCAGGGGCCCGCCGGCCCGAGCCGCCGGCGGCGGAAGGCGATACCAAGCGCGAGCGCACGCGGCGCTCGAAGCGGGCGGCGACCGATGGTTCCTGACCGCCCGCAGGCGCTCCTGCTGCCGGTGCGCACCGGCACGATCGTCGCGTCCTTCGCCGGCGCGCTCGTGCTCGCGTTCCTGCCGTGGCCGAACCTCGCGCTCACGCCGGACTTCGTGGCCCTGGTGATCGCTTTCTGGTGCGTGCACCAGCCTCGGCGCGTGGGCCTGGGCACGGCATGGGCGCTCGGCCTGCTCGTGGATGCCGGCAACGGCGTGCTGCTCGGGCAGCACGCCCTCGCCTACTCGGCGCTCGCATTCGCCGCGCTCGCGCTTTCGCGCCGCATCCTCTGGTTCGATCTCTGGGGGCAGATGCTGCACCTGCTGTTCCTGCTCGAGGGCGCGCAGGCCGTGGCGCTCGGCGTGCGCCTCGCCGCCGGCGAGGCGTTCCCCGGATGGTCGCTCGCAGCGGGGCCCGCGATCGCGACGCTGCTCTGGCCGATCGTGACCTGGCTGCTGCTGCTGCCGCAGCGCCGGCCGGCGGCACTGGACGACCGCGGCGCGCTGTGAGCTTCGCCGAGCTGCGCAACACCGAGCGCGAGCTGTACGCCTTCCGGCTGCGCCTGGGCGTGGCCGGCATCGCGGTGCTCGTCGCCTTCGCGCTGCTGCTCGCGCGCTTCGTGTGGCTGCAGGTGCTGCAGCGCGACGCCTATCGCGCGAAGGCGGAGGAAAACCGCATCGCCATCGTGCCGCTCGCGCCCAGCCGCGGGCTGGTGCTCGACCGCAACGGCGAGGTGCTGGCGCGCAACTATCTCGCCTACACGCTCGAGATCTTTCCGGCGCAGGTGCGCGACCTGGAGGCGACGATCGCCGCGCTCGCCGAGTTCGTCGACATCCAGCCGCGCGATCGCGCGCGCTTTCGCAAGCTCCTCCAGGAAACGCGCAACGCCGAGAGCCTGCCGATCCGCACGCGACTCTCGGACGACGAGGTGGCGCGCATCGCCGCCAACCGCTGGCGCTTCAGGGGCGTCGACATCCGCGCGCGGCTGTTCCGCCAGTACCCGTACGGGGAAACCGCTTCGCACGTCATCGGCTACATCGGCCGCATCACCACGAACGACCTCGAGCAGATGGAGGAGTCGCAGACGGCCGCCAACTACCGCGGCACCGACTACATCGGCAAGGCGGGCATCGAGGCGAGCTACGAAGCGCAGCTGCACGGCATCACCGGCTTCGAGCGCGTGGAGATCGACGCCGCCGGCCGCGGCATCCGCACGCTGTCGAGCACCCCCGCGCAGGCGGGCAACAACATCAGCCTCACGCTCGACATCCGCCTGCAGGAGATCGCCGAGCGCGCCTTCGGCGAGCGGCGCGGCGCCCTCGTGGCGCTGGAGCCCGCCACCGGCGCCGTGCTCGCGTTCGTCTCCATGCCCGGCTACGACCCGAATCTCTTCGTCGACGGCATCGACCCGCAGGCCTGGGAAGCGCTCGTCGGATCGCCGGACCGCCCGCTCAACAACCGCGCGCTCGCGGGCCTGTATCCGCCGGGCTCGACCTTCAAGCCGTTCATGGCGCTCGCCGCGCTCGAGCTCGGCAAGCGCACGGCGCGCTTCGCCATCCAGGACCCGGGCTACTTCGTGTTCGGCGACCGGCGCTTTCGCGACTCCAAGCCGGGCGGCCACGGCACGGTGGACCTGTACAAGTCGATCGTCCTGTCCTCGGATACCTACTACTACATGCTCGCCAACGACATGGGCATCGAGGCGATCGCGGGATTCATGAAGCGCTTCGGCTTCGGCGCGCGCACCGGCATCGACCTCGAGGGCGAGCTCGCCGGCGTGCTGCCCTCGCCCGAGTGGAAGCTCGCACGCTACTCGCGCCCCGAGCAGCAGCGCTGGTACGCCGGCGAGACGATCTCCATCGGCATCGGCCAGGGCTACAACGCCTACACGCCGCTGCAGCTGGCGCAGGCGCTCGCCACGCTCGCCAACAGCGGCGCGATGTACCGGCCGCACCTGGTCTCGCACATCGACGACCCGCGCACCGGCGAGCGCGACTACGTCGAGCCGGAGCTGGTGCGGCGCGTGCCGCTGCGCGCCGACCACGTCGCCCTGGTGAAGCAGGCCATGGCCGGCGTGAACCTCGAGGGCACCGCGCGCTGGGCGTTCAGCGGCGCGCAGTACACGAGCGGAGGCAAGACCGGCACCGCGCAGGTCTTCGGCATGAAGGCGGGCGAGAAGTACGAGGAGGAGAAGGTCGCCGAGCGGCTGCGCGACCATTCGCTGTACATCGGCTTCGCGCCGCTGGACAGCCCGAAGATCGCGCTCGCCGTGCTGGTCGAGAACGGCGGCTTCGGCGCGCGAGCGGCGGCGCCCATCGCGCGCACCGTGCTCGACTACTTCCTGCTCGGCAAGCTGCCGCGCGAGCCGCAGCGGGCCACCCCGGAAGCCGAGGTGGCGAGCGACGCGGAGAGCGACTGATGGAGATCGCCGGCTACCCCCTGCGCCGTCTGCGCGCGCGCCTGGTCGAGGGCATCGATGCGCCGCTGCTCGCGCTGGCGCTGCTGCTCAGCCTCGTCGGCCTCGCGGTGCTGTACTCGGCGAGCTACGAGAACGCCGCGCGTGTCCTCGCCCAGGTCGCCAACCTGGCGGTGGCGCTCGCCGCGATGTGGGCGGTGGCGCAGGTGCCGCCGCAGACGCTCGCGCGCCTCGCGGCGCCGGCGTACGCCCTGGGTCTCGCGCTGCTCGTCGCGGTGGCGCTGGGCGGCGAGGTGGTGAACGGCGCGCGCCGCTGGCTCAACCTCGGCGTCGTGCGCTTCCAGCCCTCGGAGATGATGAAAATCGCCGTCCCGATGATGCTCGCGTGGTACTTCCACTGCCGCGAGGGGGCCACGCGCCTTCGCGACTTCGCGCTCGCCGGGGGGCTGCTCGCCCTGCCCGTGGCGCTCATCGTGCGCCAGCCCGATCTCGGTACCGCGGTGCTGGTCGCGGCGGCGGGCTTCTACGTCATCTACTTCGCCGGCATCGGCTGGAAGGTGCTCGCGGTGCTCGGCGGGCTCGCGGCCGCGAGCGCCCCGCCGCTCTGGGGACTGCTGCACGACTACCAGCGGCGCCGCATCCTCACCCTGCTCGATCCGTCCCAGGACCCGCTCGGCGCGGGCTACCACATCATCCAGTCGACCATCGCCGTGGGCTCGGGCGGCATCGCGGGCAAGGGCTGGCTGAACGGCTCGCAGACGCACCTCGAGTTCATCCCGGAGCGCCACACCGACTTCATCTTCGCCGTCTATTCGGAAGAGTTCGGCCTGCTCGGCAACATCGTCCTGCTCGCGCTGTACGCGTTGCTCGTCGCGCGCGGGCTGTCGATCGCCGCGCAGGCGGCGACGCTCTTCGCGCGGCTGCTCGCGGGCGCCGTGACGCTCGTGTTCTTCACCTACGCCTTCGTCAACATGGGGATGGTCTCGGGCATCCTGCCGGTCGTGGGCGTGCCGCTGCCCTTCATTTCCTATGGCGGCACCGCCCTGCTGACGCTGTATATCGGCATCGGCCTGCTGATGAGCATTCATCGCAATCGACGGCTCGTGCCGGCCTGATTTGATGCATAGCAGCAGTTGCATGAAATCAGCCACCGTATGGTGAAATCAACACGCGCTAACCCCCTGTAGCGCCTTGTTTAAGTTGGCATTCGGGGCTCGCGGCGTATCCTTGCTGCGACGCAGCGGCTTGGCTATCGTCGACGGAACCTCAACCCACCCCGGAGACACTACGCCATGCAAACGCGAGATCAAGCCATCGCCGCCCTGGAGAAGGACTGGGCCGAGAACCCGCGCTGGGCCGGGCTGAAACGGGGCTACGGCGCCAAGGACGTGGTCCGGCTGCGCGGCAGCCTGCAGATCGAGCACACGCTCGCGCGCCTCGGCGCGGAGAAGCTCTGGAAGATGTGCAAGGAGCGCCCGTTCGTGAACTCGCTCGGCGCGCTCACCGGCAACCAGGCGATGCAGCAGGTGAAGGCCGGCGTGCCCGCGATCTACCTGTCGGGCTGGCAAGTGGCGGCGGACGCCAACGACTCGCTCTCGATGTATCCCGACCAGTCGCTCTACGCGGTGTCCTCGGTGCCCACGGTGGTGAAGCGCATCAACAACGCGCTGATGCGCCAGGACCAGATTCAAACCATGGAGGGCAAGGGCGACGTGGACTGGTTCGCGCCGATCGTCGCGGACGCCGAGTCCGGCTTCGGCGGCGTGCTGAACGCCTTCGAGCTGATGAAGGCGATGATCGACGCGGGCGCCGCGGGCGTGCACTTCGAGGACCAGCTCGCTTCCGTCAAGAAGTGCGGCCACATGGGAGGCAAGGTGCTGGTGCCCACGCAGGAGGCGGTGCAAAAGCTCGTCGCGGCGCGGCTGGCTGCCGACGTGATGGGCGTGCCGACCGTGCTGCTCGCACGCACCGACGCGGAGGCCGCCGACATCGTGACCTCGGACGTGGACGAGAACGACAAGCCGTTCATCACGGGCGAGCGCACCTCGGAAGGCTTCTACAAGACGAGGAAGGGCTTCGACCAGGCGCTCTCGCGCGGCCTCGCCTACGCCGAGTACGCCGACATGGTGTGGTGCGAGACCGGCACGCCGGACCTCGCCTTCGCGCGCAGGTTCGCCGAGGGCATCCAGAAGAAGTATCCGGGCAAGATGCTCGCCTACAACTGCTCGCCGTCGTTCAACTGGAAGCGCAACCTCGACGACGCCACCATCGCCAAGTTCCAGCGCGAGCTCGGCGCCATGGGCTACAAGTTCCAGTTCATCACGCTCGCCGGCTTCCACGCGCTCAACTACTCGATGTTCGACCTCGCCTACGGCTACGCGAGAAACAGCATGAGCGCCTTCGTCGAGCTGCAGCAGAAGGAGTTCGCCGCCGCCGAGAAGGGCTTCACGGCCGTCAAGCACCAGCGCGAGGTCGGCACCGGCTACTTCGACCAGGTGACGCAGGTGGTCACGGCGGGCAAGGCCTCGACCACGGCGCTGCACGGCTCGACCGAGGACGAGCAGTTCTTCGACGAGAAGGCCAAGGCGAAGAAGGTCGCTTGATGTGACGGCGCCGGCGAAGGTCGTTGCCATCCACGAGGCCCGCGGCGAGCGGGCCGCGGAGGTGGCGCGCGCGATCCTCGCCGGCTTCGACAAGCACTACCGGCTGTTCCGCGAGGCCTCGGCGCGCGCGAAGACGCTCTTCGAGCGCGCCGACTGGGCGGCGCTGCGGCTGCTCGCGCGCGAGCGCATCCAGATGTACGACCAGCGCGTGCTCGAGGCGGTGGAGGAGGTGCGCGCGCGCTTCCCCGAAGCCGAGCGCGACGAGTCGCTGTGGCGCGCGGTCAAGCTCGCGTATATCCCGCTCCTGCACGAGCACAAGCAGCCCGAGTGCGCCGAGACCTTCTACAACTCGGTGGCCTGCGCCGTGCTGCACCGTCGCTACTACCGCAACGAGTTCATCTTCTGGCGGCCGGCGGTGGCCACCGAGCACCTGGAGGGCGAGGAACCCGCTTACCGCAGCTATTACCCGCTGAGGAAGGGCCTGCGCCGCACGCTGCGCGCCATCGTGCAGGGCTTCGGCCTCGCCAACCCCTGGGAGGATCTGCCGCGCGACCTGAGGAGCGTCGTGCGCGCGCTGCGCCAGCGTTTCCCGCGCCCGACGCGCGCGCGGCCCAGCCTGCAGATCCAGATGCTGGGCTCGCTCTTTTTCCGCAACAAGGCCGCCTACGCGGTGGGCCGGATCGTGAACGGCTCGGAGGAGGTGCCCTTCGCGGTGCCGATCCTGCAGAACGAGCGCGGCGAGCTCTACCTCGACGCCCTGCTGCTCGACACTGACCGGCTGCTGGTGCTCTTTTCCTTCGCGCGCGCCTACTTCTTCGTCGACATGGAGGTGCCGGCCGCGTACGTGTCGTTCCTGCGCCTGCTCATGCCGAGGAAGCCGCGCGCCGAGATGTACATGGCGGTGGGCCTCGCCAAGCAGGGCAAGACGCTCTTCTACCGAGACCTCTTCTATCACCTGAAGCATTCCTCGGACCGCTTCGTCGTCGCCCCCGGCATTCGCGGCATGGTGATGCTCGTGTTCACGCTGCCGTCGTTTCCCTACGTGTTCAAGCTGATCCGCGACCGCTTCGCGCCGCCCAAGGACATCGACCGGCAGACGGTGAAGGACAAGTACCAGCTGGTGAAGATGCACGACCGCGTCGGGCGCATGGCCGACACCCTGGAGTACTCCCTGGTCGCGCTGCCGCTCGAGCGCTTCGACGAAGCCTTGCTCGAGGAGCTGAAGGCCGAGGCCGCCTCCGGCATCGAGTTCGAGGGCGACAAGATCGTCTTCCGGCACGTCTACATCGAGCGCCGCATGCAGCCGCTCAACCTCTACCTCGCCGAGGCCGCGGCCGACGGCGACGCCGCGCGCGTGCGCGCCGCGCTGCACGAGTACGGCGACGCCATCAAGGAGCTGGCCGGCGCCGGCATCTTTCCCGGCGACATGCTGCTCAAGAACTTCGGCGTCACGCGCCACGAGCGCGTCGTCTTCTACGACTACGACGAGATCGCGGACATGGCCGAGTGCAATTTCCGCCGCATCCCGCCGCCGCGCTCGATCGAGGACGAGATGTCGGCGGAGCCCTACTACTCGGTGGGCCCGCACGACGTGTTTCCCGAGCAGTTCGCGAGCTTCCTCGTCACCGAGCCGCGCGCGCGCGCGGTGTTCCTGGAGAAGCACGCCGACCTCATGGACCCGGCGTTCTGGACGGGCAGGCAGGCGCGGCTGCGCGCCGGGCTGCAGGAAGACGTCTTTCCCTACCCGGAGGCGATCCGCTTCAGGCGCTAGGCGACTCGATCACCACGCGCTTGCGGCGGGACTTCAGCCCCGCTTCGATGCGCACGCAGCGCCTGGGCACGCCGTAGTGCGCGGCGAGAAACTCCACCAGCGCCTCGTTCGCCTTGCCGTCCACCGCGCGCGCCGCGAGGCGCAGCTTCACGCGCTCGCCGTGCATGCCGGCGAACTCCGTGCGCGAGGCGCCCGGCTGCACGTGCAGCTCGAGCACCGTGCGGCCGCTCAGAGCGCGCCCCAGGCCGCCGTGCGCAGGTGCGCGAGCACGATGAGCGCCACCTGCGCGAGCACGAGCAGCACGAGCGGCGACAGGTCCACGCGCCCCAACAGCGGCACGACGCGGCGGATCGGGCGCAGGAACGGGCGCGTGATGGCATCGAACAGATAGGCGACGGGCGAACCCGGATTCACCCAGGACAGCACCACCATCACGATCACGGCGAACACCAGGATGTACAGGCTGTAGCGCACGAGGTCGAAGGCGGCAGCCGCGAACACGAGCGCCGAGGCGCCGCCGCCCGCGAGGGCGAATAGCAGCGTAAGCGCGAGCGCCTGCAGCAGCCAGGCGGCGACCAGCGTGGCGAGATCCAGGCCGGCGGCCGGCGGCACCAGGCGCCGCGCCGGCAGCACGATCCAGTTGGTCACCGCGATCAGGAACTCGCCGACCGGGTTGCGGAAAGGCACGCGCAGCCACTGGAAGTGAAAGCGCGCGAGCAGGCAGAAGACGAGGAAGCTGCCGACGACGTCGACGAGGAACTGGCCGATCTGGACGAGCATCAGTCGCGCCCGAGCTCGTCGCCCAGCTGCGCGCCGCGCCGGCTCGCCGCCGCCACCGCGCGGCGGAAATGCGCGGCGAGGCGCGCCTCGGCGAACACCTCGAGCGCGGCGGCGGTCGTGCCGCCCTTCGAGGTCACGCGCTCGCGCAGCAGCGCGGGCGCCTCCGGGCTCGAGGCCGCGAGCTTCGCCGCGCCGAGCGTGGTCTCGAGCGCGAGCCGGCGCGCCACGTCCGCCGGCAGTCCGAGCTCGAGCGCCGCGGCCTCCAGCTGCTCGATGAACCAGAAGACGTAGGCGGGGCCGCTCGCCGAGACCGCGGTCACGGGGTCGAGCAGCGCCTCGCGCTTCACCCAGACGACTTCGCCCACGGCCGAGAGAATACGCGCGGCGCGGCGCCGGTCCGCGGCCCGCGCCCCGGGCGGCGCGAACAGGCCGGCGATGCCCGCGCCGATGAGCGCGGGAGTGTTCGGCATGCAGCGCACGATGCGCGGGTGCCCGCCCAGCCAGCGCGCGAGGTCCTTGACGCGGATGCCGGCGGCGACGCTGACCACGAGCTTGCCGCGCGCCCGCCCGGCGAGGGCCGCTGCGGCCGCACGCATGTCCTGGGGCTTCACCGCGAGCACCACGGTATCGGCCGCCGCGGTGCGCGCGTCCGGCGCGGCGCTCGCGTGCACCTTGAATTTCGCCGCCAGGCGGCGCCGCGCGGCGGGCGATGCCTCGACGACCGAGATCGCGTGCGGCTTCATGCCCCGCGCGAGCAGGCCGCCGATCAGCGCGCTCGCCATGTTGCCGCCGCCGACGAAGGCGAGCTTCACGCGGCGTCCCTGACCTTCGGCCGCGCGCCGAAGATCGCCGTGCCGATGCGCACCATGGTCGAGCCCGCGGCGATCGCGTCCTCGAGGTCTGCGCTCATGCCGAGCGACAGGGTGTCGAGGCCGAACTCCCCGCGCAGCCCCGCATACAGCTCGCCGATTTCGCGGTAGCGCGCCGCCGGCGCGCCCGGCTCGGGGATCGCCATCAGGCCGCGCAGGCGCAGCGTCGGCAACCCGGCGATCGCCGACGCGAGCGCGCGCACCGCGCCCGGCGCGACGCCGCTCTTCGAGGCCTCGCCCGAGGCGTTCACCTGGATGAGGACGTTGAGCGGCGCCATCCCGGCGGGCCGCTGCTCCGCGAGCCGGCGCGCGACTTTTTCACGCTCCACGCTGTGCACCCACTGGAAGCGCTCGGCGGCCGCACGCGTCTTGTTGCTCTGAAGAGGGCCGAGGAGATGCCACTCGAGCGGCAGGTCGGCGAGCCGCGCCATCTTGTCGAGCGCCTCCTGCACGTAGTTCTCGCCGAAGGCGCGCTGCCCGGCGGCGAAGGCCTCGCGAATGCGCTCGGCAGCATGGGTCTTGGAGACCGCGAGCAGGCGCACCGCGCCGGGGTCGCGGCCCGCGGCGCGCTCGGCGGCCGCGATGCGCGCCCTGACTGCTTGCAAGTTATCGGGGATTAAGCCCATACTTTGCCCGTACGCACCGCCGAGGATTGTAATGGATCTCACTGAATTGCTTGCCTTTGTCGTGAAGAACAAGGCGTCCGACCTGCACCTGTCGGCGGGGCTGCCGCCGATGGTGCGCGTGCACGGCGACGTCAAGCGCATCAACGTCCCGGCGCTCGAGCACAAGGACGTGCACGCGATGATCTACGACATCATGAACGACGGGCAGCGCAAGTTCTACGAGGAGAACCTGGAGTGCGACTTCTCCTTCGCGGTGCCCAACCTCGCGCGCTTCCGCGTCAACGCCTTCGTGCAGCAGCGCGGCGCCGCCGCGGTGATGCGGACCATCCCGACCAAGGTGATGTCGCTGGAGGAGCTGAAGTGCCCGAAGATCTTCACCGAGATCTCGGAGTATCCGCGCGGCATCGTGCTGGTGACCGGCCCCACCGGCTCGGGCAAGAGCACCACCCTCGCGGCGATGGTCAACCACATCAACGAGAACGAGGAAGGCCACATCCTCACCATCGAGGACCCGATCGAGTTCGTGCACGAGTCGAAGAAGTGCCTGATCAACCAGCGCGAGGTCGGCCCGCACACGCTGTCCTTCTCCAACGCGCTGAGGAGCGCGCTGCGCGAGGATCCGGACTCGATCCTGGTCGGCGAGATGCGCGACCTGGAGACCATCCGCCTCGCGCTCTCGGGCGCGGAGACCGGGCACCTGGTGTTCGGCACCCTGCACACCTCGTCGGCGGCGAAGACCGTGGACCGCATCGTCGACGTCTTCCCGGCGGCCGAAAAGGAGATGGTGCGCGCCATGCTCTCGGAGTCCCTGCGCGCGGTGATCTCGCAGACGCTGCTCAAGACCAAGGACGGCGCCGGCCGCGTCGCCGCGCACGAGATCATGATCGGCACGCCCGCGATCAGGAACCTGATCCGCGAGAACAAGATCGCGCAGATGTACTCGGCGATCCAGACCGGCGCGCAGCTCGGCATGCAGACGCTCGACCAGAACCTGCAGGATCTCGTACGGCGCAACGTCGTGTCGATGAGCGAGGCGCGGGGCAAGGCGGCGAACAAGGACGCATTTCAGGGCTGAGGCCGCGGCCGCGCTCGAGGAGACCAGGCTATGGAACGCGAACAAGCCACGAAGTTCATGTACGACCTGCTGCGCGCGCTGGTCGCCAAGCGCGGCTCGGACCTGTTCATCACCACCGGCTACCCGCCGGCGATGAAGATCGACGGCAAGATGACGCCGGTATCGCAGCAGGGGCTGTCGCCGCAGCACACCTCGATGCTCGCGCGCTCGATCATGAACGACAAGCAGGCGGCCGAGTTCGAGTCCAGCAAGGAGTGCAACTTCGCCATCAGCCCGGCGGGCATCGGGCGCTTCCGCGTCAACTGCTTCGTGCAGCAGGGCCACGTCGGCATGGTGCTGCGCGTGATCACCACCACCATTCCGAACTTCGAGGACCTGAAGCTGCCGCCCGTGCTGAAGGAGGTGGCGATGACCAAGCGGGGCCTCGTGATCTTCGTCGGCGGCACCGGCTCGGGCAAGAGCACGTCGCTCGCGGCGATGATCGGCTACCGCAACGAGAACTCCCACGGCCACATCATCACCATCGAGGACCCCGTGGAGTACGTGCACCCTCACAAGAACTGCATCGTCACGCAGCGCGAGGTGGGCGTGGACACGGACTCCTGGGAGTCGGCGCTGAAGAACACGCTGCGCCAGGCGCCCGACGTGATCCTGATCGGCGAGGTGCGCGACCGCGAGGTGATGGAGCACGCCATCGCCTTCGCCGAGACGGGCCACCTGGCGCTGTGCACGCTGCACGCCAACAACTCCAACCAGGCCATGGACCGCATCATCAACTTCTTCCCCGAGGAGCGGCGCCCGCAGCTGCTCATGGACCTGTCGCTCAACCTCAAGGCCGTGATCTCGCAGCGTCTGATTCCGGTGAAGGAGGGCCGCGGGCGCGCGGCGGCGGTGGAGGTGCTGCTCAACTCGCCGCTCATCTCGGACCTCATCTTCAAGGGCGAGGTGCACGGCATCAAGGAGATCATGAAGAAGTCGCGCGAGCTCGGCATGCAGACCTTCGACCAGGCGCTGTTCGACCTGTACGAGCAGGGCCGCATCAGCTACGAGGACGCGCTGCGCTTCGCCGACTCCACGAACGAGGTGCGCCTCGCCATCAAGCTGCACGGCAAGGAAGCGAAAGACCGGGACCTGTCCAAGGGCATCGAGCACCTGGACATCGTCTAGGCCGCGGGCGTCGCGTCCCGCCATGCGGGTCGCCAGGCCCCGTCCGCACCGCGCCTTCCTGCCGCGCGTTGAAGACCTTGCCGGTTCGCCCTTGGATCCGGAGCTCGACTGAACACGCGCTGCCCGCACTGCGGCCACGACCTCGCCGCGCGCAAGCTCTCGCGCGCGATCGTCGCGCGCATGGAGATCGACTGCCCGGCGTGCCAGCGCCGCCTGCGACTCAACCTGCACCCGCACGAGACCGCGGTCGTGCTCGTGGGCGCCGGCGCCTTCGTCGCCGTGGCGCTGCTCGCCTACCAGCGCCAGAGCCAGGGGCTGCTGCTCGCCGCCCTGGCCGTGGGCATGGCGGCCATGGGGGCCGTGCACGTGGTGGAGCGTTACTGGCTGCGCGACTGGCCGCGCTACGTGCCGCGGCCGATGGAATAATGCGGACCATGAAGATGATCGGCGTCGCACTCATCGTCGCGGGGACCCTGGCGCTCGCCTACGGCGGCTTCACGTACACGCGGGCATCGCACGACGTGAAGCTCGGCCCCCTTCAGTTCTCGGTCAAGGAAAAGGAAACGGTCAACGTGCCCGCCTGGGCGGGCACGGGCGCCATCGCCCTCGGCGTCGTGCTGCTGCTCGCCGGCGGGCGGCGCAAGTGACGGCGCGATGAGCGCGCTCTTCGCGTTCCTGCACCACGTGGCGGCCTTCGCGCTGGTCGGCGCGCTGGCCGTCGAGTTCGCGCTGCTGCGCGCCGCGCTCGACCTGCGCACGGCGCGCTGGCTGCAGCGTGCCGACCTCGTCTACGGGCTATCCTCCGGCGTGCTGCTCGCCGTGGGCCTGCTGCGCGTGTTCCAGTTCGAGAAGGGCCCGGACTACTACTTCCACAGCGTGCCCTTCCTCGCCAAGCTGCTGCTCTTTCTCGCCGTGGGCCTCGTTTCCATCGCGCCCACGCGCGAGTTCCTGTCCTGGTCGAAGGCGCTGAAGGCGCGCCAGGTGCCCGAGCTCGGCGAGGCGCGGCGCCGGCGGCTGCGCGCCATCGTGCACCTGGAGCTCGCCGGCGTGGTGCTGATCGTCCTGTGCGCCGCGCTCACCGCGCGCGGCATCGGCCAACTGGGCTGATGCGCGCGCTGAAGTGGACGCTCGCCGTCCTCGGGGCGCTGGGCGCGCTCGTCGTCGGCGCGGGCCTCTACTTCTACTTCAGCGCCCCCGAGCGCGCGGTGCGCGCCGCGATCGCCTACGAGCGCGGCCTCGCCGGGCTGGCGCTCAAGTCGGCGGACCTGCCCGGCGGGCTGCACTTCGCGTATCTCGAGGGCGGCGAGGGCGAGCCGCTCGTGCTGCTGCACGGCTTCGGCGCCAACAAGGATCACTTCGTGCGCGTGGCGCGCCAACTGACGCCGCGCTTTCGCCTCATCCTGCCCGACCAGCTCGGCTTCGGCGAGTCGGCCAAGCCGCCGCAGGCGGACTATGCGCCCAAGGCCCAGGCCGAGCGGCTGCGCCGGCTGCTGCGCCACCTCGGCCTGACCAGCGTGCACCTCGGCGGCAGTTCCATGGGCGGGCAGATCGCGCTCACCTACGCGGCCCTCTACCCGAAGGAGGTGGCGAGCCTGTGGCTGCTGAATCCCGCCGGAGTGTGGAGCGCCCCTCCCAGCGAGGTCGCGCAGCGCATCGCGCGGGGCGGGGAGAACCCGATGCTCGTCCAGGACGAGGACGACTTCGCGCGGCTCGTCGAGCTCGTCATGGCCAAGCCGCCCGCCATCCCTCGGCTCTTCCTCGACGTCTGGGCGCAGGACCGCATCCGCAACTACCCCTTGGAGGAGCGCATCTTCAAGCAGATCGCCGCCGACTCGGTGGAGGCGCGCGTCCGCGGGCTGGATGTCCCGGCGCTCGTCGTCTGGGGCCAGCAGGACCGCGTGCTGCACCCGGGGAGCGCGGGCATCCTGCAGATGCTGCTCGTGCGCTCCGAAGTGGCGATGATGCGGAACGTCGGCCACGTTCCCGCGGTCGAAGCTCCCGAGGAAAGCGCGGCCGAGTACCTGCGGTTTCGCGCGCGCCTCGCCGCGTCCACGAGCCCCCGATCTCCTTGACCGAGTCCCGCGAGCAGCCGCTGGTCATCATCCTGGCCGATATCAGCGGCTACACCCGCTTCATGCTGGAGAACCAGACCTCCGCGGTGCACGGCCAGCAGTGCATTACCTTCCTCATCGAGACGCTGCTGCGCGAGGTCGACATCCCGCTGCGGCTGCAGGAGATCGAGGGCGACGCGGTGTTCCTGTACGCCGCGCGCGAGGGCGACGAGGCCGCCTGGCGCGCCGCGCTCGACGAGGTGCGCGCGAAGCTGCCCCGCTTCTTCGCCGCGTTCCTCGACGGCATGCGCCTCGCGGCCGAGGCCACGCCCTGCCAGTGCTCCATCTGTCGCGACTCCGGCAGCCTCAAGCTCAAGCTCGTCGTGCACAGCGGGCGCGCGGTGTTCCACGCGATCGGCGGCCGCGCGCTCGTCTCCGGCGCCGACGTCATCCTCGCGCACCGGCTGCTGAAGAACTCTGTCGAGGGCGATGAGTACCTGCTGATGACCGAGCCGGCCTACCGCGACATCGGACGCGGGATGGACGGCGAGTTCGTAGCCGGCGAAGAGCACTACGACGAGTTCGGCACCGTGAAGACCTTCGTGCGGCACATGGGCGACGAATGGGCGCGCAAGCGCGAAGTGCTCTACGCCCTGTCCGAGGGCGAGCTCGCTTCACGCGCGCGGCTCTACGTCGCCGGCGGCATCCTGGGCGAGTACCGCGCGGTGCTGCACCAGCTTCTCTCGCCCGCGCGCAGGATCGGGTGGCCGCGGCGCGCGGGCTATGCGCTCGCGCGCTTCGTCACGCTGCCGGCCGAGCTGCTCTACTACCTCGCGGTCATTCCGCGGCGGCTCAAGGCGCGGCGCCGTGAGTCCACGGACCCTGTAAAGTAGCGGCCGCATGCACGAGGAAAGAATCAAGGTCCGCGTCACCGCCACCGGCCAGCTGCTGGACGTCGCGGTGTTCAGCAAGCGCCCGGAGGTGATCACCGTCGTGCTCGGCACGGGCGTGCACAGCGTGCGCTGCGCCCTGACGCCCACCCGCAACGGCCTCGCCTACGCGGGCAGCGCCCTGGGGCGCGAGATCGTCTACGAGCGCAGCCAGGCGCAGGTGCGCGCAGACATCGACAAGCTCAACCCCGTGGTGCGAGGACCGCGCGGACGCTAGGTCCGGTGGCTCCCCGCCACCATGCGGAACTCGTACAGCCGGCACTCGAGCGCGCCGTTGTAGAGCACCGTGCGCCGCGAGGTCTGCAGGCGGATGAGCTTCTCCATGCGGCGATCGGCGGTGAAGAACAGGCAGTTCCAGCCGGCGAAGTTCCGCTTCAGGGCATCCCCCAGCTTCGGGTAGAAGCGCGCCAGCGCCTCGGCCTCGCCCAGGCGCTCGCCGTAGGGCGGATTGGCGATCATCACGCCGGAGGGCGCGGGCGCCTTGCGCTCGAGGATGTCCACGGCCTCCAGGCTCACCCAGCGCTCGACGCCCGCCGCGGCGAGATTGCGCCGCGCCGAGCTCAGCGCTTTCGCGTCCGCGTCGCTGCCGAAGAGCGCGAGCCGCGGCGCGTGCCTCGCCGGCTGCGCGGCCTCCTCGCGCAGGGCCTTCCACAGCACGCCGTTGAAGGTGTCGAGCTTCTCGAAGCCGAAGTCGCGCCGCAGGCCCGGCGCGCGTCCACGCGCCATGGCCGCGGCTTCCACGAGCAGCGTCGCGCCGCCGCACATCGGATCGAGCAGCGGCTGCTCGGGCGTCCAGCCGGCGAGCATCACGATCCCCGCGGCGAGGTTCTCGCGCAAGGGCGCCTCCACGGTCTCGGCGCGCCAGCCGCGCTTGAAGAGCGCCTCGCCCGAGGTATCGAGATAGAGCGCCCCGCGCCGCTCCTCCAGGAAAACGTGCACGCGCACGTCGGGCTGCACCCGCTCCACGTCCGGGCGCCGGCCCACGTCGTCGCGGAAGCGGTCGCACACGGCGTCCTTCACGCGAAGCGTCGCGAACTCGAGGCTTTTCAATGGGCTCTTCTGCGCCGTGACGTAAACGCGCAGCGTGCGGCGCACGTCGAAAAGGTCGAACCAGTTCACCGCGCGCGCGGCGGCGTAGAGCTCGTCCTCGTCGCGGTACTCGAACTCGGCGACGCGCCAGAGCACGCGCGAGGCCAGGCGCGACCACAGGTTCGCCCGATAGCAGGCCTCCCAGTCCCCGGAAAAGCCCACGCCCCCGGGCACCGGCTGCGGCGCGACCGCGCCCAGGCGCGCGAGCTCGCCCGCGAGCAGCGCTTCCAGCCCGCGCGGGCAGGTCGCGAAGAAGGCTTCAGCCCGGCTTGAAGACGGCAAGGAAGACCACGGCGAGGAGCACCAGCACCGGGAACTCGTTGAACCAGCGGAACCACACGTGCGAGTGCCCGTCGCGATCGGCGCGGAAATCGAGCATCAGCTTGCCGCACCAGGCGTGGTACGCCACCAGAACGGCGACCAGCGCGAGCTTGGCGTGCAGCCACCCGCCGCCGAACCCCCAGCCGAGCCACAGCCACAGGCCGAAGGCGATCGTCAGCACGCCGCCCGGCGTCATGATGCCCCAGAAGAGCTTGCGCTCCATCACCTTGAAGCGCTCGCGCGAGGGCGCGTCCTCGGCCATCGCGTGGTAGACGAAGAGCCGCGGCAGGTAAAAGAGCCCCGCGAACCACGTCACCATGAAGACGATGTGCAGCCACTTCACCCAGAGCATGGCGCGCCTACTTCCAGTTGGCCGTCACCGCCATCTTGAGCGCGGGCAGCTTGCGGTGGAAGAAGTGATCGGCGCCCGGCACCACCAGCACCGGCAGGTCCTGCGGCCGCGCCCAGTCGAGCACCGCGGCGAGGGGCACCGTCTCGTCCGCTTCGCCGTGGATGACCAGCGTGCCGGCGGGCACGGCGGGCACGTCGAGCCCGAGGCGGCTCACGGCGAGCCCCACGAGCACCAGGCGTTCGGCCGCCACGCGCGCGGCGAGCTTGGCTTGCATCGCCGCGCCGAAGGAGAACCCCGCGAGCACCAGGCGCCCGGCGCCCAGGTGCGCAAGCACCGCCGCAAGATCCTCGACCTCGCCGCGGCCCTCGTCGTGCGCGCCCTCGCTCGCCCCGACGCCGCGGAAGTTGGGCCGCCAGGCCGTATAGCCGAGCTCGACGAAGGCGCGCGCGAGCGTCTGCACCACCTTGTTGTCGAGCGTCCCGCCGTAGAGCGGGTGCGGGTGCGCGATGAGCGCGACGCCGCGCGGCGCTCCTTCCGGCTCGTCCACCGCGCACTCCAGGGCCCCGGCGGGGCCGCGCAGGGTCTCGCGGCGCGTGGCCGCGCGCATCAGATTCTCAATCGCTCGACGACGCGGCCGTGCTGCAGGTGCTCCTCGACGATCTCGTCGATGTCGCCGCGGTCCACGTAGGTGTACCAGACCGCGTCCGGATACACCACGACACAGGGCCCTTCCTCGCAGCGGTCGAGGCAGCCCGCCTGGTTGATGCGCACCTTGCCCGCGCCCGCGAGTCCCAGCGCCTTCACGCGCTGCTTGGCGTAGTCGCGCAGCTCGGAAGCGCCCTTGCCGTTGCAGCAGCCGCGCGGGTCCGACGCGTCGCGCTGGTTGCAGCAGAAGAAAACGTGCCGCTCGTAGTAGGACATGGGGCGCGAATTCTACAGGAGACCCTCGTCGCGCCGCCGCGCCGCGAGCACGATGAGGTAGGCCACGGCGGCGAACGGCCAAAGCGTGGCCACGACCCGCGTCAGGCCGTTGAAATTGAGGAAGTGCCCCTGGTGCCAGAGCCTCAGGATCTCCGAGAGGTACGGATTGGGCGGCGCGTGATTGACCAGCACGGCCGCCGCCGCGAGCAGCACCGCGGCGAGCGCCATGCGGGATACTCGCGGCAGCGCCACCGCGAGCAGCGCGAGGGCGAGCCCCATGGCGAGGCCGCGCAGGGCGCCCGGGGTGAGCCATGCGAAGCTGTCCTGCGCGCGCAGGATGACGGTGAAGGCAAAGGTCTTCACGGCGAGCGCGGCGGCGACGAGCAGCACGATCAGACGCCGCACGGGGGCGCCCGGCGCGACGATGGCCGAAGCAAGCAGCGCGACCGCCGCCAGGTTGGCTGCCGAGGTGATCGTCTCGATGGCGGCAAAGAACTCCGGCGAGCGCGCCGGGCCCGTCGGCGCCGCGATGAGGCTGCGCAGGTCGCCGCCCCCGAAGAGCAGCATCGCCGGGTTGAGCTGCATGAACAGCCACAGGCCGAGCAGCGCTACGCCCAGGTCGGTAAGCGCGCCCGGCAGGAAGAGTCGCACGCGCCAGCCGCGCCAGGCCGGCGAGAGCGGCGCGAGCCCGAGACCCAGGAGCGCGCCGGCGAGCGCGCCCGTGGCATTGCAGAGCACGTCGACGTTGGAGGCCACACGCGCGGGCAGGTAGGTCTGCAGCGACTCCAGCGCGACCGAGAGCAGGAGGCCCGCCGCCGTCGCCGCCAGCACCGCGCGGCCGCGGCGCAGATGCGGGTGCCAGGCGAAGACCGCGAGCGCGCCCAGAACTGCATAGCCAAGCACGTCCGCGGCGACGTCGAAGGCAACGACGTAGCGTGGCCACGGCGCGGCGAGGAACTCGAACGGCAGCGCGCCGTGGTCGCGCCAGCCCGTCAGCGGATAGAGCGAGGCGTAGACGACCAGCAGCGTGTAGACGGCGAGCAGCTGGCGCGCGAGCGGCGTGCCGCGCACGCGCTAGCCGTGGTGCGCGCGCGACGCCGGGGCGCCCGCGCGCGCCGCGTAGCTGCCGAGCACCATGCCGAACAGCGACGCCGCGAGCCCGGCAAGCTGGGGCGGCAGCGTCGCCTCGGGCGCGGCGAACTCCGCCGTGATCCAGGTGCCCAGGCCGAAAATCACCGAGATCATCGCGCCGGCGTTGTTCGCGCGCTTCCAGAAGATGCCCGCCGCGAGCGGCACCAGGCAGGAAACGAGCGTCACCTTGTAGGCGTTCTGCACCATCTCGTACATGGTGCTGGTTGAATTGAGCGCGAAGATGAGCGCCGCGCAGCTGAAGGTCACGAGCACCAGGCGCAGCAGCATGAGGAACTGCCGGTCGTCCAGCTTGCGGAAGAAGGGCCGCACGATGTTCTCGGTGGCGAGCGCGGTCGGCGCGATCAGCGCCCCCGAGGCCGTGGACAGGATCGCCGAGAGCAGGGCCCCGAAGAACAGCACCTGCGCCCAGAGCGGCGTGCGGTTCAGGATCAAGTCGGGGAGGATGCGCTGGATCTCGCGGTCGTCCTCGGCGGCGAACAGCTGCGACATCCCCGGGTCGATCACCAGCGCCGCATAGGCGATGAACATCGGCACGAACGCGAAGCAGAAATAGATCGCCGCCCCGCCCAGCGTGGCGCGCACCGCGGTCTTCTCGTCCTTCGCCGAGGTGACCCGCTGGAACACGTCCTGCTGCGGAATCGAGCCGATGGCGAGCGTCATCCAGGCGGCGACGAACCACAGCCAGTCCTTCGTCCCGCCCTTCGGCCAGAACTCGAACTTGCCCGCCTCGTAGGCCGCCGCGATCACCGTGCCGGCGCCCCCGGCCATGCCGCTCACCAGCCAGGCGATCGCCCACAGGCCGACCAGGATGACGAACGACTGGAACAGGTCGGTCATGGCCACCGACCACATGCCGCCCCAGATCGTGTACCCGAGCACGATCGCCGCGCCGATGAGAATGCCGGTATTGAGGCCGATCGCGCCGCCGGAGAGCACCGAGAACACCAGGCCGAGCGCGGTGAGCTGCGCCGAGGTCCAGCCAAGGTAGGACGCCGTGATCGCCACGCTGGTCACGACCTCCACCGGCTTGCCGTAGCGCTTGCGGTAGAAGTCGCCGATGGTGAGCAGGTCCATGCGGTAGAAGGCGCGCGCGAAGAACAGCGCGACGAACACCAGGCAGAACGACGCGCCGAAGGGATCGGCGACGATGCCGCCCAGCCCGTCGCGCGAGAAGGTCGCCGACACCGAAAGCACGGTCTCGGCGCCGAACCACGTCGCGAACACCGTGGCCGTGGTCATGAGCAGCGGCAGGCTGCGCCCGGCGACCAGATAGTCCTTGGCGTTGTGCACGCGGCGCGCTGCCCACAACCCGATGCCGATGGTGACCGCGAGGTAGAGCAGGACGAAGACGACCAGCATCAGCGCGCCATGATAAGCACAATGAGCGCCGCCGCAAGCAGCGCCGCGACGAGCGCGAGCAGCCGGTTGCGGCGCGCGCCCTGCGCGGCGAGCCGATCGAGCGCCGCGTCGATCGAGGCGAGCCGGTCCTCGGCGAGCAGGCGGTGCGCCAGGCGCGGCAGCTGCGGCAGCGTCGCCGCCCAGTAGGGCGCCTCCTGGCGCAGCGCCTTCACGAGGCCCCGCCAGCCGACCTGCTCGCTCATCCAGCGCTCGAGGTAGGGCTTGGCGGTCGCCCACAGGTCGAGGTCCGGGTCGAGCTCGCGTCCGAGCCCCTCGATGTTGAGCAGCGTCTTCTGCAGCATCACCAGCTGCGGCTGGATCTCGACGTTGAAGCGCCGCGAGGTCTGGAAGAGCCGCAGCAGCAGCTTGCCGAAGTAGATCTCCTTCAGCGGCCGCGCAAAGATCGGCTCGCACACCGCGCGGATCGCGCCCTCGAAGTCGTCCAGCCGGGTGCCCTCGGGCACCCAGCCCGCGTCCAGGTGGGCCTGCGCCACGCGCCGGTAGTCGCGGTTGAAGAAGGCGAGGAAGTTCTGCGCGAGGTAGTTCTGGTCGGTGGCGGTGAGCGTGCCCATGATGCCGAAGTCGAGCGCGACGTAGCGGCCGTCGTCGGTGACCAGGATGTTGCCGGGGTGCATGTCGGCGTGGAAGAAGCCGTCGCGGAACACCTGCGTGAAGAAGATCTCCACGCCGGCGCGCGCCAGGCGCGGGATGTCGACGCCCTTCTCGCGCAGCCGCGCCACCTGCGACACCGGCGTGCCGTGCATGCGCTCCATGACCATCACGCGCCGCGCGCACCACTCCCAGTGCACGCGCGGCACCACGAGCAGGGGCGAGCCCTCGAAATTGCGCGCGAGCTGGCTCGCGTTGGCGGCTTCGCGCAGCAGGTCGAGCTCTTCGTCCAGGTGATGCGCGAATTCGGCCACCACCTCGCGGGGCTTCAGGCGCCGGCCGTCGGCCCACAGCCGCTCCAGCAGCCACGCCGCCGAGCGCAGCATGGCGACGTCGCGCGCGATCGCGCGCTCCACGTCCGGGCGCAGCACTTTCACCGCCACCTCGGTGCCGTCGAGCAGCGTGCCGAGGTGCACCTGCGCGATGGAGGCGCTCGCCACCGGCTCGGCCTCCAGCGTCGCGAACACCTCCTCGATCGGGCTGCCGACGCCGCGCGCAATCTCGGTGCGCGCCGCCTCCGCGGGAAACGGCGGCACGCGGTCCTGCAGCTTCGCCAGCTCGTCGGCGAGGTCGAGCGGCAGCAGGTCGCGCCGCGTGGAGAGCACCTGCCCGAACTTGACGAAGATGGGGCCGAGCGCCTCGAGCGCCTCTCGCAATCGCACCGCGCGCCCCGGGTCCTCTTCGCGCGCGAAGCGCGGCAGGAACCGGTACAGCCGGAAGCGCAGCGCGATCGCGAGGATGCGCGCGAGCCGCCTCACGTCATCCGCCCGATGCGCTGCTCGAGCCGCTCGAGCGCGTCGCGCAAGGTGGCGACCTCGGCGGCGAGCGCGCCGTGCTCGGCGCGCGAAGCGAGCAGTCGCGCCTCGTGCTGCGCGTAGTCCATGACGCTTTCGGCGAGGCGCCTGGCCGCGTCGAGCTGCCAGCTCGCGACATCGCGCGCCAGCCCCATCAGGCGATGCGCCGCGGCGTCGCCCACGAGGCGCGAAAGGTCTTCCTCGGCGTCCCAGCGCAGGTGCCGCGCCAGATGCAGGATCTCGCGCGCGAGGGCGTCGTTGCCCTGGATCGCCACGCTGCGCATGAAGTACTCCTCGCCGCGCGCGAGCGCCGTCAGCGACGCCGGCGCAAGCGTCAGCACAAGGCCGGCCTCGCCGCCGCCCGGCGCGAGGCGAGCGCCCTCGCCGATCGCCAGGCGCAGCGCCGGCAGCGGCGGCGCGCGCAGCTCCACGGTCTCGCCGGCGAAGGGCGCGAGGCGCTCGCGCGCCCAGGTCTCGCGCTCCAGCAATCGGTTGAGCGCCGCGGCGAGCGGCGTTTCCAGGGCGGCCATGAAAGCAAAAAGGGCCACCCTAGGGTGGCCCTCGCGGAAGTATAGAGCGATCAGTGCATCTGCTGGATGCCGGCGAGGAGCCAGCCGCTCGAGCCGTCGACCGGCTTGACCAGGTTCCAGACCTCCTCGAAGCCCGCCGGCTCGGCGCCCGGCGCCTCGCGCACCAGGCCCGAGAAGCGCACGCTCGCCCAGTGACGTGCGCCCTCGGTGGCGACCTCGAGCAGATCCGCGTGCAGCGTGACGACGTCGGTCTGCTGCCCGCCGCCCGCGCCGCTGCGCAGCGCCTCGAACATTTCGCTCGTGGTCACCTCGCGCAGCTCGTCCAGGCGCCCGCTGTCGTTCGCCATCTGCAGCCGGATGAAGTTCTCCTTCGCCGCGCGCACGAACGCCGTCGCGTCGAATCCGGCCGGCAGGCGCACGCGCGGCCCGGTGTCCGGCATGCGCGCATCGAAGCCCGCGGCCTGCGAGGGCGGGGGCGCCGCCACGGTCTCGCTGCCCAGGCCCGCGTACTGCAGCGGGCCCGGCGCCGGGCGCGGAGCGCGCAGCGCGCGCACCAGCGCGAACGCGCCCCAGGCGAGCATGCCGATGAACAGTGCCGTGATCAGGGTGCCGAGTATGGGATTGCCGGCGAACAGCGCGCCGATCAGCCCGCCCAGCGCGAGTCCGCCGAGCAGCGGCATCCACTTGCTGCCCGCCTGCGCGGGTGCGGGGGCGGCCTGCGGCTGCGCCGGCTTGGCCGCGGCCGTTGCCGGCGGCGGCGACACCGTGCGCTGCACGCCGAGCGATCGCGCGCCGCCGAGCCTTCTTGCTTCCGCCTCCGGCAGCGCCAAGGCGAATCCCAGTGCCAGCGTCGCGATTCCCAGCCAGAACCTGCTCATGAAGCTCACTCTCCTCGTTTGTCCTTTTGTCCTGCCATGCTACCCGAGTTTGACGCCGCGGTGCACGGCGGCGACGCCGCCGCTCAGGTTGAAGTATTCGACCTGCGCGAAGCCCGCCTGTTCCATCATCGCGGCCAGTTCGGCCTGCGCGGGATGGCGGCGGATCGATTCGGCGAGGTAGCGATAGGCGGCGGCATCGCCCGCCACGCGCTCGCCGAGCCACGGCAGGACGTTGAACGAGTACCACTCGTACGGCTTTTCCAGCGCGGGCGCGACGCGCGAGAACTCCAGGATCACCAGGCGGCCGCCCGGGCGCAGCACGCGCGCCATCTCGGCGAGCGCGGCATCCTTGTGCGTCATGTTGCGCAGGCCGAAGGCCACGCTCGCGCAGTCGAAGTAGCCCGGGGGGAACGGCAGGCGCTCGGCGTCGCACTGCACGGCCGGCAGCAGCCGCCCGGCATCGATCAGCCGGTCGCGTCCGCGCGCGAGCATCGCGCGATTGATGTCGGTCATCCAGACCTCGCCCGATGCGCCGGCGCGCCTGGCGAATGCGCGCGCCAGGTCGCCGCTGCCCGAGGCGATGTCGAGTACCCGCTCGCCCTCGTGCACCCGGGCGACCTGCACCGCGAATGCCTTCCACAGGCGGTGCAGGCCGAGCGACATGAGGTCGTTCATCAGGTCGTAGCTCGGCGCGACGCGATCGAACACCCCCGCGACGCGTCGGCGCTTCTCGGCTTCCGGAACCCGCTCGAAGCCGAAATCGGTCTCGCTCATAAGTAAGTGGCCGCTTGCGCTATCGGCTCTGACCGGCAGCCTCGAGTCGCTTCAGATAGGACTCCCAGCGCGCGTCCTGCTCGAGCCCGAGCTCGTAGAGATAATCCCAGGAGTAGATGCCGGTGTCGTGCCCGTCGGAAAAGATCGGCTGAATCGCGTAGGACCCCACCGGCTCGACACGGCGGATGTCGACGTCGCGCTTGCCGACCTGGAGCACCTCCTGGCCGGGGCCGTGGCCGCGAACCTCGGCCGAGGGCGAGAACACCCTCAGGTACTCGTAAGGGAGCCGGAAGCTGCGTCCGTCATCGAAGGCGACCTCCAGCACCCGGGATTTCTGGTGCAGCTTTATCTCGGTTGGCGTGGGCATGACCGGGGGATCATACCGCTCGCGGCTGCAACATTTCCGTCACAAAATGTTCTTAATATCGTCACCATGCCCGCCAATATCCTTGTCGTGGAGGACGAGCCCGCCATCCAGGAATTGATCGCGGTGAACCTGGAGCACGCCGGTCACCACGTGATCCGAGCCGCCGACGCCGAGACCGCGATGGGCGTCGTGAGGAACGCGCTGCCCGACCTGATGCTGATCGACTGGATGCTGCCCGGCCTGTCCGGCGTGGCGCTCGCGCGGCAGTTGCGCCAGGACGAGCGCACCCGGGCCATCCCGATCATCCTGCTCACGGCCCGCGGCGCGGAAGCCGACAAGGTCGCGGGCCTGGACGCGGGCGCGGACGACTACATCACCAAGCCGTTCTCGCCGCGCGAGCTCCTCGCGCGCATCAAGGCGCTGCTGCGGCGGCGCGCGCCGCAGATGACCGACGATCCGGTGGAGCTGGCCGGACTGCGCCTGGAGCCGGAGACCCGGCGCGTGTACGGGGCGAAGCGCCCCCTCGAGCTGGGGCCGACCGAGTTCCGGCTCCTGCACTTCCTCATGACGCACGCCGAGCGCGTGCATTCGCGCACGCAGCTCCTCGACCAGGTGTGGGGCGACCACGTCTTCGTCGAGGAGCGCACGGTCGACGTGCACATCCGGCGGCTGAGAAAGTCGCTGGAGCCTTCGGGCCACGACCGCCTCATCGAGACCGTGCGCGGCTCGGGCTACCGGCTGACCGCGCATCCCGCTTGAAGCGCGCCTGGGCCAGCACTCTCTCCATCGGCATCGCCGCCGCGCTGCTGGGGCTCGCCTGGCATTGGGCGGCCGCCGCTGCGCTGCTCGCAGTCGCGCTCGCCGCGCACACGGCGCAGCTCGGCGCCTTCCTCGACTGGTTGCGCCGTCCGGCGCGCGAGCGCCTGCCCGCGGGCCGCGGCGCCTGGGAAGACGCGCTCGCGGCGCTGCACCGGCACCTGAAGGACCGCGACGAGGAGCGCGACCGCCTGCGCCATGCGCTCGCGCGCTTCCGCGAGGCGGGCCGCGCGCTGCCCGACGGCGTGCTGATCCTCGACCGCGAGAACCACATCGAGTGGGCCAATCCCACCGCCGCGCGGCATTTCGGCCTGGACGCGCGGCGAGACCTCGGCCAGCCGGTCACCCATCTCCTGCGCCAGCCCGACTTCGTCGCCTGGCTGCAGGCCGGCGAGTTCGCCGAGCCGCTCGTGCTGCGCGGCGCGCGCGGCGAGTCCGTGCTGCAGCTGCGGCTGATCGAGTTCGGCGACGAGCAGAAGCTGCTCAACTCGCGCGATATCGCGGCGCAGGAGAAGCTCGAGACCATGCGCCGGGATTTCGTCGCCAACGTCTCGCACGAGATGAAGACGCCGATCACCGTGCTCGCCGGCTTCGTGGAGACGCTGCGCGACCCGCAGATCGAGCTCGCCCCCGCGCAGCGCGAGCGCTACCTCGGGCTGATGGCCGAGCAGGCGCGCCGCATGCAGCAGCTGATCGAGGACCTGCTCACGCTCTCGGCGCTGGAGTCGAGCGCCGCGCCGGAGGACGAGCGGCCGGTGGACGTGCGCGCGCTCGCGGAGCGGCTCGCGGAGGACGCGCGCGCCCTCTCGGGCGGGTGCCATACGGTGGCGGTGCGCGTGCAGGACGACAGCCGCCTGATCGGCAATCCGCGCGAGCTGCACAGCGCCTTTGCCAACCTGGTGTCGAACGCCGTGCACTACACCCCGCAGGGCGGCACCGTGACCCTCACCTGGCGCCGCGAGGAC
This sequence comes from Burkholderiales bacterium, assembly GCA_050246035.1. Classification (GTDB taxonomy): domain Bacteria; phylum Pseudomonadota; class Gammaproteobacteria; order Burkholderiales; family SG8-39; genus JAABQT01. The sequence goes on from JBFWWT010000006.1 coordinate 71,854, forward strand.
GATCGCGGCGTGTTCGCCGTCGAGGATACCGGCATCGGCGTGGAGCCGCGCCACCTGCCGCGTCTCACCGAGCGCTTCTATCGCGTCGACCACGGCCGCTCGCGCGACACCGGCGGCACGGGGCTGGGCCTGTCGATCGTCAAGCACGTGCTGACGCGCCACCAGGCGAGCCTCGAGGTGTCGAGCGAGCCCGGCAAGGGCTCGGTCTTCCGCGCCGTGTTTCCGGCGCATCGCGTCGCGCCGCCCGATCCCCTGCAGGCGGCGGCCTGAGCTAGGCCGCGGCGCTTTCGTAGGCGAGGCGCTCGAAGTCTGCGCCACGCTCGAGCACCTCGAGCAGGTGCACGCCCGCGGACCCGCCGTCGCGCGCCAGCTCGATGACGCGCCTCGGGCGGAACCAGCCGGGCGGCACGACCAGCGATGCCGGCGCCTTGAGGGCCGGCACTGCCGACAGGCAAAAGGCCGGCACGGGCCTGTCCGCGGCGGCGTTGACGCCCGTGCCGCGCACCGCGGCCGCCTGCGGCAGCCCGGGCAGCAGCTTCAGCCCGCAATGCAGCTCGCCCTGCGCGTCGGTCATCAGCCAGCGCACGTGCGCGAGCTGCAGGGCGCTCGCGCCGGTGGCGCGCAGACCCACCAGCTGGCCGTGCGCGAGGCGCCCCTGCGGCGTGCTCGCCCGGCACACCATGCGCAGGCCGAGCGCGCTTTCGTCCTCGAGCTGCCATCGCTCGAGCCCGGACTCGGGCGGGGCGCCGGCGACGAGCTGGTGGATGGCGGCGAACCCGGTGCAGGCCTGCACCGTGTCGTTCGCGCGCGTGCGCTCGGCTGCGCGCGCCGGCCGTGCCTGGCACCACTGCCGGTACAGGAACACGAGCAGCTGCTCGCAGGAGGGCTGCACGCAGTCCTCGCCGAGGGAAAGGCGCGCCGGGGACTCACCCTTCCGCAGCAGGGCCACGCGGTTGCGCAGGCTCTTCGCCAGGCGCCGCGTGTCGAGGTAACGCAGCTCCCCGCCCTGCGCCGGCCCGCGCGCGGCACCGCGATCGCCGGCGAGATCCACGGCGAAAGGCGGCAAGTCCCCTTCGTCGATCGGCCTGGCCGACACCGCTACGCGCTCTGCCCAGCGCTCGAGCAGGTAGGCGACGAACGTGAGCTGGCGCGGCGCGAGCTCGTACGGGCCGGCCGCCGCGAGCAGCACCGCGCGCAGATAGGCGATGCGCGGCGAGGACTCGTGCACATCCCGGTTGAGGTAGTCCTTCACCGGCTCCTCGGCCACGCCGAGGCGCTCGGCGAGCGCGTAGGCCTCGTGCAGCGCGCGCCAATCCGATGCCGGGACCTCGAGGTAGGCCCGGTAGTGGTGGAACATGCGCAGTCCGCAGTAGGCGAGCGCGCGTTGGCAGAGCAGCGCACGCTGTCGCCGAAGCGGCGCAGCCTGCGCCTGCAGGCAGCGTGCGTAGCCCAGCCGCATCTCCTCCCACAGCGCGATGGTGGCGTCGAACACGGCGCTCTCGGCCGGCAGCATCGGCAGCGCGCGCTGCGTGAAGCGCTTGGCCTGCTCGATCTGCACGAAGTGCACCGCCTCGCGCAGCGCTTCGAGGGCCGCGAGGCGGTCCTCGGCCTCGACGGCGCACCGGTTGAGCGCCGCCAGCTGCGCGAGCAGCTGGTGCTGCGCGGCCGCGACGTTGGCGAGCGGCATGTCCGCGAGCCAGGCCTTCGCGCCTGCCGCGTCGGTGAACTCGGGCTGCGTCGCGGGGTCGATCTGCGGCAATGGCAGGGACGGCGGCTCGCGCATCGCGCGCTACTCTACAGGAGCACGCGCTCGACCCCCCCGGCGTTCGCCCGGGCGACGAACTCCGGCAGCCAGTTCTCCCCGAGAAGGCGTCGCGCCATTTCCACGACGAGATAGTCGGCCTGCGCGCCGGTGTCGGCCTCGAAGCGCGCGAGTCCCTGCAGGCAGGACGGGCACGAGGTGAGCACCTTCACCGGATCGTCGCCCGCGAGCGCGGCGATGTCGCGCTCGAGCTGCGCCTGCTTGCGGAAGCGCACCTGCGTGGCCACGTCGGGACGCGTCGTGGCAAGCGTGCCCGCCTCGCCGCAGCAGCGCTCGGCCAGCCGCACGTCGGCGCCGGCGAGCGCGCGCACCGTCTCCAGCGGCGCGCGCAGCTTCATCGGCGTGTGGCAGGGATCGTGGTACAGGTAGCGGCGCCCGGCCACGCCGTCGAGCTTCACGCCCTTCTCCAGCAGGTACTCGTGGATGTCGATGAGCCGCGAGCCGGGAAAGATGCGCCCGAACTCGTACTGCTCGAGCTGGTCGAGGCAGGTGCCGCAGGACACGATCACCGTGCGGATGTCGAGGTAGTTCAGGGTCGTGGCGAGGCGATGGAAGAGCACGCGGTTCGCGGTGATGATGCGCTCCCCCCGCTCCTCGTCGCCGGCGGCGGTCTGCGGGTAGCCGCAGCACAGGTAGCCCGGCGGCAGCACGCATTGCGTCCCCACCGCGTAGAGCATCGCCTGGGTGGCGAGGCCCACCTGGCTGAACAGCCGCTCCGAGCCGCAGCCCGGGAAGTAAAACACCGCGTCGGAGTCCTCGGTGACCTTCGCCGGATCGCGCACGATGGGCACGACCTTCGGATCCTCGATCGCGAGCAGCGCGCGCGCCGTCTTCTTCGGCAGCCCGCCGGGCATCGGCTTGTTGACGAAGTGCACGACCTGCGCGGCGAGCGCCGGAGGGCCCCCCGTCGTGGCCGGGGGCCGGGCGGTCTGCCGGCGGCCGAGGAAGCCGAACAGCCGGTGCGCGAGGCGCTGCGCCGCGTAGCCCCAGTGGATCATGAGCTTGCGCGCGAGCTTCACCTTGCGCGCGTCGGTCGCGTTCAGGAACCACATCGACAGCCGCGCGCCGGCGTTGAAGCGGCGCTTGCCCGCGCGGCGCAGGAGGTTTCTCATGGCGATGGAGACATCGCCGAAGTCGATGTCCACCGGGCAGGGGCTCGCGCACTTGTGGCACACGGTGCAGTGATCGGCCACGTCGGCGAACTCGTCGTAGTGCACGCGCGCCACGCCGCGGCGCGTCTGCTCCTCGTACAGGATGGCCTCGATGAGCAGCGACGCGGCCAGGATCTTGTCGCGCGGGGAATACAGCAGGTTCGCGCGCGGCACGTGCGTCGCGCACACCGGCTTGCACTTGCCGCAGCGCAGGCAGTCCTTGACGGACTGCGCGACGCCGCCGAGATCGGTCTGCTCCAGGATCAGCGACTCCGCGCCGATGAGAGAAAAGCTCGGCGTGTAGGCGTTCGACAGGTCGCCGCCGGCGAGCAGCTTGCCGGCATTGAAGCGGCCCTCGGGGTCCACCTGCGCCTTGTAGGCGCGGAATGCCTCCAGCTCCGCCGGCTCCAGGAACTCGAGCTTGGTGATGCCGATGCCGTGCTCGCCGGAGATCACCCCGCCCAGGGATCTTGCCAGGCGCATGAGGCGCGCGACCACCTGCGTCGCGCGCTGCAGCATGGCGTAGTGGTCGGAGTTGACCGGGATGTTGCTGTGCACGTTGCCGTCGCCCGCGTGCATGTGCAGCGCGACGAACACCCGGCCGCGCAGGATGCGACGGTGCACCGCGTCGGCGCCCTCCAGGATCCTCGCGTAGGCGGCGCCGGAAAAGATCGCGGCGAGCGGCGCGCGCAACTCGGCCTTCCACGACAGGCGCTCCTCGCGCGACTGCAGCCTCGCGAACTCGACGTCGATGCCGTTCCTGAGCCGCTGCCAGCGCGCACGCACCGCGGCGAGCAGATCGAGCGCCTGCTGCACGCGGTCGCCGAGAAGCTCGGGACGCGGCAGGCGCTCCTCGCCCTGCACGAGCGGCAGCTCGCCCTGCAAATACTCCTCGAGCGCGTCGAGGAGCTCGAGCTTGTTGTCGATCGAGCACTCGATGTTGATGCGCTCGACGCCGTCGGAGTAATCGGCCAGGCGCTCGAGCGGGATGACCACGTCCTCGTTGATCTTGAAGGCGTTGGTGTGGCGCGCGATCGCGGCGGTGCGCGCACGGTCCAGCCAGAAGCGCTTGCGCGCCTCGGGCGAGGCGGCGACGAAGCCCTCGCCGCCGCGCGCGTTGGCGATGCGCACCACGGCGGAGGCCGCGCTCGCCACCTCGTCCACGTTGTCGCCGACGAGATCGCCGATCAGCACCATGCGCACGCGCTCGCCGCGGCGCGACTTCGCGCCGTAGCCCACCGCCTTCACATAGCGCTCGTCCAGGTGCTCCAGGCCCGCGAGCTTCACGCCGGGCAGGCGCGCGACGTAGTCGCGCACCTCGACGATCGCCGGCACCGCCTCGTGGGCGCTGCCGAAGAACTCCAGGCACAC
>JBFWWT010000006.1:76297-127047 GCA_050246035.1 Burkholderiales bacterium
TTGATGACCGCCGAGCGCGGCGTGAGCGGCACCGCGCCGCCCGTGTAGCCCGTGCCGCCGCCGCGCGGCACGATGGAAAGGCCGAGCGCGGCGAGCGCGCGCACGAGCGGCAGCACCTCCTCCTCGCCGTCGGGGGTGACCACGACGAAGGGGTGCTCGACGCGCCAGTCGGTGGCGTCGGTGACGTGCGCGACGCGCGCGTAGCCGTCGAAGGCGATGTTGTCGCCACGCGTGACGCGCTTCAGGCGCCGGCGCACCCTGGCGCGCAGCGCGCGCGTCTCGTCGAACCAGGACGCGAAGCCCTCGAGGGCCTCGCGCGCGAGCTCGAGCAGCCGCCCCACCCTTTCATTGCCCGCGCGCCGCGCCTCGATCTCCGCGAGGCGCGCGCGCATGCCCGCGAGCATGCGCGCGCGCGCGCGGCGCCGGGTGATGAGCCCATCCTCGAGATAGGGATTGCGCCGCACCACCCACATTTCGCCCAGGACCTCGTAGAGCATGCGCGCCGAGCGCCCGGTGCGCCGCTCGGCGCGCAGCTCCGAGAGCAGCTGCCAGCCCTCGGCGCCGAGCAGCCGCAGCACGATCTCGCGGTCGGAGAACGAGGTGTAGTTGTAGGGGATCTCGCGCAGGCGCGCCTGCACGCTAGGCATCCTCCGCGGCGCCGAATACGTCGCGGTAGCTCGCGTAGTAGCTGGCGAAAAGCACCGGCAGCACGGCGAGTGCGAGGGGGAAGATGAGCGCGCGCACGCTCGCCGCCGCGCCGGCGAGCAGCGCCGCCGCGAGCGTCACCATGCCGATGACCACGAACAGCCCGAGGAGCAGCGCGACGCCGTAGGCGAAGAAGGCGCGCAGATTGAGCCAGCACGCCACCAGGCTGTAGAAGACCGCGCGCGCCGGCGAGAGCCCGTGCCAGGCGACCAGCACCGGCGCGAACCACAGCATCGCCATGGTCGGCACGTAGAGCGCGAGCGCGACGAGCATCGCCGCGAACAGCCCGTCGCCCGGCGGCGGCTCCTCGGCCGGCGCCGCGCCCAGGATCAGGCCTGCGAGCATGCCGCCGTCGCCGAGCGCCGAGCCGGCGATCGCCAGAAGGAAGCCCGCCACGTACACCGCGCCCAGCACCAGCTGCGAGGCGAGCCGCTCGCGGAATCCCGAAGCCAGCATCGCCAGGTCGAGCGCCTGCTTGTGCGCGGCGGCGCGGCCCGCCGCCATGAACCCGACCGAGAGCGCGGGCACGACGAGACCGACCACCACCGGCCCGACGCCGGGAATCGCGCTGAGCAGCATCGTGCCCATCAGGTAGGCGAACACGAGCACCAGCCAGCCAAGCGGCGCCGCGCCGAACAGGCGCACGCCCTCGAGCAGCCATTGCGCGCCGCGCACCGGCGGCACCACGCGCGCCTTCACGCCGCCTCGGGCCATGGCGCGCGCCCGGCGACGCGCCGTTCCAGGATGTCGCGGAAATGGTCCGGGTCGTGGGCGTGCACCAGCTCGCCGGGCCGCGGCAGGTGCAGATCGTGCAGGCGCGACAGCCAGAAGCGCAGCGCCGCGGCGCGCAACATCACCGGCCAGGCGGCGAGCTCCTCCGCGGAGGGTGCGCGCAATTCCGCGTAGGCGCCGAGGAACGCGCCGAGGCGCGCCGGGTCCAGCCGCCGGTCGGCGGCGGGGTCGACCAGACACCAGTCATTCGCGCACACGGCCACATCGTAGAGCAGGCAGTCGACTCCCGCGAAATAGAAGTCGATCACGCCGCTGATGCGTCCGCTTTCGAACAGCGCGTTGTCGCGAAAGAGATCCGCGTGCACCGGCCCGCGCGGCAGGTCGGGAAAGCGCTGGCCGGCCTGGAATTCGAGCTCGGCCTCGAGCAGGCGCCGGGCCGCGCCGTCGAGAAACGGCTCCAGGTCGCGAGCCGCGATGCGCCACCAGCGCGGCCCGCGCGGGTTCTCCAGGTAGGCGCCGTAGGAGCGGCCGGCGAGGTGCAGGCGCGCGAGCAACATGCCAAGCTCCGCGCACTCGTGCGCGCCGGGCCGGTCGATCGAGCGGCCCGGCAGCCGCGTAACGAGCGCCGCGGGCTTGCCCTTCAGTTCGCCGAGGTAGGCGTCCTCCAGGCTCGCGATCGGCGCCGGGCAGGGAATGCCGTGGCGCGCAAGGTGCGCCATCAGGTTCAGGTAGAAGGGCAGCTCCGCCGCGGGCAGGCGCTCGAACAGCGTCAGCACGTAGCGGCCCTGCGTCGTGGTCACGAAGTAGTTCGTGTTCTCGATGCCGGCCTCGATGGGCTCGAGCCGCTCCAGCGTGCCGACCGCGTAGTGGCGCAGCCACGTCGCGAGCTCGCCCTCCGTGACTGGGGTATAGACGGACAAGTCGGCCGCGCCCGCTCAGTCGAAGCTGTAGATCGTCCACATCGGCACGCGGGTGCCGTCGTCGAGCGAATCGCGGCGCTCCCAGCCGCCCACGCCTTCCACGAGGTAGTAGGGGCGGCCGCCCCCGCGCGGCGTCACCCGCAGGATGGTGCGCCCGCCGACCACCGCCTTCTCCACGCGGTCCCGCTTGTCGGGCCGGATGCGAACGGCCGGCGGCTGCGCGCCCTCCTCGCTCAGCGCGGGCAGCGGCGGCGTCTGCGCAAGCCCCTGCGCAGCCGCCAGGATGAGCGCAGGTGCGAGCAGGCGGCGCATGCGCGCGATTCTACTAGAGGTTGAGCAGCACCTCGCGCTCCTGCGGCGAGGGCTCGAAGCCGCGCTTCTCGTAGTACTCGAAAATCGCCTCGACCACCGCGGCCGGCTCGTCGATCACGCGCAGCAGATCCACGTCGGCCGCGTCGATCATGCCCTCGGTGACGAGGCGCGCGCGAATCCACTCGAGCAGCCCGCCCCAGAACGGCGCGTGCATGAGGATGATCGGCATCCTGCGCGTCTTGCCCGTCTGCACGAGCGTGAGCGCCTCGAACAGCTCGTCGAGCGTGCCGTAGCCGCCGGGCAGGATGATGAAGGCGGTGGCGAACTTCGCGAACATCACCTTGCGCGTGAAGAAGTGCTTGAAGCGCAGGCTGATGTCCTGATAGGCGTTCGCGTGCTGCTCGCGCGGCAGCTCGATATTCAGGCCGATCGCCGGGCCCTTGCCGGCGAAGGCGCCCTTGTTGGCGGCCTCCATCACGCCGGGGCCGCCGCCGGAGATGACGGCGAAGCCCGCGTCCGAGAGCCGGCGCGAGACGTCCTCGGCGAGGCGATAGTAGGGGGTGCCGGGCGCGGCGCGCGCGCTGCCGAACACGGACACCGCCGGGCGGATGTTGGCGAGGCGCTCGGTCGCCTCGACGAACTCTGCCATAATGCCGAACACCCGCCACGCCTCGCGCGCGCTGATGGCATGCGCCGGCTGCGCCGGCTTCCGCAGCTTGTCTTCGCTCACGATCCTCGGCTCACGGTGTCAGGCAAGGCTCCGCAAAAAACGCTGCTGCTCGTCGACGGCTCGTCGTACCTGTACCGGGCGTTCCACGCGCTGCCCGAGCTGAAGAGCCCGGGCGGCGAGCCGACCGGCGCGATCCGCGGCGTGCTGAGCATGCTACGGCGGCTCGCCAGCGACTACAAGGCCGAGGCGCGCGCGTGCGTGTTCGACGCGCGGGGCCCCACGTTCCGCGAAGCCGAGTACGCCGAGTACAAGGCCAACCGGCCGCCGATGCCCGAGGCGCTCGCCGCGCAGATCGAGCCGCTCAAGGAAGCGGCCGCCGCGCTCGGCTGGCCGGTGCTCGCCGTCGAAGGCGTGGAGGCGGACGACGTCATCGCCACGCTCGCGGAGCAGGCGAAGCGCCGGGGATGGCGCGCGGTGATCTCCACCGGCGACAAGGACCTCGCGCAGCTCGTCGACGACAGCGTGACGCTCGTGAACACGATGACCAACGAGACGCTCGACGCCGAGGGCGTGCGGCAGAAGTTCGGCGTGGCGCCGGAGAGAATCGTCGATTACCTCGCGCTCACCGGCGACGCCGTCGACAACGTCCCCGGCGTGGACAAGGTGGGGCCGAAGACCGCGGCGAAATGGATCCAGCAGTACGGATCGCTCGACGCGGTGATCGCGCATGCCGGCGAGATCGGCGGCGCGGTGGGCGCGAACCTGCGCAAGGTGCTCGACTGGCTGCCCCGGGGCCGGCGCCTGCTCACGGTGAAGCGCGACGTCGAGCTGGCGCTGACGCCCGAGGGCCTGGAGGGCGAGCCCGACGAGGCGCGGTTGCGCGCGCTCTACGAGCGCTTCGGCTTTCGCACCTGGCTCGCCGAGCTCGGCGGCGCCGGCGGCGAGGCCCCCGCGGCGGCGGCCGGCGAGGCCGCCGGCCCGGCGCGCCGCGAGTACGTGATGCTCGCCGACGAGGCCGCGCTCGGCGCGTGGCTCGAGCGCATGGAAAAGGCCGGGCTCGTCGGCTTCGACACCGAGACCACGGGCCTCGAGCCGATGAGCGCGACGCTCGTGGGCATGTCCTTCGCGTTCGGCCGCCAGGCCGCCTACCTGCCGCTCGCGCACGAGTATCCCGGCGCGCCCGCGCAGGTGGGCGTGGCGCGCGCGCTCGAGCGGCTCAAGCCTTGGCTGGAGAATGCCGCGCGCCGCAAGGTCGGGCAGAACCTGAAGTTCGACGCGCACGTGCTCGCCAACCATGGCGTGCGGCTCGCCGGCATCGCGCACGACACGCTGCTCGAGTCCTACGTGCTCGAGGTGCACGAGCGCCACGACCTCGACTCGCTCGCCCAGCGCCACCTGGGCTGGAAGACGATCGGCTACGACGAGGTGACCGGCAAGGGCGCCGCGCGCATTGCCTTCTCCGGCGTGAGCGTCGAGCGCGCCACCGAGTACGCGGCGGAGGACGCCGACTGCGCGCTCGCCGTGCACGAGGCGCTCTATCCGCGCATCGCCGCCGAGGAAAAGCTCCGGCGCGTCTACGAGGCGATCGAGCTGCCGGTCATGGCGGTGCTGCTGCGGATGGAGCGGAACGGCGTGCTGCTCGATCGCGCGAAGCTCGAGGCGCAGAGCCACGAGCTCGGCAAGGAGATGCTCGAGCTCGAGCAGAAGGCCTACGGCGCGGCGGGCCAGCCCTTCAACCTCAACTCGCCCAAGCAGATCCAGGAGATCCTGTTCGAGCGCCAGGGGCTGCCGGTAAAGAAGAAGACGCCCTCGGGCCAGCCCTCGACCGACGAGGACGTGCTCGCGGAGCTCGCGCAGGACTATCCGCTGCCCAAGCTGCTCCTGGAGTACCGCGCGCTCGCCAAGCTCAAGTCCACCTACACCGACAAGCTGCCGAAGATGATCGACGCGCGCACCGGGCGCGTGCACACCACCTATTCACAGGCCGTGGCGGTGACCGGGCGGCTCGCCTCCAACGACCCGAACCTGCAGAACATCCCCATCCGCACGCCGCAGGGCCGGCGCATCCGCGAGGCCTTCGTCGCCCCGCCGGGCTGCCGCATCGTCTCGGCCGACTATTCGCAGATCGAGCTGCGCATCATGGCGCACCTCTCGGGCGACGCGGGCCTGCGCCAGGCCTTCGCCCACGGCCACGACGTGCACCGCGCCACCGCCGCCGAAGTCTTCGGCCGGCCCCAGGACGAGGTGACGCCCGACGAGCGGCGCACCGCAAAGGTGATCAACTTCGGGCTCATCTACGGCATGAGCGCCTTCGGCCTCGCGCAGAACCTCGGCATCGAGCGCGCCACCGCGCAGGCCTACATCGACTCGTATTTCTCGCGCTACCCGGGCGTGAAGCGCTACATGGACGACACGCGCGAGAAGGCGCGCGCCGACGGCTGCGTCGAGACCGTGTTCGGCCGGCGACTGTGGCTGCCCGAGATCAGGTCCTCGAACCCGGCGCGCCGCGCGGGCGCCGAGCGCGCGGCGATCAACGCGCCCATGCAGGGCACCGCCGCCGACCTCGTCAAGCTCGCCATGGTCGCGGTGCAGGTCTGGCTGGACGCCGAGCGCCTCGGGGCGAAGCTCGTCATGCAGGTGCACGACGAGCTGGTCCTCGAGGTGCCGGAAGGCGAGCTCGACACGGTGAAGGAGGGGGTGCGCAGCCGCATGCAGGACGTCGCGCGGCTCGAGGTGCCGCTCGTCGTCGAAGTGGGCGTCGGCGCCAACTGGGACCAGGCGCACTGACGGGGAGGACAGTCCCCATCCAGCGCATTTTCTGATACGGTCTGGCCGAAGAGGGGCCTCCAGCCCCCGGCACGACATTAGAGACGAACGAGGAGGAGGGACCATGCAAGGCACTCGCACGTGCATCGCCGCGGCGCTCGCGGCATCGCTCGCGGCGTTCTCCGGCGCGGCCGCCGCGCAGAAGGTGGAGTGGAAGTTCTCCACCTGGGGCAAGCAGCGCGCCTTCACCAAGGGCATCGAAGTACTCGCGGACAAGGTCGCCAAAGGCAGCGGCGGCAACTTCACCATCCGCATCGGCTACGCGGAGACGTTCTCCAAGGACCGGGAAAACCTCGACAGCATCAAGCTGAAGGCGGTGGACGCCGCGCACTTCTGCAACTTCTACCACCCGGGCAAGAATCCGGCGTTCATGGTGTTCTCGCTGCCCTTCCTGCCGCTGGGCGACTGGGATGTGTCGGTGAAGGCGCGCAACATGCTGTTCAAGCACCCGGCGCTCGTCGCGGACATGGACAACTGGGACGCGGTGGCCTACGGCTCGACGCTCCTGCCGCAGTACGAGTTCCTCGGCAAGGGCGCGCCGCCTGCCAGCCTCGCCGCCTGGAAAGGCAAGCGCGTGCGCGCGGGCGGCGGCCTCGGCGACGCCATGGAGGTGCTGGGGGCGATCAAGACCACCACGACGGCGACCGAGGTGTACACGGCGATGGAGCGCGGCACGATGGATGCGGCCTCGTTCCCGTTTACCTACGCGCAAGTGGCCTACAAGATCCACGAGGTGGCCGACTGGTTCACCACCAACATGTCGCCCGGCACGTCCGAGTGCCCGATCGTGTTCGGCAAGGCTTCGTTCGCGAACCTTCCGGCGCAGTACCGCAAGCTGATCGTGGACGCGAAGGCCGACGTCGACCGCGCGCAGGTCGAGGCCTACGAAGCGATCGACAAGAAGAACCTGCCGATGCTGCGCTCGAAGCTCAAGCCCGTGACCTACACGCCGGCGCAGCTGGAGGAATTCCGGCGCGTGGCCGGCAAGCCCGTGTGGGACAAGTGGGTCAAGGAAAACGCCAACCGCTTCAATGGCCAGGAGCTGATCGACGCCATCCTGAAGGTGGCCCGCGAGGGCGGCAAGTAGACGGCCGCGGGCCGGGACGCGCGTCCCGGCCCGCGCGCACCCCGACGTGCAGAACCAGACTCCCAGCGTCGACGCCTCGGCCGACGCGCCGCGGCTCGCGGCGTTCGACCGGCGGCTCGGCCACGTCGAGACGGCATTCAACCTCGTCGCGGCGTTCGCCATCTTCGTGCTGATGTTCCTCGGCGTCTGGCAGGTGCTCGGCCGCACGCTGTTCAACGCCCCGGTGCGCGGCTACATCGACTTCGTCGAGCTCTCGGTCTCCACCTTCGCCTTCCTCGGCATCGCCTATTGCCAGCGCCTCGGCGGCCACGTGCGCATGGAGATGCTGCTCAAGCCCCTGCGCGGGCGCCTGCTGTGGTCGACGGAGATCTTCGGCACGCTGGTCGCGCTCGCCGTGGTCGCCGTGCTCATCTGGTACGGCTGGGGGCATTTCCTGCGCGCCTACCAGCTCGGCGACAGCACGATCGACGCGGAGCTGCCCGTGTGGCCCTCGAAGCTCGCGGTGCCCGTCGCCTTCGCGCTGCTGTGGCTGCGGCTGCTCGTGCAGCTGATCGGCTACGCGCGCCTCGCCATCGACCCGGCGCGCCGGCCGGTGGCCGTGACCACCGTGCACACGCCGGAGGAGCTGGCCGCGCAGGAGATCGAGGACAGCATCCGTGTGGTCGAGCGCGACCGGGGCGGCTAGCGCATGAGCGAGTTCACCATCGGCATCCTCGGCGTCGTCGCGCTCGTCGTGATGGTGTTCCTCGGCGTGCGCGTGTTCATCGCCGCCGCCGCCGTGGGCCTCGCCGGCCTGGTGGCCATGATCGGCTGGGATTCCGGCGCCGGCATGGTCGGCACGATCCCGCATTCGAAGTCGGTCACCTACACGCTCTCGGTGCTGCCGATGTTCATCCTCATCGGTTTCCTCGCCTTCCATGCGGGTATCACCGAGAAGCTGTTCGACGCGGCGACCAAGTGGCTCGGCTGGGTGCCCGGCGGGCTCGCGGTCGCCACGGTGCTCGCGGCGACGGGCTTCGCCGCGGTCTCGGGCGCGAGCACCGCCACGGCGGCGGTCTTCAGCCGCGTGGCGATTCCCGACATGCTGAAGGCGGGCTACGACAAGCGGCTGGCGGCCGGCGTGGTCGCGGCGGGCGGCACGCTCGCGACGCTGATCCCGCCCTCGGCGATCCTCGTCATCTACGCGATCATCGTCGAGGAGTCGGTGGGCATGCTCCTTGTTGCCGGATTCGTTCCCGGCATCGTCTCGGCGCTCATCTACATGGGGATGATCGTGCTGATGGCGAAGCTCAAACCGGGCCTCGGCCGGCCGATCACCGGGTTCACGTGGGCGCAGCGCTGGAGGTCGGTCCCGGGCACCTTCCCGATCATCGCCGTCGTGGCGATCATCTTCTCGGCAATGTACTTCGGCTGGGCGACCCCCACCGAGGCCGGCGCGCTCGGCGCCTTCGTCGTGTTCGTCCTCGCGCTGTTCCAGGGCATGCGCTGGCGCGGGCTGCGGGAGGCGCTGCTCGAATCGGCGAAGCTCACGGTGATGATCTTCTCGATCATCTGGGGCGTGCTCATCTTCGTGCGATTCCTCGGCTTCGCGGGGCTGCCCGAGGCCTTCGCCAAGTGGGTGGTGTCGCTCGACGTGCCGCCCATCATGATCATCATCTGCATCCTGCTCTTTTACGTCGTGCTCGGCATGTTCATGGACGCGATCGGCATGCTGCTGCTCACGCTGCCGGTGGTGTATCCCGCGGTGGTCGCGCTCGGCTACGACCCGATCTGGTTCGGCATCATCGTGGTGAAGATGGCCGAGATCTGCCTCATTACGCCGCCCATTGGCCTGAACTGCTTCGTGGTGAACGGCGTGCGGCCCGACATCCCGCTCACCACGGTGTTCCGCGGCATCTTCCCGTTCTTCCTCGCGGACGTGGCCACCGTGGGCCTGTTCCTCGCCTTCCCCGACATCATCCTCTGGGTGCCGCGGCTGATGCAGAGTTAATTGGAGTTAATTGGGGACGGACCTCAATTTCCGCTATGCGGAAATTGAGGTCCGTCCCCAATTAACCCTTCAGCGCGCCGAAGACTTTGCGCAGCAGACTGGAGGCGGTGCCGACGGGGTCCTTGCGGATTCTCTTTTCTTCCTCCGCCACCATGAAAAAGAGCCCGTCCAGGGCCTTCTCCGTCACGTAGCGGTCCAGATCCGCGTCCTCGGCGCGCACGAGGCCGATGCGCACGCCGTGGCTCGCGTAGGCGTTGTACTTGTGCGCGAGCCCCACGCGCCCGGTGGCCTGCTGCACGATCGGCAGAAAGCGCCTGCGCAGCGGCTCGGCGGTCGTGCGCCGGAAGAACTGCGTGCCCGCCGTCTCGCCCCCGGTGAGGATGCCCTTCGCGTCGACGACGCTCATCTGGCGCAGGGCGTCGAGAAACAGGGGCTGCGCCTCGGCCACCGCCGATTCGGCCGCCCGATTGAGGGTCAGCAGCAGCTCATCGGCGTACCGCCCCATGCCGAAGCGGCGCATGTTCTTCTCGGCCCGGCGCAGGGACTCGGGCAGCGCGATGCGCACGCGCGGATCCTCGTAGAAACCGTTCTCGCGCCCCAGTTGCGCGACCGCGACTTCCGCGCCGCGCCGCAGCGCGCCCTTCAGCGCGTTGATCGCGTCGCGATTCGTGATGTCCTCCAGTTGCGCCCACGCGGGCGCGCAGACAGCCGCGGCGGCGATCATGGCCAGAATGGAGAGCCTCATGATGCGCAAGCTTATAGGACCTCCTCGTCGCCTGAGCACCGGGCGGTAATCGCCGCGTAACCCGCGGCGGCTATCCTGCTCCCGTCTTGTCGCCGTCAAGCGACGGGGCGAGACCCTGATGCAACGCGCTCGATCGTCCAACGGCTTGATTCTGCTAGGTGCGGAAACTCGGCACGCGCCTTGCGGTCCAGTAGCCAAGGGCCCTGTGCGGCCCGACGCGAATCCACAACCGGAGAAAGGAGCGACCATGAAACTCGACAAGACCGCACGCACCGTGCTGGGATTGACGGCGCTCGCCTGGTCCATACCGTTTTCACAGGCTGGCGAGACCCGCGAACCCGGTGTCATTGCGCCGCCGACCGTCAGCGCCGCGTTCACGAAGCTGGACTCGAACGGCGACGGATTCCTGTCGCGCCAGGAGGTCGCGCACGTGCGCGGCTACGGCAGGCCTTTCACCGAAGCCGACCGCAACGGCGACCAGCGCCTCGACCCCGCCGAGGCGGTCACCGCGCAGCAACTCCACGAGCGGGCGCTCGCGGCGCGTTACGCGCAAGACGCCTGGATCACGACCAAGGTGAAGGCGGCTCTGCTGCGCGAAGATGGTCTCGATTCCATGCGCGTGAGCGTGGAGACGTTCGACAACCGCGTCCTTCTCTCGGGCTTTGTCGCCGACCCGACGCAAAAGAGGCAGGCGCTGCTCGTCGCGTCGCGAGTCGAAGGCGTGGAGGAAGTCGAGGATGGCCTCAAGGTCCGCTACTAGGCGGCCGGCGCGGGGCGCCGCGGGGCTGCGCCCCGCGTTTTCGCTGCCCGTGGCGATCGCCGCCGGGCTGGTGCGCTGGGACGGCATCGCCATGCGCCCCGTGCCCAGGGACGCGCGGCGTGTTCGCCGATCCGGTGCGTAAACGCACATCGGGGGCGGGCGCGGTTGCCTAGAGTTCGTCTCACGTGCTGCGGCGATTCCGCAGCGGCTGAGCAACCAACTCTTGAAAGGGAACCGACCATGAAACGCCAACTCATCGCCATCGCCCTGGGCAGCGCGCTCGCCGCGCCCGCCCTGGCCAACAACGAAATCGACGCCGGCTACGCGCCGCAGGCCACCTTCTCCTCGAACATCGCGGAGCAGGTGCTGGTGGACGCCGAGCAGGGCTATGTGGCCCGCCCGGCGCAGGCGGCCGACAAGTCGCGCGCCGAGGTGGTCTCCGAAGTGCGCCAGGCGCGCCGCGCGGGCGACTACATCGTCAACGCCGAGCTCGGCACCAAGGCCAACCAGCTCTAAGCAGTCCCCTTCCCCTCCTCCTCCCCTAGGGGACTCACGGCGCCGCGGGCAACCGCGGCGCCGTTTTCCATTGCGGCGCGCCGGGTACACTGGTGCTCGACATTCATGGTCAAAGCGGCCCAACCCTCGAGCCTCGGCCTGCTCGGCATCGCGCTGCTGCAGGGTCTTGCGCCGCAGCGGCTGGAAGCGCTCGCGCGCGAGTGCGCCTGGCGCAGCTTCGCGGCGGAGCAAGGCATCATTTCCCGGGCCTCGCCCGATCGCGATGTCTATTTCATCGTTTCGGGCCGGGTGCGCGTCACCACCTACTCGGCCGCGGGCCGGCAGGTGACATTCCGGGACTTCGGCCCGGGCGAGCACTTTGGCGAAGTGGCGGCGATCGACGGCATGGCACGCTCGGCCGACGTCGTCGGCCTCGACCCGGGCCTGCTCGCGTCGCTCGCACCCGCCGCTTTCGCGCGGCTGCTGCGCGAGGAGCCGAGCGTCGCCGAGCGGCTGCTGCGCAACCTCGCGGGGCTCGTGCGCCGGCTCTCCGAACGCGTCATCGACCTGTCCACGCTCGGCGTGCACCAGCGGCTGCACGCGGAGCTGCTGCGCCTGGCGCGCGAGGCGGGCGTGAAGGCGAACCGCGCGCGCATCGAGCCCGCGCCGCGCCATGCCGATCTCGCCAGCCAGGTGAGCACCTACCGCGAGCAGGTGACGCGCGAGCTCTCGGCGCTGGCGAAGGCGGGGATCCTCGGCAAGGACGGCCGGGCGCTCGTCGTGCTCGACGTGGCGCGCCTCGCGCGCATGGTCGACGAGATTCGTTCCGGCACTTAGGGCACGCCTCTTGTTGCGCGCCGCGTATCGGCTGTAACGCGGCGGCGCGCCGCCGAAACGCGGGCGCCATGGCGCGCGCGCAATGTGGCGGGGCGTCAAGCAATCCTCCAACCATTCAGAAAGGAAACGCCATGAAACGCCAAGTGATCGCAGTGGTACTCGGGAGCGCCTTCGCGCTGCCCGCCATTGCCAACTACGAGATCTACCCCACCGGCGTCGCGCCGGCGGCGGAAGTCTCCGTCAAGAGCCGCGAGCAGGTGCGCTCGGAGCTCGCCGCGGCCAAGCGCGCGAACGACTGGCGCGTGAACGCCGCGCTCGGCACGCAGAACCAGCCGGCCGTGCCGGCCGCGGTCGCCGGCAAGTCGCGCGCGCAGGTGCGCTCGGAAGTGACGCAGGCCCGCGCGGCCGGCGACTTCATCGCCAACGCCGAGCTGGGCGTCACCGCCAACCAGCTGTAGTTCGCGCCACGACGGTGACCGGACGGCGGCTGCGCGCGATCGCGCGCAGCCGCCGTGTTTCATTTCACGAGGCCCACATGAGAGTCTTCCACGCCCTGATCGTCGCCCTGGCGCTCGTCCTCCCGGGGCCGGCGCTCGCGCAGACGCCCGCCGCGCCCGTCCTGCTCGCGGCCGATCCCTCGCTCTCCGGCCCCTACGAGGGCACGGTGCTGCTGGTCGTGCCCTCGGGCAAGGACACGCATTTCGGCTTCGTCCTCAACCGCCCCACGTCCACGCCGGTCGCCGCAGTCCTTCCCGAGGTGTCCTCGGCCGCGCGGGTCGTCTCGCCGGTCTTCGCCGGGGGTCCGTTCATGCGCGACACGCTGTTCGCGCTGGCGCGCTCGCCCCATCCGCCGGCGGAGGACGCGCTCGAGGTGCTCCCGGGCGTCTATATGGCCCACGGCCGCGACGCCGCGGCTCGCTTCGCCGAACGCGTGCCGACGCGCGCGCGCTTTTATGCCGGGGTGGTGATCTGGCAGCGCGGCGAGCTGCAGGCGGAGCTCGCCGCCGGCCATTGGGCGATCGCCGAGCCCGATGTCGACCTGGTCGTCGGCGGCAGCGCCGACACGCTGTGGCAGCGGGTGCTGGAACGCCTGCGCACGATGGTGGCGCTGCGCTAGTTCTTCAGCCGGTACCCGGTACGGAAGATCCACCAAACGATCGCCAGGCACAGCACGAAGAAGCCGAGCGTCGCCGTCAGGCTCACGCCCACCGCCACGTCGGCCGTGCCGTAGAACGCCCAGCGAAAGCCGCTGATCAGGTACACGACCGGGTTGAACAGGCTGAAGGTGCGCCACGCCCCGGGCAGCATGTCGATCGAGTAGAAGGCGCCGCCGAGGAAGGTGAGCGGCGTGATGACGAGCATGGGCACGAACTGCAGCTGCTCGAAGCCGTTCGCCCAGATGCCGAGGATGAAACCGAACAGACAGAACGTCGCCGCCGTCAGCACGAGGAACCCGACCATCCAGAACGGGTGCGCGATCGAGATCGGCACGAACAGCGTCGCGGTGGCGAGGATCACCAGCCCGAGGATGATCGACTTCGTCGTCGCCGCGCCGACGTAGCCGAGCACCATCTCGAGGGGCGATACCGGCGCCGAGAGCACCTCGTAGATGGTGCCGGTGAAGCGCGGCAGGTAGATGCCGAAGGACGCGTTGTTCAGGCTCTCGGTGAAGATCGAGAGCATGATCAGCCCCGGCACGATGAACGCACCGTAGTGCACGCCGTCCAGCTCGCCCATCCTCGAGCCGATGGCGGCGCCGAAGACGATGAAGTAGAGCGACGTGGTGATCACCGGCGCCACCAGGCTCTGCCAGAGCGTGCGGTTGAAGCGCGACATCTCGAACAGGTAGATCGCCAGCACGCCGCGGCCATTGAACCCGCTCATCGCCGCTCGCTCACCAGGCCGACGAAGATGTCCTCGAGCGAGCTCGACTCGGTGTTCAGGTCGCGAAAGCCGATGCCGAGCTCGTCCATGCGCCTGAGCAGGGCCGGGATGCCGGTGTGCTCCTCGCGCGCATCGAAGCTGTACTCGAGTTCGCCGCCGTTGTTCTTCAGCTCGAGGCGCCAGTCGGCGAGGCCCGCCGGGATCGCCGCGAGCGGCTCCTGCAGGTGCAGCGTGAGCTGCTTCTTGCCGAGCTTCCTCATCAGCGAAGCCTTCTCCTCCACCACGATCAGCCGGCCCTTGCTGATCACGCCGACGCGGTCGGCCATCTCCTCGGCCTCCTCGATGTAGTGCGTGGTGAGGATGATGGTGACGCCGCTCGCGCGCAGCTCGCGCACCAGCGCCCACATGTCGCGGCGCAGCTCGACGTCCACGCCCGCGGTGGGCTCGTCCAGGAACAGGATCTCGGGCTCGTGCGCGAGCGCCTTCGCGATCAGCACGCGCCGCTTCATGCCGCCCGAGAGCGTCATGATGCGCTCGTTGCGCTTGTCCCACAGCGAGAGCTGGCGCAGCACCTTCTCCAGGTGCGCAGGATCCGCCGGCTTGCCGAACAGCCCGCGGCTGAATGCGACCGTGTTCCACACGGTGACGAACATGTCGGTGTGCAGCTCCTGCGGCACCAGGCCGATGAGCGCGCGCGTGGCTCGGTACTCGCGCACGATGTCGTGTCCCTTGACCGTCACCGTGCCGCTGCTGGGCGTAACGATGCCGCAGACGATGCTGATCAGCGTCGTCTTGCCCGCGCCGTTGGGGCCGAGCAGCGCGAAGATCTCGCCCTTCTCGATCTCCAGGTCGAGCGCCTGCAGGGCCTGGAGGCCCGACGCGTAGGTCTTGGCGAGCCCGCGGATGGAAAGGATGCCCGGCACTATGTCGAGGGCGGGCCCAGCAGCTCGGCGACGGCGCGCACCAGGTCGGCGCGCTTCACGGGCTTGGCCAGCGCCCGCGCGGCGCCGGCCGCGAGCGCCTCCTCGGCGCTCATGCCCTGGCCGGAATTGAAGTGGCCCGAGACGGCGATCAACTGGACCCCGGGCACGGCCCGCCTGATCTCGGCGATAGCGGCCGTGCCGCAGGGCCCGGGCATGAACATGTCGGAGACGATGATCGCCGGCGCCGCGCGCTGCACCTCGCCGACGGCCGCGGTGCAACTGGCCACCTTGCGCACGCCGTAGCCGGCGGCCTCCAGCCAGTCGGCCATGAGGTCGCGCATGATCGCGTCATCGTCGATCACGAGCACATCGCGTCCGGCGTGCCGAGGGTCGTCCATGCCCCGCGTTTATACAGGATCGCTGTCGCCGCATGCACACAGCGGCGCCAATCCGGGTTTCATCTGTAACCGCCGCCCCGGGAGGGCGCGCTAAACTTCGTCCCCGCCATGAGCCTCGACACGCTCACGAACGACGCACAGAAGACCGCGCAGCCGGACGCGCTGCCGCACGTGCTCGCCGTGGACGACGAGCCGTCGATGCGCGAGCTGATCGCCGACTACCTCGGCGAGAACGGCTTTCGCGTCACCGCGGTCGCCGACAGCCGCGCCATGCAGGAGGTCCTCGCCGCGCAGGTGGTGGACCTCATCGTGCTCGATCTGAGGCTCAAGGGCGAGGACGGCATGGTGCTCGCGCGGCGGCTGCGCGAGGAGTCCGCGATCCCGTTCATCATGGTCACCGGCCGGCGCGAGGAGGCCGATCGCGTGATGGGCCTGGAGCTCGGCGCCGACGACTACCTCACCAAGCCGTTCAGCCCCCGCGAGCTGCTCGCGCGCATCCGCACCGTGCTGCGCCGCCGCCGCGCCGAGGTGCGCCAGGGCCGGCCCGAGGGCGTGCGCGCCTACCGCTTCGACGGCTGGGAGCTCAATCTGGGCACGCGGCGGCTGACCTCGCCCGCCGGCGAGCGCGTGACGCTCACCAACGGCGAGTTCCGCCTGCTCGTCGTGCTGCTGGGCGCGCCGCAGCGCATCCTCTCGCGCGACCAGCTGCTCGACCTGTCCAGGCTGCACAACGACGAGGTCTACAACCGCTCGATCGACGTGCAGATCATGCGGCTGCGGCGCAAGCTGGAAAAGGACGTGCGCCGGCCGCGCTACATCCTCACCGAGCGACGTGCGGGCTACACCTTCGGTGTGCCGGTCGAGACGGTCTACTAGCGCCGCCCCCCGCAATAAAAAGGCCTCCCCGCATCAGGGTTCCTGTTCCGGGTCGGAGGAGGAGGGCGGAACCCTGGAGTGCAGCGGGGAGGCCGGAGCAAAGCCCGGCGCAGTCGTCAGTGAAGCGTGGCCGGCAACTCCCGTTCGGCACACGGCCAGGCGCATTCCACGCCGAGCACGGACTCGTCGTAGCCCGCGTACGAGCTCGTCTCGAGCGCCGGCGGCGCGTCTTCCGGCCGGAATGTCTGTTCGTCCATGCGCCCATTGTCGGGGCTGCCGGTTTCGAAGCCATTTCGGGTCCCTTGTCGACTGTTACAGCCGACACGAGCGCGGGACCCGCTCAGCCGCGCCCGAGCGCGCGCGCCAGCGCGCCGGCGATCTCCCGCGACTGGAAGGGCTTTCGCAGGATCTCGGTGACGCCGACCGCGAGCGCACGCTCCGAGAGCATCGGCCCGGTGTAGCCGCTCACCAGCACGATCGGCAGCTCGGCGCGCCGCCGGCGCAGCGCGAGCGCGAGCTGCGTACCGGACATGCCCGGCATCACTTCGTCGGCGACCACCGCGTCGATGCGGCCTCCCTCGAACGCGGCAAGCGCCGCAGCGCCGTCGGCGCAGGCGACGGGCTCGTAGCCGATGTTCTTCAGGACCTCCGAGGTCACCGCCACCAGCGCCTCCTCGTCGTCCACGACCAGCACGCGCTCGCCGTGTCCGCGCGGCAGCGGCGCGGCCGCCGCGTCGGCGAGCGCCGAGGGATTCTCGACGCGCGGCAGGTAGATCGTGAACCGGCTGCCGTGGCCCGGGCGGCTCGAGACGTCGATGGCGCCGCCGGAATCGGTGACGATGCCGTAGACGAGCGACAGGCCCAGGCCCGTGCCCTTGCCGATCTCCTTGGTGGTGAAAAACGGCTCGAACACGCGCGCGAGCGTCGCCTCGTCCATGCCGCTGCCCGTGTCCTCGACGGCAAGGCAGACGTAGTGCCCGGCGCGCAGCGTCGAGTGTGCGAGCGTGCGCTCGGTCGTCACGTCGTCGCTTTCCAGCGTGACGCGCAGCGTCCCGCCTCCGGGCATGGCGTGCACGGCGTTCGTGCACAGGTTCATCGTCACCTGGTGCAGCTGCGTCTCGTCGCCGACGACATGGAGCGGCCGCGACAGCTCCGATTGCAGCGTGATGGCCGGGGCCAGCGAGCCGCGCACGAGCTCCAGGGTCTCGGCGACGATGCCGCCGAGCTCGACCGGGACGCGCTTGCCGCGCTGGCTGCGGCTGTAGGACAGGATCTGATCGACGAGTCCGCTCGCCCGGTTCGCGCCGGTGAGCACGTTGTCGGCATAGCGCTTGAGCGGCGAGTCCGCCGGCGCTTTCTCCGCGAGCAGCTCGGCGTAGCCGAGGATTCCGCCCAGGAGGTTGTTGAAGTCGTGCGCGATGCCGCCCGCCAGGCGCCCGACCGCCTCCATCTTCTCCGCCTGGCGCAGGCGGCTTTCCAGGCGCGCGCGCTCGGCCTCGGCCTGCTTCCTCTCGTCGATGTCGCGAAAGTTCATCACCACCGCGCGCACGCTCGGCTCCTCGAGCAGGTTCTTGCGCGTGAGCTCGACCCAGCGCCAGGCGCCGTCCCTGTGCCGCATGCGCAGCTCGTCGACCGCGACCTTGCCCGGCGTGCCGAGGAGGTCCGCGCGCGAGCGCACCGCCGTCTCCAGCGTCTCGGGGTGCACCAGCTCCATCACCTCGCGGCCGCGCAGCTCCTCGGCGCCGTAGCCGAGCACGCGCTCCATCGCGGGACTCGCGTAAAGGATGCCGCCGGCCATTGGCCGCGTGAGCACCAGCGCATCCGAGCTGTGCTCGATCATCGCCTGATAGCGCCTCCAGTTGTCGGCGAGCGCGCGCTCCCGGCGCGCGAGGCCCCAGGCGGCGAGCGCGATCAGCGCGATCATCGCGGCGGAGGTGAGCAGCGTGCGATCGAAGATCTGCCAGGCCTCCGCGCGCCACGGGGCGAGCACCGCCGCCTCGCTGCTGCCGCTCGCGACGAACAGCGGAAAGCCGGGCACCGAGAGCGCCGCCACCAGGACGCGTTGCTGCGTGACCGGGCTTACGGTCCAGCCTTCGTAGCGGCCCGCCTTTTGCACCGCGGCGACGGCGGGCCCGCGGGGAACGTCGCGCCCGCGCACGCCGGCGGGCGCCGGCACGCGGCTCAGGATCACGCCCGCGTCGGTTAGCAGCGAGATGAAGCTGCCCTCGCCGAGGTCGATGCTCCGATAGAGGCGATCGAAGCTCGCCATCTCGATGGCCGCCACCACCACCCCGTCGAAGCCGCCGCGGGGTGCGGCGAGGCGGCGCGAGAGCAGAAAGCGCCAGTGCGCGCTCTCGCTGGCGACCGCGTACGGCTCGCTCAGGTGCAGCTTGTCGGCGCTCGCGTAGCGGTGGACGATGAACGCGGGGTGCGAGGCGAACTCGGGGTCGGTCGCCGGCGCCTCGCCGGCGCGCGCGACCACCCTGCCCTCGGCATCCAGCACGAGCACCGCGGCGATCGCCGGCATGTGCACAAGCTCGTCGCGCAGCCGCGACATCGAGCGCCCCACGGCCTGCGCGTCGCCGGTGCGCACCACGTCGCGCAGGACCACGTCCACGGCCTCGAGCGAGGCCGCGGTCTGCTCCGAGAGCACGCGCGAAAGGTTGGACAGGTCGCGCTGCGCGCGGCGCTCGGTGCGCTCGCGCGCCGCGCTCGCCTCCCAGACGGCGGAAGCGACGTTGATGGCGACGAGCACGAGACCGAGCGCGATGAGCGCGCGGCCGAGCGGGATGCGCGAGAGGAGCGGGCGGGCGCGTTGCGGCGGCATCGGGTGGCCCGCTAATCTACCCCGCCTCCGGCGCGAAGTTACATCTGTAACGCCGTCGACGACCGGCCTCTCAGGCCACGCCGGCTTCTTTCGCCTGCTCGTCCGCGTGATACGACGAGCGCACCAGCGCCCCGATTGCCGCGTGCCGGAATCCCATCGCGCCGGCCTCGCGCTCGAACATCGCGAACGTATCCGGATGCACGTAGCGCTCGACCGCCAGATGGTGCGGCGAGGGCTGCAGGTACTGCCCGATAGTGAGCATGTCGACGTCATGCGCGCGCAGGTCGCGCATCACCTGCAGGATCTCGTCGTCCGTCTCGCCGAGCCCCACCATCAACCCCGACTTCGTCGGCACCGAAGGCACCGCCTTCTTGAATGCCTGCAGCAGCTTGAGCGAATGCCGGTAGTCGCCGCCGGGACGCGCCTGCCGGTAGAGGCGCGGCACGGTCTCCAGGTTGTGGTTCATCACGTCGGGCGGCGCGGCGAGCAGGATCCCGAGCGCCCGATCGAGCCGCCCGCGAAAGTCCGGCACCAGGACCTCGATGGTCGTGCGCGGAGATTGTTCGCGCACCGCGCGGATGCAATCCACGAAGTGCTGGGCGCCGCCGTCCTTCAGGTCGTCGCGGTCGACGCTGGTGATCACCACGTACTTCAGGCGCAGCTTCGCGATCGTCTCGGCGAGGTGCCGCGGCTCCTCCGCATCCGGCGCGAGAGGCCGCCCGTGCCCCACGTCGCAGAACGGGCAGCGCCGCGTGCAGATGTCGCCGAGGATCATGAAGGTCGCGGTGCCCTTGCCGAAGCACTCGCCGATGTTCGGGCACGAGGCTTCCTCGCACACCGTGTGCAGCTTCTGCTCGCGCAGGATCGCCTTGATCTCGGTGAAGCGGGTGCCCGGGCTCGGCGCCCTGACCCGGATCCACTCGGGTTTGGGCAAGGCGGCCTTCGGCACGATCTTCACCGGGATGCGCGCGGTCTTCGCCTGCCCCTTTTCCTTGACGCCCGCCTCACGCATGCTCGAGCCTTTGCTCCACCAGCCGCGCGAGCCGCAGCCCGATATCCTGCGCCGATCCCGGGATGCCGAAGTCCCTCGCCTGCGCGACCGGCAGGCCCGGGAAGCCACAGGGATCGATGGCGAGAAACGGCGACAGGTCCATGTCGACGTTGAGCGCGACGCCGTGCCAGGCGCGCCCGCGCGTGACGCGGATGCCGAGCGCGGCGATCTTCGCGCCGCCGACGTACACCCCGGGCGCCCCGGCCTTGCGCTCGGCGGGTACGCCGAATCTCCCGAGAAGCTCGATGACGCATGCCTCGAGCAGGCTGACGAACTCCTTCACGCGGATGCCGCGCCGCTGCAGGTCGACGAGCGTGTACAGCACCGCCTGCCCGGGGCCGTGATACGTGATCTCGCCCCCACGCTCGGACTGAACCAGCGGTATGCCGTTGGCGATGCGCGAGCCGAACTTCGGGTCCGCGCCCTGCCCCAGCGTGTACACCGGCGGATGCTCGAGCACCCAGAGCTCGTCGGGCGTCTCCGCGTCGCGCTGCAGGGTGAACGCGCGCATGCGCGCAATCGCCTCGGCATAAGGTACGAGCCCCAGCGCCTCGATGCGCGTGGCGAGCAGCGCGTCCATCACAGCACCATGACCACCGAAGGGTGGTCGCACAGGTCCCGATAGAGCGCATCGAGCTGCTCGCGCGAGGTGGCGCGAATCACGCAGGTGACGCTGAGATAGGTGCCTTCGCGGCTCGGGCGCAGCTCGAGCGTCGAGGCGTCGAAATCCGGGGCGTGCCGGCGCACGATGCCGATGACCGTGGACGCGAAGCGCGAGTCCTTCCGGCCCATCACCTTGATCGGAAATTCGGTGGGGTAGGAAAGGAGGGACTCGGCGTTGGCGATCGGCATCAGGCCGGCACGGACTCCTTCCGCATCACGCGCCGCTTGAAGTCCTGGTAGCCCGCGTAGGCCTTCTGAAAGAGCGCGCCCGGCCTGCCCTCGCCCACGGGCTTGCCGTCCAGCTGCACGACGGCGAGGATCTCCTTGGATGAGGACGTGAGCCAGAGCTCGTCGGCGCCGCGCACCTCGGCCTCGCGCACGTCGCGGAACTCGATGGGGATACCCAATTCCTGCGCGATCTCCACCACCACGTCGTAGGTGATGCCGGGCAGGATGTGGTTGGACTTCGGCGGCGAGAGCAGCCGCCCGTTCTTCGCCACGAATACGTTGGACGCCGAGGCCTCGGTGAGCAAGCCGTCGCGAAAGAGGATGGTCTCCACGGCGCCGGCGTCGGCCGACACCTGGCGCAGCAGCACGTTGCCGATCAGCGAGATGGACTTGATGTCGCAGCGCTGCCAGCGGAAGTCCGCCGCGCTCACGGCGGCCACCCCCTTCTCGACGAGCTCGCGCGGCGGATTGACCAGGGGATTGGACATGGCGAACACCGTCGGCGCGACGCCCGCGGGGAAAGCGTGGTCGCGCTTGGCCGCGCCGCGCGTTACCTGCAGGTACACCCCCTGGTCCTCCCAGGGCTGTCCTGCGATCAGCTCGAGCAGGATCGCGCGCCAGCGCTCGCGCGAATAGGGATTGGCGATGCGCACCGCGGCGAGGCTGCGCTCCAGACGCGCGAGGTGCTCGTCCATGCGGAACGGCGCGCGCGAATACACCGGGATCAGCTCGTAGATGCCGTCGCCGAAGATGAAGCCGCGGTCGAGCACGGGGATCCGCGCCTCCTCGATCGGCAGGAATGCACCGTTCAGGAAAACCATCGTCGCCTCGCTAGCGGAACCAGAGCCGCAGTGTATCCCAGGCGCGACCGAGCCAGCCTGCCTGCGGCACGGCTTCCAGGGCGACCACCGCGTACTCGCCGACGGGCCGGCCTTCGAGCGCGACGCGCAGCACGCCGACCTTGTCGCCCTTCGCCACCGGCGCGAGCACCGGCGGATGCGTGACGAGCTCCGCCGCGAGTTTCGCCGCCTCTCCGCGAGGCACGGTGATCACCAGCCCGCGCAGGAAGCCCGCCTTCACCGCGGCGAGCGCGCCCTTCCAGACTTCGACCTCCCTCACCGCCTCGCCCGCCGCGTACAGGCGCACGCCGTCGAAGTGGCGGAAGCCCCAGTTGAGGAGCCTGAGCGACTCTCGCGCGCGCGCAGCCTCGGAATCCGCGCCCAGCACCACTGACAGCAGCCGCCGGCCGCCGCGCTCTGCGGAGGCGATCAGGCAGTAGCCCGCGGTCGCGGTATAGCCGGTCTTCACTCCGTCCACGCTCGGGTCGAGCCACAGCAGCCGGTTGCGGTTGAGCTGCACGATATCGTTGTGGCCGAACTCCTTTTGCGAGTAGTAGCGCGCGTACTCCCCGGGAAAGTCGCGGATCAGCGCCTCGGCCAGGCGCGCGAGGTCGCGCGCGCTCGAGTAGTGCTGCGGGTGCGGCAGGCCCGTGGCGTTGGCAAAGCGCGTCGCGGCGAGGCCGAGGCGCCCGGCTTCCTCGTTCATCTGCGCGACGAACTGCGCTTCGGTGCCCGCCAGTGCCTCGGCGAGCGCAATGGCGGCATCGTTGCCCGATTGCACCACCAGCCCGCGCAGCAGCGTGTCCACGCTCACGCGGCTGCCCGGCTCGAGGAAGCTGCGCGCCCCGGGCGCGCGCCAGGCGCGCGCGGAGATCTCGACTTGCTGGTCGGCCGCCAGCCGTCCCTCGCGCATCGCGCCGAAGACGAGGTACGCGCTCATCAGCTTGGTGAGCGACGCGGGCTCGACGCGCTCGTCGGCCCTGTGCGCGACGAGCACCTGGTCGCTCGCGAGGTCGGCGAGCAGCCAGGCGCGCGCCGCGACCGCCGGCGCCTGCGGCGCCTGAGCCTGGACGGCAGCGGCGAATGCAAAGGCGGCGGCGGCGAGCGCGAGGCGCATGCTCGACCCTTTCCTAGCGGGAAGCGAGGTCGCCGCTCGGGGCGAGCTGCTCCACGAGCACGCGCGCGCTGCCCTGCGCCACGTAGCCGAGCTTGTGTGCCGCGGCGTACGACAGGTCGATGACGCGCTCCTTGTGGAACGGCCCGCGATCGTTCACGCGCACCACCACCGTGCGGCCGTTGGCGAGGTTGGTGACGCGCGCATAGCTCGGGATCGGCAGGATCGGATGGGCCGCGGTCATCTTGTACATGTCATAGATCTCGCCGCTCGAGGTCGGCTTGCCGTGAAAGCGCCGGCCGTACCAGGTGGCGACGCCGCGCTGCTGGAACGCGCCGATGCGCGTGAGCGGCACGTAGCGCTTGCCGAAGCGCAGGTAGGGCCGGTTCGCCCAGCGGTGCAGCGGCTCGTGGCGCGGCACCGCGTCGGGAATCGCGGCCAGATCGGGCGTACGCGCGCCCGGGCCGTCGTCCAGGTAGTAGCCGCCGGGCCGCTCGGGGCTCGAGCCGCATGCGGCGAGCAGCAGCGCCGCGGCGAGGATCGCCCCGCGCCTCATGCTTCGTACACCACCTTGCCGGCGACCACCGTGGCGCGCACGCGGCCGACGAGCTCATGGCCGAGGAAGGGCGAGTTCCGCCCCTGGCTCTTCAACCCCTGCGCGCTCACGCGATGCGGGGCCTGCGGGTCGAACACGACGAGGTCGGCGGGCGCTCCCGGCGCGATGCGCCCCGCGTCGATGCCGAGAATCCGCGCCGGCGCGATCGTCACGCGCGCGAGCGTCTGCGCGAGGCTGAGATTGGCCTGCATGCCCCACTTGAGCGCGAGCGGCAGCAAAAGTTCCAGCCCGGTCGCGCCGGGCTCGGCCTCGGCGAAGGGCAGCAGCTTCGCGTCGTCGTCCACGGGGGTGTGGTCCGAGACGATGCAGTCGATCGTGCCGTCGGCCAGGCCGCCGGCGAGCGCATCGCGATCGCGCTGGCTGCGCAGCGGCGGCTCGAGGCGGCAGTGCGTGTCGAAGTAGCCCAGATCCATGTCGCAAAGGTGCACGTGATGAATGCCCGCGTCGCAGGTCACCGGCAGGCCGTCATGCCGCGCGCGCCGCAGCATGGCGACGCCCGCGGCGCTGGAGAGGCGGCAGATATGCACGCGCGCGCCGGTCGCGCGCACGAGCTCGAGGACCGCCGCGAGCGCCACCGTCTCGGCGAAGGCGGGAATGCCGGCGAGCCCCAGGCGCGTGGCCACCTCGCCGTCGTGCGCGACGCCGCCCTTGGCGAGCCAGGGATCCTCGGCGCGCAGCCACACCGGAAAGCCGAAGGTGGCCGCGTATTGCAGCGCGCGCCAGAGCACCTGCGTGTCGGTGAGCGGCGCATCGGCCTGCGAGAACGCCACGCAGCCGGCTTCCGCGAGCTCGGCCATCTCGGTGAGCTGGCGCCCTTCGAGCTTCACGGTGAGCGCGCCCACGGGATGCACGCGCGCGCGCTCCAGCGCCTGCGCACGCCGGCGCAGCATGTCCACGAGGCCCGGCTCGTCGAGCGGCGGGTCGGTATCCGGCGGGCAAGCAAGGCTCGTGACGCCGCCGGCCACCGCGGCCTCCATCTCGGATTCGAGCGTCGCCTTGTACTCGTAGCCGGGCTCGCGCAGCCGCGCCGCGAGGTCGATGAGCCCCGGCGCCACCACGAGGCCCGTCGCCTCGAGAACCCGATCGGGCTTGCCGGAGAGCCTGTCGACGATGCGCCCGTCGGCCACCGCCACGTCGCCCACGGCGTCGTGTCCGCTCGCCGGGTCGACCACGCGCGCGCGCCGGATAAGGAGCTTCATGCGCTCCCCGCGACCATGCTCATCACCGCCATGCGCACCGCGATGCCGAAGGTGACCTGCGGCAGGATGACCGAGCGCGGACCGTCCGCGACCGAGGAATCGATCTCCACCCCGCGGTTCATCGGCCCGGGATGCATGACGATGGCGTCGGGCTTCGCCAGCGCGAGCTTCTCCGCGGTAAGGCCGTAGTGCTTGTTGAACTCCTGGGCGCTCGGCAGCAGCGCGCCGCTCATGCGCTCGTTCTGCAGGCGCAGCATCACCACGACATCGACGTCCTTGAGGCCCTCGCGCATCGAGTGGAACACGCGCACGCCGAGCGCCGCCGCGCCGGCGGGGATGAGCGTCTGCGGGCCGATCACGCGCACCTCCGGCACGCCGAGCGTGGTGAGGCCGTGAATGAGGGAGCGCGCCACGCGCGAGTGCAGCACGTCGCCGACGATGGCCACCGCGAGGCGCGAGAAGTCCTTCTTGTAGTGCCGGATCGTGTAGAGATCGAGCAGGCCCTGCGTCGGGTGCGCGTGGCGGCCGTCGCCGGCGTTGATCACGTGCTCGTGCGGCTTCACGTGCCGCGCGACCAGAAACGGCGCGCCCGAGGAGCCGTGGCGCACGACGAAGATGTCGGCCTGCATTGCCGAGAGGTTGGCGACCGTGTCGATCAGCGACTCGCCCTTCGCGGTGGAGCTCGCCGCGATGTTCAGGTTGATAACGTCGGCCGAGAGGCGCTTGGCGGCGATCTCGAAGGTGGTGCGCGTGCGCGTCGAGCCCTCGAAGAACAGGTTGAACACGCTCTTGCCCCGCAGCAGCGGCACCTTCTTGATGTCGCGCTCCGTGACGCCGGCGAAGGACTCCGCGGTGTCCAGGATCTGCACGATGATCTCGCGCGGCAGCCCCTCGATGGACAGCAGGTGCTGCAGCGCGCCGCTCGCGTTCAGCTGAGGGTTACGCGGCACGCTCGAGCTCCAGCGAGAGCCGGCCGGCGTCGCTGCGCTGCAGGCGCAGGCGCATGCCGCCCGGAACCTCGATCCTCGCGCCGGCGTGCTGCGCGCAGATCGGCAACTGGCGGCCGTCGCGCTCGGCGAGCACCACGAGCGCGATCGAGGCCGGCCGCCCGTAGTCGAACAGCTCGTTCATGGCCGCGCGCACCGTGCGCCCCGTAAAGAGCACGTCGTCCACCAGCAGCAGGTCCTTGCCGGCGACCTCGAACGGGATCTTCGAGCGCCTGGGGTTGCGCGCGAGGCCCTGCTGCGCGAAGTCGTCGCGGTAGAAGGCCGGGTCGATGAGGCCGAGGGGCTCGGCGAGCCCGAGCGCCGCGTGCAGCCGCTCGGCGACCCACGCGCCGCCGGTGTGGATGCCGACCATCGCGGCGTTTGCCGTCGTGCGCGCCCGCAGGGCGCGCGCGAGCCCGGCGCACAGCGCCTCGGCGTCAGGTAGCGCGGCCATGGAAGTACTGCTCCAGGATGATTTGCGCGGCCACCGAGTCCACCGCCTTTCGCTTCGCGCCGCGCAGGCGGCTCTCGGCTTCCACCGAGGTATAGCGCTCGTCCACGGTGTCCACGGGCAGCCGGAAGCGCCCGGCGAGCTGGCGGGCGAAGCGCTGCACCCGCTTGGCCAGCGCGTGCTCGCCCTGCTCGGCCACGGGCAGGCCGACGACGAGCGCGGCGGGACGCCACTCCTTCACGAGTTTCTCGATCGCCGCGAAGCCCGGCGCCGCGATGCCCGGCAGGGGATGCGCCGTGCCGAGCTCGGGTTCGCCGACGGCGACGCCAATGCGCTTGAGTCCGAAATCGAAGGCGAGAACGGTGCGCGCGGCCTTCTCAGGCATGTCCCGCGGAATCCGCCAGGCGGGCGTAGTCGAGCCCGAGCAGCTCCATCGCCGCGGGCAGCCGCTCCTCGGCCGGGAGGTCGAAGAGGATGGCGTCCTTCGCCTCCACCGTGAGCCAGGCGTTCTGCCCGAGCTCGTGCTCGAGCTGGCCCGCGGACCATCCCGCGTAGCCGAGCGTCACGAGCATCTTCTGCGGGCCCTCGCCACGGCCCACGGCCTCGAGGATGTCTTTCGACGTGGTGAGGCCGATGAGCTCGCCCACGCGCAATGTCGACTGCCAGTTGCCCGCGGGCTCGTGCAGCACGAAGCCGCGGTCGGTCTGCACGGGGCCGCCGAAGTAGATCGGCGCGTCCGACAGCGTTCTTTCCTGCAAGGTGAGCGACAACCGCTCGAACAGCGCCTGCAGGGTCATGTCGATCGGCCGGTTGACCACCAAGCCGAGCGCGCCCTGGCCGTTGTGCTCGCAGACGTAGGTGAGGCTCCTCGCGAAGTACGGATCGGCCATGCTCGGCATGGCGATCAGGAAGTGATGCGTCAGGTTGATCGAGGACACGCTGACCGGCTATTTTAGCCTATGCCCCCAGAGTCCGCCGCGCTCGTGTGGTTCCGGCGCGACCTGCGCGCGGACGACCACGCCGCCCTGCACGCGGCGCTGCGCGCCGGCGGCCCGGTGCACTGCGCGTTCGTCTTCGACACCGAGATCCTGGACGCCCTGCCCTCGCGCGCCGACCGGCGCGTGGACTTCATCTGGAGAAGCGTCGCCGAGCTGGGGCAGTCGCTCGAGTCCCTCGGCGGCGGCCTGCACGTGCTGCACGGGCGCGCGCGCGAGGAGATCCCGCGCCTCGCCGTGCGGCTGGGCGCGGGCGCGGTCTACGCCAATCGCGACTACGAGCCCGGCGCGATCGGGCGCGACCGCGAGGTGGAGGCGCGCCTCGCGCGCGCGGGCATCGCCTTCCACACGCGCAAGGACCAGGTGATCTTCGAGCTCGAGGAGGTGCTGACCGGCGCAGGCACGCCCTATTCGGTCTTCACCCCTTACAAGAACACCTGGCTGAGAACGCTGGACGACTTCTTCCTCAAGTCCTATCCGATCGACAAGCATGCCGGGCGCCTCGCATCGGCCGGCACCGCCCTGCCCTCGCTCGCCGCGCTCGGCTTCGAGCCGGCGCCGATGGCGCTGCCCGCGGGCGCCTCGGGCGGGGCGAAGCTGTTCGCCGACTTCAAACGGCGCATCGACGACTACGCGAGTAAGCGCGACTACCCCGCGCTCGAGGGCCCTTCCCACCTCTCGGTGCACCTGCGCTTCGGCACGGTGTCCGTCCGGCGCCTCGCGCGCTTTGCCTGGAAGCGCAAGGGCGCGGGCGCGGCGACCTGGCTCTCGGAGCTTTGCTGGCGCGACTTCTACTTCGCCATCCTCGCCTGGCGTCCGGACGTGGTGGAGCACGCCTTCCGCCGCGAGTACGACGCGCTATCCTGGGACGACGACGAGCGGCTCTGGCGCGCCTGGCGCGAGGGCCGCACCGGCTATCCCCTCGTGGACGCGGCCATGCGCCAGCTGAACACGACCGGCTACCTGCACAACCGACTGCGCATGGTCGCCGCGAGCTTCCTCGTCAAGGACCTGGGCATCGACTGGCGGCGCGGCGAGCGCTACTTCGCCGAGAAACTGAACGACTACGACCTCGCCGCCAACAACGGCGGCTGGCAATGGGCGGCCTCCACCGGCTGCGACGCGCAGCCCTGGTTTCGCATCTTCAATCCCGTCACGCAGTCGAGGAAGTTCGACCCGGAGGGCGCCTTCATCCGACGGTACGTGCCCGAGTTGGTGCCGCTGGACGCCCGCGCGATCCACGAGCCGCGCGATCCCGTGGTGGATCACGCTGCCGCGCGCGCGCGCACGCTGGCGCGCTACGCGCGCGTGCGCCGTCAGTAGCGCAGCTTGCCGAGCGCCTCTTCCAGCTCGCGCAGCAGCCCCGCCACCTCCTCCACCGCCGCCGCGGCGCGCGTGGCCGCCGCGGCCGCCTGCTCCGCGCCGGCGAGCATCTCGCGCACGCCGCCGGCGATCGCGCCCGCCGCCGCGCCCTGCGCCTGCGTGGTCTGCGACACTTCGCCCACGTTCAGCGCGAGGGCGCGCAGGCGCCCGCCGAGCTCGGCCAGCGTACGCCCCGAGGCGCTCGCGCCGAGCGCCTCGGCCTGCTCGGCGACCTGAGCGAGCAGCCGCGAGGTCCGCGCCATCTCGGGCGAAGCCCCTTTCACCTTGTCCACGGTTTCCGCCGCCAATCGCACGCGCCGGCCCATGTCCGCGACCACGGAGAGCGCCGCCTGCACGGCCTGGCGACCCTGCACGGCCGTATCGACCGAGACGCGCGCGAGCTCCGCCGACTGGTTGGCGCGCGCCGAAAGGTCGGTCACCGCGCGTGCCATGCCGAGCGCGCGCGCGCTCGCGTCCTTGACGCGCACGGACTGCAGGCGCGCGGCGGCCAGCAGCCCTTCGGCCGCGCCCTGGGCCGAGCCGGCCGCCCCGCCCACGCGCTCGGCGGCGCGCGCCACGCGCTCCACAAGCGCGCGCAGTCCTTCCAGCGCGTCGTTCAGCGCGCTCGCCGCGGGATAGGTGATCTCGCTCGACACCGTGGCGCGCGCGGTCAGATCGCCCGTGGCCAGCCCCTCCAGCTCGCGACGCAGCTGCTCGACTGCCTCCAGGTCGCGCTCGTGGTAACGGCGCATAGCGGCCAGGCGCCGCACCGCGGCCTCGCGGCTGCGCCGCTCGTCCACCACGTAGGCGAGCCCCAGCACCGCCAGCGCCCCGAGCAGCGCGAGCGCCAGCACGGCGAGCCCCGCCTCGTAGGCGCGGCGCGCAGGCGAAGCGCGGTAGTCGGCGAGTACGCGGTCCACCGCCGCGAGCAGCCGCTCGGACTCGGCGTGAATGCCGAAGGCCGCGCGCTTCGCGCCCGCGAGCCGCTCGCGCGTGCCCAGCACCGCGATGAGCGCGTCCTGCGCCGGACCGAAGGCCTCGCCGAGCGCCTGAAGCGCGCGCCCCAGCCGCTCATCGCGCGTCTCGGCGCGCAGCCGTGCCAGCGTCGCGCCGAACTCGTTCACGTCCTTGCCGAGCAGGAACTCGGTCTCCGGCTCGACCTGCTCGGCGGCGAGCAGCCGCTGCGCGCCGCGCGCCATGCGCTGCGTGAGCATGACCAGGCGGCTCGCCGCCGCCACCTCGGCGTCGCTCGCGCCGCGCGCGAGAAGCAGGTTCTGCACCCGCTCGGCCCACTCCAGCAGCCGCGGGTTGTCGCGCTCGAGTCGATCAGCCGTGGCCGCGAGCGCGACGAGCTGCTTCTGATCGCGCAGCAGCGTGCCGGCGTGCTTGTCGGTGCGTGCCCAGGTCTCGCGCAGCCCGGCGAGCGAGTCCGGCGCGCGCGCCGCGCGGCCAAGACGCTCGAGCGCCGCGGCGAAGGCGTCGCGGCTCGCCTGGATCTGCGGAAAGGCCTCTGCGTCGCCGCGCAGCGCGCGCAGGCCGGACTTCGCCATGCGCTGCGAGAGCATGCGCATCTCGGCGGCGGCCACCACGTGGTCCTCGCCGAAATGCGCCGCGCGGTACTCCGACCAGGCGAGCCACAGCGCCAGGAAGAGCAGCGCGACGAGCGCCGCGGCGGCGAGCGCGAGCTGGCGGCGCAGGGGCAGCACCGCCACCCCGCGCAGCCATTTCAGGTCCAAGCGCGGCGGTGCGCGCTCAGATCTCGACCATCTCGAAATCTTCCTTGCGCGCGCCGCATTCCGGGCAGGTCCAGTTCATGGGCACGTCTTCCCAGCGCGTTCCCGGCGCGATGCCCTCGTCCGGCGCGCCCACCGCCTCGTCGTACACGTAGCCGCAGATCAGGCACATCCAGGTCCGGTACTTCACTTGGCTCTCGGTCATCGGGCGGCATCGCCGTGTGAGTTAGAATCGTGCGGCATCTTAGCGTAATTCCCGACGCGGCCCCGCTCCGCGCCCACCCATGGTCGCCGCACCGCCCAACGTGCTCGTGTTCTCCGCCGCCGATCCCACCGGCGGCGCCGGCCTGCAGGCCGACGTGCTCACGCTGGCGAGCCTCGGCTGCCACCCGCTGTCCGTGCTCACCGGCTACACGGTGCAGGACACGCACGGCGTCGCCGCGCTGCATGTCCTGCCGGCCGATCACGTCGTGGCGCAGGCGCAGTGCGTGCTCGCCGATGCGCCGGCGCGCGCGATCAAGATCGGCGTGTGCGGCGGCGCGGACAATGCGCGCACGATCGGGCGGCTGCTCGCCGAGCACGACGGCGTGCCGGTGGTGCTCGATCCGGTCCTCGCTTCCGCGCGCGGCGACGCGCTCGGCGACGCGCAGGCGCTCGTCGAGCACCTCGCGCCGCGCGCTACGCTCATGACGCCGAACAGCCTCGAGGCGCGCGCGCTGGGCGGCGCCGGGGCGCTGATCGCCGCCGGCTGCCGCTACGTGCTGGTCACCGGCACGCACGAGCCCGGCGACGAGGTCGTGAACACGCTCTACGGCGCCGAAGGCGAGCTGCGCGCCGACCGCTGGCCACGCCTGCCGGGGAGCTACCACGGCTCGGGCTGCACGCTCGCCTCGGCGATCGCCGCGCGCCTGGCGCTCGGCGACGATCCGGTCGAGGCGGTGCGCGCGGCGCAGGATTACACCTGGTGCGCGCTCGAGCGCGGCTACCGGCCGGGCGGCGGGCAGCAAGTGCCCGACCGCCTGCACGCGCGATGATCCGGCTGCGCGGCCTTTACGCGATCACCGGCGAAGACCTGTCGCGCGTCGAAGCCGCGCTCGCCTCCGGCGCCCTCTGCGCGCTGCAATACCGCGACAAGTCCACGGACGCAACGCGGCGACTGGAGGAGGCGCGCGCGCTCGCGTGCTCGTGCCGCGCGCACGGCGTGCCCTTCATCGTAAACGACGACCTCGAGCTCGCGCTCGCCGTGCAGGCCGACGGCGTGCACCTCGGCCGCGACGATGCCTCGCTCGCCGCGGCGCGCGCGCGCTGGCCGCGCGGCCTGATCGGCGCCTCGTGCTACGACCGGATGGAACTGGCCGAGCGCGCCGTGGGCGCGGGCGCGGACTACGTTGCCTTCGGCTCGGTATTCGCCTCGCCCACCAAGCCCGCGGCGGTGCGCGCCCCGCTCGCGCTCTTCGCGCGCGCGCGCCGGCTCGGCGTGCCGCTGGTCGCGATCGGCGGCATCACCCTCGAGAACGCGCCGCAGGCGCTGGCCGCGGGCGCCGACTGCCTCGCGGTAATCTCCGACCTGTTCGACGCGCCGGACGTCGCCGCGCGCGCGCAAGCTTATGGGAGGCTGTTCCAGGATGAAGTCGCGTAACGATGAGCTTTTCACGCGCGCGCAAGCGCGCATTCCCGCGGGCGTCAATTCGCCGGTGCGCGCGTTCCGCGCGGTGGGCGGCACGCCGCCGTTCTTCGAGCGCGCGAGCGGCGCCGAGCTCTGGGACGCCGAAGGACGGCGCTACCTCGACTATGTCGGCTCCTGGGGACCGATGGTGGCCGGGCACACGCACCCGCGCGTGGTCGAGGCGGTGCAGGCGGCGGCCGCGCGCGCGCTGTCCTTCGGCGCGCCGACCGAGGCCGAGGTGCGCATGGCCGAGACGTTGTGCCGACTCGTGCCCTCGCTCGAGCTCGTGCGCCTGGTGTCCTCGGGCACCGAGGCCACGATGACCGCCATTCGGCTCGCGCGCGGCTTCACGGGCCGCAGCCTCATCGTCAAGTTCGAGGGCTGCTACCACGGTCACGTCGACGCGCTGCTGGTGAAGGCGGGCTCGGGCGCGCTCACCTTCGGCAACCCGAGCTCGGCGGGCGTGCCGCCCGAGACGGCGGCGCACACCCTGGTGCTCGACTACAACGACGCGGGCCAGGTGAAGGCGCTGTTCGAGGCGCGCGGCGCCCAGATCGCCGCGATCATCGTCGAGCCCGTCGCGGGCAACATGAACCTGGTGGCGCCCGCGCCCGGCTTTCTCCAGACCTTGCGCGACGCCTGCACGCGCCACGGCGCGGTGCTCATCTTCGACGAGGTGATGACCGGGTTTCGCGTCGCGCCCGGCGGCGCGCAGGCGCGCTTCGGCATCCGGCCCGACCTCACGACGCTCGGCAAGGTGATCGGCGGCGGCCTGCCGCTAGCGGCCGTGGGCGGACGACGCGACATCATGGAGAAGCTCGCGCCGCTCGGGCCCGTGTACCAGGCGGGCACGCTGTCGGGCAACCCGATCGCGGTCGCAGCGGGACTGGCGACGCTCGAGCTCGTCGAGGCGCCGGATTTTCAGCCGCGTATCGAGGCGACCACGCGTGCGCTCGTCGAGGGCCTTGCCGGCGAGGCGCGGCGCGCGGGCGTCGCGTTCTCGGCGCAATCGATCGGCAGCATGTTCGGGCTGTACTTCCGCGCCGCGCCGCCCGCGAGCTTCGCCGAGGTAATGCAATGCGACGCGCAGCGCTTCAACCGCTTCTTCCAGTCGATGCTCGCGCAAGGCATCTACCTCGCGCCTTCGGCCTACGAGGCGGGTTTCGTCTCGTCGGCGCACACCGCGGGCCACATCGAGGAGACGCTCGCCGCCGCGCGCCGTGCGTTTCGCGACGCGGCCTAGGGGATCTGCGCGTAGGCCATGCGCCGCCGGATGGTCGCGATGCGGCCCGCGAGGTACGGCGTGACCTCGCCGCGCGCATAGCGCCGCGGGCTCGGCAGGATCGCCGCGAGCCACGCGGCCTGTGCTTGCGTCAGCTGCGACGCGGGCACCCCGAAGTGGTGGCGCGCCGCCGCTTCGGCGCCAAACACCCCCTCGCCCCATTCGGCGAAGTTGAGGTAGAGCTCGAGGATGCGGCGCTTGTCCAGCGCGAGCTCGAGCATGGCGGTGAGCACCGCCTCGCGCGCCTTGCGCAGCCACGAGCGCTCGCCCGAGAGGAACAGGTTCTTCGCCAGCTGCTGGCTGATGGTGGATCCGCCCGCCACCACGCGGCCGCGGCGCTCGTTCTTCTCCAGCGCCTTCTGGATCGCCTCCCAGTCGAAGCCCTCGTGGTCGAGGAACTTCGCATCCTCGGCGGCGATCACCGCGCGCTTGAGCTCGCTCGAGACGCGCGCATAGGGCACCCACTGGTGGTGCAGGCGCGCGCGCGGGTCCTTCTCGCGCAGCTCGTCCAGCCTGCGCGCCATGAACGCCGTGCTCTCGGGCGCGTGCCGCGCCCACCACAGGATCTGCGCGTAATGCCAGGCGTGCACGGCCGGTAGCACGGCCAGGAGCGCCGCCAACAGGAAGATGCCGATGCGCCAGGCGCGGCGCAGCTTGCCTCGCCGCATGACGCTAGCGCGCGCGCAGCGCCGCGAGCACCGGCCCGGTGTCCGGCCGCACGCCGCGCCACACGAGAAACGACTCGGCGGCCTGCTCCACGAGCATGCCCAGGCCGTCGCTCGTCTCGGCGCCGGCGGCGCGCGCCATGGCGAGGAACTCGGTCGGCCGCCCGTACACCATGTCGTAGGCGAGAGCGCCGGGCGCGAACAGCCCCTCGGGCAGGCGCGGCAGCTCGCCGGCGAGACCCGCCGAAGTGGCGTTCACCACGAGGTCGAAGGCGCGGCCGGCGAGGCCGTCGAAGCCGCAGGCCTCGGCACCGGGCACGCGCGCGGCGAGCGCCTGGGCGCGCGGCAGCGTGCGATTGGCGATGACGATCCCAGCGGCGCCGGCTTGTGCGAGCGGCCCGAGCACGCCTTGCGCCGCCCCGCCCGCGCCGATGAGCAGCAGCCGCGCACCGGCGAGGCGCCGGCCCAGGTTCACCGCAAGATCGCGCACCAGCCCCACGCCGTCGGTGTTGTCGCCGAAGGGACGCGCGCGATCGAGCACGAGCGTGTTCACGGCCTGCGCCTCGCGCGCACGCGCGCTCGTCTCGGCGCAATAGCGGAACGCCTCGCTCTTGAACGGCAGGGTCACGTTCAGGCCCTTGCCGCCCGCCGCGCGGAAGGCGTCCACCGTGCGCGCGAAGTCCGCGGGCGCCGCGTCGACGGCGCCGTACTCGATGTCTTCGCCCGTGGCGCGCGCGAACTGCGCGTGGATCCAGGGCGAGCGGGAATGCGCGACCGGATGACCGATCACCGCGTAGCGGTCGGCCACGTCGCTACTCGGTCCAGAAGCGGTCGCCGCGGCCGAAGAACCAGGTGCGGGTGATCACCAGCAGGTCGGTATCGCGGCGGATATCGGGCGGAAAGGTCGCGTAGGGCGAGGCCATCTTCACGATGCGGAACGCGGCGTCGTCGAGCACCTTGAGGCCCGAGGAGCGGTCGAGCTCGATCGCCTCGACGTTGCCGTCGGGGCGCAGGGTCACCGTCAGGCGCAGGTTGCCGTAGAGCTTGCCGCGCGCCGCGGCCGGATAGTTGACCGTGCCGATGCGCTCCACCTTGCGCCGCCAGTCCTCCTCGTATTGCGCGAAGCGGTACTCGACGGCGCTCGCGCCGATGAACTGCTTGCGCGGGCGCTTCTGGTAGGCCTCGAGCTGTCGGTCGATCTCGGCTTGCAACCGCATGGCGGCGAGCGAGAGCTCGGCGAGGTCGCGTCCCGAGCGCGCTGGCGTCGGCTGCGACGAGGGCGAGCGCCGCTCGCCGGCGGCGACCGCGGCCGCTTCGCTGCGCGATTGCGCGAGCAGCGCCCGGCTCTCGGCCTCGAGCTCCTGCACGCGCCGCTCGGCGCGCGCCAGGTCGCGTCCCGGCCGGGGCGGCTTGATGACGGGCAGCGGCGTCTTCGCGCGCCGGTCCTCGTCCACGTCGCCGCCGCCGTCGAGGTTGACCTGCGCCAGCGCCGCGACGCGTGCCGGCCGCTCGGCGCTCTTCGCGTTCACCAGGATCACGTCCAGGGCCTGCTGCGCGCCGTCCCAGCGCAGCCGCTCCGGAAAGGCGAAGCGCACCGAGAGCAGCACGCCGTGCAGCAGCAGAGAAGCCACCACCGCCGCGGCCAGCACGCGGGACCGCTGATCGAGGCCCGACCACAGTTCGGCCGCGCCCGGCATGCTGTTCGCGACGACAGTTCCCTGCAATGGCCCCTCGAGGCGATGAAACCGCCGCCATTCTAGGGCTTTAGCGCGCGCCCCGCTCGGCGGCGAGCGTCTCCCGGTGCCGGCAGTCGAGGCTGCGCTCGAGCAGGTCCACGCCCTCGATCGCGAGGCGCACGCGCGTGCCGGGCTCCAGCTCGGGCATCGAAGGCACGCGCACGGTAAGCGGCATGCCGTCCAGGCGCGCCACGTTCTCGCGCACCACGGTGGCGAGCGTCTCGGTCACGTTTTCCTGCAGCAGCCAGCGCAGGCAC
The DNA here is from genome assembly GCA_050246035.1 of Burkholderiales bacterium. Classification (GTDB taxonomy): domain Bacteria; phylum Pseudomonadota; class Gammaproteobacteria; order Burkholderiales; family SG8-39; genus JAABQT01. The sequence continues at coordinate 112,128 of JBFWWT010000006.1, forward strand.
CAGTAGCGCTCCATGTGGCGCTGGTACTCGTCATAGCGCGCGTGCGTGACCTCGAAGGCGCGCATCGCCGAGAGCAGCGCTTCCGAGCTGCGCGCGAACGGCGGCTTGCGCGCCTCGAGCGAGGCGGCGAGCTGCCACTGGTTCACCAGGTCGACGTAGCGCCGCAGCGGCGAGCTCAGCCACGCATAGCAGGAGACCCCCAGGCCGTCGTGCGGCTCCGGGTGCACGCTCATGCGCACCTTGCCGGCCGACTGCACGCGGTACAGCCCCGCCACGTCGCGCTCGGCGAGCAGCTCGCCCCAGGCCGCGTTGGCGACGATCATCAGCTCGGCCACCAGCTTGTCGAGGGGCGCGCCGCGCCGGCGAGGCTCGATCGCGACCCGCTCGCCCTCCAGGCGAAAGACGTAGTCCGGCACGTCCGGATTGACGGCGGGCTTGCCGCGGGCGCGCTCGAGCGCCTCGGCCACGCGCCAGAGCGTGCGCAGCTCCTCCTCGTAGGGCAGCCCTGCCGCCCCGCCCTGCTCGAACTCGGCGTTGAGCGATTCGATCTCGGGGTGCCGCAGGTTGGCCGCGATGCGCACGCGCTCCAGCCGCGAATGCCGGCCGCGCACCGCGAGGTCGGACGCCGACACGTTGAGATAGAGCGAGACCACTGGACGCTCGGCGCCGGCGTCGAGCGAGTACCGGGCGACGACGTCCTCGGGCAGCATGGTGATCTTGGTGCCCGGCAGATACACGGTGGACAGGCGCTCGCGCGCGATTGCGTCGAGCGCCGAGCCGGGCACGATGCCGAGCGCCGGCGCGGCGATGTGGATGCCGACCCGCCACTCGTCCTCCGCTGTACGCTCGAGCGAGAACGCATCGTCGATCTCGGTCGTGCCGACGTCGTCCAGGCTGAACGCGGTGACCGCGGCGAGCGGCAGGTCCGCCGGCGGTGCCGGCACGTCGTGCGGCGGGAAGGCAGTGCCGCGCGGAAAGCACTCGAACAGGAAGGCGCGCAGGTGGAAGTCGTGCGTGTCCTCGATCTGCCCGCAGCGCTCGAAGAGCCGCGCGGGCACAAGCCCGGTCTCCTTGCACGCCTGCTCGAGCGCCTTCGTCTCGGGCTTGTTGCGGTCGGGGGCGTAGAGCAGCTCGTCGCGCAGGCTCGCGATCTCGGGCGGGCACTCGAAGCGCGCAAGGCGCGCAGCCCAGTCGGCGATGCGCGCCTGCTGCTGGCGCTTCTTCTCGGCCGAGGCGAGGGCGCGCTGCAGCGTGTCCGCGGGTGCCGCCTGGAAGCGCCCGCGCCCGCGGCGATAGAAGTACATGGGCGCGGCGTGCAGCTTGAGCAGCACGCCGGCCGCCTCCACCGGGGTGGGCTCGCGCCCGGCGTACTCGCGCGCGAGCGCCGAGAACTCGAACTCCTCGGGGCCGGAGCACTGCCAGAGGAAGTCGATGTCGATGCCCTGCGCGTAGCGCTCGGCGGCTTCGAGCAGCGCGAGGCCCCCGGGCTGCTCGAAGCGCAGCAGCACCGAGGCGGCCTTCACCTTTGCGCGCCGGCCATGCGGCGTCTCCACCTGGAACGAGGCGGGCGCCTGTCCGAGCACCGTGCCGACCTTGAACTCGCCGTCCTCTTCGTAGAGCAGCTGCACGGCTCAACGATCGGCGAAGGCGAGGATGCGCGCCAGATGCCGCGGAAAGCTCTGCAGGCTGTGGTCGCCGCCCTCGATGACGACCTGCTCGGCGCCACGATAGCGCTCGACGGCCTGCCGGTAATCGAGAACCTCGTCCCCGGTCTCGACGATGAGCAGGTATCGGGCCGGCGTAATGCGCGGCACGACGAGCGCGCGCCAGGCCTCGAGGTGCGCCTCGGTCAGCTGGTAGGGTTCGCCGGTATGGAGGTTCTTCTGCTCGCCGAGATAGGCGCGCAAGCCGACGTGCGGCTCGATCGCGGGATTGAGCAGCACCGCCGTCGCCCCGTGCTTCTCGGCGAGAAAGGTGGCGTAGAAGCCGCCGAGCGAGGAGCCGACGAAGCAGAAGTGCTCGCCGGGCCGGGGCGCCATCAGGGCCTCGACTGCGGCGATCGCCTCGCCCGCGTGGGTCGGCAGCGCAGGACAGGCGTAGTCGAACGCCCTGCCCTGCGCGGCCATGTACTCGGCCATGACCTCCGCCTTGTGCGACTGGGGCGAGGAATTGAAGCCGTGCAGGTAGATGATCACTCGGCGGCCCGCGCCCCAAGCGCGGCGAGCAGCTTGGCGTGCACGCCCCCGAAGCCCCCGTTCGACATGACGAGGACATGGTCTCCCGCGCGCGCTTCGGCCGCCACTGCGGCCACCAGCGGTGCGAGCTCCGAGAAGCAGCGCGCCCGCTCGCCGAGCGGGCGCAGCGCCTGCGCGGGGTCCCAGCCGAGCCCCGCGCCATAGACGTAGGCGCGGTCCGCGGCGGCGAGGCTCCCGGCGAGCCGGTCCTTCATCACCCCGAGGCGCATCGTATTGGAACGTGGCTCGAGCACGGCGAGAATGCGCGCCTTCCCCACGCGCGCGCGCAGGCCGTCGAGCGTCGCGCGGATCGCGGTCGGGTGGTGCGCGAAGTCGTCGTACACGATAACGCCCCCTGCCTCCCCCCGCCGCTCGAGACGCCGGCGCACGCCCGCGAACTGTCCGAGCGCCTCGATCGCGACCCCGGGCGCGATGCCTGCATGGCGGGCGGCCGCGATCGCGGCGAGCGCGTTCATCCGGTTGTGCTCGCCCGACTGAGTCCAGCGGACCTGCCCTTGCGAGGCTCCGGCGAACCGGACTTCGAAGCCGTTCGCCTCATCGGGATCGCCCGCCGCCCAGCCCTCCTCCACCCCGAACCGCTCGACCGGTGTCCAGCATCCCTTGTCCAACACCCTGCTCAGTGCGACGTCCCGGCCGTTCGCGACCACGAGTCCCGTTCGCGGCAGGATACGTACAAAATGGTGAAATTGGCGCTCAATGTCTGCAAGTTCGCCGAAGATATCGGCATGATCGAACTCCAAATTGTTGAGAATCGCGGTCCTCGCGGGATAGTGGACGAACTTGGAACGCTTGTCGAAGAAGGCGGTGTCGTACTCGTCGGCCTCGAGGACGAACAGCTTCGACCTGCGCAGCCGCGCGCTCACGCCGAAGTTCTGCGGCACCCCGCCAATGAGGAAGCCCGGGGCATGCCCGGCATGCTCGAGGATCCACGCGAGCATCGACGCGGTTCCGGTCTTGCCGTGGGTGCCGGCGACCGCCAGCACGTGCCGGCCCGTGAGCACGTGCTCGGCCAGCCACTGCGGCCCGGAGACGTAGCGCTCGCCGGCATCGAGGATTGCCTCCATGAGCGGATTGCCGCGCGTCACCACGTTGCCGATTACCCAGAGATCGGGCTTCAGCCCGAGCTGCTCCGCGCCGAAGCCCTCGGTGAGCTCGATGCCGAGGGCGGCGAGCTGCTCGCTCATCGGCGGGTAGACGTTCGCGTCGCAGCCGGTAACGCGATAGCCCGCTTCGCGCGCAACGGCCGCCAGCCCTCCCATGAAGGTGCCGCAGATGCCCAGGATATGCAGGTGTGCGGCCATGGCCGGGTGAAAGGGCGGCGATTGTACGCGATGCGCTATGATGCGCCGGCTATGAGCCGCTGGAATTCGCGGCAGAACGGCATGCGCGCGCGCATCGCCGCCGCTGCGGCCCGACTGATGGCCGAGGACGGCATCGACGACTTCGCGCTCGCCAAGCGCAAGGCCGCGCGCCAGCTCGGCGCCCCCGCCACCGAGGCCCTGCCCGCCAATCACGAAGTCGAAGCGGAGTTGCGCGCCTATCGCGCGCTCTACCAGGCCGAGGAGCATCCGGAACGCGTCGCGGCGCTGCGCCGCGTGGCGCTGGATGCCATGCGCGCGCTGGAGCGCTTCAACCCCTATCTCACCGGCCCGGTCCTGAGCGGCCTCGCCGGGCCGTACGCGCAGATCGACCTGCAACTCTTTCCGGAGAGCGCGAAGGACGTGGAGATCTTCCTGCTCGAGCGCAATCTGCCGTTCGAGACCGCCGAGGCCCGGCGCTACGCGGGCGACCGTGCGCACGAGGTGAGCATCTTCACGCTCGAATGGGGCGGGGCGCCGCTACGGCTGCAGGTATTCGACCCCCGGGACGAGCGATTGGCGTTAAAAACTTCACAGGCTGGACGGGTCATGGATCGCGCTGGAACCACAGAAGTAGCCCAACTTGTAGAGAATAGCGGGCTATCTCCGGCGAACCTCGTCTAAATCCCGGGTAAGTCTGGCGTTTGGGCAAATCTCCCAGCCTGGTCTATACTGCGCGCCCCGCTTGAGGAACGCGTTGCGGGGAAACTGTAGCGAACGCGCTGCTTACTTCTGAGAAAAATGGCCAAATCCAGAAAACCGCGGGCAATCCTTCTTTTGAACGGCCCGAACCTGAATCTTCTAGGGACCCGTGAGCCGCACCTGTACGGCCGCGATACGCTCCCACAGATCGAGCGGCGCCTTGCCGCGCGCGCGAAGTCGGCCGGGGTTCGCCTGGAGTGCCTGCAGACCAATCACGAGGGGGTCGCGGTCGACCGGGTGCAGCAGGCGAGGCGCGACGGCGTCGGCTTCATCATCCTGAATCCGGCGGCGTTCACCTATTCGAGTATCGCGCTGCGCGACGCCCTCACCGCCGTGCAGATCCCGTTCGTCGAGGTGCACCTGTCTAACATCCATGCGCGCGAGCCCTGGCGCGCCCACTCGCATTTCACCGCCGTGGCGGTCGGCTCGATCCTCGGGCTGGGCAGCCGCGGCTACGACCTCGCGCTCGAGTTCGCGCTCGAGCGCCTCAACGGAACCGGCCGGGCCTAGGCCCGATGCGTGCGCGGCCCCGGACCGGGGGCGCGCGAGGAGCCTGATTCATGGACTTGCGCAAGCTGAAGAAGCTCATCGATCTCGTACAGGAGTCCGGCATCGCCGAGCTCGAGATCACCGAAGGCGAGGAGAAAGTGAAGATCGTGAAGGGCGGGGAGGCCACGGTGACCCCGCTCGCGCCGGCCACCGGGGCAAGCAAACCGGCCGCGCCCATCGCGGCGCCCGCCGCGGCACCGGCCGCCGCCGCGGTGGCCGCCGCCATCGCCGAGGAACCCGCGCTAGAGGGCCACGTGCTCAAGGCGCCGATGGTCGGCACCTTCTACCGCGCCGCTTCGCCGGAAGCCAAGGTGTTCGTGGAGGTGGGCCAGAGCGTCAAGGCCGGCGAGACAGTGTGCATCATCGAGGCCATGAAGCTGATGAACGAGATCGAGGCCGACGCGACCGGGGTCATCAAGGCAATCCTCGTCGAGAACGGCCAGCCGGTGGAGTACGGCCAGCCGCTGTTCATCATCGCCTAGCCCGGTGTTCGAGAAGATCCTCATCGCCAATCGCGGGGAGATCGCGCTGCGCATCCAGCGCGCCTGCCGCGAGATGGGCATTCGCACGGTGGTCGTGCACTCCACCGCCGATACCGAGGCGAAGTACGTGAAGCTCGCCGACGAGTCCGTGTGCATCGGCCCGGCGCCCGCGCGCGAGAGCTACCTCAACATGGCCGCGATCATCAGTGCCGCCGAGGTCACCGACGCCGAGGCCATCCATCCGGGCTACGGCTTTCTGTCGGAGAACGCGGATTTCGCCGAGCGCGTGGAGCGCTCCGGGTTCGTGTTCATCGGCCCGCATCCCGAGAACATCCGCCTGATGGGCGACAAGGTGAGCGCCAAGCAGGCCATGGAGAAGGCGGGCGTGCCCTGCGTGCCGGGGTCCGACGGCGCGCTGCCCGACGATCCCAAGGAGATCGTGCGCATCGCGCGCAAGGTCGGCTACCCGGTGATCATCAAGGCTGCGGGCGGCGGCGGCGGGCGGGGCATGCGCGTGGTGCACACCGAGGCCGCGCTGCTCAACGCCGTCAACATGACGCGCAGCGAGGCGCAGGCCGCGTTCTCCAATTCGACGGTCTACATGGAGCGCTACCTCGAGAACCCGCGCCACATCGAGATTCAGGTGCTCGCCGACAGCCACAAGAACGCCCTTTACCTCGGCGAGCGCGACTGCTCGATGCAGCGGCGCCACCAGAAGATCATCGAAGAGGCGCCGGCGCCCGAACTGACCGAGAAGCAGCGCGTGCGGATCGGCGAGCGCTGTGCCGAAGCCTGCCGCAAGATCGGTTACCGCGGCGCCGGCACGTTCGAGTTCCTGTACGAGGAGGGCGAGTTCTTCTTCATCGAGATGAACACGCGCATCCAGGTCGAGCATCCGGTCACGGAGATGGTCACCGGCATCGATTTGGTGCAGGAGCAGATCCGCGTCGCAGCCGGCGAGAAGCTGCGCCTGCGGCAGAAGGATGTCGTGCTGCGCGGCCACGCCATCGAGTGCCGCATCAACGCCGAGGACCCGTACCGCTTCACGCCCTCGCCGGGCCGCATCACCTCCTACCACCCGCCCGGCGGGCCCGGCATCCGCGTCGATTCGCACGTATACGCCGGCTACAGCGTGCCGCCGAACTACGACTCGATGGTGGGCAAGCTCATCGCCTACGGCGCCACGCGCGAGCAGGCGATCCGGCGCATGCGCATCGCGCTCTCCGAGATGGCGATCGAGGGCATCCTGACCAACCTGCCGCTGCACCGCGAGCTGCTGCACGACAGCCGCTTCGTGCGCGGCGGCACCTCGATCCACTACCTCGAGCAGAAGCTGGCGCAGGAGAACCGGCAAAAGGCCAAGTAGTGCCCTGGCTGGCGCTCGTGATGGACGTGCAAGCCGAGCAGGCCGAGGCGCTGGGCGACGCGCTGATGGGGCAGGGCGCCCAGTCGGTCTGGGTGGAATCCCCCGGCGAGCCGCGCAACCGTCTGCACGCGCTGCTCGACGCGCACGCCGATCCGCAGGCCGTGCTCGCGCAGGCCGCGGCCGCGGCGGGACTCGTCGCGCCGGCGTTCCGCACGCATGCCGTCGCCGACGAGGACTGGGTGCGCGCAACCCAGTCCCAGTTCGGGCCCCGCTGCATCGCCGGCCGGCTCTGGATCGTTCCGAGCTGGCATGAGCCACCGGGCGAAGGCGTCGTGCTGCGCCTCGACCCGGGCCTCGCCTTCGGCACCGGCAGCCACCCTTCCACGCGGCTCGTGCTGGGCTGGCTCGTCACGCAGGACCTCGCGGGCGCGCACCTGCTCGATTACGGGTGCGGTTCCGGTATATTGGCCATCGCCGCCGCGAAGCTGGGCGCAGCGCGCGTGGACGCGGTGGACGTCGATCCCGACGCCCTCGCCGCCACCCGCGACAACGCGCGCGGCAACGGCGTCGCCGTGCGCGCCTGCGCCCCGGAATCGCTCGCGCCCGGCGCCTACGACATCGTGCTCGCCAACATCCTTGCCCAGCCCCTCATCGCGCTCGAGCCCCTGCTCGCGGCGCGCGTGCGCGCGGGCGGACGCATCGCGCTCTCGGGCATCCTCGATGGCCAGGCCGGCGAGGTTGCCGCCGCCTACGAAGGCGATTTCGACACCGGCATCTGCTACGAGGAAGACGGCTGGGCGCTCGTCGAAGGGCGGCGCCGATGAACGTCCTCGTCACGCGCTGCCCTGCCTGCGGCACGGCCTTCCGCGCGGCGCCGGCGCAGCTTTCGGCGCGCAGCGGCATGGTGCGCTGTGGCAAATGCCGGGCCGTGTTCGACGGCGTCGCGCATCTGGAGGACGAGCCGGACAGCGCACGGCTCGCGAACGAGCCCTCGCCGCAGCTTGGCTTGTTCGAGGGCGATTCGAAGCCCCCGGCTGCCGCCGTGGCTCGCGCCACGGCCCCGGATGCCGACGACGAGCCGCTGCCCGAATTCCTCGAGGACGAGCCGCCGCGGCCGCGCTATGCCGTGGCCTGGGGCCTCGCCGCGCTGATCGCCCTCGGCGCCCTCCTGGGACAGCTCGGCTACCAGTATCGCAGCGATATCGCGACGCTCGCACCCGGGCTGCGGCCGGCGCTCGAGGAGGGCTGCCGGTTCCTCGGCTGCGAAGTGCACCTGCGCCGGCGCCCCGAGCTGCTCAGCATCGAATCCTCGGACCTGCAGGCCGATCCCGCGCGCGCGAGCCACATCGTGCTGAACGTCGTCATCCGTAACCGCGCCGCCTACCTGCAGGAGCTGCCCGCGCTCGAGCTTACCCTCACCGACGATGAAGAGCGGGCGGTGGTGCGACGCGTGCTGCGGCCGCGGGACTACCTGCGCGGGCCGGCGTTCGCGTCGCAGGCCGGCGGGCTCGCGCCCGGCGCGGAGGCGGTGCTGCGCGTGCATTTCGACACCGCCGGCCTGCGCGCGACGGGCTACCGGCTCTATCTGTTTTATCCTGCCTGAATGAAAACCCTCGTCACCGGCTCCATCGCCTACGACACCATCATGGTGTTCCCGGACCGCTTCAAGAACCACCTGCTGCCCGATCAGCTGCACATCCTGAACGTGTGCTTCCTCACGCCCGAGATGCGCCGCGAGTTCGGCGGCACGGCCGGCAACATCGCCTACAACCTGAAGCATCTGGGCGGCGATCCGCTCGTCATGGCCACGGTCGGCGAGGACGCCGAGCCCTACCTGTACCGCCTGCACCGGCTCGGCATCGACGCCCAGCACCTGAGGAAGATCCCGGGACAGTTCACCGCGCAGGCCTTCATCACCACGGACCTCGACGACAACCAGATCACCGCCTTTCACCCCGGCGCCATGAACCATGCACACGAGAACCGCATCGGGCGCGAGCTCGGCGCGCGCCTGGCCATCGTCGCGCCCGACGGCAAGGACGGCATGCTGCAGCACGCCCGGCAGTGCGCCGAGCACGGCATCCCCTTCATGTTCGACCCGGGGCAGGGACTGCCCATGTTCGCCGCGGACGAGCTCGCCGAGATGGTGCGCCTCGCCGACTACGTCGCGGTGAACGACTACGAAGGCAAGATGCTGGAGGAGAAGACGGGGCGGCCGCTCGCCAGCCTCGCGCGCGAGGTGCGGGCGCTCGTGGTCACGCTCGGCGCGCAGGGCTCGCGCATTTACGCCGGCGACATGCAGCACGAGATCCCCGCCGCGCCCGCCGAGCGCGTGCTCGATCCGACCGGCTGCGGGGACGCCTACCGCGCGGGCCTGCTCTACGGCATCGCCGCGGGCTGGGACTGGCCGCGCACCGGGCGGCTCGCCGCTGTGCTCGGCGCGATCAAGATCGCGAGCCGCGGCGCGCAGAACCACCACGTGGACCGCGCCACGGCGGAGGCGCGCTACCGCCAGGCCTTCGGCGAGTCGCCGTGGAGCTGAGCGGCGCGCGCTAGAGCTGCGCGCGGATCTTCGCGCCGTACGCCTCGAGCTGCTCGCGCGGCGGGTTCTTCACCGGCCAGACGAGCTGCATGCCGTCGCCGTCGTGCCGCGGCAGCACGTGCACGTGAAAGTGGAATACGGTCTGGCCCGCGGGCTTGCCGTTCGCCTGGTAGATCGACAGCCCCGGCGGATCGAAGGCGGCGCGCACGGCGCGCGCCACGCGCGCCACGGCGCGGAACACGGCTGCCGCCTGCCCGTCGTCGAGCTCGTAGACGTTCTCGACGTGCGCTTTGCAGGCAACGAGCACGTGGCCCGGATTCACCTGCCCGAGGTCCATGAAGGCGAGCGTCGCCTCGTCCTCGTAGACCACGCTCGCGGGAATCTGCCGCGCCACGAGCTTGCAGAACACGCAGTCGGCCTTCATGACTCCCCCGGTGTGCGATAACCGCTGCAGGGTACCTGAAAGAGGCGCCGGTCCTCCAGCCGCAGCGCCGAGAGGCTCCCGCCCCAGACGCAGCCGGTGTCGAGCGCGGCGAGCTTCGCGGTGAGCTTAAGCCCGAGCGTGGACCAGTGGCCGCAGACGATGGGGGGCTCGTCCGCAGGGCGGAATTCGAACCAAGGCCGATATCCCGCCGGCGCCTTCGTGCCGGTTTCCTCGAGGTCGATCTCGCCCGCCGCCGTGCAGTAGCGCAGCCGCGCCATCGCGTTGACGATGACGCGCAGTCGGTCCCAGCCGGCCAGCTCGTCGCGCCAGGCGCGCGGCTCGGCGCCGTAGAGGTGCTCGAGGAATTCGCGGTGCTGCGGGCCGCGCAGCGCCGCCTCCACTTCGCGCGCGAGCTCGAGCGCGCGTTCGAGCGACCACTGGGGCAGCAGTCCCGCGTGCACCATGGCGTAGCCGTCCGCGAAATGCATCAGCGGCCGGTGGCGCAGCCACTCGAGCAGCCTCCCTGCATCCGGCGCGCTCAGCACCTCGCGCAGCGTGTCGTCGGCGCGCTCGCTGCCGAAGCCCGCCGCGCGCCGCAGCAAGTGAAAGTCGTGGTTGCCCAGCACGGTGACCGCGCCTTCGCCGAGCGAATGCACGAAGCGCAGCACCTCCAGCGATTGCGGGCCGCGATTCACCAGATCGCCAACGAACCAGAGGCAGTCGCGGGCCGCGTCGAACGACATCGCCTCGAGCAGCCGCAGGAGCTCCTCGTAGCAGCCCTGCACGTCCCCGATCGCGTAGGTCGCCATGGCGCGCGAGTCTACCGCGCGACGGAACCCGCACGCGGCTGTGGGAGACTAACGCTCGCCATGTTGAAGGCCCTGAAGGGATTGCTCGAGGCCGACGCGGACGCCGCGCGCCCGTTGCCCGGGCTCGAGCGGCGCCACCTGCAGGTCGCGGTCGCCGCGCTGCTGCACGAGGCGAGCCGCGCCGACTACGCCGAGGGCGACGAGGAGTACGCGGTCGCGCGGCGCGCGCTTGCCGAGCTGTTCGGCCTGGACGAGCGCGCCTGCGCCGAGCGGCTGGAGGAGGGACGCGCGAGGGCGGCGCAGCTGACGAGCTTCTACGCGCCGGTCACCGTGATCAAGCGCGACTGCTCGCTCGCCGAGCGCGTGCGCATCGTCGAGCACCTGTGGCGCGTGGCCTACGCCGATGGGCGCCTCGACCCCTACGAGGATCACTACGTGCGCAAGATCGCGCACCTGCTCTACGTGCCCAACACGCAGAGCATGCTCGCGCGCAATCGCGCGCGCGGCTAGAGCGCGGCGTCCATCCGGCGGTACTGGATCGCCTCGGCGACGTGCGCCGCGGCGATCGCGTCCGCGCCCGCGAGGTCGGCGATCGAGCGCGCGACGCGCAGCACGCGGTGAAACGCACGCGCCGAGAGGGAGAGCCGAGCGATCGCCTGCTTGAGGAGCGCCTCGGCCTCGCCGCTTACGGCGCAGTGAAGCTCGATCTCTCGCGTGAGCAGCAGGGCATTTGGCTTTCCCTGTCTGTCCAGCTGCCGCGCACGCGCAGCCGTCGCCCGGTCTCGTATCGTCGCCGAGGACTCGGCCGCTGAACCCGCAAGCAGGTCCGCATCTCGGGGCGTGGGCACTTCGACTTTGAGGTCGATGCGGTCTGCGAGCGGCCCGGAGAGGCGGGCGCGGTAGCGCGCGATGGCGTCGGGCGTGCAACGGCACCGGCCGGAAGGGTGCCCCAGGTAGCCGCAAGGGCAGGGGTTCATCGCCGCAACCAGCTGGAAGCGCGCAGGAAAGCGCGCCTGGCGTGCCCCGCGCGCAAGCGAGATCCAGCCTGTTTCCAGCGGCTCGCGCAGCGCCTCCAGCGCCGGGCGCGCGAACTCGGCGACCTCGTCGAGGAAGAGCACGCCCTGATGCGCGAGCGAGATCTCCCCGGGGCGCGGCGGGGCGCCCCCGCCCACCAGCGCCACGCGCGAAGCGGTGTGGTGCGGCGCGCGATACGGACGCGCACCCCAGTGCGCCGGATCGAAGCCCGCGCTGGCCGCCGACTGGATCGCGGCGCTCTCCAGCGCCTCGGCCTCTGTCATGGGCGGCAGGATCCCGGGAAAGCGGGCCGCCAGCATGGACTTGCCGGTTCCCGGCGGCCCGATCAGCAGGGCGCTGTGGCCGCCGGCCGCGGCGACTTCCAGCGCGCGCTTGGTCGCCGCCTGGCCCCTGACATCGGCAAAGTCGGGATAGCGAGGCTCGGCATGCGCCACGCCGATCCGGCACGGCGCGAGCGGTGCCTCGCCGGCGAGATGCGCGCAGACCTCCAGGAGACTGCCTGCGGGCAGGACGGTCGCGCGCTCGGCGAGTGCGGCCTGCGCAGCGTTGGTCGCGGGCAGCACGAAGGCACGGCCATTGCGGCCCGCGCCGAGCGCCATGGCGAGCGCGCCGCGCACCGGGCGGAGCTCCCCGGTGAGCGAGAGCTCCCCCGCGAACTCGTGCCCGGCGAGCGCCTCGGGCTTGAGCTGCCGGCTCGCCGCGAGGATGCCGAGCGCGATGGGCAGATCGAAGCGGCTGGAGTCCTTCGGCAGGTCGGCCGGGGCGAGGTTGACGGTGATGCGCCGGGAAGGGAACTCGAAGCGCGCGTGGTGCAGGGCGGCGCGCACGCGCTCCTTGGCTTCGCGCACTTCGGTGTCGGGCAGGCCCACGATGTGGAATGCCGGCAGCCCCGGGCCGAGGTGGACCTCCACCGTCACCTCGGGTGCCTCGATGCCGGCGAGCGCGCGGCTCGCCACGGTGGCCAGCGCCATGGGTCCCCCTTTGCCGGGAACAACGCGGCTGGGGGGTCCGCGGTTTACTTCTTCGACTCGAGCTCGGTGACGCGCGCTTCGAGCTGGGCGAGCTTTGCCTGGGCCCGTTCCAGGAGCCTGCGCTGCACGTCGAAATCCTCTCGCAGCACCACGTCGAAGCGGTCGAAGAACGCCGCCAGCAGGGCGCGGAGGTTCTTCTCGATGTCCGCCGCGGGCGAGTTTCGCGCGGCTTCGCTCAGACGCTCGCCAAGATCCTCGAGCAGCCGCTTATCGATCATGGTCGTTCTTTCCGGCTCTCGTGCGCACCACGCTGGTGCGCAGCGCCAAGTCGACCGCACCCTCGTCGGGCGTTGCACCGCAGCAGCGTGCCGTGAGACTTGTTAACTCATTGATCATAGGCAATAAATTTCCTGGCATGCCGGGTGCTAAGGGGAAGGGGCGTCTGTCACCCACGATCTTTCTGGAGATTACCACCATGCGCAAGAACGCAATCACCCTCGCCTTCGCAACCGTCGCCGCGCTGCCCGGCCTCGCGGCCGCTCAGGGCTCCTCGCCCCATACGGTCGCGGGGAACATGAGCATCGTCAGCGACTACCGCTTCCGCGGCATCTCGCAGACCTTCGTGCAGCCCGCGATCCAGGGCGGCATCGACTACTCGCACGCGAGCGGCTTCTACCTCGGCAACTGGAACTCGAACGTGAGCGGCAACAGCTTCACCGACGGCACCATCGAGATGGACGTCTACGGCGGGTTCAAGAAGACCCTCGGCGACGTCACGCTCGACGTGGGCCTGCTGCAGTACCTCTACCCGGGCGCCGAGGCCGGCGGGGTCAAGTACGACACGCTGGAAGCCTATATCGGCGCCAGCTGGAAGTGGTTCACGCTCAAGTACTCGACGACGCTCGACGACTACTTCGGTGTCGCGAACTCCGACGGCTCGGGCTATCTCGACCTGAGCGCGAGCTACGAGATCGCGCCCAAGCTCACCCTGGTCGGACACGTCGGACAGCAGAAGGTGAAGAACGCCAGCACGCTCGACTACGTCGACTACAAGCTCGGCATCACCTACGACCTCAACGGCTGGCTGCTCGGCGTGACCTACATCGACACCGATGTCAACGACGCCACCTACACGTTCACCAACAACGCCGGCGACACCGAGGACCTTGCCAAGGGCACGGTGGTCTTCTCCGTCACCAAGTCGTTCTAACCCCGCGCGGCGGGCGCCCAGCCGCGCCCGCCGCCACCCGGAGACCAGGAATGAAATTCATCTCAGCCATCATCAAGCCGTTCAAGCTCGACGAGGTGCGTGAAGCCCTCTCGGGCATCGGCGTGCAGGGCATCACGGTGACCGAAGTGAAGGGCTTCGGCCGCCAGAAGGGCCACACCGAGCTGTACCGCGGCGCGGAGTACGTGGTCGATTTCCTGCCGAAAGTGAAGATCGACGTCGCGGTGAAGACCGAGCTGCTCGAGCGCGCCATCGAGGCGATCGAGAAGGCGGCGAACACCGGCAAGATCGGCGACGGCAAGATCTTCGTGTTCGATCTCGAGAAGGTCATCCGCATCCGCACCGGCGAGACCGATGCGGAAGCGCTCTAGGAGAATCCCATGAAGAAGCTGCTTGCATGGTTGACGCCGGCGCTGCTGCTCTCGTTCGCGGGCGCGGCGCTGGCGCAGGACAAGCCGACGCTGAACAGCGGCGACACGGCCTGGATGCTCACCTCGACGGTGCTGGTGATCATCATGGTGGCACCGGGCCTGGCGCTCTTTTACGCCGGCATGGTGCGCGCGAAGAACGCGCTGTCGGTGCTGATGCACGTGTTTGTCACCCTGTCGCTGATGTCGGTGCTGTGGGCCATTGCGGGCTACAGCCTCGCCTTCACCGAAGGCAACGCGTGGATCGGCGGGCTGTCCAAGGCCTTCCTCGCCGGCGTTACGCCCGATGCGCTTCAGGGCTCGATCCCGGAGCTGCTGTTCGCGGTGTTCCAGCTCACGTTCGCCGCCATCACGCCCGCGCTCATCGTCGGCGCCTTCGCCGAGCGCATGAAGTTCTCGGCGATGCTGTGGTTCATGACCCTGTGGCTGTTCGTGTGCTATGTGCCGATGGCGCACATGGTCTGGGGCGGCGGCTGGATCGGCGGCATGGGCGCGATCGATTTCGCCGGCGGCACCGTGGTGCACATCAACGCCGGCATCGCCGGCCTGGTCGCCGCGCTCGTGCTCGGCAAGAGGAAGGGCTACGGCAAGGTGGCGATGCCGCCGCACAACCTGACCTTCACGCTGACCGGCGCGGCGCTCCTGTGGGCCGGCTGGTTCGGCTTCAACGCCGGCAGCGCGGTCGCGGCGAACGGCAGTGCGGCCCTGGCGATGATGAACACGCAGCTCGCCACCGCGGCGGCGGTGCTCGGCTGGATGTTCGCGGAGTGG
>JBFWWT010000007.1:0-111763 GCA_050246035.1 Burkholderiales bacterium
TTGCGACGTCCACGGCATGCGGGCGCTCTTTCCGGCGTCACGGTGGTCTTGGCCCAAGCCGCCGTACGCGCGCATCGCCCACCCGAGCGGGCTCGCGGAGCTGGCCGTGGTGCTGGAGCGGCGCTGATCAGGCGGTCAGAACTTCCGGTCGCGGCGGATCTCGCTCACACGGCCGCCCTCGAAGGTGATGGTGGTCGTGTGGGGATCGGCGTCCGTGGGCAAGTATGCATAGGTCCTGACCATGAGCGCGGCGCGCTCGCGCCCGTGGCCGGAAAGCACGGCCCCTTGCTCGGCCTGCAGGTCAGGCGGGCCCGCGATCGCGAGCACCTCGCCCTCCATCATGCCGCGCTGGAGGGAAAGATAGCTGCGGAAGTCCAGCCCGCGCGCGCCGCCCGCCGGCGCGAGCTTGCCGCCACGCTCGACCACGGACAGCTGGCCGCCCACGAACGTGAGCGTGGTCGCATAGGGATCGGGGGCGGTAGGGAGGTACGTGTAGGTCTTCACGGCGAGTGCCGTGCGGGGCCGCCCGCCCGGACTCGGAAGCGTCACGCCCTGGTCTGATTGCCGGTCGGGCGGGCCGGCGATCGCGAGGACTTCGCCTTCGGTCATGCCGCGCTGGATGGACAGGTAGCTGCGGTAATCCAGGCCGCGCGCGCCCTGCGCAAATGCCACGGTCGAAGCAAGGGCGAACGTCAGGGCGATCGAGATGCGCGTGATCACACGCCGAATCTAGCGGCAACCCCTCGCGCACGCTGTAACGATTTGCGTCGAAGTGTTGCCTCAGAGCGCTTGCCCCGGCAGCCGCCCGGCGAGGAAGTCCACGAAGGCGCGCACCTTGGGCAGCAGGTTCCTTCGCGAGACGTACACCAGGTTGATGGAGAGCACGGGCGTGCCGTAGCCGGCGAGCGCCTGCACGAGCCGCCCGTCCGTGAGCTCGCGCGCGACGAAAAAGCGCGGGAAGAGCGCGATACCCACCCCGTCCAGGGCCGCCTGCTTGAGCACGAAGTCGCTGTTGCAGTAGAGCGGGCAGTCGAGCCTGACCGCGATCCAGCGGCCCTTCGGCGGCTTGAAGCGCCATTCATTCGGCATGCGCGCAAGGCTGTAGCCGAGGCAGGCGTGCGCGTTCAGGTCGGCGGGGGTCTTCGGCATGCCGCGGCGCTTGAAGTAGGCAGGCGAGCCGACGACCACGAGCGCGGAGTCGGCGAGCCGCCGCGCGACCAGCCCCGGGTCCACCTGCGAGGTGATGCGCACCGCGACGTCGAAGCGGTCCTTCACCAGGTCGGTGATGCGATCGTCGAGGTCGAGCTCGAGCCGGATCTCCGGGTAGCGCGCGGCGAACTCCTTCAGGAGCGGCGCGAGGATGCTGCTGCCGAAGTACGTCGGGGCGGTCACGCGCAGGTGCCCGCGAGGCGCCCCGGTGAGGCGCGCGACGTCCTTTTCCGCATCCGCGAGCTCGGCGAGCGCGCCGGCGCTCTTCGCATAGAGCGCCTCGCCCGCCTCCGTCAGCGTCAGGCGGCGCGTCGTGCGCTGGAGCAGCCGTGCGCCGAGGCGTGCTTCCAGCCTAGTGACGTACTTGCTCACCACCGCCTTGGAGATGTTGAGCTGCTCAGCGGCAGCGGTGAAGCTGCCCGCGTCCACGACCTGCACGAAGACGGCGATGTCGGCGAGGTTCTCCATGGCCGGATCCCATTAGTCTTCTATCGTGAACAATGTTATTCGATTGCCCACGTTTTTCCCAGGCGCGTCGATCGGCATCATGGCCGGCGTCGGGCGGGACTCCGCCCCCAACCTTTCAAGGAGACGGAACATGGAGAACTACGATCTGCAGCGCGCGCAGGAGCACTTCGCCTCCCGCGTCGCCTATACCACCGGCGTGCACGAGCTCGAGGCCGCCGTGAGCTCCGCCAAGGGCGGCTTCCAGGTGGTCGATGTGCGCCTCCCGAGCGACTTCGCCCGCGGCCACGTCCCCGGCGCGGTCAACCTGCCGCGCGGCAAGTGGCAGGGCCCTGCCCTGCGCAGGGACCTGCCGGTGTACGTGTACTGCTACGACCAGACCTGCCACCTGGCGGCCGAGGCCTCGCTCGAGCTTGCCCGGCAGGGCTTCCGCGCCATCGAAGTCGAGGGCGGCTGGGAGCGCTGGGTGCAGAAAGGCTTCCGCGTCGAGACCGTCGCGGCGGCGGCTTGAGGAGAATCGCCATGCCTCGTCACGTCGAATACGGCATTGCCCTCCTGCGCGTGAGCCTGGGGGTCATGTTCATCGCCCACAGCGTGCTCCTCAAGCACGTCATCTACACCCTGCCCGGCACGGCCCAGTTCTTCGAGTCCATCGGGCTTCCGGGCTTCCTTGCCTACCTCGTCTTCTGGATGGAAGCCGTCGGCGGCGTGATGCTCGTGCTCGGCATCGGCACACGCTGGGTGTCCCTGTCCCTCGTGCCTGTGCTTCTCGGCGCGACCTGGGCGCACATCGGCAACGGTTGGGTGTTCTCCAGCGCCAACGGCGGCTGGGAATATCCGCTGTACCTGGTGGTGCTCGCGGGGGCGCAGGCGTTGATCGGCAGCGGGGCGTTCGCGCTGCGGCTTCCCGGCTTCAGCCCGGCGCGCTCGGCAGTCCCGGCCTGAGCCGGTTCAGCCGCGGATCCCGGAGAGCCACAAGGCCGTCCGGGATCTTCTTATCAGGCCTAGTCCTTGCCGGCGGCAAGCTTCTTCGCGTAGCCGTCGCGCACCATCGCCGACAGCCGGTCGAATACCGCGTCTGGATCGCTGCGGCGCTGGACGACGATGTCGTGCTCCACGCCCTTTGCGAGCACGAGCTCGCGCTTCTCCTGCTCGATTGCTTCGAGAATCGCCTTGGCGGCGCCCTCGGGGGGCAGGCCATTGTCGATCGCGGAATCGCTGACGCCGCGGCGCGAGCCGTCGGCATTCAGCGCGTTGCGCGACACGTTGGTTCTGACGGATCCGGGCGCGATCACGTGGACCTTGATCCCCAAATGCTCGTTCTCCGCCCGCACCGCGTCGTGGTAGCCGACCAGCCCGTGCTTCGCCGCGCAGTACGCCGAGCGGAGCGGCGCGCCCACCAGCCCCGCCACGCTCGCGATGGCGACGATCCGCCCGCCGCCCGCCTGCACCATCTTCGGCAGGAGGGACTGCGCGAGCGCGATCGGCCCGAGCAGGTCCACCGCGATCATCCTCTCGTAGACCGCGAACTGCGTGTCCACCGCGAGCGAGCGCTGCGAGATGCCGGCGTTGTTCACCAGGCCGTGCACCCGGCCCTTCCAGCCCCAGGCGCGCTCCGCAAGCCCGGGGATCCTCTGGAACTCGGTCGCCTCGAACGGCAGCACGAGCGCGTCCGCGCAGTCCTTCGCCACGGCGTCGAGGGCGGCGACGTTGCGCCCTGAGAGGATGACGCTCGCGCCCTTGCCGGCGAGCGCGCGCGCGAGCGCCTCGCCGATCCCCGAGGAGGCGCCGGTCACCCACCAGCATTGTCCCTTGAGCATCTACCTGGCCTTCGACATGCCTTCCACGTAGCGCGCGACGAGGTCGGCTTCCATGTTCACCTCGCTCCCCGGCTTCAAGCGCGAAAGCGTCGTCACCTTGAGGGTGTGCGGAATCAGGTTCACCTCGAACTCCGACCCCTTCACGCGGTTGACCGTGAGGCTCACGCCGTCGATGCAGATCGATCCCTTCGCCGCGACGTACTTCGCCACCGCCTTCGGCGCGTGAAAGGTGTAGACGCTGCCGTCCACCCGGGTCAACAGCCCGACGCCGTCCACGTGGCCCGTGACGAGGTGCCCGCCGAGCCGGTCGGCGAGGCGCAGCGCCTTCTCCAGGTTCACCGGCCCGGGGCGATCGAGGCCCGTGGTGCACTCGAGCGTCTCCTGCGAGACATCGAACGAAAGGCGCTTGCCGCGCTTCTTAACCACCGTGAGGCAGGCGCCCTGGATGCAGATCGAGTCGCCGCGCCTCACGTCCGCAAGCGGCAGCTTGCCTGCGTCCACCACGAAGGGCCGCGCGCTGACGATCTTGCCCACGGCCTGCACGATGCCCGTGAACATCAGGCGAGCCTCGCGAGGATGCGGATGTCCTCGCCCACGCGTTCCACCGAACGCAGCTCGAGCTTTACGCGCTCGTCAAGCGAGGTCATCGCGGCGAGGTTCACCATCCCTTGTGCGGAATCGCCGAGCAGGCTGGGGTTCAGGTAGACGAGGAGCTCGTCCACCAGCCCTTCGCGCACGAGCGAGCCGTTCAGCTTGAATCCCCCCTCGACATGCAGCTCGTTCACGCCTCGATGCGCGAGCTCGGCCATCATCTTCGCCAAGTCCACCTTGCCGGCCGCATTGGGCAGCACGACGACCTCGGCGTTCGGCGGCGACTTGCCCTCGCGCGCCGCGAAGATCAGCACCTTGTCGCCCTGCAGGATCCGCGCGCCGGCCGGCGTCTCCAGGTGGCTGTCGGCGATGACGCGCAGCGGCTGGCGCAAGGTCTCGAACTCGCGCACGGTGAGCCGCGGGTCGTCCGCGCGCACGGTGCCCGCGCCGGTGAGGATCGCGCAGGCGCGCGCGCGCCAGCGATGGCCGTCGGCTCGCGCCTCGGGCCCCGTGATCCATTGCGACTGGCCGTTCGCGAGCGCGGTGCGGCCGTCCAGCGTCGCCGCGATCTTCATGCGCACCCACGGCCGGCCGCGCGTCATGCGCGAGACGAAGCCGGGATTGAGTTCGCGTGCCTCGTCCTCGAGCAGCCCGACCTCGAACCTCACGCCCGCAGCGAGGAGCGCGTCGCCACCGCGGTTCGAGCGCGGGTTCGGATCGCGCATCGCTGCCACCACGCGCGCCACGCCCGCCTTCATCAGCGTCTGCGCGCAGGGCGGAGTGCGTCCCTGGTGATTGCACGGCTCGAGCGTCACGTAGACCGTGCCGCCTCGCGCCGCGGCGCTCGCCTGCACCATGGCGTCGGCCTCGGCGTGCGGCTCGCCCGCCCGCGCGTGCCAGCCCTCGCCCACCACGGACTCGCCCTGCGTGATGACGCAGCCGACGCGCGGATTGGGCGTCGCGGTGTACAGGCCCTTCTCGGCCAGCGCGAGCGCGCGCCGCATCATGGCGGCGTCGAACTCGGAGAAGGCGCTCACCTGCGCCGCTTCTTCGCCTTCACTTCCTGCAGCGCCTCGCGGAAGTCCTCGGGCGTCTCGAACCGCCGGTACACCGAGGCGAAGCGGATGTAGGCGATCTTGTCCAGGCGCGCGAGCTCGCG
The DNA here is from genome assembly GCA_050246035.1 of Burkholderiales bacterium. Taxonomy (GTDB): domain Bacteria; phylum Pseudomonadota; class Gammaproteobacteria; order Burkholderiales; family SG8-39; genus JAABQT01. Next base: position 5,245 of record JBFWWT010000007.1, read on the forward strand.
CATGACGAGGTCGCCCACGCGGCTCGTGGGCACTTCGCGCTCGCCGATGGCGCGCAGCCGGTCCTCGATCTTCTGCACGGCGGCCTCGAGCGCTTCCGTGGCCACGGGGCGCTTGCGCAGCGCGATCTTCATGCTGCCGAGGAGCTTCTCGCGGTCGAACTCCACGCGGCTGCCGTCCTTCTTCACCAGGCGCGGGAGCTTCAGGTCCACGCGCTCGTAGGTGGTGAAGCGCTTGTCGCAGGACGGGCAGCGGCGGCGACGGCGGATCGCGCTCGCCTCGGTGCTCGAGCGCGTGTCGACCACCTGGGTGTCCTCGTGGCCGCAGAAGGGGCAGCGCATGGCGCCCTAGGCGTAGACCGGGAACGCGGCGCAGAGCGCCTTCACCTCGCCCGCGATGCGCGCGAGGTGCGCGTCGTCGCCGGGCCGGTCGAGCACGTCGGCGATCAGGCTCGCCAGGCGCTCGGCCTCGGCCTCCCGGAAGCCGCGCGTGGTCATCGCAGGCGTGCCGATGCGCACGCCCGAGGTGACCATCGGCTTCTCCGGGTCGTTCGGCACCGCGTTCTTGTTCACCGTCATGTGCGCGCGCCCGAGCGCCTCTTCGGCCGCCTTGCCGGTGAGACGCTTCGAGCGCAGGTCGAGGAGCATCATGTGCGACTCCGTGCCGCCCGAGACGATGCGCACGCCGCGCGCGGCGAGCGTGCGCGCCATGGCCTTGGCGTTGTCGAGCACCTGCTGCTGGTAGGCCTTGAACTCGGGCCTGAGCGCCTCGCCGAAAGCCGCCGCCTTCGCGGCGATCACGTGCATGAGCGGCCCGCCCTGCAGGCCGGGAAAGACGACCGAGTTGACCGCCTTCGCGGTGTCGCCGGTGCCGAGCACGAAGCCGCCGCGCGGGCCGCGCAATGTCTTGTGCGTGGTGCTCGTCACGTAATGCGCGACGCCGACGGGGGACGGATACAGCCCGACCGCGATCATGCCCGCATAGTGCGCCATGTCGGCCATGAGGAGCGCGCCCACCGTGTCCGCGATGCTGCGGAAACGCTTCCAGTCGATGGCGAGGGAGTAGGCAGAGGCTCCGGCGACGATCAGCCTGGGCCGGTGCTCAAGCGCGAGCTTTTCGGCCTGGTCGTAGTCGATCCGCTCGTTCGCATCCAGGCCGTAGGACACGAACCGGTAGAGCTTGCCCGAGAGGTTCACCGGCGAGCCGTGCGTGAGGTGCCCGCCGTGCGCGAGCGACATGCCGAGCACCGTGTCGCCCGGGCTGAGGGTCGCGAAGTACACCGCCTGATTCGCCTGCGAGCCGGAGTGCGGCTGCACGTTCGACCAGTCCGCGCCGAAGAGCTTCTTCGCGCGCTCGATGGCGAGCGTCTCGGCGATGTCCACGTACTCGCAGCCGCCGTAGTAGCGGCGGCCGGGATAGCCCTCGGCGTACTTGTTGGTGAGCACGGAACCCTGCGCGGCGAGCACCGCGGGGCTCACGTAGTTCTCGGAGGCGATCAGCTCGACGTGGTCCTCCTGGCGGCGCCGCTCCTGGCTGATCGCGTCCCAGAGCTCGGGGTCGGTGCGGGCAAGGAGGTCGGGGGCGGCCATGGGCGGGGACGGCGGGAAAGCGGCCGATTCTACAGGCTAGTCGTCGTCCCCCTCCACCCGGAAGCGCAAAGCATGGTCGCCGTGCCGCGTGGCGCTGTTGCCCAGGCCGATCCAGCCGCGCTCCCCGAGCACCGCCTCCTCGCGGCGCAGCAGGATCTCGGCGCTGTTGCCGTCGGCGAGCAGGTAGGTGCCGTTGGAAGAAAGGTCCTGCAGCACGAAGTGGCCCTCCCGCGCGTACAGCCGCGCGTGGTGGCGCGACGCGAAGTGGCTCTCGACGACGAGGTCGTTGTCCTTGTCGCGGCCGATGCGCAGCGCCCCGCCATCCGAGCGCACCACGTGCATGGCGCCTTCGTAGCTGATCTTGAGTAGCGCATCGCGCGCGCGCGTGATCGAGGCGCGCGTCAGGTTCGTCTCGGTGGCGTCGGGATCGGAGCGATAGAGCACGCTGCAGGCGACGATCTCCTCTTGCCGGCCGCGCACACGAATGGGAAAGAGTTGCCGGCAGCGCGCGCGCAGCTCCGGGGCGAGCGCATCCACGGTCTGCTGCGTGGTCAGCACCTGCTCGGGATTGGCGAGCGCGACCAGGCGCGAGCACACGTTCACGGTGTCGCCGAAGAGATCGCCGTCGGAGACCACGACCGGGCCGTAGGTGAAGCCGACCTTGATGGCGAGGCGATCGGCCGGGCGCGCGGCCGGCGTGCTCTGCGCGGCGAGCTGCATGTCGCAGGCCGCGCGGCAGGCCGCATCCGGGGTTGGAAACTCGTAGACGACACCGTCGCCGAGCTTCTTCAGCACGGTGCCGCCGCGCTCGCCCGCCGCTTTATCCAGGAGTCCGAGCAGCTCGTTGATCAGCGCCAGTGCGCGCGCGTCGCCGAGCGTCTCGTACATGTGGGTGCTGTCGGTGACATCCGCGAACAACACCGCTCGCTGCGCCGTTTCCACGCGGGCCCGAGCCCCCCAAGAGAATGCGCGAAGTGTAACCGACCGCCGCGCTACACCGCGAGCGGCGGCGCGAGATCGGCAGGGCGGTCGATGTCGCGCAGCACCCCCGGGTCGCCCACCGGCACTTTCACCAGCCGCTCGGCGTGCGCCTCGAGCACGCGCTTCGCGCCATCGTCGCCGGCCAGCGCCTCGAGCTCCGCTCGCAGGGTTCCCGCGAAGCCGACCGGGTGGCCGCGCCGGGCGCGCCAGTACGGCGCGGCGACGAGCGCGCCACGCTCGAGCGCCTCGCGCACCGCGGCGATCGTCGTGCGGCGCACGAACGGCATGTCGGCGAGCGCGACCAGGTAGCCGTCGGCCTCGCCCGCAGCGCGCACCGCGCAGGCGAGGCTCGCGCCCATGCCTTCTGCCGCACGCTCGCAACTCACCACCTCGCAGCCTTCCGCGGCGAGCGCGCGCGTCGTCTCCGCCGACCCGGGGCGCACCGCCGCGATCACGCGCGGCACCTCGGCCTTCAGGTGGCGCGCTGCCTGCACCGCCACGGCGACGCCGTGCGGCAGGGGGTGTCGCAGCTTGTCGGATCCGAAGCGGGTGGCGGCGCCTGCTGCGAGCAGCAGGCCCACCAGCTTCAAGTCTTCACCTCGCAGGCCGACGGGTCGAAGCGCGCGGCCGGCTTGGCCGCCCAGCTGGGCTCGGCCACGCCGTGGCGCACCGCGGTCATCTCGGCGAGGATCGCCACGGCGATCTCGGGGGGGGTCTTGGAGCCGATGTAGAGCCCGACCGGGCCGCGCAACCGCGCGATTTCCGCCTCGGACAGGTCGAACTCGAGCAGGCGCTGGCGGCGCGCGTCGTTGTTCTTTTTCGAGCCGATGGCGCCCACGTAGAACGCCGCCGACTTGAGCGCCTCCAGCAGCGCGAGGTCGTCGATCTTCGGGTCGTGCGTCAGCGCGATCACCGCGCTGTGGGCATCGAGGTTCATGTCGCGGATCACGTCGTCGGGCATGCCGCGCTCGAGCTCCACGCCCGGCACGTTCCAGCCGGCCGAGTACTCCTCGCGCGGCTCGACCACCGTCACGTGATAGTCGAGCATCTTCGCCATGTGGGTGAGGTAGTGCGTCAGCTGCCCCGCGCCGATGAGCAGCAGCCGCCAGCGCGGCCCATGCACCGTGACGAGCACCCTGCCGTCGAACTCGAGCGCGTCGCTCCAGCGCCCGGATTCGAGCGTCACGCGGCCCGAGTCCATCTCCAGGCGCCGCCGCATGAGCTGCTGGTGGCTGATCGCCTCGAGCAGATCGCCGAGCCCGCTTTGCGGGCCCACCGGCTCGAGCACCACCTGCAGCGTTCCGCCGCAGGGCAGCCCCCAGCGCGTCGCGTCCTCGTTCGTCACACCGTAAGTCATGACCTGGGGTTTTTCGGCGGCGACCGCCCTCGCCCTCACCTTCTCGATGAGGTCGTCCTCGACGCAGCCGCCCGAGACCGAGCCGACGACCTGCCCGTCGTCGCGGATGGCGACGAGCGCGCCGACTGGCCGGGGCGACGAGCCCCAGGTCTTGACGATGGTGCCGAGGGTGACGCGGTGGCCCGACTTGCGCCAGGCCTCGGCGCTGCGCACGACTTCGATATCGACGGAATCCATGCCGGGCAGTCTACTCCTGCACGCGCTATTGCGGCGCAACATTGATACACCGTTCGCGCTTGGCTAGGATTGCCGTCCCGCCCGAAAAGAATCCACGCATACCGCTAGGAGGCCGCATGCCAGTGAAGGTATCCATGAAGGTCAACGGCAAGCCTGTCACGGGGGAGGTCGAGGCGCGCACGCTCCTCGTTACCTTCATCCGCGAGCACCTTCGGCTCACCGGCACGCACGTCGGCTGCGACACCGCCCAGTGCGGCGCCTGCACCGTGCACATGAACGGCAAGGCCGTGAAGTCCTGCTCCATGCTCGCCATGCAGGCCGAGGGCGCCGACGTCGTCACCATCGAGGGGCTCGCCAAGCCCGACGGGACGCTGCATCCGATGCAGGCGGCATTCAAGGAGCATCACGGCCTGCAGTGCGGCTTCTGCACCCCGGGCATGGTGATGAACGCGGTGGACTTCGCGCAGCGCCATCCGGGCGCGAGCGAGCAGGAAGTGCGCGAGGCGCTCGACGGGAACCTGTGCCGCTGCACGGGCTACCACAACATCGTCAAATCCATCGTGGCCGGCTCCAAGGCCATGGCCGCAGGCAAGTAGAGCCAAAGGAGGCGCCCCATGGGTGCACCGCTGATCGGCGCTCGCGTACAGCGCAAAGAGGACGTCCGCTTTCTCACCGGCGCGGGCCAGTACACCGACGACGTCACGCTGCCGCGCCAGACCTACGCCGCGTTCGTGCGCTCGCCGCACGCGCACGCGAAGATCAAGTCCGTGAACACGGCCAAGGCGAAGACCGCGCCGGGCGTGCTCGCCGTCTACACGGGCGATGACGTCGCCGCCGCCAAGCTCGGCGGCCTGCCCTGCGGCTGGCTGATCACCGACGTGAACGGGCAGCCCATGAAGGAGCCGCCCTACCCCGTGCTCGCTCACGGCAAGGTGCGGCACGTCGGCGAGCGCGTCGCCGTCGTGGTCGCCGAGTCGCTGGACGAGGCGCGCGACGCCGCCGAGCTGGTGCAGGTGGACTACGAGGTCCTCCCGGCGGTGGCGGACGGGCGCATTGCGCGCGCGAAAGGCGCGCCGCAGATCCACGACATCGCGCCGGACAACACCTGCTACGTGTGGGCGCTCGGGGACAAGGCCGCGGTGGACGCGGCCTTCGCCAAGGCCGCGCACGTCACCAAGCTCGACTTCGTCAACAACCGGCTCATCCCGAACGCGATCGAACCGCGCGCGGCGAACGGCTCCTACAACCGCGCCGACGACAGCTACACCCTCTACGTCGCCAGCCAGAACCCGCACGTCGAGCGGCTGCTGATGACGGCGTTCGTCATGGGCCTGCCAGAGCACAAGGTGCGCGTGGTCGCGGGCGATGTCGGCGGCGGATTCGGCTCCAAGATCTACCTCTACGCAGAGGACGTGGTCGTCACCTGGGCCTCCAGGCAGCTCGGGCGCCCGGTGAAATGGACCGCCGACCGCTCGGAGTCCTACACCTCGGACGCCCACGGGCGCGACCACCACACGGTGGCCGAGCTCGCGCTCGACAAGGACGGCAGGTTCCTCGCCATGCGCGTGAAGACGACGGCGAACCTGGGCGCCTACCTGTCCACCTTCGCCTCGTGCATCCCGACGATCCTGTACGCGACGCTGCTCGCGGGCCAGTACACGACGCCCGCCATCTATTGCGAGGTCACGGCGGTGTTCACCAATACCGCGCCGGTCGACGCCTACCGCGGCGCTGGGCGGCCGGAGGCGACGTACGTGGTGGAACGCCTCGTGGAGACGGCGGCGCGGGAGCTGAAGATGGACCCCGCCGAGATCCGGCGCAAGAACTTCATCCGCAGCTTCCCCTACCAGACGCCGGTCGCGCTGCTCTACGACACCGGCAACTACGATGCGACCATGGACGCGGCGCAGAAGATGGCCGACGTCGCCGGCTATGCCGCGCGCAAGAAGGCCTCGGAGGCGAAGGGCAGGCTGCGCGGCCTCGGCTACGCGGCCTACATCGAGGCCTGCGGCATCGCGCCCTCGGCGGTGGCGGGCTCGCTCGGCGCGCGCGCGGGCCTGTTCGAGGCGGGCGAGATCCGCGTGCACCCCACCGGCTCGGTCACGGTCTTCACCGGCTCGCACTCGCACGGGCAGGGCCACGAGACCACCTTCGCGCAGGTCGTCGCCGACCGCCTCGGGCTGCCGGTGGAGAGCGTGGACATCGTCCACGGCGACACCTCGAAGATCCTCTTCGGCATGGGCACCTACGGCTCGCGCTCGATCGCGGTCGGCGGCACCGCGATCGTGAAGGCCCTGGACAAGATCATCGCCAAGGGCAAGAAGATCGCCGCGCACCTGCTGGAGGCGGCCGAAGCCGACATCGAGTACGCGAACGGCGAGTTCAAGGTCGCGGGCACCGACAAGAAAAAGACCTTCGGCGAGATTGCGTTCGCCGCGTACGTGCCGCACAACTACCCGCACGACAAGCTCGAGCCGGGCCTGAACGAAAACGCCTTCTACGATCCATCCAACTTCACCTTTCCCGCGGGCACCTACGTCTGCGAGGTGGAGGTGGATCCGGAGACCGGAGTGGTGAAGATCGAAAAATGGGTGGCGGTGGACGACTTCGGCAAGATCATCAACCCGATGATCGTCGAGGGCCAGGTGCACGGCGGCCTCGCGCAAGGCATCGGCCAGGCCATGACCGAGGGCGCCAAGTACGACTCGCACGGCCAGCTGCTCACCGGCTCGTTCATGGACTACTGCATTCCGCGCGCCGACGACGTGCCCTCGTTCCAGGTGGACACGCGCGAGACGCCCTGCACGCACAATCCGCTCGGCGTGAAGGGCTGCGGCGAGGCGGGCGCCATCGGCGCGCCCGCGGCGCTCATCAACGCGATCACCGACGCGCTGGGGGTGAAGGACATCCCGATGCCGGCCACGCCGCAGACCGTGTGGCGCACGCTGCAACAGAACAAAGCCGCCTGAGGAGAAGACGATGCACGCATTCAATTACCACCGCCCCTCGAACGTGAACGACGCCGCGGCGCTCGCGGCGAAAAGCGCCGACGCCAAGATCCTCGCCGGCGGCCAGTCGCTGGTGCAGGCCATGAAGCTGCGCCTCGCCGCGCCCTCGGACATCATCGACCTGGTTCAGCTCAAGGATCTCGCCGGCATCAAGGTGGACGGCAAGAACGTGGTCGTGGGCGCGATGACGCGCCACGCCGAGGTCGCGGGCTCCGCGGAGGTGAAGAAGGCGATCCCCGCGCTCGCCGCGCTCGCCGGCATGATCGGCGACCGGCAGGTGCGCAACATGGGCACGCTCGGCGGATCGCTCGCCAACAGCGACCCGGCGGCCGACTATCCGGCGGCGGTGCTGGGCCTGAACGCCACGATCACCACCACCAAGGGCACGCACGCGGCCGACAAGTTCTTCAAGGGGCTGTACGAGACCGCGCTCAAGCCGGGCGAGATCATCACGTCGGTGTCCTTCCCGATTCCGAAGCGCGCCGCCTACATGAAGTTCAAGAACCCGGCCTCGCGCTTCGCCATCGTCGGCGTATTCGTCGCCGACACGGGCGCGGGCGTGCGCGTCGCGGTCACCGGCGCCGGGCCCTGCGCGCTGCGACTCGCCGAGATGGAGAAGGCGCTCGCCGCCAAGTTCGCCCCCGAATCGGTCGCGGGCCTGAAGGTGAAGCCCGACGGCCTGAACAGCGACCTGCACGCGAGCGCCGAGTACCGGGCGCACCTCATCACGGTCATGGCCAAGCGCGCGGTCGCAGCCGCGCTGAAGTAGCGCGAAGCTGCACCGCTGGCTGCCTTCCCGCGAGACGCTGCGGGCCCATCGCTCGCTGCGCTGGCTCGGGCCGTTGCTCGACCGTCCGGGGCTGTGGCACTTCGACCGGCAGAGCGTCGCGCTCGGTGCGGCGCTCGGCGTGTTCTTCGGCTTCCTGATCCCCGTCGCGCAGATCCTCGCCTCGGCGCTGCTCGCGCTGCTGCTCCGCGCCAACCTGCCGGTGGCCGCCGTATCCACGCTCGTGTCCAACCCGCTGACCTACGGGCCGATCTGGGTGCTTGCCTACCGCACGGGGTCGAATCTGCTCGGTGAGACGCCGGACGCGGCGAGCGTCGCGGCGGTTGAGCGCGAGGCCGAGGCGGAAGGCCGTGATCCGCAGACCTGGGCGGAGCGCTTCGCCACGATCGGCAAGCCGCTCGCGCTCGGCCTGGCGGTGTTCGCGATCGTCGGCGGCGCGATCACCTGGATCGCCGTGAACCTGCTGTGGATCCTCGTCGCCCGGCTGCGGCGGCGCGGCCCGCCGGGATAAAATGCGGCATGCCGCAGCCGCTTCCCGCCTCGATCGACCAGACCCAGACCCTGCTCGCCTCGGCCGACTACGTCGCCGACCGCAGCCTCGCCACCGCGCTCTACCTTTCGCTCGCCATGCGTCGCCCGCTCTTTCTCGAGGGCGAGGCCGGCACCGGCAAGACCGAGATCGCCAAGGTCATCGCGCAGACGCTCGGCCGCGAGCTGATCCGCCTGCAGTGCTACGAGGGTCTGGACATCGCGCAGGCGGCCTACGAGTGGAACTATCCGCGGCAGATGATCGAGATCCGGCTGGCCGAGGCCGCAGGCGAGACCTCGCGCGACAAGATGGCGCACGACATCTTCGATGCGCGCTTCCTCATCAAGCGGCCGCTCGCGCTCGCGCTGGAGGGCAAGCCCGGCGCGGCGCCCGTGCTGCTCATCGACGAGCTGGACCGCACCGACGAGCCGTTCGAGGCCTACCTGCTGGAAGTGCTCTCGGACTGGCAGATCACGGTGCCGGAGATCGGCACGCTGCGCGCCGCCGAGCCGCCGATCGTGGTGCTCACGTCCAACCGCACGCGCGAGATCCACGACGCGGTCAAGCGCCGCTGCTTCTACCACTGGGTGGACTACCCGGACGCGCGCCGCGAGCTTGAGATCCTGAAGCGCAAGGCGCCCAAGGCCTCCGCGGCGCTCTCGCGCGAGGTGGTGGCCTTCGTGCAGCGCCTGCGCGGCGTGGACCTGTTCAAGCTGCCCGGCGTGGCCGAGACCATCGACTGGGCCAATTGCCTGGTGGCGCTCGACCGCATGGCGCTCGACCCGGAGACGGTCAACAACACGCTGGGCGTCCTGCTCAAGTACCAGGACGACATCGAGAAGATTTCCGGCGAGGAAGCCGCGCGCCTGGTGGGCGAGGCGAAGTCCGCGGCGGCCGCGGCCTAGATGCTCGGGCCGCTCGACGGCGGCGCCGGCCGGGGCCGCCTGCCCGAGAACGTCATGCACTTCGTGCGCCTGCTGCGCGCGGCGGGCATGCGCCTCGGCCCCGACCGCGTCGTCGACTGCGTCAAGGCCCTCGAGATCGCCGGCGCCGAGCGCCGCGACGACTGGTACTGGACGATGTCGTCGGTGCTGATCTCGCGCGAAGAGCAGCGGCCGGTCTTCGACCAGGCGTTTCGCCTGTTCTGGCGGGATCCCCGGCTCACCGAGAAGATGATGCAGATGCTGCTGCCCAAGACCGTCGGGCGGACCCCCAGGCCCGACGAGCAGCAGAGCCAGCGCCTGACCGACGCGCTGTACGCGCAGCAAAAGCCCGAGCCGCGCGAGCGCGAGGAAGAGAAGATCGAGCTCGACGCGCGGCTCACGTTCTCGGCGCGCGAGGTGCTGCAGCGCATGGACTTCGACACCATGTCGGCGGCGGAGCTCGCCGAGGCGCGCCGCATGATGCGCGAGCTGCGTCTGCCGCTTCCCCTGGTGCGCACGCGGCGCCAGGAGGCGCACCTGCGCGGCGCGCGCGTGCACCTGCGCGCCACGCTGCGCGAGAGCCTGCGCGAAGGCGGCGACGTCATCCCGCTGGTGCGCGCGCGGCCGCGCGTCATCCACCCGCCGCTCGTCGTGCTGTGCGACATCTCCGGGTCGATGAATCCTTACGCGCGCATGTTCCTGCATTTCCTGCACGCGATCACCAATGACCGCGATCGCGTGCACACCTTCGTCTTCGGCACGCGGCTCACCAACGTGACCCGCGCCCTGCGGCACCGGGACGTGGACGTGGCCATGGCGCGCGTGGCCGAGGCGATCAAGGACTGGTCGGGGGGCACGCGCATCGGCACCTGCCTGCGCGAGTTCAACTGGCGCTGGGGCCGCCGCGTGCTCGGCCAGAGCGCCTGCGTGCTGCTCGTCTCCGACGGCCTGGACCGGGAGGCGGGCGAAGGCCTCGCGGAGGAAATGGAGCGCCTGGCGAAGTCCTGCCGGCTGCTCGTCTGGCTCAATCCGCTGCTGCGCTACGAGCGCTTCGAGGCCAAGCCCGCGGGCGTGCGTGCCATGCTGCCGCACGTCGACCTGTTCCTGCCGGTGCATAATCTGAAGAGTCTGGTCGAGCTCGCGCACGCGCTGAGCCGGCCGCCCGCGAGGAAAATGGAGGCAAGCGCATGGACATGAGCGGCGAAGAGCGCATCTCCGCGTCGCAGGCGGAGACCTGGGCCGCGCTCAACGACCCGGAGATTCTCAAGGCCTGCATTCCGGGCTGCGAGTCGATCGAGCGCGTGGCGGAGAACGAGTACCAGGTGCTCATGGTGGCGCGCGTGGGCCCGGTGAGCGCGAAGTTCAAGGGCAAGCTGGCGCTGTCCGACATCAAGCCGCCGGATTCCTACAGCCTTGCCTTCGAGGGCCAGGGCGGCGCGGCCGGCTTCGGCAAGGGCTCGGCGCAGGTGCGGCTATCGCCCGACGGTGACGCCACGCTGCTGCGCTACGAGGCCAAGGCGAGTGTCGGCGGCAAGCTCGCCCAGATCGGCTCGCGCCTGGTAGACGCGGCGGCGAAGAAGGTGTCGCAGGACTTCTTTGCCGCATTCAACGAGAAGGTGGGCGCGATGCACGGCGGGGGCTCGTCGGCTCCCGCGCACGAAGAGGCGCACGACGAGCATGCGCCCGCGCCAGTGCCGCGCGACCCCGACCTGCCCAGCGTGTCCAACGCGTCGCTCGCGTTTCTGGCGGCCGGTGCGCTCATCGTGGTGCTGGTTGCCCTGCTTGCGCTCCTCGGCTGAGCCGGCGCGCCGGTCGGCGGCCGTCGGCCGCCCGTCCGCGCCTCCGGCCGGGGCGGGAATATTTCCTCCCCGGCGCGCCGGCGCGCTGCCTACGATGCCCGCGTCGCATTACCTGGAGACCCGTACATGGGAAGGGGTGCAGCCACCGTGACCCAGCGGCCAGAGCCATCCAAGGCCGTGCGGGTGGACTCGGTGATCCTCATCGCCGAGCTGCGAAATTTCACGCGCATGTCGGAAATGCTGGATGCCGAGCGCGTGCTCGCGCTGGTCGACCGATTCTTCGCGCTGGCCGCAGGCGCGGCACGAGCGCATGGCGGCCTCGCGCTCGCCGTGCACAACGATTCGCTGGTCGCGGCGTTCTGCGGCGGCGCGCCCCCGGCGCTGGCCGAGAAGGCCGTGCGCACGGCGCAGAGGATATTCGCCGACTTCGACGCGCTCACGCAGGAATGGGAGCGCGACTTCGGGCTGCGCACGGCCGTGTCGCTGGGCGTGCACCGCGGCGAGGCCGTGTACGGCGAGGCGGGCCCCGCGGGCGACCGGCGGCCCGTGGTGTTCGGCGACTGCGTGAGCGTCGCCGAGCGGCTGGTGCACCGCGCACGCGCCGGCGAGCTCGTGCTCTCGGACGCGGTGATGGGCGTCGTCTCCGTGGCCGCGCTCGAGCTCGACGCCGAGCCGCTGCCGCCGCTCGAGCTGCACCACCGGCCCGCCATGCGCATCTACGGCGTGCTGCGCGACGAGCGGCTGGACTTCACGACACCCTACTAACGTCCCGGCGTGCCGGCGCGGCGCGCCTCCTGGCGCGCCGGAATGACCCAGAGGTAGACCGTGCGGCCGTTGGTCTCCAGCGTCTTGTCGGGCTTCCAGTCTCCCATATCGAACTGGTGCGAGAGCACGCGCGCGCCGGGCCGCAGCTGGGCGAGCAGCTGCGGGCGCAGCTTCAGGTTCAGGTCGGGCAGCAGGTAGAGCGTGACCACCGTCGCTTCGTGAAGGCTCGCGGCGAACAGGTCCTGCTGGCGGAACTCGACGAGCCGCACGACGCCGTTGCGCCGGGCATTCGCGTTCGCCTCCTTGATGCGGTCGGGATCGATGTCGATGCCAATCGCACGCACGCCGTACTTCTTCGCGGCCGTCACCGGGATGCGGCCGTCGCCCGAGCCGAGATCGTAGAGCACGTCACCCTTGCCGACATCGGCCAGCCGAAGCATGTCCTCCACGACGTCCTGCGGCGTAGGAACGTAGATGACGTCAGGCGCCCGCGCGGCCGGCGATTCCGCCAAGGCCGCGCCAGATGCGACGAGCACCGCGCAAGCCAATGCTGCCCACCTCATGCGAGCTCCCGGAATTGGCAGGGCCGGGTGATTATGCCCCAGCGCAGGGCGCATTCAGCGCGCGAATCCGGTCGCCCACCGGCCCGCCGCCACGGCGTCGTCGACGTCGGTTTTGCGGCCGACCCTGTCGGCATCCGGCGACGGCTTCAGGCGGGCGTCGGCGGCGCGCTGCTTCGGTGCGTCCAGCGCCTGCTCGAGGTCGCGGGTGCCGTAAAGCTCGTAGCGCGCCCAGAGGATGCCGAGCACGGCGAGCAGAATCGCAAGGACGCCGATGCGAGCCACCACGGGGTGCTCGTGCGGCGGTTCCGGCTTCAGGGTCGGTGCCATGGCGAAATCCATGCAAGCAGCGTGCCCGTATGACCATCCCGGTCGCCCGGGAGTTTCCCGGGCGCCCTATTCTCCGGCGATTGTCATCCCGTCGACGAGCACCGACCCGCTGCGACGCGAGCCGCGGACCACCGTGTCGCTGCCCGCGGCGACGACGCGATGGAACATGTCGCGCAGGTTGCCGGCGATCGTGATCTCCTCGACCGGATAGGCGATCTCGCCGGCTTCCACCCAGTAGCCGGCGGCCCCCCGCGAATAGTCCCCCGTCACCAGGTTGACGCCGTGCCCGAGGAGCTCGGTGACCAGCAGGCCGCGCCCGAGCCGACGGAGCATGTCGCGAAAATCCCCGCCCGTGGGCGCGAGCGTGAGATTGTGGTTGCCCCCCGCATTGCCCGTGCTCGCCATGCCGAGCTTGCACGCCGCGTAGCTGCCGAGGAAGTACCCTTCGAGGACGCCGTTGCGCACCACCGTGCGCCGTTGCGTGGAGACGCCTTCGTCGTCGAAGGGCGAGCTGGCGAGCGCGCGTGGCTCGAGCGGGTCTTCCTCGATATGGACGCCGCTCGCGAAGACCTCGCGTCCGAGGCTGTCCGCCAGGAAGCTCGCCTTGCGATAGAGATTGCCGCCGCTCGCCGCCGCGACGAAGCTGCCGAGCAGCTGCGCCGCCTGGGGCGCCTCGAACAGCACGCGCGCGCGACGGGTGCTGAGCCGGCGCGCGCCCAGCCGTGAAAGCGCGCGCTCGCCCGCGTATCGGCCCAGCGCCTCGGGATCGGCGAGCAAGCCGGGAACGCGCGCCGCGCTGTACCAGTCGTCGCGCTGCATGCCGCGCGCGTCCTCGGCGATCACCGACAGGTAGAGGGAGTGCCGCGAGCTCGGAAAGCCGCCCATGAAGCCCAGGCTGTTGGCGAGAACGAACTGCGTATGCTGCGCGGAAACCGACGCGCCGTCGGAGTTCCGGATGCGGGGCGAGAGCGCGAAGGCAGCGGCCTCACAGCGGCGCGCGAGCTCGATCGCCTGCTCCGTGGCGAGGGCCCAGGGATGGAAGAGATCCAGATCGGGCATGGCGCGCGCAAGCCGCTCCGGCTCCGGCAGCCCGGCGCAGTCGTCTTCCGCCGTGTGCCGGGCGATCGCGAGCGCAGCCTCGACCGTCTGCGCCAGCGCGGCAGGCGAGAAGTCCGACGTGCTCGCGTGGCCGCGGCGCACGTGCGGCCGCTCGCCGAGATATACGCTCACGCCGATGCTCTTGTCGCGATTGTGCTCGAGCGTATCGATGGCGCCCTTGCGCACCGTTACGGACAGGCCGTGGCCCTCGGAGACGTCGCACTCGCAGGCGCTCGCGCCGAGACGCCGCGCATGCGCGACCGCCTGTGCCGCCAGCGCCTGGAGTTGCTCGAGCGAATGCGTGAAGCGGCCGCCGGCTTGCATGGCGCGCTATCATAACAGCGCGATGCAGGACGAAACGCCCAGCAAGACCCGCCGCAAGAAGGACATGCACGAGCTGCAGGCGCTCGGCACCGCGCTCGTCGAGCTGACCGACGCGCATCTGGCGCGCATGCAGATTCCCGAGGATCTGCGGCGCGCGGTGCTGGAGGCGCGGCACATCGGCAGCCATGAGGCGCGGCGGCGCCAGCTGCAGTACGTCGGCCGCCTGATGCGCGAGGTGGATGCCGAGCCGATCCGCGCCCAGCTCGCGGCGGTGCACGGCGGCTCCGCGGCGGAGCGCGCGCGCCACCAGCGGCTCGAGCACTGGCGCGCGCGCCTGCTGGAAGATGACGCGGCGCTCACCGATTTCGCTCGCGAGCACCCCGCGCGCGACCTGCAGCAGCTGCGCGCGCTCATCCGCAATGCTCGCCGCGAGCAGGCCGACGGCCGCCCGCCTCGCGCCTACCGCGACCTGTTCCGCGTGCTGCGCGAGGCCGCCGGTGAGTAGCGCGCTCGTCGTCGGCGTCGTCTCCGCGAGCGACCGCGCCTCGAGCGGGGTATACCGGGACGAGGGCATCCCGGCGCTCAAGGTCTGGCTGGGCCGGGCCGTGCGCTCGCCCACCTTGCGCTTCGAAGAGCGGCTAATTCCCGACGAGCGCGCGGTCATCGAGTCGACGCTCGTCGACCTGGTGGACGCGCGCGGCTGCCACCTCGTGCTCACGACCGGGGGCACCGGACCCGCGCCGCGCGACGTGACCCCGGAGGCTACGCTCGCGGTCGCCGACAAGGTCCTGCCGGGATTCGGCGAGCAAATGCGCGCGGTGAGCCTCAAGTACGTGCCGACGGCGATCCTCTCGCGCCAGGTCGCCGTCGTGCGCGGGCAGGCTCTGATCATCAACCTGCCGGGTCAGCCGAAGGCCATCCAGGAGACGCTCGACGGCGTTTTCGCGGCGGTCCCGTACTGCATCGACCTCATCGGCGGCCCGTACATCGAGACCGACGAGGCCGTGGTCAGGGCGTTCAGGCCGAAGTCGGCGCAACGCGCGCGGCCGGCGTGAGCGCTTTGCCCGACACCATCGAGATCGAGACCGCGAGCTCGCCTGATGCGGCCGTGATCTGGCTGCACGGGCTGGGCGCCGACGGTCACGATTTCGAGCCGGTGGTGCCCGAGCTGCGACTGCCCCCGCGGCTGCGCGTGCGCTTCGTGTTCCCGCACGCCCCGACCAGACCGGTGACGATCAACATGGGCATGCGCATGCGCGCCTGGTACGACATCCTGCAGCTGGGCGGTGGTCTCGAAGACGAGCCGGGCATCCGCGCCTCGCAGGCGATCCTGGAGGGTCTGATCGCGCGCGAGCGCACCCGCGGCATCCAGCCACAGCGCATCGTGCTCGCCGGCTTCTCTCAGGGGGGCGCGATCGCGCTGCACACGGCCCTGCGGCACGAGGCCCGGCTCGCGGGCGCGCTCGCGCTGTCCACTTATCTGCCACTCGCAGCGCAGGCCGCGCCGGAGCGCAGCCCGGCGAGCGAGGCGCTCCCGGTCTTCATGGCGCACGGGCGCTTTGACGAGATCATCCCGCTCGCACGCGCCCAGCAGTCCTGCGCGCATCTCGAGTCCCTCGGCTGCCGCGTGCAGTGGCGCGAGTACCCCATGCCCCACTCGGTCTGCGGCGAGGAGATCGCCGACATCGCGGCCTGGCTGGGCGAGCGCCTGTGAGCGAGGATTCCCCAGCCCATGCGCTTTCTCCTCGTGGACCGTTCCCGGGACTTTCGCACCTTGCTCGCCGGCATGCTGCGCGCTCGCTGGCCCGCGGCAACCATCGAGCAATGGGACCCGCAGGAAAAGGGGCAACCGCAGGCCGCCCTGCGCGAAGGCGGCTACACGGCCGCGCTGATCTTCATTGAACGGGATGCGGACAGCCTGGACTGGATGGCCGGGGCACTGCGCGAGCCGCAGGCGCCGCCCGTGATCCTGCTTACCGATTCGGGCGGCGAGCCGCTCGCCCTGCGCGGGATGAAGGCCGGCGCGGCAGATTTCCTGCGCAAGGCGGACCTGACGGGCGAGCGCCTGGTGCGCTCGATCGAGGACGCCGTGCGCGAGCAGGAGGTGCGACGCGCGGAGGCCGCCGGCGGGCTGCCCTCGTTGCCGCGGCCCGCGCCGCTGGATGCGCGGCGCATCGGCGCCCCGCTCACGGGCGACGAGCGGCGCATTGCCGGCTATCGCAGCCTGCGCAAGATCGGCGAGGGCGGCATGGCGCAGGTCTACCTCGCGGAGCGCACGCGCGACGGCCGGCAGCTCGTTCTCAAGGTGCTGGACCCGCGACTACGCGAGGACCCGACATTCCTCAGGCGCTTCGAGCGCGAGTATCGCCTGATCGCCGGCTTGCAGAACGAGTATGTCGCGCGCATCTACGACCACGGGTTCTCCGGCGAGCACCCGTACATTGCGATGGAATATCTCTCGGGCGGCACGCTGGCGGCGCGCATCTACGAGGGCATGACCTCGCTCGCGGCGCTGCGCGTGCTGTCGCAGATCGCGCGCGCGCTGGATGCCATCCACGAGCGCGGCGTGATCCACCGCGACCTCAAGCCGCCCAACATCCTGTTTCGCGACAACGGGCGGCCGGTGCTGGTGGACTTCGGGCTGGCAAAGAGCGTATCCGCCGCGACCACGCTCACGCGCCACGGAGAGGTGATCGCCACGCCGCGCTACATGAGCCCCGAGCAGTGCCTCGGGCGGCCGGCCGACCATCGCTCGGACCTCTACAGCCTCGGCGCGATCTTCTACGAGATGCTGAGCGGGCGCCGCCTGTACGAGGCGGAAGGCCCCGCCGGCCTGGTCTACCAGCACGTGCACGGGCCGATTCCGCGCCTGCCCGCGCGCCTCGCCGGCTACCAGGGCATTCTCGACCGGCTGCTCGCCAAGTCGCCGGACGAGCGTTTCCAGAGCGCGCGCGAGCTGTATACGATGATCGCAGTATGAGCGGCGCGACCGGCGAACGGCAGTACCTGGACCTCCTGGCGGAGGTGCTCGAGCACGGCGCGCTCAAGTCCGACCGCACCGGTACCGGCACGCGCTCGGTGTTCGGCCGTCAGTTGCGCTTCCCCCTGCAGGATCGATTTCCGCTGCTCACCACGAAGAAGCTGCACGTGAAGTCCATCATCGTCGAGCTGCTGTGGTTCCTGCGCGGGGAGACGAACGTGCGCTGGCTGCAGGAGCGGGGCGTCAGCATCTGGGACGAGTGGGCCGATGCGAGCGGCGAGCTCGGCCCCGTGTACGGCTACCAGTGGCGCCACTGGCGCACGCCCGACGGGCGCGAGATCGACCAGATCCGCCAGTTGCTCGAGGGAATCCGCGCGAAGCCCGATTCGCGCCGCCACCTGGTGAGCGCCTGGAATCCGGCGGATATCGACCGCATGGCGCTGCCCCCCTGCCATGCGCTGTTCCAGTTCTACGTGGCCGGGGGGCGCCTGTCCTGCCAGATGTACCAGAGGAGCGCGGACCTCTTCCTCGGCGTACCGTTCAACATCGCGTCCTACGCCCTGCTCACGCTGATGGTGGCCCAGGTGAGCGACCTGCAGCCGGGGGAATTCGTGCTCACGCTGGGGGATGCGCACCTGTACCTGAACCATCTCGTGCAGGCGCGCGAGCAGCTAGCGCGTTCGCCGCGGCCTTTCCCTCGCATGCGCGTCAACCCCGCGGTGCGCGACCTGTTCGAGTTCCGGTACGAGGATTTCTCGCTCGAGGACTACGATCCGCATCCGGCGATCAAGGCGCCGATCGCGGTGTAAAAAAAAAGGCCCGCCTGTAGGGGGGGAAGGACGGGCCCGGGGAGGAGAATCTGCGGGGTTCGGTTGGGCAGCGCTACAACCCGCCTCCGGCGAGCATCTGGACCAGATAGATGAACCCTGCAATGGTGAATCCGTAGACCACTGCGTCGGCAATGCGCGCGCGCTGCGCGGGCATCCAGCCCGGCAGGGCCCACACCACGGCGGCGGCGCCCAGGACCGCGGCCATGAGCGCCGCACCGAGACCGAAACTGTGTCCGAACGCCTGCACGAACCAGCCCTGGGGCGCAATCAGCTTGTAGATGGAGCCGCTGATGCCCACCAGCACGAGTGCGCTGATCGCGAACCCGCCCGCGACCTGCGCGAAAATCGGCAACTCGAGCTTTGCCTTGGCCTGCTCCATGTGCGGCTCCTCCTGCCTGTAATTGTCAGCCTACAATTTCTTGCAATGAGCATGCCAAGGGAAGGAAATACTTTGCGCTCAGTCGGTTAGGCGCTCGAGGTGACAAATTTGACACGCTGCTTCTGTCTGCCGGCGGCGACGACGGATGTCACCCGCCACGCAAGGCGCTGTGGCGGCTTGAATTTTGCTGTCGCCGGGCGGCGACAGGACCCTACGCCTGGGCTGCAGCCACCTTCGCCTTGAACATGCCGGGCTCGAGCGCATGGCGCTCGAGCAGGCGGTAGAACTCGGTCCGATTGCGGCCCGCCAGCCGCGCCGCCTGCGTCACGTTGCCGCCCGTGATCTTCAGGATGCGCACCAGGTACTCGCGCTCGAACGCGCGCCGCGCCTCGTCGAGCGGGGTGAGGCTGCCCTCGCCCACGTCCAGCGCCTGGCGCACCAGCGAAGCGGGAATCATGTCGGTGGTGGTGAGCGCCACCGCGCGCTCGATCACGTTGAGCAGCTGGCGCACATTGCCAGGCCAGGCCGCGCCCACCAGCAATTCCATCGCCTCGGGCGAGATGCCGAGCTGCGCTCGCCCGTAGCGCTCGGCGAGCCGGGCGAGGAAGTGCCCGGCGAGCAGCGGGATGTCTTCACGGCGCTGGGCGAGCGACGGCAACTCGAGCTTCACGACATTGAGCCGGTAGTACAGGTCCTCGCGAAACTCGCCGCTGACGATGCGCTCCTCGAGCTTGCGGTGCGTGGCGGAAATGATGCGCACGTCGACCGGCACGTCGTCGTTCGCGCCGACCGGCCGCACGACCCGCTCCTCGAGCGCGCGCAGGAGCTTCACCTGGAGCGGTGCCGGCATGTCGCCGACCTCGTCCAGGAACAGCGTGCCTGCCTCGCAGGCCTGGAACAGGCCGCGCCGATCCTGAACGGCGCCGGTGAAGGCCCCTTTCTTGTGCCCGAAGAGCTCGGACTCGAGCAGGCCTTCCGGAATCGCGCCGCAGTTCACCGCGATGAAGGGCCCGCCGGCACGCCGGCTCGCGCGGTGGATGGCGCGCGCGAGCAGCTCCTTGCCGGTGCCACTCGCCCCGAAAATGCACACGCTTGCGTCGGATGCGGCCACGCGCTGCGCCTGCCCCAGCACCGCCTCCATCGCCGCCGAGCGCGTGATGATGCCCGCGCGCCAGCCCGCGCGATCGCCGCTCGGCGTCGTGGACAGGCGCAGGGCATCGGCCACCGTTTCGAGAAGTACCTTGGGCTCGAAGGGCTTGGTCAGGAAGCTGAACACGCCGCGACGCGTCGCGGCGACCGCGTCGGGAATCGTGCCGTGCGCGGTGAGAATCACCACGGGCAACGACGGCGCCTGGCGGTGGAGGGCGTCGAACAGCGCCAGGCCATCCATGCCCTGCATGCGCAGGTCGGTCACGACCAGCTGGGGCCGTTGCACCGCGAGGCTCGCGAGAGCAGCCTCGGCGGATTCGACCGCCGTGACGCGGTATCCCGCCGCGCCCAGACGCATCGAGATCAGTTGCAGCAGGTCCCGGTCGTCGTCGACCAGCAGGACGGAAGGGGCTTCTTGGCTCATGGGGTCACCTTTGCGAATTACGACGGCGCTCCTCGCGCTGGAGGATACCGCGCTCGATGGATTTCAATGCTTCGACCTGCTGATGAAGGGTCTCGGCCCGCAGATCGGCCGACTGCGCGCGCAGCTCTGCGGCCTGCACGCGCAGCTCCGCGGCACGCACGTCCAGCGCGAGCTTCTGCCGCTCGGCAATGCCCGCCGCCAGCATGCGCGCCAGTTGCGTGAGAGGTGATTCGGGCCGGCGGTCGACCAGCGGCGCGAGCAGCGCGGCCGCGCGCGCCTCGTCGCGCAGGGGCGGCGGCACGGTGGCGAGCATCGCCGCAAGCGCCACCCGGCTCGCCTCCTCCGGCGTCGCCGCAAAACGCTGCTGAGCAAGGGCCAGGCGCCGCCGCTGCTCCTCCGGCGCGGCGCGCGACGTGTCGACTGCGGCCGCGACGATATCTCGCACCTGCAGCGCCTCGTCGGCCCCCGGCCGCAACCCGGCGCATCCGGCGAAGAGCGCCAGCAGCAGGAGCGCGAAGGCCCTCACGCGGTCTCCACCTGCACCGGGCGCGTCGCCGCTCGCGGCAAGGTGACGCAAAAATGGCCACCCGGCCCCTCGGACAGCAGCGCGATGCGGCCGCCATGCGCCTCCGCATACTCGCGTGCGATCGCCAGGCCGAGTCCCGTGCCCTGCACGCGGCCTCCGGCCTTGGTCCGCCCCCGGAAGAACGACTCGAACACGGCCTCGCGCTCCACGGCCGGGATGCCGGGACCCGTGTCAATGACCTCGATCGTGACGCGCTCCCCGGCTTCCCGTGCGCGCACGGAGATGGTGCCGCCAACGGGAGTGAACTTGATGGCGTTGCCCAGCAGATTGTCGACGATCGAGCGCAGCTTCTCCGCGTCGGCCTCCACCTGCAACGAGGCCAGTTCCAGCGCGATGCGCTGGCCCTTGGCGATCGCCGCCAGGCGGTGCGCGTCGGCCACCTCTCGCACCAGCCCGTCGAGCCGCACCGGGCGCACCTCGAGCGAGGCAGCAGCGTGCAGCGCGCGCTGGTAGTCCAGCAGGTCCTCGATCAGCTTCTGCAACTTCACGCTGTTGTCTCGCATGATGCCGACTACCGCGCGCTGCGGCGGCGCGAGCGGCCCGGCTACCTGGTCGTTGAGCAGCTCGGCACCCTCGCGCAGCGAGGCGAGCGGGGTCTTGAGCTCATGGGACAGGTGCCGCAGGAATCGGTTCTTCTGCGCCTCGAGCTCGGTGAGGCGCTGGCGCAGCCACTCCAGCCGGTCGCCCAGGTCGCGCAGTCCTTGCGGGCCGCCGACCCGGATGGGACGCGAGAAGTCCGGATTGCCGAGCTGCCGGATCGCGGCGTCGAGCTCGGCGACCGGGCGCGCGATGACGCGCGTCAGCGCGAGCGCCGAGACGAGCGCAACCGCCAGGGCGACGAGCACCAACGCGAGGAGCTGGCGCTGAACGCCTTCGGCGCGGCTGCGCAGCCGTTCCACCTCCTGGTCGGCGACGCGCGAGCTGATCGCGAGCACCTCGTGCGCGCTTTCCGCCAGCTCGCCGACGCGCACGCGCACGACGCCGACCTCGGGCCGCGACCCGGTCGTCGCCGTCAGCATGTCGTAGAGCGCCTGCTCGCGCGCCACCGTGCGATCGAGCGCGGCGAGATGCCGGGCATCGAGCGGCAGCCGCGCGAGCTCCGCGGTCAGCTGCCGGAAGCCTTCATGCAGCTGCTCGTAATCCTGGATCAGTCCGGCGTCGGGCAGCATCGCGACGTGCAGCGCCAGGCGCTCCACCGATCCGATGCGATTGACGATCGAGCGGCTCACGCGCGCGGCTTGGGCGGCGTTGTAGACCGCGTTGCGGCTCTGCTCCGCGAGGTGCTGCGTGCTCCAGGCGGAGTAGAGCAGCGCGCCGGCGAGCGGCAGCGCCACCAGCAGAAAGCCGGTGACGAGCCATCCGAGGAAGGAACGCGGATACCGCAGGGCCGGCCTCGGGAAGCTGTCCAGAGGTCCCATGCGCCTATAATCTCATGTAAAAGAAAGTCAGGAAGAGCCTTATGTCACGCTCCGGCGCGCCGCGCGTTTACCTGGTCGCGGCAGTTGCCGCCAACGGGGTCATCGGGTCCGAGGGCCGGCTGCCCTGGCACCTTCCGGAAGACCTGCGGCATTTCAAGCAGCTGACGCTTGGCCACCCGGTGGTGATGGGGCGAAAGACGTGGGAGTCCCTCGGCAGGGCCCTGCCCGGCCGCGAGAACATCGTGGTGACGCGCTCGCCGGGCTACGAGGCCGCCGACGCGCACGTTGCCGCGTCGCTGGAGGCGGCACTCGCCCTGTGCGCGGGGCAATCGGTGGTCTTCGTCATCGGCGGCGCGGAACTCTACGCGGCCGCGCTCCCCCTCGCGGACGGCCTGGTGCTGACGGAAATACACCGTGACTATCCCGGCGACGTGCGCTTCCCGGACTTCGACCGAGCGGCCTGGCGCGAGACGCAGCGCAAGGCGCAGGCGAACACCGACGGCCCGCGCTTCGATTTCGTGCTCTACGAGCGCGCGTAGGTCGCGCGCGGCTCCGACCCGGGAATCAACGCCTCGGCCTGGACTCGAAGATCCGAACCTCGGGCAGCGGAAAGCCGTTGAACTGGCTCGCGTAGGCCGTGGTGTAGGCGCCCGCGTTGCGGATATAGACGAAGTCCCCCTCCTGCAGATCGGAAGGCAGCGGTTCGTCGCGCATCACCACGTCCACGGAATCGCACGTCGGCCCCGCGACGTTCCACGCCACGTCGGGACCCGAGCGGTCGGTGCGGATGCGGTATTTCAGCCCCTCGGTCGTCTCGATGACGCCGCCGAAAAGGCCCGCATCCCAGTGCATCCAGCGCTTGCCCGCGCGCGTCGCGGTGCCGAGCACGCGACA
Source organism: Burkholderiales bacterium (assembly GCA_050246035.1). Classification (GTDB taxonomy): domain Bacteria; phylum Pseudomonadota; class Gammaproteobacteria; order Burkholderiales; family SG8-39; genus JAABQT01. The sequence continues at coordinate 28,190 of JBFWWT010000007.1, forward strand.
CACGAAATAGCCTGCATCGGATACCAGATAGCGGCCCGGCTCGGCGATCACCTGCACGTCCTCGGGGAACGCCTGCAGCGCGTCGTTCACGACCTCGCCGATCACCTCGATGGAAGGTATGGGCTTGACATGGCGCACCGGGAACCCGCCGCCGATGTCTAGCAGACGCGGCCGCAGGCCCGCCTTCGCCATGGCGTCGAACAGCGTGCGCGCCTTCTCGATGCCGACGCGCCAGTTCTCGGGATTACGGCACTGCGAGCCGGCGTGGAAGGTCACGCCCGCGAGGTCGGCGCCGAGCTTCGCCGCGGTGGCGATGATCTCGCGCGCCTCCGCGGCGCCCGCGCCGAACTTGCCCGACAGCGGCCAGTCGCTGCCGATGTTGGGCGTCGCCACGCGCAGATACAGGCAGGCGCCCGGGTCCACCGAGTGCATGCGGCGCAGCTCGTCGAGACTGTCGATCACGAACCAGCGCACGCCCTTGGCGACCGCGTACGCATCGGCGTCGCGCGAACGCATGGGATTGGAAAAGAACACCTCGGCGGCCGGCACGCCGAGCGCGAGCAGCTGGTCGAGCTCGGCGACGGAAGCGATCTCGAAGCCCGCGCCCTCCTGCGCCAGCACCTTGAGGACGCGCCGGTCCGGATTCGCCTTTACCGCGTAGTGGGGTCGCACGCGCGGCATGGCCGCGCGAAAGCGCCGGAGCTTCTCGCGGACGATGGCGGTGTCGAGGATCAGGAACGGCCGCGTGTACTTCTGCCGCGCGGCCTGCCGGACGAGCTCGAAATCGAGGCTCGTCTCGGGATGGGTGTCGAAGAGCTGCTCTTGCGGAACTGCGGATTGCTGTCGGTTGCGGGCCAGGCTGCCAGGGCGATCGCCCATCAATGTTCTCCCGGGATTATCTAGGTCTCAGGAATGTCGCGAACGACGACGTCGTGCGCGGCGTGCGGCTTCCTCCGGCCTGTCATGATGACCTCCTTCATAGCTCGTTGACCCGACAGGGAAAACTTCGGGGCGATTATAGGGATGACCCCCGGTGAGTCAAGGCCTTTGTCGCGCTCGGCCGACGCTCCACGGAGGAGCGCGACGGCGCGCGACCTTCAGATTCCACTATAGGTAGCCGCTCTAACCGGCCGCGCCACTAGATATTGTGGCTCAAATGCGCGGGAGCGTGACGCCCTGCTGGCCCTGGTACTTGCCACCGCGATCGCGGTACGAGGTCTCGCAGACTTCGTCGGATTCGAGAAAGATCACCTGCGCGCAGCCTTCGCCCGCGTAGATCTTCGCCGGGAGCGGCGTCGTGTTGGAGAACTCCAGGGTGACGTGGCCCTGCCACTCCGGCTCGAGCGGCGTGACGTTGACGATGATGCCGCAGCGCGCGTAGGTGGACTTGCCCAGGCAGATGGTGAGCACGTTGCGCGGGATGCGGAAGTACTCCACCGTGCGCGCGAGCGCGAAGGAGTTGGGCGGGATGATGCACACCGACCCCTTGAAGTCGACGAACGACTTCTCGTCGAAGGCCTTCGGGTCGACGATCGTGGAGTTGATATTGGTGAAGATCTTGAATTCGTCCGAGCAGCGGATGTCGTAGCCGTAGCTCGAGGTGCCGTAGGACACCACGCGCCGGCCCTCGAGCGACTTCACCTGGCCGGCCTCGAAAGGTTCGATCATTCCCTGCGCCGCCATGCGGCGGATCCACCTGTCCGACTTGACGCTCATCGCCGCGCGCGCCGGCTAGGTGTTCTGCACGACGATGTTGGGGAACTTCGAGGTCATGTCCTTTTGCAGCTCGGCGATCTTCACGGCGCAGCGGCGGGCGATGCGCCGGTAGATCTCCGCGGCCTTGCCGTCGGGGTCGGCAACGACGGTCGGCTTGCCCGAATCGGCCTGTTCCCGGATGGACTCGTCGAGCGGCAGCTGGCCGAGGAGCTCAGTGCCGTAGTCGCGGCACATGCGCTCGGCGCCGCCCGCCCCGAAGATGTGGCTCTCGTGGCCGCACTTGGGGCAGACGTGGAGCGACATGTTCTCGACCACGCCGAGGATCGGAATGCCGACCTTCTCGAACATCTTGAGGCCCTTGCGCGCATCAATGAGCGCGATGTCCTGCGGCGTCGTGACGATCACTGCGCCGGTCACCGGCACCTTCTGAGCGAGCGTCAGCTGGATATCCCCGGTGCCCGGCGGCAGGTCCACGACCAGATAGTCCAGATCCCGCCAGCGCGTGTCCTTGAGCAGCTGCTCGAGCGCCTGCGTCACCATCGGGCCGCGCCACACCATGGGCGTGTCCGCGTCGATGAGAAAGCCGATCGAAATGGCCTGCAGTCCGTGCCCCTGCATGGGCTCGAGGGACTTGCCGTCGGTGGACTCCGGCCGGCCGCTGATGCCGAGCATCATCGGCTGCGAGGGACCGTAGATGTCGGCGTCCAGCATCCCGACGGAAGCGCCCTCCGCGGCCAGCGCGAGGGCGAGATTGACCGCCGTGGTGCTCTTGCCGACGCCGCCCTTGCCGGAGGCGACCGCGATGATGTTCTTGATGCCGGGAACGAGCTTGACGCCGCGCTGCACGGAGTGCGACACCACCCGGGAGGTGACGTTGACGCGCGCGCTCGCGGCGCCCGCCTTGCGCAGCGCGGCGCCGACTTCACGGCGGATCGGCTCGAACTGGCTCTTGCCGGGGTAGCCGAGCTCGATGTCCACCTGCACATCGGCACCGGCGACCTTGATGCTCTTCACCGAGCGCGTGCTCACGAAATCCTTGCCCGTATTGGGGTCGACGAGCGCGCCGAGCGCGTTCTTTACGTCTGCTTCGCTGATAGCCATGTCCGGGGTTCGCGGGGTTGGCCGGTAGTTTACCTAAAACACGGATAAAATTGCGTTTTTCCCGATAGCCGATGTCGAAACGCCGCCTCTTCGTCACGACTGCCCTGCCCTATGCGAACGGCCCGTTCCATATCGGCCATGTCATGGAGTACATCCAGGCCGATATCTGGGTGCGCTTCCAGCGCATGCAAGGCCACGAGGTGCACTTCGTCGGGGCCGACGACGCGCACGGCGCGCCGATCATGCTGGCTGCCGAGAAGGCGCGCAAGCCGCCCGAAGCCTTCGTCGCGGAAATTGCCGCCGGGCGCGCGCCATATCTGGACGGGTTCCACATCCGCTTCGACAACTGGCACTCGACGCACTCACCCGAGAACGTTGCGCTGTCGCAGGATATCTACCGCCGGCTGAAAAAGGCGGGGCTCGTTTACACCAAGCCCGTCGAGCAATTCTACGACCCGCTGAAGGGCATGTTCCTCGCCGATCGGTACATCAAGGGCGAGTGCCCGAACTGCGGGGCGAAGGACCAGTACGGCGATGCCTGCGAGAACTGCAGCGCGGCTTACTCCGCCACCGACCTGAAGCATCCCTACTCGACGCTCTCCGGGGCGACGCCGGTGCTGAAGACCTCGGAGCATCATTTCTTCCGGCTGTCGGACCCCAAATGCAAGGCCTTCCTCAAGGACTGGCTCGAGAAGCCGGGCCGGCTGCAGCCGCAGGTAGTCAACAAGGCCAGGGAATGGCTCGAGGGCGAGGGTGAGAGGGCGCTCGGCGACTGGGATATCTCCCGGGATCCTCCCTACTTCGGCATCCGCATCCCGGACATCGCCGAAGAGAAGTATCTCTACGTGTGGCTCGACGCGCCGATCGGCTATCTCGCCAGCTTCAAGAATTACTGCGCGAAGCGGGGCCTGGAGTTCGAGCGCTTCCTCCAGGATCCGAGCAGCGAGCAGGTTCATTTCATCGGCAAGGACATCATCTACTTCCATACGCTGTTCTGGCCCGCGATGCTGAAGTTCGCCGGCGCCCCTTACAAGGTGCCCGATCACGTCTGGGTGCATGGCTTCATCACCGTCTCGGGGGACAAGATGTCGAAGTCCCGCGGCACCGGCATCAGCCCGCTTCGGTACCTGCAGCTCGGCATGAACCCGGAGTGGCTGCGCTATTACATCGCGGCGAAGCTCAACGCCCACGTTGAGGACCTCGACTTCAACCCGGAGGACTTCCTCGCCCGGGTGAACAGCGACCTGGTGGGCAAGTACGTCAATATCGCCAGCCGCGCCGCGACGTTCGTCACGCGTCATTTCCAGGGCCAGCTCCACGACTTCCGCGATCGCCCGGCTCCCGCCTGGGCGGACGCCGTGTCGATCGGCGACGAGGTCGCCGCCGCATATGAAGGCCGCGAGTTCGGCAAAGTCGTGCGCGACGTGATGGCGGCCGCCGACCGGATCAACCAGCGGTTCGACCAGGCGAAGCCCTGGGAGCTCGCCAAGGATCCACTGCGCAGGGACGAGCTGCACCGCGTCTGCAGCGACGCGCTGCATGCGTTCTTCGCGCTGACCGTCTATCTGGCGCCGCTGCTGCCGGCCACCGCGCGCACGGTCGCGCGCGAGCTGTTCGGGCTGGAGCGGGAGCCGGACTTCGGGGATCGCAATCTGCGCCCCGCGAGCATTCAGCCCTTCAGGCATCTGCTGACGCGGGTCGAGGAAAAGCAGCTGGATGCCCTGTTCGACGTGTCCGCCGTGCCCCAGCCGGCGACCCCGCAGCGCCATGCCGAAAAACAGCCGCACGCCACCCAGGAGCAAGTCGTGTCCGACATCATCAGCATCGACGATTTCGCCAAGCTGGACCTGCGCGTGGCAAGAATCGCCAGGGCCGAGCACGTGGAGGGAGCCGACAAGCTGCTCAAGCTCACGCTCGACGTGGGCGGCGCGACGCGCACCGTATTCGCCGGCATCAAGTCTGCCTATGAGCCGTCCACGCTGGAGGGCCGGCTCGCGGTGCTGGTCGCCAATCTCGCGCCGCGCAAGATGAAGTTCGGGGTTTCCGAGGGCATGGTGCTCGCCGCTTCCGGCGACGGGCCGGGCATATTCCTCATTTCCCCCGATACGGGAGCGCTTCCGGGCATGCGCGTAAAATGAGCGCGCCTCGGCCGTCGCGCCGTCTCGTGCCGGAAGCATGATCGAACAGCCCAGCCGCACGCTCGTCTGCAGCATCGTCTTCCTGGACATCGTCGACTATTCGACGAAGCCGGTCGCGGAGCAGCTGTTGCTCAAGCAGTCGTTCAACCGGCTGCTCAGCTCGGCGCTGGAAAACGTGCCGCCGCGCGACCGCGTCGTCCTGGACACCGGTGACGGCGCAGGCATCACCTTTCTAGGCGACCCCGAAGACGCCCTGTTCGTCGCCATGTCCCTGCGGGCCGCGGCGCGCGCCGAGTCGAGCGGCGCGATCGCGGTGCGCATCGGGATCAATCTGGGTCCCGTGCGCCTGGTGAAGGACATCAACGGGCAGATGAACATCATCGGCGACGGCATCAACGTCGCGCAGCGGATCATGAACTTCTCGCAGGCCGGACAGCTGCTGGTGTCGCGCTCGTTCTACGAGGTCGTGTCGTGCCTGTCGCTCGACTACGCGAGCCTGTTCAGTTATGTGGGAGCGCGCACCGACAAGCACGTACGCGAGCACGAGATATACGCCGTGGGCATCGGCACCGACGCGGCCAGGCGCGTGCTCGAGACGGGAACGCGCCGCGCGCTGCCCCGGCGCGGAACGCCCCGGCTGATCGGCGAGCTGACCGACATCCGGCCGTTCGGCGTGCACCGCATGGCACTGCTCAGCGCCCCGCTCGCCTTCGCGCTGCTGGTCGGCGGCGGCGTGGCCGTAAGGGCGCAGATGAGCTTTCCGCCGCTCGCGCTCGAGCCGCCGCCCGTCGTGCAAGGGGAGCCGTTGCAGGCCGTAGCGCTGAAGCAGGCGCCCATGTCGGCGCCGGCTGAGGCGCCAGCGCCTGCCAAGGCGGAGACGAGCAGGCCTGCGCCCGCTCCGGCCGAGAGAGCCAGGGCCGCCACGTCACCGCGCAAGCCGAGCGTCACCGTCAAACGCGCCCCGCCGCTCCAAGGCAGCGCCGCGTCCGCAGTCGCACCGGCGCCATCGCCACCCGTGCAGGTTGCCGCGGCATCCGCGCGGGGCACGCTCGAGCTTGCCATCCTGCCTTGGGGGGAAGTGTTCATCGACGGCAAGAGCCGCGGCGTGAGCCCTCCTCTGCGTTCCCTCGAGCTCGCGGCAGGCACCCATACGGTCGAGATCCGGAACACGACCTTTCCGGTGCACACGCGGCGCGTCGAAGTGCGGACGGGCGAGCCAGTGCAGATTCGTCATCGCTTTCGCTAATCGCGCTCTCGCGGTATCTTCCGCCCCGGGGGCCTTCCGGGGGGACGGACCGAATTGAGCCGCAGCCACGCACCTGCACGCATCACGGGCAATCTGCTTGCCGCACTCTGCGTCCTGATGGCGCTGACCGGCTGCCAGAGCGGTCCGATGCGCAGTCTGCAGAGCGAGTTCAAGTCCCTGTTCGGCAGCGCGAAGGGCGAGCCGGCGCTCGCCGCCGGGGTGCGCCTGTATGAGGAAGGCAAGTACGCCGAGGCCTCCGAGTCGCTGCATGGCGCGCTGTATCAGGGGCTGTCCTCTGCAGACCGGGTCAAGGCGCACAAGCACCTCGCCTTCATCAATTGCGTGTCCGGTCGACCCGCCGCGTGCCGCGAGGAGTTCCGCCGCGCACTGGCCATCGAGCCGGCCCTGGAGCTGAGCGCCGCGGAGGCGGGCCATCCGATTTGGGGTCCGATTTTCCGCGCGGTGAAGGTCGGGCGCTAGCCGTTCCCGATGGACGATCCCCTCAAGCTCGGCCGGTTCGAAGTGATGGACGAGATCGGCCGCGGCGCCATGGGCATCGTCTACAAGGCGAAGGACCCGATGCTCGAGCGGGTCGTCGCCATCAAGACGATCAACATGGGCCTCGACCGCGACGGGGCGGCGATGTACGAGAAGCGCTTCTATCAGGAGGCGCGCGCCGCCGGCGGCCTCAATCATCCCAATATCGTCACGGTGTACGACATCGGCAAGACCGAGACGGCCTGCTACATGGCCATGGAGTACATCGAAGGCGACGAGCTGCGCACGCTCCTGCAGCCGGGCAAGCCGCTCGACGTCGGCCTCGCCCTGTCCATTGCGGCACAGGTCGCCGAGGGCCTCGCCTACGCCCACGAGCGCGGCGTCGTGCACCGTGACGTGAAGCCCGCCAACATCATGGTGCCCGCCAGCGGCGCCGTGAAGATCACCGACTTTGGCATCGCGCGCATGCGCTCTTCCAGCGTGCAGACCCAGACCGGCATGATGATGGGGTCGCCCAAATACATGTCGCCCGAGCAGGTGATCGGCAAGCGGGCAGACCACCGAGCGGACATCTTTTCGCTGGGGGTGATCTTGTACGAGATGCTCACCGGCGCCGCTCCGTTCACCGGCGAGACGGTCAATGCGGTGATGTATCAGATCGTCAACTTCGTGCCGCCTGCGCCGAGCGCCATCAATCCTGCCTGCCCCGCGCGGCTCGACGCCATCGCGGCACGCATGCTGTCAAAGTCGCTCGACGAGCGCTACCAGAGCGCCGCCGAGATCGCGCGTGCGCTCCGCGAATGCGAGCAGGAGACGCGCGGCGAGCCGAGCGCGACCTCGACCCTGCCGCTCGGGTCGCTCGCGCCGGGGCTCACGCCCAAGGTGGTGGATGCCCAGGTGAAGTCAGCCGTCCTCGCGCAGACCGTTGAGCGCTCGCGCCAGGCCGATGACGAAGGGTCGCTGTCGGACACGCCCCCGGCGCGGGGCCTTTCCAGGACATTCGACTCACTCGAAGCCACGCAGCGCCTCGTCGCGCTGAGCGATGCCGCGCGGCAGGGGGGGCCTGCAGAGGTCGGCGCGGCGCTCACCATGCAGACCACCATGGCGGCCCTGAGCGACGGCTGGACGACCCGCGATACGCTGGTCGTCGCCGCAGGCGTGGTCGCCGGCCTGCTTGCGGCCGCGATTATCGTGCTCGCCTGAATTGCCGGCGCCCGGTTGCGCCGACCGCGATCAGGAGCCGCCGCAGCTCGCGGGCATCGCGGTGATGGGATACCCCCGGCAGCTCCAGGTCACCTTTCCGCCCTGCAGCGAAGGCGTGATCGTGACTTCTAGGGCGTTCTGCTCGTTCCAGCCGCGGATCGCGCCATCGGGTTGTACCACCCACTTCAACTCGCCGTGCTTCGCGTCGCTGCGCGCCGCCAGCTTGACGTTCGTCCCCGAACCCGCCAGCCGGCCCGCCTTCTCGGCGGCCCCGGCTACCTGCTGGCGAGCGCTGTCGGCGCCCGCGATGAGCGCCTGCGCGGCCTCGCGTGCATCGCTGCCGGCCATCTGCGGCAAGACATAGGCGACCGCGATGAAGCCCGCCAGCGCCAGTACCGCGACCACGATCAGGACTGCGCGCATCTCTTCGCCCCCCCTTGTTCTGCGCCTTCTATCGGTCCGGATGGAAGGATAAAATTTTGCCGGCAGCTTACCACGACGGTTTCGAGCTTACACGCCGAAGCCTGCCGGTCTGGAGAAGTTTTGCAAGTACGCACGTTGCACCTGCAAATCGCTGGACGCGTACAGGGCGTCGGCTATCGGGACGCCATGCGCCGGGAGGCGGAGCGGCTCGGCCTTACGGGCTGGGTGCGCAATCGCGTGGACGGTGGGGTCGAAGCGGTGATCCGGGGCGACCAAGCCGGCCTCGACACACTGGTGTCGTGGGCGCGGCGAGGCCCGCCCGGCGCGTGCGTCGTGCACGTTGAATGCAGCGCCCCGCCCTCGGAATACGACCGCGACTACGCCCGCTTCGAGCGCTGGCCGACCGCTTGATCCGCCGGGATCTCGCGCTTTCGCAGCGCGTTCATCGCCGAGAATGCCCACGGGCGGCAGGCGATCAGAAGGCCCACGCCCTCGCGGCGTCGCGCGGAGAGCGATGAGTCCACCTCGGCCAGCTCGTTGAACTCCGCCGCGACGCGCTCCAGCCGGCGGCGCAGCACGGCCGCCGACGAGGGCGACAGGTCGCGCGCCTCGAAGCGCAGCAGCTCCAGCGGTCCCGCGAAGCGCGAGCGCAGGAACTCCGCGGTCACTCGCAGGCCGTAGGCCTTCTTGACCGGGCCGCCGGGCCGCCACACGAAGTCCTTTGCGACACGCAGCCGTACCCGCTCGCCGGCATCCCAGTCGATCAGGCGCGCGCGCTCGAACTTCGCCAGGGCGAGGGTCAGCTCGGTGCGCGTGATGACGAATTCTTGGACGATGTCTTCGACACGCCAGCCATTGAGCAGCAGCCAGAACACCGACAGCAGCCGCTCGTCGCTGGCCAGCAGCGTCTCCTGCTCGAGGCTCAGCTGCGCAGGGCCGTGCTCGCTGCCGCGCACCATGCGCGCGACGTCGGCAAGGTCCATCTCGAGGACGCCCAAAATCTGCTCGATGCGCGACAGGGTGAAGGTGCCGCGCGAGAACAGCCGCTTCACGCTCGCCTCGGAAAGCCGCAGCTCGCGTCCCAGGGCCGCGTAGGTCATGCCGCGGGCACGCAGGCTCTTCTTGAGCGCCTCGACTACGCGCTGGGCAAGCGTCATGGGATTGGCCGAGGGTGTGCTGGCGTTGGGAGGAGTTGTCTGACGCGACCGCCGGTATCGTAAGGCGAGACTCTACCGATTGGTCATTGCACCGCAGCACACGCTCGCCGAAGAATGCCGCGCACTGACTGGCGGAGGTCCCTATGCTGGCTGCCGAACATTCGAAGCTCCCACCGGTTTCCCCGCCGCCCCCCCTTTCGGCGATCGACCTGTGCAGACTCATGCGGGAGACTTCGGGCGCCGGGGCGCGCGGTGACCTGCCGGGGCTCGACCGTCTTCTGTGCCACGACCCGGCGCGGGCGGCGGTGGAGGTGCAAGCCGGCGCTCGATGGCATGCCCTGTCGGCCCTGATCGGGGCGGACTTCATGGCAGGTACCATTGGCGCGAGCGTCGCCGCCAACCGGCCGGGGCCCGACGGACGGCCTGTCATTGCGCACGTGCAGGCGCTCACCCTCGCCACGGCCGACGGCCACCTGCAGCGCGTGCGCCGGGACCGTTCGCCGGAGCTTTTTTCGCTGGCAATCGGCGGATTCGGCGCCTTCGGCACGTTCTACAGCATCACCCTCGACCTCGATTCGCTGGCCCGCGCCGCCGCAGCGTGCATACCCGGCGGACAGGCCGATGGTCCGGCGATCACCGGGGACGCGACTCGTTTCGAAGTGGAACTGCTGCTGCCGCCCGCGGCCGAGACATCGGCGCAGCGCGAAGTCCGCGCCTTGCTCGAGGAACACCGGCATGTCCCCGAGTTCGTGCAAGCGCGCCGAGTGTGCCCCGAGTCCGAGAGCTTCCTGCGCTGGGCGCGCCGGGACTATACGGCTCTGCGCATCGCGTTCCGATCGCGCGCCACGCTGGGCGCGGTGGTCAGTGCCGCTCAGCTGCGCGGCCGCCTGATCGGGCTCGCGATCCGCGCCGGTGGCAGTTTCATGCCCGACGCGCTGCCGTACGCGAGCCGCGCCCAGATCGAGACCTGCTATCCGATGTTCCCCGCATTCCTGGCGGAGAAACGCCGCCTGGACCCGGCCGGGCGGATTCTCAATACCTGGTATCGTGAGACGTGCCGCGCCTGGCGCGGCGAGAGCTGCCGCGTGCGCTGGTTGCCGGACTAGGCGGCCGAGCCGGCGTAGACGACCTGCACGTTCTCCGGCGCCAGCCATTCGGACAGCCGCTCGAGCAGCTGACCATCGGGACGCACGCGCCAGGCGTCCCCGAGCGCGACGTCGCAGGCGGCGCTGCCGGTTTCGTAGTGCACGGTCACCGGACAGGCGCCGTCCGCCCGGTAGGGGGCGAGCAGGTCCATCAGCCGGCGCGCGTCCGCCTGGCCGTTCATCGCCAGGCGCAGCCGGGCGGCGAAGCGCGCGCGGAGCGAGACCAGATCGTGCAGGTCCTCCGCGGTAACGCGCAGCCCGCCGGCGAACTCGTCGCGCTGCACCTTGCCCTGCACGATGAGCAGCGCGTCCTCCTTCAGCTTGTCGCGATGCTTCTCGAAGAGCTCGTTGAAGACCGTGAGCTCGACCTGCGCCGCGCCGTCGTCGAGCACCACCACCATCATGCGCCCGCGCCGCGTCATCTGCGTGCGCGCCGAGGCGACCACCCCGGCGAGCCACACGCGATGCTCGGCGGGCGCCAGGCGCGCAAGGGGCACGCGCGGGAATCCGGCGATCTCGCGCTCGTAGACCGAGAACAGGTGCCCGGAGAGCGCGAAGCCGAGCGCCGTCTTCTCCTCCATCAACAGCTGGCGCAGGTCCCAGGGCTTCGCCGCGACCAGCTCGAGGCCGGCGCCCGCTGCACCCTCGACCTCGCCGAACAGACTCACCTGCGCAGCCTCGCGCTCGCGCCGCTCCGCCGCCTCCAGCGCGCGCCCGGCGCTGGCCAGCAGGCTCGCGCGGCTCGGCCCCAGCGCGTCGCATGCGCCCGCGCGCACGAGCGCCTCGACCACGCGCCGATTGACGACGCGCTTGTCGATGCGCCGGCACAGGTCGAAGAGGTCCGTGAACGGGCCCGCCTTGCGCGCCTCCAGGATCGCGCCGATCGCCGAGGCGCCCGTGCCACGCACCGCGCCCAGGCCGTAGCGCAGGGTCTTCGCATCCACCGGCACGAACGGATAGTCGGAGGCGTTGATGTCGGGCGGCAGGACCACGAGCCCGTTGGCGAGGGCGTCTTCGTAGAACAGGCGCACCTTGTCGGTGTCGTCCATGACGAGCGACAGGTTGGCCGCCATGAACGCCGCGGCGTGGTGCGCCTTCATGTACGCGGTCTGGTAGGCGAGCAGCGCGTAGGCCGCCGCGTGCGAGCGATTGAAGCCGTAGCCCGCGAACTTCTCCATCAGGTCGAAGAGCTGTGTCGCCCTGGCCCGGGAAAGCCCGTTCTTCTCGGCGCCGGCGACGAAGATGTCGCGCTGCTGGGCCATCTCCTCCGGCTTCTTCTTGCCCATCGCGCGCCGCAGCAGGTCCGCGCCGCCCAGCGTGTATCCGCCGATCACCTGGGCGATCTGCATCACCTGCTCCTGGTACACCATGATGCCGTAGGTGGGACTGAGAATCGGCTCCAGGCGCTTGTCCAGGTACTCCACGCGCTGGCTGCCGTGCTTGCGCGCGATGAAGTCGGGAATCAAGTCCATGGGACCCGGCCGGTACAGCGCCACGAGCGCGATCACGTCCTCGAAGCGGTCGGGCCGCGCGCGCTTGATGAGGTCGCGCATGCCGCGCGATTCCAGCTGGAACACCGCGGTGGTGTTGCCCGCCGCGAGCAGCGCGTAGGTGGCCTGGTCGTCGAGCGGGACACGCTCCAGCTCGAACTGGGGATCGCCCAGCGCGCGCACATAGCGCTCGGCCCAGTCGAGGATCGTGAGGGTCGTGAGCCCCAGGAAGTCGAACTTCACCAGGCCCACCGCCTCGACGTCGTCCTTGTCCAGCTGCGAGACGACGTTGGCGCCGCCTTCCGCCGCGTACAGCGGGCAGAAGTCCGTGAGCCTGCCCGGCGCGATGAGAACGCCGCCCGCGTGCATGCCGACGTTGCGCGTCAGGCCTTCCAGCTTCTCGCCGAGCGCGAGCAGCTCGCGCACCTCGTCTTCCTTTTCCTCGCGCTGCGCGAGCAGCGGCTCCATCTCGCGCGCATCGGCGAGCGTGATGGTGCGCCCCGGCTGCACCGGGATGAGCTTCGCCACCTGGTCGCAGAAGTTGTAGCCGAGATCGAGCACGCGGCCGACGTCGCGCACGACGGCGCGCGCGGCCATCGTGCCGAAGGTCGCGATCTGCGAAACGCTGTCGGCGCCGTACTTCTGCCGGACGTAGTCGATGACCCGGTCGCGCCCGTCCTGGCAGAAGTCGATGTCGAAATCGGGCATCGACACGCGCTCCGGATTGAGGAAGCGTTCGAACAGCAGCTCGTACTGGATCGGATCCAGGTCGGTGATGCCGAGCGAATAGGCGACCAGCGACCCCGCGCCCGAGCCGCGCCCCGGTCCCACGGGCACGCCGTTCGCCTTCGCCCAGTTGATGAAGTCGGCGACGATGAGGAAGTAGCCTGCGAAACCCATCTGGATGATGGTGCGGATCTCGAAGTCGAGCCGCGCGCGGTAGCGCGACTCGGCCGATGCGCGCACGGCACCGTCCGGGAACAGCTTCGCCAGGCGAGTCGAGAGCCCCTGTCCCGCCTGCTCGCGCAGGTAGTCGTCCAGCGTCACGCCCGGCGGCGTGGGGAACGCGGGCAGGCGGCTCTTGCCGAGCTCGATCCCCAGGCTGCAGCGCTGCGCGATCTCGACGGCGTTCTCGAGCGCCTGCGGCACATCGGCGAACAGGAGCGCCATCTCATCCTGCGACTTGAAGTACTGCTCCGGCGTGAACAGCCGAGGCCGCCGCTGGTCGCCGAGCACGTAGCCCTGGGCGATGCACACGCGCGCCTCGTGCGCCCGGAAGTCATCCGGCGCGAGGAACTGCACGGGGTGCGTGGCGACGACCGGCAGCCCGGTGCGCGCCGCGAGCGCCACCGTGCGCGCGACCAGCGTCTCGCCCTGCGCGAAACCGGCGCGCTGCAGCTCGAGGTAGAAGCGATCGGGAAAGAGCCGCGACCATTCGGCGGCCAGCCGATCCGCGCTCGCCTCGTTGCCTGCCGCGAGCGCCTGCCCCACGTCGCCGGCCGCGGCCCCGGAAAGCGCGATCAGGCCCGCGTTGTCCGACTCGCGCAGCCAGTCGCGCGCGATCTCCGCGCGCGCCCGCTGCCGGTTCTGCAGCCACGCGCGCGACAGCAGGTCGCACAGCCGCAGGTAGCCCGCGCGCGACGCGCACAGGAGCAGCACGCGCGCCGGCTTCTGCGGGTCGGCCTCGTTTTGTACCCAGCAGTCGGCGCCGACGATGGGCTTCACGCCCGCGGCGCGCGCCGCCCGGTAGAACTTCACCATGCCGAAAACGTTCGCGCTGTCGGTGAGCGCGAGCGCCGGCATGCCGTCGTCCGCTGCGCGCCTCACCGCGTCGTCGACGCGGACGATGCCGTCCGTCACCGAGAACTCGCTGTGCAGCCTGAGGTGAACGAAGCGCGGCGCAGGCATGGGAGGCGGCAAAAGTTTACCATCCGCGCGTGCGCGCTCCCGCCCTCGCCGCGCTCTTTTGCGGCGCGACGTTCATCGCCCTCTCGCCGATCTGGGTACGCGTGGCGGACGTCGGCCCTACCGCGAGCGCGTTCTGGCGCGTCGCGCTCGCGGTCCCGCTTCTCTGGGGCATCGTCGCGCTGCTGCCGCGCGCGAGCGGCGCATCGCGTCGCGACGGCTGGCTGCTCGCCGCCGCCGGGCTCGCCTTTGCCGGCGACCTCGCGTTCTGGCACTGGTCGATTCAGGCGACCTCGGTCGCCAACGCGACGCTGCTCGCCAACCTCTCGTCGATCTTCGTGACGCTTGCCGCGTGGCTTCTGTGGCGCAAGCGGCCCAGCGCGCTGTTCCTGACGGGGCTTGCGCTCGCGCTGTGCGGGGTGGCGCTGCTCGTGCGCGCAAGCCTGGGTTTCTCGGCCACCGCGCTCGCGGGAGACGCCTACGGCGTCATCACGGCGATGTTCTACGCCTGGTACCTGCTCACGGTGAAACGGCTTCGGGATCTGGGCGCGGCGACCCTGCGCCTGATGGCGGTGACGACGACGGTCACCGCCGCGATTCTGCTGCCGATCGCGCTGGCCTCCGGGGAGCCGATGCTACCGTCGGGCACCCAGGGATGGCTCGTGTTGCTGGGCCTGGCGTGGATCACGCACGCGGGCGGCCAAGGCCTCATCACCTACGCGCTCGCGCACCTGCCGGCCGCCTTTTCGTCGGTGGGCTTGCTCCTGCAGCCCGTGCTGGCAGCCGCCTTCGCCTGGGTGCTGCTCGCCGAGTCCCTCGGCCCCCTGCAGTTTGCGGGCGGCGCGGTCGTGCTGGCCGGAATCTACCTCGCGCGACGCGGCTCGACAGGCGCACAATAGCGCCGGCGCCAACTGGGCGCGCACGAAGCGCTCGACGAGCCGCCTTGGGTGCGCTACACGACCAGGGCCTGCGGCTCGCCGCGGGCCTTCTCGACGGCCCCTATCTCGTAGACGGTCTCGCCCGCGGCGCGCAGCCGGGCCGCCGCGCGCCGCGCGTCGGCGCTCGCCACGGCGAGCACCATGCCGAGCCCGCAATTAAAGACCCGATGCATCTCGTCCTCCGCGACGGCGCCTTCTCGCTTCAGCCACTGGAACAGCCGCGGGCGCGGCCAGGCAGAAGCGTGAATGACGGCGCGCGTGCCCCGCGGCAGCATGCGCGGCACGTTGCCGACCAGCCCGCCGCCGGTGATGTGGGCCATGCCCTTCACCCAGCCCGTCGGCAGCAGCTTGAGCACGGGCTTGACGTAGATGCGCGTCGGCCGCATCAGGGCGTCCAGGACCGCCCGGCCCGGGCGCGCGCGCGCGACGATGCGCCGGATGAGCGAGTAGCCGTTCGAGTGCGCGCCGCTCGAGGCGAGGCCGAGCAGCACGTCCCCGGGCCGGATCGATGCGCCCGTGACGATGCGCTCGCGCTCGACCACGCCGACGCAAAATCCCGCGAGATCGTACTCGCCGGGTGGATACATGCCCGGCATCTCCGCGGTCTCGCCGCCGATCAGCGCGCAGCCGGCCAGCTCGCAGCCGCGCGCGATGCCCTTCACGACCTGGGCGGCGACGCGCGTGTCCAGCTTGCCGCAGGCGAAGTAGTCGAGGAAGAAAAGCGGCTCCGCCCCTTGGACAAGCACGTCGTTCACGCTCATCGCCACCAGATCGATGCCCACCGTGTCGTGGCGGCCGAGCGCGAAGGCGAGCTTGAGCTTGGTGCCGACGCCGTCGGTCCCCGAGACAAGCACGGGATGGCGGTACCGGCGCGGGACGGCGCACAGCGCCCCGAAGCCCCCGATGCCGGTGAGCACCTCGGGCCGCAGCGTGCGCCGGGCGAAGGGCTTGATCGCCTCGACCAGCGCGTCGCCCGCGTCGATGTCGACGCCGGCGTCGCGGTAGGAGAGTGGTTTGGCCATGCTAGAGTCCAGCGTTTTCCGCGCGATTCTACTTGAGATGCCGACGCTGCCCGCCGCCCCAGCGCAGTTCTGGGCCTGGCTCGCCATCGCGCTCGCCGCGGGCGGGCTGCTCTACCTGCTCTCGCCCATCCTCGCGCCGTTCCTGTTCGCGGCGATCCTCGCCTATATCCTCGACCCGCTGGTCGAGCGTCTCAGCGGCCGCGTCGTGCCGCGTACTCTCGCCGTGCTGCTGGTGATGCTGGGCGTGCTGCTGCTCGTCGCCGCGCTGGCGCTGGTCGTGCTGCCGTTGTTCGCCAAGGAGCTGCGCCAGCTCGCCGAGCGACTCCCGGAGTTCATCGATTGGCTCAACCACCGCGTCGCGCCGTTCCTGGAGGAGCGCGTGGGCCTCGCGCTGCAGTTCGACGCCGCCACCGCCCGCGCGCTGGCCGGGGAGCTCGTCGCCGACAACCAGGACCTGGTCGGCAAGCTGCTCGGCTCGCTCAAGATCGGCGGCCTCGCGCTGCTCGCCTTCCTCGTCAATCTGCTGCTGGTGCCCGTCGTGCTGTTCTATCTGCTGCGCGACTGGGACCGGCTGCTCGCCCGTGTCGATCGCCTGATCCCGCGCCGGGCGCACGCCCGGGCGCGCCAGATCCTCGCCGAGGTGGACGCCGTGCTGGCCGAGTTCCTGCGCGGCCAGCTGACGGTGATCGTGGTAATGGCGGCCTTCTACGTCGCCGCGCTGTGGTTCGCCGGGCTGGAATTCGCGCTGCCCATCGGCCTGATCACGGGCCTGCTCGTCTTCGTGCCCTACGTCGGCGCGCTGCTCGGCTTCGCGCTGGCGACCGCGGCAGCGCTGCTGCAATTCGACGACCTGTGGCACCTCGCCTGGGTCTGGCTCGCCTTCGGCGTGGGCCAGGTCCTGGAAGGCATGGCCGTGACGCCCTGGCTGGTTGGCGAGCGCATCGGCCTGCACCCCGTGGCGGTGATCTTCGCACTGCTCGCCTTCGGGCAGATCTTCGGCTTTTTTGGCGTGCTGCTTGCGCTGCCGGCGAGCGCCGCGCTGCTCGTCGCGCTGCGGCATGTACGCGGCGCGTACCTGGCGAGCGACCTGTACGGCGCCGGCAAGTGAGCCGTCAGCTGACGCTGCCGCTGCTGCGGCCCGCGGACCCGACACTCGACAACTTCGTGCCCGGCCCGAACGGGGAACTGCACCAGCGGCTGCGCGAGCTCGCCGCCGGTCGTGGCACCGAAGCGGTCATCTACCTGTGGGGCGCGCCCGGCTCGGGCCGCAGCCACCTGCTCGCCGCCTGTAAGCGTCCCGGGGTCGCCGTGGCCGACGACGTCCATCGCCTGGACGAGCACGGCCAGGCGGCGCTCTTCAGCGCCATCAATCAGGCGCGCGACTCGGGCGGCACCGTGCTCGCCGCGGGCGACGCGCCGCCCGCGCGGCTCGCGCTGCGCGAGGACGTGCGCACGCGCCTTGCCTGGGGACTCGTGTACGAGGTGAAACCGCTCTCGGACGAGGAGCGCGCGGTCTACCTGCGCGGCGAGGCGACGCGCCGCGGCCTGCGCCTCAGCGACGACGTGGTCGGCTACCTGCTCAGCCACGTGCGCCGCGACCTGCGCTCGCTCGGCGTCATCCTCGAGCAACTCGACCGGGCCTCGCTAGCGCAGCACCGGCCGCTCACGCTGCCGCTGGTGCGCGAGACGCTGAAGCCGCCGCCGTGAAGCTCGCCCTCTTCGATCTCGACCACACGCTGCTCGCGGGTGACAGCGACTATGAATGGGGCCAGTTCCTCATCGACCGGGGCGTGCTCGCGCGCGAAGCGTACGAGGCGCAGAATGCCCGCTTCTTCGAACAGTACAAGGCAGGCACCCTGGACATCCACGAGTACCTAGGCTTCGCGCTCGGGCCGCTCGCGGCGCACGCGCCGGCGGACCTCGCGCGCTGGCACGCGGATTTCATGCGCGAGCGCATCCGGCCGATGATCCTGCCGCGCGCGCGCGAGCTGGTGGCGCGGCACCGGGACGCGGGCGAGCTGTGCGCCGTGGTCACCGCCACCAACAGCTTCGTCACCGCGCCCATCGCGCGCGAGCTCGGCGTGCCGCACCTCGTCGCCACCGAGCCCGAGGCGATCGCGGGGCGCTTCACGGGCCGCGTGGCCGGCACGCCGTGCTTTCGCGAGGGCAAGCTGCGGCGCGTCGACGAATGGCTCGCGGGGCTCGGCCAGCGCTTCGATCGGTTCGAGGACAGCTGCTTCTACAGCGACTCCCACAACGACCTGCCGCTGCTCGAGCGCGTACGCCGGCCGGTGGCGGTGGATCCGGACGCGCAGCTCGCGACGGTGGCCGCCGAGCGCGGCTGGCCCGTGATCTCGCTGCGCTAGAATCGCCCGCGCCATGATCAAGCGATTCATCCGGCGTGTCCTGGGCATGAGCGCGCCCGGGCCCCGCCGCAGCACGCGGCGCGAGCACGGGCTGCGCCGCGAGGCGATCAGCCACGGCTCGCTCAAAGCCTGCGAGGTGCTGCGCGAGGCGGGCTTCCAGGCCTACGTCGTGGGGGGCGCGGTGCGCGACCTGCTCCTGGACATGCCGCCCAAGGACTTCGACGTCGCCACGGACGCGCGCCCCGAGCAGGTCAAGCCGCTCTTCCGGCGCGCGCTCATCATCGGGCGGCGCTTTCGCCTCGTGCACGTGATGATCGGCGGCGAGACCGTGGAGGTGTCCACTTTCCGCTCGGCCGACGACCGCTCGGCCGAGAAGGACGAGCACGGGCGCGTGCTGCGCGACAACGTCTTCGGCACCCAGGAGGAGGACGCGCGCCGGCGCGACTTCACGGTGAACGCGCTGTACTACGACCCGGCCACCGAGGAAATCATCGACTATCACGGCGGGCTGGCCGACCTGAAACGGCGCGTGCTGCGCATGATCGGCGACCCGGCGACGCGCTACCGCGAGGACCCGGTGCGCATGCTGCGCGCGGTCCGCCTGGCGGCCAAGCTCGGCCTGACGATCGAGTCGGGCACGCGCGCCCCGATTCGCGCGCTCGCGACGCTCGTCGAGCGCGTGCCGCCGGCGCGGGTGTTCGACGAGATGCTCAAGCTCCTGCTCTCGGGTCACGCGAGCGCCTGCGTGCGCCAGCTGCGCGAGGAAGGTCTCGCCAAGGGCGTGCTGCCGCTGCTCGACGTCATCCTCGAGCAGCCGCTCGGCGAGCGCTTCGTGACGCTCGCCCTCGCGCAGACCGACGAGCGCGTGCAGACCGACCGCCCCGTGTCGCCCGCATTCCTGTTCGCGGCGCTGCTCTGGCACGAGGTGCTGGCGGCATCGAAGGCCCGCCAGGCGAAAGGCGAGCGTTCCGTTCCGGCGCTCGAGGCCGCCATGGACCAGGTGCTCGACACGCAGTGCGAGAAGCTCGCCATTACCCGCAGGCTCACCGCCACCATGCGCGAGATCTGGGTGATGCAGCCGCGCTTCGAGCAGCGCGGCGGGCAGCGGCCGTATCGGCTGGTGGAGTCGCCGCGCTTTCGCATGGCTTACGACTTCCTCGCCCTGCGCGCGGCGAGCGGCGAGGTGAGCGCGGAGCTGGAGACATGGTGGCGCGCCTTTCAGCACGCCGACGCGGACACGCGCAAGGCCATGCTGCTGCCCGAGACCGCGCCACGCAAGAAGCGCCGCCGCCGGCGCCGCCGGCCGGCCGAGCGCGCCGCGGCGCCCGAGCAGGCGTGACCACGGCCTACGTCGGCATCGGCTCGAACCTCGACGGCCCGCGCGCACAGGTGCTGGCCGCCATCGAGGCCCTGCGCGCGCTGCCCGACACCCGGCTCGAGGCGCACTCGAGCCTCTATCGGAGCGGACCGCTCGACGCCCCCGGCCAGCCAGATTACGTGAACGCCGTGGCAGCGCTGGACACGGAACTGTCCGCCGCGCAGCTGCTCGAGGCCTTGCAGGGCATCGAGGCGCGCCAGGGCCGCGAACGGCCCCATCGCAATGCGCCGCGCACCCTCGATCTTGACTTGCTGCTCTACGACGATATTGCGCTCACGTCGCCCGCATTGACGCTGCCGCACCCGCGCATGCACGAGCGCGCATTCGTGCTGCGCCCGCTGCTCGAACTGGACCCACGCGCGGAGGTTCCCGGTCATGGCGCGGCGCGCGACCTGCTGCGCGCCTGCGCGCATCAGCTCGTCGAGCCGCTCGGCTGAAATGGAGCGCCATCGCTATATCGCGATCGAAGGGCCGATCGGCTCGGGCAAGACGAGCCTCGCGCGGCGTCTCGCCGCGCGGCTGGGCGCAGACCTGCTCCTCGAGCAGCCCGCCGAGAACCCGTTTCTCGCCCGCTTCTACCAGGACATGGCGCGCTACGCGCTGCCGACGCAGCTCTTCTTCCTCTTCCAGCGCGCGCGCCAGCTCGAGCCGCTCGCGCAGCCCGACATGTTCGGCCGGGCGACGGTTGCAGATTTTCTCATCGACAAGGATCCGCTGTTCGCGCGCATCACGCTGTCCAGTGACGAGCTGGCGCTGTATCAGCGCATCTACGAGGCACTTCGCCCGCGCGCCCCCGCGCCCGACCTGGTCGTCTACCTGCAGGCCCAGCCGCACGTCCTCATCGAGCGCGTGCGGCGCCGCGGCGCGACATTCGAGCGCGGCATCGGCGAGGACTACCTCGCGCTGCTCGCGGACGGCTACGCGCGGTTCTTCTACCATTACACTGCGGCGCCGGTGCTGATCGTGAATTCCGAGAATCTGAACTTCGTGGAGCGCGACGCGGATTTCGACCTGCTCGTTGGGCGCATGCGCGCCATGAAGAGCCGCCGGGAGTATTTCAACCTCGCATGAAGGTGCTGCGCCGCATTGCCGAGCTGCGCCGCGAGCCCGGAAGCGGCACGCGCGCCTTCGTGCCGACGATGGGCAACCTGCACGCGGGGCACCTTTCGCTCGTGCGCCTCGCGCGCGCCCGGGGCGGCCCGGTGTGGGTGAGCATCTTCGTCAACCGGCTGCAGTTCGGCCCGAGCGAGGACTTCGCGCGCTACCCGCGCACTTTCGAAGCCGACTGCGCGCAGCTCGAGGCGGAAGGCGTGGACGTGGTGTTCGCGCCCGACGAGGGCGAGCTGTACCCCGAGCCGCAGGACTTCGTGGTCGAGCCGAACTCGCTGGCGAGCGAGCTCGAGGGCCGCTTCCGCCCGCGCTTCTTCCATGGCGTCGCCACCGTCGTCCTCAAGCTGTTCAACTGCGTGCAGCCGGACCTCGCGGTCTTCGGCAAGAAGGACTACCAGCAGTTGATCGTGGTGCGAAACATGGTGCGGCAGTTCAACCTGCCGATCGAGGTGGTCGCCGGCGACACCGTCCGCGAGGCGGACGGTGTCGCCATGAGTTCGCGCAATGCGTATCTCTCGGCGCCGGAGCGCCGCGAGGCGCCGACGCTGTTTCGCTTGCTCACCGAGGTCGCCGCGGGCCGCATGCAGCCGCAACAGGCGTTCGCCACCCTCGGCGCCTCCGGCTGGTCGCCGGACTACGTGGAAGTGCGCCGACGCGACAATTTGGCCGTCGCTGCCGAGAACACGGAGCGTGTCGTGCTGGGAGCGGCACGCCTGGGCGGCACGCGCCTCATCGATAACGTGGAGTTCTAGCCCGGGTAGGGATCGAAGGTAATCGACTCGACCGGGCATCCCATCGACGCCGCGAGGCGGTCCATGGCCTCGTCGGTCAGCGCGACCGCCTGGAAATCGTTCGCCGCGCCCTTCGCCGATATGAAGGCTTGCGCGGCCGCCTCGGTGTTCCAGGTCACCACCGGGTCCGGGCTGACGCCTGCAACCTGCCGGCAGACGGGAAAACCGTCGGACTTGTAGATGATCGCGTACATGATGCCTGTCTTCGCGTTCCGCTCGCGCGCCTTCGACGAGCCCTTTATAACCGATTCACACTAGGGCCGCCAAAAGCCCAATCGGGCCCGGGAGATGGCGTGATTCCCGCGTCAAACGTCGGTCCGACTCCCCTCACCGGTGCCCGCCCGACCGAAGGTCTATGTCGGATTCGTGACATACACCCTACGTGCAATAGGTCACATCCGACAGGCTTAGAACGCCTGAAGGTCGGGAAAACCCTGATATTTCCGTCGGGTTTCGCCGGATTTGCAAGTTGCTTGTCAAAGAGCGTTAAATGCCCTTTGGGAGGCTTCTTTCGCGCTCTTTCGAGCGTGTCGGGCCTGGGCAACCGGCCCCTGACGCACAGGGGCTTTTTCATCTGGGGAAGGAGAAGCAAATGAGCAACATGCGCGATGTCGTCGGCCTTCGCATGCCTTACGGCAAAACCGGTTCGCAGTATCAAACCGAATTCGATCCCGCAACCGGCACGCTCTGGGGGTACTTCAATCCGCGCGGCACGCCGTGCTTCAGCCTGGGGCTGCTCAAGGACATCCGCAGCCACGATGAAGCCCTCGCGGCGAACGGCGGCCAGGTCGAGGTCGGCGGCGTGATGAGCAAGGTGCGTTACTACGTCTGCGGCTCGCGCGTACCGCGCGTGTTCAATCTGGGCGGCGACCTGGCGCTGTTCGTGCTGCTGATCAAGGCGCGCGATCGCGACGCGCTGGCGCACTATGCGCGGCTGTGCATCGACAACATGTACCCGCGCATCCAGAACTATTTCTGCCCTACGCTCACCACCTTGTCGCTGGTGCAGGGGGATGCGTTGGGCGGCGGCTTCGAATGCGCCATGTCCTCCGATGTCCTCGTCGCCGAGGAGTCGGCGCAGCTCGGGCTGCCCGAGATCCTGTTCAATCTGTTTCCCGGCATGGGCGCGGTGAGCCTGCTCACCCGCCGCATCGGACTGCGTGCCGCCGAAGAGCTGATCCTTTCCGGCCGCGTGCTGCCCGCCGCCAAGCTGCACGACATGGGCATCGTCGACGTGCTGGCGAAGGACGGCGAGGGCGAAGCAGCGGTGGCCGACTGGATCGCGCGCAACGACCGGCGTCGTAACGGCATGCAAGCCGTACACCGCGCGCGTCAGCAGGTGTCGCCGATCACGCGCGAAGAGCTCGACGCGATCACCGACACGTGGGTGGACGCCGCGCTGCGCATCGAGGATCGCGACCTGAAAATGATGAGCCGCATCGTGCGCTCGCAGATGCGCCGCATGGAGCACGGCGACGTCGAGGATATCACCGCCGAGGCGCTGGCGGCGGCGGGCTAGGCGAGCGCCGGCGCGAGCGATCCGCCCGCCCGGAAGATGTGCCTGAACTGATGGAAATTGACGTTGGTCGTCCGGATGATTGCCGCCTGCGCGGCGGAATCCGCAACCGTCTTCAGCAGGCGGTTGAGGCTCGCCATGTGGTCCACGTCCATCGTCGCGTGCGAGGTGAGAAAGCGGAAGCCCCCGGCGCTCACCTCCCGGCCCAGCGCACGCGCGATGGAATCGGACACGCGCCCGCCGTATACGGAGGAAATGACCTCGAGCATGTACAACATGCCCAGCACGGAGCAAGGGTGCACGCGCTCGACCGCGTAGTAGTTGAACGCGATCATCGTCTGCACCGGGAAGCTCGGCGGAGACCCCGCCGCGGAGACATCGCCCCCCATCGCCCCGATGTCCTCCAGCACCCAGGCTTCGTGCCCTTTTTCCTCCTCGATTCGCTCGTACAGCGCGTAGCGCACATCGCGGAACTCGTCGCCGAGGCGCGCGACGGCGGCCGCCATCACGGGGCAGAAGTGCCAGACGATGTGGTAGAGGTCATGCAGGAACGCCCGGTATTCGTCGAGCTTGAGCCCGTGATGGATCATGGCGTGCACGCGCGGCTCTGCCTCGAGCGCGCGGCGGCCCGCGTCACTGTCTTCGACCAGCGCAATGAAGAATGACATGGTGCAACTTTATCTCAGTTCGTGAACGAGTAGATAGGAAAAGGCCATGGATGCTACCAAGCTCTATCTGATGATGATGCCGGTGTTTCTTATCGCCATCGGCGTCGAGGCACTTTATTACCGCTTCGTCCTACACCGGGAGTATGGGTGGAAGGTGACCGGCTCCAACCTGGTGGTCGCCATCGGCCGCCTGGCGACTGATGCCCTGAGCAAGGCGGTGGTCGCCGCGGTCTACGTCGCGGTCTACCAGTTCCGGCCCTTCGACATACCGATGGATCGGTGGGAGAGCTGGGTGGCGCTGTTCCTGGCCGTCGAGCTCGCCTACTACTGGCTGCATCGTTTCAGCCACGAGATCCGCTGGATGTGGACTCAGCACAGCGTGCACCATTCCGCCCGCCAGATCACGCTATCGGTGGCCTACCGGCTCGGCTGGACGCAGTTCCTGGCCGGGCCCTGGCTGTTCTTGGTGCCCGTCTGCTGGATCGGGTTCGACCCGCGCGCCGTGGTGTTCATGTATGCGATCAACCTGCTCTACCAGTTCTGGCTGCACACGGAGACCGTTCCCAAGCTCGGCGTACTGGAGCGATTCCTGAATACGCCCTCCCATCACCGCGTGCACCACGCGGTCGAGCCGGAGTATTTGGATCGGAACTACGGCGGGACGCTGATCATCTGGGACAAGCTGTTCGGCACCTTTGCCGAGGAGCGGGACGGCGCTCCGCGCACCTATGGGCTGGTACGGCAGATCGACACCCTCAACCCGGTGAAGATCGTGTTCGCCGAGTGGGTCGCCCTCATCCGCGACCTGCGCGCCGCACGCAGCCTGCGCGAGGTGCTCGGGCTGCTGTTCGGGCCTCCAGGCTGGACGGCGGACGGCACCGGCCAGACGACGCGCGCCATCCGCCGCGCCGCAGGCATACCCGAGGATACGCGCGCCAGGGGCCGTTCGAGCGCGGCGCCGGCGCTCGCCGGCAAGCCGGGCATGCGCTCCTAGACGCTAGCTCGCCGAGCGGCTTCGCTTTTCCTGCACGTAGCGCTCGAGCGCTTCCCGACCCAGGGAGAACTCCTCGCTCAGCGAGCGCACCAGCGCGGAAGACTGCAGGCGCAGTTCCGCGTCGGTGCGCTTGCCCAGGCTCGCGCAAAGCCGCGTCAGCCGCTCGGTGCCGATGCTCGCCGCGGAGCCCTTCATGGCGTGCAGGTGCGCGCGGAAGTCGCCGAAGTTGCGCGCCGCCACCGCCGTTTCCATCTTGGCGAGCAGCGACTGGCTGTCGGTCACGAAAACGCCGATCAGGCGCTCGAGGAAATCCGGGGTCGAGCCGAGCTCCTCGAGGTGCGAAAGCGTCTCCAGATTCACGATCTCTTCCGCGGCCGCCGTGAACGACGCCGCCGCGGCGGCCGGCCGCGGCGCCGCCTCTTCCGCGGCCTTCGGCGACGTCAGCTGCCGGAGCTCGTCGAGCAGTCGCATGGCCTCGACGGGCTTGGGCACGAAGCTGTCCGCACCAGCCTCGAGGCACTCCCGCTTGGCTTCCACGGTGACGTCGGCCGACAGGATGATCACCGGCAAGCGCTCCCGCCCTCGGGTCATCAGGCGGATCGCCTGCAGGGTCTCGAGGCCGCTCAGCCCGGGCATGTTGCGGTCGAGAAGCACGGCGTCGAAATGACCCGACTCCAGCGCGTCGAGCGCCAGATCACCGTCGGCGACACGCTTCACCTCGTGCCCTGCGCGCTCCAGGATGCGGCCGAGAACCTCGCGATTGGTGGGGTTGTCGTCCGCCACGAGTAGCGACAGGCGGCGACCGCCCTGCTCCCGCTTGGCGTAGTCCTGCAGGCGGACCACGCCTTCGCGCACCTCGTCGGTAGAGGAGATCGAGTGCAGCACGTTGAACAGCTGCCGCTTCTCCGCCGGTAGCGCGAGCACGGCGCTGAACCCGGCCGAGAGCGCGGCGAAACGCTGAACGTCCGCCTCGGCCGGCACGACCAGCACGGCGGGCGGCGCCGGATCGGGCGCGGCGCGGCGCAGCTGCCGCGCGAGCTGAACGTCGGCGCGCTCCGAATAGAGGAACACGCTGTGGTATGGCTTGGCAAGCGCGATGTCCGCCACCAGCCGATCGGCGCCCTCCTGCACGTCCGCGACGCGCACGGCCACCGCGCCCCACGACTCGAGCGACTGCTCCAGCGGCTGCGCCTGCGCCGCCGTAAAGCCCACGAGGAGGACGCGGGCGTCAGCGAGCTCACCCGCTCCCGCGCGCTCCGGCTGCTTGTCGAATGGCACCTCGAACCAGAAGGTGCTGCCCAGCCCGACCGCGCTCTCTAGGCCGATGCGGCCGCCCATCAATTCGACGAGCTGCTTGGCGATGGTGGTGCCCAGGCCCGTGCCGCCAAAGCGCCTCGTGGTGGATTGGTCGGCCTGCGTGAAGCTGTCGAAGATGCGCTGCTGCGCCTCGGGCGCGATACCCACCCCCGTGTCGCGCACCGAGAACTTCAGCTGCACCGCGCTGTCGGTCTCGTGCTGCAGCGACACATGCACCGTCACGCTGCCGCGCTCCGTGAACTTCACTGCGTTGCCGGCCAGGTTGATCAGCACCTGCCGCAGGTGATGCGCGTCCCCCGTCAGGGCGGGCGGGACCTCGGGCATGATCGAGACCACGAAATCCACGCTCTTCGCCCGCGCCTGCGCCTGCAGGATCCGGCTGGTGCTGTTGACCAGCGCGTGCAAGTCGAAGTCGGTGCGCTCCAGGACGAGCTTGCCCGCCTCGATCTTGGAGAAGTCGAGCACGTCCTCGACGAGCCCCAGCATCACTTGGCTGGAGCCGCGCAGAGTCTGCAGCATGTCGGCCTGCTCGCGCGTGAGCTGCGTGTCGCGCATGAGCTCAGCCATGCCGATGATCGCGTTGAGCGGCGTGCGCATTTCGTGGCTGACCACCGAGATGAACCGCCGCTTCGCCTGGTTGGCGGCCTCGGCGCGCGCAATGGCGTCGAACATGCGCTTCACCAGCGAGCGCACGTAGAGGCTCAGCGCGATGAACACGGCGATCAGCCCGACGCCCTCAAGGCGGTTGGCGATCCAGAAGTCGTTGACGAACAGGACCCCGGTGAAACCCGCGACCGACGCGCCGAGCGCGAGCAGCAGGTAGCCCTGGCCATAGCGGAAGCCGTTCGCCAGCGTGACCCAAACGTACACCAGGAACAACGGCGCGCCGTGCACCCCCGTCTGCGCCATGAAGTAGGTGACGGCGCCGGCGTCAAAGAAGACGCTCAGGATCCTGCGGGTGGCGGATACGCCCGGCGATACGAGAATCGACGCGAGAATCGCCGCGGAGAACAGCAGGTAGGCGACCATCGCCACCAGGAACGGATTGGCGGCAACCCCTCCCGGCTGCCCCGAGACTGCGCCTAGCAGCAGATACAGGAAGAAAGTCGCACCTACGCCCAGCCGCACCACCGCCTGCTCGTGCTCGGTGTCGGGCCGGGCCGCGAGCCTTGCCCGGACCCAGCGCAGCCACGCCTTGCCCGGGATCCTCATGCGAGCCTCGCCTCCGGATCGCGCAGCTCGCCCTGGATGCGCGTGACCCGCTCGCGCACGCCGTAGAACGCGTCCACCAGCTGCGGATCGAAATGCCGGCTGCGCTGTGCCTGCAGGAACTCGAACGCCTGCTCGCTCGGCCAGGCCTTCTTGTACGGCCGGCTCGACGTGAGCGCGTCGTAGACATCGGCCACGGCGACGATGCGCGCGCACAGCGCGATGTGCTCGCCCGCCAGCCCGTTCGGATAGCCGGAGCCGTCGTATTTCTCGTGATGGCCGAGGGCGATGAGCGAGCCCATGCGCACGTACTTCGAGGCGCTGCCCTTCAGGATCTCGTGGCCGATCAGCGGGTGGCGCCGCATGACCTCGTTCTCGCCTTCGTCCAGCCTGCCCGACTTGAGCAGGATCTGGTCGGGAATGCCGATCTTGCCGATGTCGTGCAGCGGCGCCGCGAGCTCGATCGTCTCCGCCTCGTCGCGCTCCAGGCCGATGGCGTCGGCGATCAGCCGCGAGTAGCGCGCCATGCGCACCAGGTGGTAGCCCGTCTCCTCGTCGCGGAACTCGCCCGCGCGCGCGAGGCGCATCAGGGTCTCCTTCTCGCGATCGCGCACCTCGCGGGTCGCCTCGTCCACCAGACCCTCGAGCAGGCGGCGCCGATCCTCGAGTGCCAGCTGCTGGCGGCGCAGCGTCATCAGGTTGCGGCAGCGCGCCATGCACTCGCGCGCGTCGACGGGCTTGATGAGGAAGTCGGTGACGCCCGCGTCCAGGGCGTCGTAGCGCACGCGGCGGTCGTCATGGGCGGTGACCATCATGATCGGCACGTGCTCGTAGCCGGGCAGGGCGCGCAGGCGCTTGACGAGCTCGATGCCGTTCATCTCCGGCATCATGTAGTCGATCAGCACGAGATCCGCGACGTGCCGCGTGGCCCATATCACCGCGTCCACCGGGCGGCCGAAGCCCTCGACCGTCACCCGATCGTCGAGCGTGCGCACGACCTGCTCGAGGATGGCGCGGCCCGTCGACTGATCGTCGACCACCATCACGGTGTTGCGCGCTCCCGGCAGCACCAGAACCTTCGCCATGCCTTCCTTCCGCGACAACGTGGCGGCAAGACTACCCCCAGCACTCGAGGATGTCCAGCTAACACCCTGAGCCAAAAGCAAGAAAGGGTGATGCCGGGCGGCGACAGCAGGCCGTCGTGGTGCCGGAAGAGAGACTCGAACTCTCATGGTGTCGCCACCGGCGGATTTTGAGTCCGCTGCGTCTACCGGTTCCGCCATTCCGGCCACGAGGAGGCGCGATTATAGAACCCTATAATGCCGCGCCATGCGCGTCGCGGAGTTCGACTATGCGCTGCCCCCCGAGCTCATCGCGCAGCGCCCCGCGGGCGAGCGCACGGCAAGCCGCCTGCTGCATCTGGACGCCGTCACCGGGCAGCTCCGGGACCTGGCGTTCGCGGACCTCCCGGAGCTGGTGGACGCGCGCGACACCATCGTGCTGAACGACACGCGCGTGATCAAGGCGCGCCTGACGGGCCGCAAGGCGAGCGGCGGGAGGATCGAGCTGTTCGTCGAACGCGTGACGGGCCCGCGCGAGGCGCTTGCCCTCATCCGCTCCAGCCATCCACCGAAGGCCGGGACCGTCCTGCGCGTCGGCGACGGCGCGACGGCCACTGTCGTTGCTCGGGAGGCGGATCTTTTCCGCGTGCGCTTCACCGAGGACGTGCTCGCGCTGCTCGAGCGCTGCGGCGCGGTCCCGCTGCCCCCCTACATCGGGCACGCGCCCGACGCCGTCGACGCCGAGCGCTACCAGACCGTCTATGGCGCGCGCCCGGGCGCGGTCGCCGCGCCCACTGCCGGCCTGCACTTCGACCGCGACATGCTCGCGCGGCTGGCGGCGCGCGACGCACGCATCGCCCGCGTCACGTTGCACGTCGGCGCGGGCACGTTCCAGCCAGTGCGCGTAGAGACGGTGGAGGCGCATCGCATGCACAAGGAGCGCTACGAGGTGCCACAGGAGACGCTCGAGGCGATCGCCGCGCGGCGCGTGCTGGCCGTGGGCACCACGACGCTGCGCGCCCTGGAAAGCGCGGCGCTGAGCGGCGAGCGCACGGGCGAGACCGGGCTCTTCGTCTACCCCGGCTTTCGCTTCCGCGTCGTGGACCGGCTGCTGACCAACTTCCATCTGCCGCGCTCGAGCCTGCTGATGCTGGTGGCGGCGTTCGCGGGCCTGGACAACATCCGGCGCGCCTATGCCCACGCCATCGAGCGGCGCTATCGCTTCTTCTCCTACGGCGATGCGATGCTCATCGAAAGGGCTGCGTGAGATTCAGCGTCTCGGACCGCGACGGCGCGGCGCGGCGCGGCCGGCTCGAGCTCGCGCACGGCGCGGTCGACACGCCCGCCTTCATGCCGGTGGGCACCTACGGCACCGTGAAGGCCATGTCGCCCGCCGAGTTGCGCGAGGTCGGCGCGCAGATCGTTCTCGGCAACACTTTCCACCTGTGGTTGCGGCCGGGCACCCACGTGATCGAGATGCACGGAGGTCTGCACCGCTTCATGGGCTGGGATGGGCCGATCCTCACGGATTCGGGCGGCTTCCAGGTGTTCAGCCTCGGCGCCTTGCGCAAGATCACCGAAGAGGGCGTGCGCTTCGCCTCGCCGATCAACGGCGACCGGCTGCTGCTCACGCCCGAGGAGTCGATGCGCGTGCAGCGCGCGCTCGACTCCGACATCGCCATGGTGTTCGACGACTGCACGCCCTATCCGGCGACGCATCGTCAGGCGCAGAAGTCCATGCAGCTCAGCTTGCGCTGGGCCGAGCGCTCCCGCCGCGCCTTCGAGGGCAGCCGCAACGCGCTCTTCGGCATCGTGCAGGGAGGCGTCCACGAGGACCTGCGCGAAGCCTCGCTCGCAGGGCTGCTCGCCATCGGCTTCGAGGGCTACGCGATCGGCGGCCTCGCCGTGGGCGAGCCGAAAGCCGAGCGCGAACGCATCCTCGCGCACACCGCGCCGCGGCTGCCGGACGCCCGGCCACGGTACCTGATGGGCATGGGCACGCCCGAGGACCTGATGGAGGGCGTCCTTGCCGGCATCGACCTGTTCGATTGCGTGCTGCCGACGCGCAATGCGAGGAACGGTTGGCTGTTCACGCGCCGCGGCGACGTGAAGATCCGCAACGCGCGCTGGCGCGACGACCCCGAGCCGCTCGACCCGGAGTGCGGCTGCTACTGCTGCCGGCACTTCAGCCTGGCCTATCTGCATCACCTGCAGCGGGCCAACGAGATCCTCGGCGCGCGGCTCAATACGATCCACAATCTGCACTACTACCAGGAGCTGATGCGCGCGCTGCGCGCGGCCATCGAAGCCGGAAATCTCGCCGCCACCGTCGCGCGGCTGCGGGCGGCGCGTGCCCGGCTGCTATAATTCGCGCCCCTTCCCAGTGAGTCCGCAGCGATGATTTCCAACGCATACGCACAGGCCGCCGGCGGCGGCGATCCGGGGTTCGTGGGCCTCCTGCCCATCGTCCTCATGTTCGTCCTGCTCTATTTCCTCATGATCCGGCCGCAGATGAAGCGCGCCAAGGAGCACAAGCAAATGGTCGAGGCGCTGCAGAAGGGCGACGAGGTGATCACCGCGGGCGGCGTGGTGGGCCGCATCAGCCACATCGGCGAGGCCTACGTCGGGCTGGAGGTGGCGCCGAACACCGAGATCAGCGTGCAGCGCTCGGCGGTGCAGACCCTGCTGCCCAAGGGCACGATCAAGACCCTCCAGTAGTCGCGGCGTGAACCGCTTTCCGCTCTGGAAGTACGCCCTGGTCGCGCTGTGCGTGGCCGTGGCATTCTTCTATACGCTGCCCAACTTCTTCGGCGAATCGCCGGCGGTGCAGGTTTCGAGCCTGCGCGCGGCGTTCAAGGTAGACGCCGCGCTCGCGGAGCGGGTCGAGCGCGCCCTCAAGCAGGCCGCCGTCGCGCCGACGGCCCTGGTGCTCGATGCGGGCAGCCTGCGCGTGCGCTTCGCGGACACCGACACGCAGTTGAAGGCGCGCGATGCACTCGACAAGGCGCTCAACCCCGACCCGCAGAACGCCGACTACGTGGTCGCCCTGAACCTGCTGCCCGCCTCGCCGGCCTGGCTGCGCGCCCTCGGCGCGCTGCCCATGTACCTGGGCCTCGACCTTCGCGGCGGCGTGCACTTCCTGCTCCAGGTCGACATGCAGGCCGCGCTCACCAAGCGGCTCGAGAGCCTGACCGGCGACATCCGCTCGCTGCTGCGCGAGAAGTCCATCCGCCACGGCGGCGTGACGCGCGAAGGCCCTTCTTTGCGCGTACGCTTCCGCGACGCCGCGGAGCGCGAGCGTGCACGCGAGACACTCGCCACGGGCATCGGCGACCTCGCGCTCGCCGAGCGCGACCAGGGGCAGGACTACCTGCTGGTGGCGACCCTGAAGCCCGAGGCCGCGCAGCGAACGCGCGAATACGCGCTGAAGCAGAACATCACGACACTGCACAATCGCATCAACGAGCTGGGCGTCGCCGAGCCCGTCATCCAGCAGCAGGGGGCCGACCGCGTGGTGGTGCAGCTGCCCGGCGTGCAGGACACCGCCAAGGCGAAGGACATCCTCGGGCGCACTGCCACGCTCGAGATCCGCATGGTCGACGAGGAGAAGATGACGCCGGAGCTGCTCGCGGCGGCGGCGCGCGGCGACGTGCCGTTCGGTACCGAGTACTACGTCGAGCGCAACGGCGCGCCGCTCCTCGTGCGCAAGGAAGTCGTGCTCACCGGCGACCGCTTGACCGACGCGCAGCCGGGGTTCGACGCGCAGACCAACGAGCCGGCGGTGCACCTGACCCTCGACGGACCCGGCGCGCGCATCTTCAAGGAAGTGACGCGCGAGAACGTCAACAAGCGCATGGCCATCCTGCTCATCGAGCGCGGCCGCGCCGAGGTGATCACGGCGCCGGTGATCAGGTCGGAGATCGGCGGCGGACGCGTGCAGATCTCGGGCCGCATGAGCACCACGGAGGCGAACGACATTGCCCTGCTGCTGCGCGCGGGATCGCTCGCCGCCCCCATGGAGATCGTGGAGGAGCGCACGGTCGGGCCGAGCCTCGGTCGCGAGAACATCGAGAAGGGCTTTAATGCCACGCGCTGGGGCTTTCTCGCCATCGTTGTCTTCATGTCGGTGTACTACTCGCTGTTCGGCGTCGTGTCTTCGATCGCCCTCGGCGTGAACCTGCTCCTGCTGATCGCGCTGCTGTCGCTGCTGCAGGCCACGCTCACGCTGCCCGGCATCGCCGCCATCGCGCTCACGCTCGGCATGGCGATCGACGCCAACGTGCTCATCAACGAGCGCATCCGCGAGGAGCTGCGTGGCGGCGCGACGCCCCAGGCAGCGATCGCCGCGGGCTACGAGCGCGCCTGGGGCACGATCCTGGACTCGAACATCACCACGCTCATCGCGGGCCTCGCGCTGCTCATCTTCGGCTCCGGCCCGGTGCGCGGCTTCGCGGTCGTGCACTGCCTGGGCATCCTGACCTCGATCTTCTCCGCCGTCGTCGTGTCACGTGCAATGGTGAACCTCCTGTACGGGCATCGCCGGCGTGTGGGCCGGCTGATGATCGGCAATACCTCGTGGAAGTGAGCTAGCGCATGGAGTTCTTCAAGATCCGGCGAACCATCCCGTTCATGCGGCATGCGCTCGTCTTCAACGTCATCTCGATCATCACGTTCCTGCTCGCGGTGTTCTTCCTCGCGACCCGCGGCCTCAATTTCTCCATCGAGTTCACGGGCGGCACTCTGCTCGAAGTGAGCTACCAGCAGTCCGCCGACGTCGACCGCGTGCGGCGTACCCTCGAGGAGTCGGGCTACCGCGCCGAGGTGCAGAACTTCGGCTCCTCTCGCGACGTGCTCATCCGCCTGCACGCGGGCGCGGGCGAATCGAGCGCCGGGCTTTCGCAGAAGGTGCTTGGCGTGCTGCAAAAGGACGACGCCACGGTCGAGCTGCGGCGCGTCGAGTTCGTCGGGCCGCAGGTGGGCGAGGAGCTGGCCGAGTACGGAGCGCTCGCGCTTTTGGTGACGGCGGTGGGCATCGTGCTCTACCTGTGGATGCGCTTCGAGTGGCGCTTCGGACTGTCGGCGATCCTCGCCAACCTGCACGACGTGGTGATCATCCTCGGCTTCTTCGCGTTCTTCCAGTGGGAGTTCTCGCTGCCCGTGCTCGCCGCGGTGCTCGCCGTGCTCGGCTATTCGGTGAACGAGTCGGTGGTGGTGTTCGACCGCGTGCGCGAGACTTTCCGCAAGCTGCGCCGGGCGAGCGTTCCCGAGGTGATCGACACCGCCATCACGGCCACCATCTCGCGCACCATCATCACGCACGGCAGCACGCAGGCGATGGTCACGACCATGCTGATCTTCGGCGGGCCGGCGCTGCACTACTTCGCGCTCGCGCTCACCATCGGCATCTGGTTCGGCATTTATTCGTCGGTCCTCGTTGCCAGCCCGCTGGTCATGTGGCTGGGCGTGGACCGCTCGCAATTCATCAAGCCGCCCAAGAAGTCGGCCCGCGACGAGCACGAAGGCGCGGTCGTCTAGAGCTGCCCCGCGACCGGCGACGGATCCTAGATTCGCCTGGCCAACTCGGCGGCAAATCCGGTGTAGCTCGCGGGCGTCAGCGCGAGCAGGCGCTTTTTCGCCTTCACGGGGATCGGCAGCCCCCGCACGAAAGCGGCGAGCTGGCGCCGGTCGAGACGCCTGCCGCGCGTGAGCGCCTTGAGCTTCTCGTAGGCTTCCGGCACGCCGTAGCGGCGCATAACCTGCTGCACCGGCTCGGCGAGCACCTCCCAGTTCGCCTCGAGGTCCTCGGCCATCCGCGCCGGGTCGGCCTCGAGCTTGCCGAGTCCCCGCAGGCAGGCGGCGTAGGCGAGCAGCGTGTGGCCGAGCGCCGCGCCGACATTGCGCAGCGCCGTGGAGTCCGACAGGTCCCGCTGCCAGCGCGACACCGGCAGCTTGTCCGAGAGGTGGCGCAACAGCGCATTGGCCACGCCGATATTTCCCTCGGAGTTCTCGAAATCGATCGGGTTCACCTTGTGCGGCATGGTCGAAGAGCCGACTTCGCCCTTCTTCGGCTTCTGGCGGAAGTAGCCGAGCGCGATGTAGCCCCACAGGTCTCGATCGAGGTCGAGCAGCACGGTGTTGGCGCGTGCGTAGGCGTCGAACAGCTCCGCGCACCAGTCGTGCGGATCGATCTGAGTGGTGTAGGCGTTGAACTCGAGGCCGAGGCGCTCGACGAAACGCCGGCAGAACGCCTCCCAGGGGAAGCCCGGGTAGGCCGCCGCATGGGCGTTGTAGTTGCCGACCGCGCCGTTCATCTTGCCCAGCACGGGCACGCGCCCGATGGCCTCGCGCGCACGCTGCAGGCGGCGCGCGAAATTGGCCATCTCCTTGCCGAGCGTGGTGGGCGAGGCCGGCTGCCCGTGCGTGCGCGAGAGCATCGGCTGCGCGGCATGGCGGCGCGCCAGCGTGCGCAGCGCCTCGATCAGCTGATCGAGACGCGGCAGCAGCACGCGGTCGCGCGCGTGCGCCAGCATCAGCGCGTACGCGAGGTTGTTGATGTCCTCGGAAGTGCAGGCGAAGTGGATGAACTCGAGCGAGCGCTGCACCTCGGCGTTCTTCGCGAGCCGGCCTTTCAGCCAGTACTCGATCGACTTGACGTCGTGGTTGGTTTCGGCCTCGATCGCCTTGATCTGCCCGGCATCCTTCTCGCCGAAGCCGGCGACCACCCGTTCGAGCGCGCCCACCGTTGCCCGCGAAAAAGGCCTGATCTCGCGCAGGCGGCGATCCGCAGCCAGCGCCTTGAGCCACTCCAGTTCGATCAGGACTCGATGGCGGATGAGCGCCGCCTCGCTGAAATACGGCCGCAGCGGCTCCGCGGTCTTCTCATACCGGCCGTCGAGCGGCGACAGCGCGGTCAGCGGCGAGGGCATGGCCCTATTATAGTGGGCGATGCTGCAAAACCTGATCGAGGAAGCTCGCGCCTGCCGGCTCTGCGCCGCGCACCTGCCGCTCGAGCCGCGACCGGTGTTCCTCGTCGGCCCCGAGGCGCGGCTGCTCATCGTCGGTCAGGCTCCGGGCCGCCGCGTACACGAGACGGGCATCCCCTGGAACGACCCTTCTGGGGAGAATCTGCGCGAGTGGCTCGCCCTGGACCGCGCGCGTTTCTACGATACCCGCCATGTCGCCATCCTCCCCACCGGGCTTTGCTTTCCCGGCAGCGGCGTGCGCGGCGACCTGCCGCCGCGCGCGGAGTGCGCGCCGCGCTGGCACCCCCGCTTTCGCGACGAGATGCCGGGAATCCGCCTCACCCTGCTCATCGGCATGCACGCCCAAGCCTACTACCTGGGCCGGCGTCGCAAGCGCACGCTCGCGCGGACGGTGCGCGACCATGAAGAATACCTGCCGGAGTACTTCCCGCTGCCGCACCCGAGCCCGCGCAACCGGCTCTGGATGAAGCGACATCCCTGGTTCGCACAGGACGTGCTGCCGGCGCTGCGGCGCCGCCTGCGGGCGCTATAATCCGCGCCCGCCATGAAGCTGCTCTCCGCGCCCGCCAGCCCGTTCGCACGCAAGGTGCGCATCGTGCTCGCCGAGAAACGCATCGAGTGCGAGCTCGAGAACGTCGACGTGCAGCCCGCGGAGAACCCGGTCAACGCCCACAACCCGCTGGGCAAGATCCCGACGCTGCTGCTGGACGACGGCACGGCGATCTTCGATTCGCGCGTCATCGTCGAGTTTCTCGACAACCTCGCGGCGAACGCGCGCCTCATCCCCAAGGACAACCGCGAGCGCATCGCGGTGCGGCGCTGGGAGGCCCTCGCCGACGGCGTCCTCGACGCCGGATTGCTCGTGCGCTACGAGTCGCTGCGGCCCGAGGACGAGCGCAGCGCCGCATGGACCGCGAAGCAGGTGGCGCGCATGCGGCGGGGCCTTGCGCAGATGGAAGCCGGCCTCGGCGAGCACGACTGGTGCCAGCGCCGGCGCTTCACGCTCGCCGACATCGCCCTGGGCTGCTGCGTGGGCTGGATCGGCTTTCGCAAGCCCGGGAATATCGACTGGCGCGCCGACCACCCCGGCCTCGCGCGCCATTACGACAAGCTGATGACGCGGCCCGCCTTCGCCGAGACCGTGCCCGTCGCGGCCTAGGCGATCACCGCCCCGCCGAGGCAGACCTCGGCGTCGTACAGCACCACCGACTGCCCCGGCGTGACCGCGCGCTGCGGCTCGCGGAAATCCACGCGGATGCTGCCGTCGTCCACGCGCGCGAGGGTACAGGCGACGTCGGACTGCCGGTAGCGCGTCTTCGCCGCATGCGAAGTGCCGGTCGCCGGCTTGTCCAGCACCCAGCTCGCGTCCAGGGCCTCGAGCGAGGCGCGCATGAGCAGCGGGTGGTCGTGCCCCTGCACCACGACCAGCTCGTTGGTCGCCATGCGCTTCTCCGCCACGTACCAGGGCTCGCCCGCGCCGTCCTTCGTGCCGCCCAGGCCGATGCCCTTCCTCTGGCCGATGGTGTAGAAGGCAAGGCCGATGTGCTCGCCAACGTGATTGCCATCCGGCGTCACCATGGGACCCGGCTTCCTCGGCAGGTAGCGGTTGAGGAACTCGCGGAACGGCCGCTCGCCGATGAAGCAGATGCCGGTCGAGTCCTTCTTCGCGTGGTTCGGCAGGCCCGCTTCCAGCGCGATGCGGCGCACTGCCGACTTCTTCAGGTGCCCGACCGGAAACATCACGCGCGCGAGCTGCGCCTGGTTGAGCCGGTGCAGGAAGTAGCTCTGGTCCTTGCCCGCGTCCGCGCCGCGCAGCAGCTCCACCTTGCCGCCGCGAGCTCTCACCTGCGCGTAGTGGCCGGTGGCGATGCGCGCCGCGCCGAGCTTCATGGCGTGGTCGAGGAAGGCCTTGAACTTGATCTCGGCGTTGCACAGCACGTCGGGGTTGGGCGTGCGCCCGGCGGCGTACTCCGCGAGGAAGCTCGCGAACACGCGCTCGCGGTACTCGGCGGCGAAATTGACCGCCTCGAGGTCAATGCCGATGACATCCGCAGCCGCGGCCGCGTCTACCAGGTCCTGGCGCGTAGAGCAGTACTCGTCGTCGTCATCGTCCTCCCAGTTCTTCATGAACAGGCCCACCACGTCGTAGCCCGAGCGCTTCAGCAGCAGCGCGGCCACCGACGAGTCCACCCCGCCCGACATCCCGACGACGACCTTTTCAGCCATAGGCCTTCGACAGCACCTCGAGCGGAAAGCTCCGCCCGGCGAGGAAATCGTCCACGCACTGCTGCACGAGGGGCGAGCGGTGCTCGGCGAGCCGCGCCGCGAGCTCGCCCGGCGTGAGCCACACCGCCGCAAGGATCTCCTTGTCGAGGGCGCGGCCGGCTTCGACGCCCTCCACGCGCCCGAGGAACGCAAAGCGCAGGAACGTCACGTCCTCCTTGTCGTAGAGCCAGCGGTAGACGCCGAGGAGCGCGGTGGGCGTGAAGCGGTGCGCCGTTTCCTCCAGCACCTCGCGCGCCACCGCCTGCGCGAGCGTCTCGCCGGGGTCGAGATGGCCCGCGGGCTGGTTGAGCACGCGCCGGCCGTTCGCCATCTCTTCGACGAACAGAAGCCGCCCGTCGCGCTCGATCACCGCCGCGACGGTGACGCTCGGGCGCCACCGGCTCACGGGGTCACGCCGCCTTGCGCGTGTTCTTGCGGATGAACTCCGCCATGCGCGCCACGCCCTGCTCGATCGCCTGGTTGGACGCGGCGTAGGAGAAGCGCACGTGCTGGCCCTCGCCCGGCACGCGAGCCCCGAAGTGGATGTCGGCGAGCACCGCGACGCCGGCCTCGTTCAGCAGGCGCCTCCTGAACTCCTCCGAGTCCGCCGCGCCGATGCGCTGGCAGGCCTCGGTGACGTTCGGCCAGGCGTAGAACGCGCCGCCAGGGTTGCGGCAGCTCACGCCGGGCACCTGGTTGAGGAGGCGCACGATCAGGTCGCGCCGCTCGAGGAAGCTCGCGCGCATGCGCTCGGCCGCATCCTGCGGCCCGTTGATAGCCTCCACCGCCGCCCATTGCGAGATCTGCGAGGCGCAGGAGTCGGTGTTCGTGATCCAGCGCGTGAACACCGGGGCGAGCACGGGGTTCGACGTGAAGCCGATGCGCCACCCGGTCATCGCCCAGGTCTTCGATGCGCCGTCGGAAATGATGGTGCGCTCGTACATGCCGGGCAACTGCGCGATGGAGAAGAATTCACTCGCGTAGGACAGGCGTGAATAGATCTCGTCCGCGTACACCCAGACCTGCGGGTGCCTGCGCAGGATCTCCGCGATATCCTCGAGGTCCTTGCGCGTGAGCATGCCGCCGGTGGGGTTGTGCGGATAGTTGAGAATGAGCAGCTTCGTCTTCGGCGTGATCAGACGCTCGAGCTCCGCCGGGTCGAAGGCGAAGTCGCGCGCCTCGTGCAGGTGCAGCGGCACGGGCTTCGCGCCGTTGGCGAGGATCTGCGACTCGTAGATCGGGAATCCGGGGTTCGGGTAGAGCACCTCGTCGCCCGCGCCGTAGTCCGTCGTCGACAGAATGGCGTAGGCGATGAACGGCTTCGCGCCGGCGCCCACCACGACGTCCTCGGGCCGGATTGGCAGGCCGCCGCGCATGCCCGCCATGTACTTCGCCGCCGCGGCCCGCAGCTCGTCGATGCCCGCCGAGGGCGTGTAGCCGTGCTTCCCACCCTTGATCGCGCGGATCGCGGCCTCCTGCACGTTGTCGGACGCCGGGAAGTCGGGCTGGCCGATGCAAAAGCTGATGACGTCCTTGCCCTGGCGGGCGAGCGCGTTCACTTCGGCGAGGACGACGAAAGCGTTTTCGGTGCCGAGGTCCTGCGCGCGGCGGCTGATCTGGGGCATGCGCTCCTCCTGAAGCGGGAATTCTACCGTCTCGGCCCCTTGGGTCAGCGCATCCCGGGCAGCACGCCCTTCAGGTTGCGCATCATGCGCGCCATGTTCCCGCCCTTCATCATCTTCATCATCTTCTGCATCTGCTCGAACTGGTTGAGCAGCCGGTTCACTTCCTGCACCGGCACACCCGCGCCCGCGGCGATGCGCCGCTTGCGCGAGGCCTTGATGAGCTCGGGCTGCGCGCGTTCCTGCGGGGTCATCGAGCCGATGACGGCCGCCGTGCGCCGCAACTGGCGGTCGTCCTGCAGCTGAGCCGGATTGATCTGGCCGGCGAGCTGCGCGGGAAGCTTCTCCAGCATCGAGGCCATGCCGCCCATGTTCTGCATTTGCAGGAGCTGCTGGCGGAAGTCCTCGAGGTCGAAGCCCTTGCCCTTCCTGATCTTCTCGGCGACGCGTTGCGCCTGCTCGAGGTCCACCTTGCGGTGCGCCTCCTCCACCAGCGACAGGATGTCGCCCATGCCGAGGATGCGCGAGGCCATGCGCTCGGGGTGAAACGGCTCCAGCGCCTCGAGCTTCTCGCCCACGCCCGCGAACTTGATCGGCCTGCCGGTGACGTGGCGCACCGAGAGCGCCGCGCCGCCGCGCGCGTCGCCGTCCAGCTTGGTGAGGACCACGCCGGTGAGCGGCAGGCGCTCGCCGAAGGCACGCGCCACGTTCACGGCGTCCTGGCCCTGCATTGCGTCCACGACGAACAGCGTCTCCACCGGCTTCACCTCGGCGTGCAGCGTCGCGATCTCCTGCATCATCGCCTCGTCGATCGCCAGGCGCCCCGCGGTGTCGACGATCAGCACGTCGAAGTAGTGCGTGCGCGCGTGCTCCAGCGCGCGCCGCGCGATGTCCCGCGGCGCCTGTCCCGGCGCGGACGGAAAGATCTCCGCGCCCGCTTGCGCCGCGACCATGGCGAGCTGCTCGATCGCCGCCGGCCGGTAGACGTCGCAGGACACGAGCAGCACTTTCTTCTTCTGCCCGCGCAGCAGCCGCGCGAGCTTGCCCGCGGTGGTCGTCTTGCCCGAGCCCTGCAGGCCCGCCATCAGGATCACGGCCGGCGGCTGCGCGGCGAGATCGAGCGCGGCATTGGATTCGCCCATCAGACGGGCGAGCTCCTGGTGCACGACACCGACCAGCGCCTGGCCGGGCGACAGGCTGCCGATCACCTCGGTGTCGAGCGCCTTCTCCTTCACGGCGGCAATGAAGTCGCGCACCACCGGCAGGGCGACATCCGCCTCGAGCAGGGCCACGCGCACCTCGCGCAGCGCCTCCTGGATGTTGGCCTCGGTCAGGCGCGCCTCGCCGCGAATCGTCTTCACGATCCGGGCGAGCCGCGAAGTCAGGGTATCGAGCATGGGTGATAAACTGAATTCGTGCCCGACATTGTAATTCACGCGGTCACCGCGGCCGCCTATGCGGGGCTGGCGTGGCACTTCTGGCGCACGCGCTGGCGCGCGCGCGCCAGCGCGTCCGGATTGCGCGCCTGGGAGCGCTCGGCGATCTTCGGCGTACTCGCGATGCACGCCTGGGTCCTCGCCCTGTCCGTCGTGACGGGCGAAGGGCCGAAAATCGGATTCGCATTTGCCCTGTCCTCCATGATGTGGCTGGCCGTCCTGTTCTACTGGAGCGAGAGCTTCTTCGTCGACCTGGAGGCCCTGCAACCCATCGTGCTCGGCCTCGCCGCGATCGCCGCGCCGCTGACGGCGCTGCTCCCCGGGCGCGCCCCGCTCACCACTTCGCCGCAGTTCTGGGTGCACCTGGCGTTGGTGGTGCTGGCTTCCGGCGTGCTCACGGTGGCCATGCTCCACGCGGTCCTCATGGCCTTCCTGGAGCGTCGGCTGCACCGCGCTCAGCTGGAGCCTGCCGCGGCGCCCGGCAGCGTGATGCGCGGCCCGCTCGCGAGCCTGCCGCCGCTGCTGACGATGGAGCGACTGCTCTTCGTGCTCATTGGCATCGGCTTCGTCCTGCTCACGCTGACGCTCGCGACCGGCATCGTCCTCTCGGAGTCCGTCTACGGGCGCGGCCTGCGTTTCACGCACGAGACTCTCTTCGCGGTCGTCGCCTGGCTGGTGTTCGGCGTGCTCCTCGCCGGGCGGGTGGCCTACGGCTGGCGCGGACGTACGGCCATGCGCTGGGTACTGGCCGGGTTTCTGATGGTCATGCTCGCCGGCATCGGCAGCCGCTTCGTGCTGGAAGTTCTCCTGGGGCGCGGCTGACGTGGAGGAGGTCCCCCTCTCCTGGGAGGTGGCCGCGCTCGTGCTGCTGCTGGTGATGTCGGGATTCTTCTCCATCGCGGAGACCAGCATGATGGCGCTGAACCGCTACCGCCTGCGGCACCTGGTCGCCGAGGGCCACGGCGGCGCGCGG
This sequence comes from Burkholderiales bacterium, assembly GCA_050246035.1. Lineage (GTDB taxonomy): Bacteria > Pseudomonadota > Gammaproteobacteria > Burkholderiales > SG8-39 > JAABQT01. The sequence goes on from JBFWWT010000007.1 coordinate 69,861, forward strand.
CGCGCCGCCGATCTGCTTCGCCACACCGACCGCCTCCTCGGCGCGATCCTCATCGGCAACAACGTGGTGAATGCCGCGGCAGCGACACTGGCGAGCGTGATCGCGCTCGATCTCGTCGGCCAGGGCAAGATGGCCTATGCGGTCAGCACGCTGGGCATCTCCTTGGTGATCATCGTCTTCGCCGAGATCACCCCCAAGGTCATCGGCGCCACCTACCCGGAGCGCATCGCGCTTCCACTCGCCTATGTGCTGGGTCCGCTGCAGCGGCTGCTCACGCCCGCCATCTGGTTCGTGAACCTGTTCTCGCGGCCGCTCCTGCGCATCTTCGGCGTGCGGCCCGGCGAGGCCACGGAGGCGCCTCGGCTCTCGCCCGAAGAGATCCGCACGCTGGTGCGCGAATCCTCGGCGTTCATGCCGAAGAAGCACGTCACGATCCTCCTGAACCTCTTCGACCTTACCGACATCACGGTGCAGGACATCATGCTGCCGCGTTCGAAGATCGAGTCGATCCGGCTCGACGAGGACATGGAGGACATCGCGCGCCATCTCGCGACCAGCTACCACATGCGCCTGCCAGTGTTCCGCGATGCGCGCGGCGAGGTGCTGGGCGTGCTGCACCTGCGCAAGGTGCTCGCGCCGCTGATGTCGGGCACGCTCGACAAGGAGCAGATCGCCGCCCTGCTGACCGCGCCCTATTTCGTGCCCGCAACCACGCCCGTGTTCACGCAGATGCAGTACTTCCAGGAAAACGAGGAACGCATCGCGCTCGTGGTCGACGAGTACGGCGAGCTGATGGGCCTGGTGACCCTGGAGGACATCATCGAGGAGATCATCGGCAAGTTCACCACTTCGGTGCCGAGCGCGCAGGCGCTCGCGTGGGGCGAGGACGGCAGCGCAAGCATCGACGGTGCCACGCCCGTGCGCGAAGTGAATCGCGCGCTCGGGCTGGACCTGCCGACCGAAGGTCCGAAGACTCTCAACGGCTTGATCCTCGAGCACCTGCGGGACATTCCCGAAGCCGACGTATCGATCAAGATCGACGGCGTACCGATCGAGATCGTGCATACCCATGGCCGTAGCGTGAAGACCGCGCGCATATTCCGGCCTGCGGCGGCGGCGCCCGCCGGGGAGGATGCCAGTCCGTGAACAACCTTCCGTGAAGCCCCCAAACGCCTTCCGGCTCAGGGGGTTAGACAGGAAACCTGAGGCTTTACAAAAAAGTCCCCTCAGGGCATCATCGCCGCTCAGTCCTTCGGCGAGCGAAAGGGATCGGGGAGCACCATGGCAACCGCAGCGGCCAAGGCCGCGGGCCCCAAGGAATTCAATTTCACCTGGGAGGGCCGGGACAAAGGCGGCAAGGTCATCCGCGGCGAGCTGCGCTCGGTGAGCGAAGCGGCGGTGAACGCCACCCTGCGCCGCCAGGGCATCATCGTCCAGAAGGTCAAGAAGCAAAGGCAGGGTAGCGGCGGCAAGATCAAGGAAAAGGACATCACGCTGTTCACGCGCCAGCTGGCCACGATGATGAAGGCGGGTGTGCCGCTGCTGCAGTCTTTCGATATCGTCAGCAAGGGCGCCTCGAACCCGGCCGTAGCCCGGCTGCTGGTGGACATCAAGACCGAGATCGAGACGGGCTCGCCGCTCGCCGCCGCGTTTCGCAAGCACCCGCTCTACTTCGATGCCCTCTTCTGCAATCTGGTGGCGGCCGGCGAGCAGGCAGGTATCCTGGAGACGCTGCTCGACCGCCTGGCGACCTACAAGGAGAAAATCCTCGCCATCAAGTCGAAGATCAAGTCGGCCCTCTTCTATCCGATCGCCATCATCGTCGTCGCGTTCATCATCACCGCGGTGATCATGATCTTCGTGATCCCGGCGTTCAAGGAAGTATTCACGAACTTCGGCGCCGACCTGCCGGCGCCCACGCTGATGGTGATCGCCATTTCGGACTATTTCGTGGCGCACTGGTACATCATCTTCGGCGTCATCGGCGGCGGCGTGTACGGATTCCTCGAGGCCTGGAAGCGTTCCACCGCGGTGCAAATTTTCATGGACCGCCTCATGCTCCGCCTGCCCGTGTTCGGCGACTTGGTGCTCAAGTCGACCATCGCGCGCTGGACGCGTACGCTCGCCACGATGTTCGCGGCCGGCGTGCCGCTGGTCGAGGCGCTCGACTCGGTGGGCGGCGCCTCCGGCAATCACGTCTACCTGATGGCCACCAAGAAGATCCAGCAGGAGGTTTCCACCGGCACCTCGCTCACCATGGCAATGCAGAATCAGGGTGTGTTCCCGAACATGGTGCTGCAAATGTGCTCGATCGGAGAGGAGACGGGCGCGCTCGATTCCATGCTGAGCAAGGTCGCCGATTTCTACGAGGCCGAGGTGGACGACGCGGTCGAGGCGCTCTCCTCGCTCATGGAGCCGATGATCATGGTCGTGCTCGGCACACTGATTGGCGGCATGGTGATCGCGATGTACCTGCCGATCTTCAAGATGGGCCAAGCCGTCTAGATGACGGCGTTCGGCTGGCTGGCCCAGCCCTCCGTTCTGCCCTGGCTGGCGCTCGTGCTGGGCCTGTGCCTCGGGTCGTTCCTGAACGTCGTCATCCATCGCCTGCCGAGGATGATGGAGCGCGAGTGGCGCGAGCAGTGCGCGGAGCTCGGCGCCCCCCCGGCGGCCGCCGAGGCCGGACCAGCGGGCCGCTACAACCTGCTCGTGCCGCGGTCGGCCTGCCCGTCCTGCGGCGCGCGTATCACCGCCCTGCAGAACGTCCCCGTGCTCAGCTGGCTCGCGCTGCGCGGCCGGTGCGCCGCGTGCGGCGCGCGCATCGCGGCGCGCTATCCCGTGGTGGAGATCGCTGCGGGCCTCATCGGCGCGTACGCGGCCTGGCGCTATGGCTTCACACTCAAGGCCCTAGGCGCGATGGGCTTCGGGTGGGCGCTGCTCGCCCTCGCCGTCATCGATCTGGACACGCAACTCCTCCCCGACGACATCACGCTGCCGCTGGTCTGGGCGGGACTGCTGCTCAACCTGCATGGCACGTTCGTGCCGCTCGGCACCGCCGTGATCGGCGCAGTGGCGGGCTACCTCGCGTTGTGGCTCGTCTACTGGGCCTTCAAGCTTGCGACCGGCAAGGAGGGCATGGGCCGTGGCGACTTCAAGCTGCTGGCGGCGATCGGCGCCTGGCTCGGCTGGCAGAAGCTGCCGCTCGTGATCCTGCTCTCATCGGTCGTGGGCGCGGCCGTGGGCATTGCGCTCATCCTCCTCATGCGCCACGGCCGCGAAAAACCCATCCCGTTCGGCCCGTATCTCGCGGCCGCCGGCCTGATTGCCCTGTTCTGGGGTGACCTGATTCAGCGTCGCTGGCTGCCGATTCTCGGCGGATGACCTTCGTGGTCGGCCTCACGGGCGGCATCGGCAGCGGCAAGAGCGCCGCCGCCGAGGAGTTCGGGCGCCTCGGCGCGGCGGTCGTCGACGCCGACGCCATCGCGCATGAGTTGACGCGCGCCGGCGGCGCGGCCATCGACCCGCTGCGTCGCGCGTTCGGCCCCGAGTGCCTGGACGATGCGGGCGCGATGGATCGCGCGCGCATGCGACGCGTCGTGTTCTCTGACCCCGATGCGAAGCGGCGGCTCGAAGCGCTCCTGCATCCGATGATCCGGGCCGAGGCGGAACGGCGCATTGCCGCGGCCAGCGCACCGTACGTCGTACATGTGGTGCCCCTGCTGCTGGACGCCCCCGAATACCGCAAACGCGTGGCTCGCGTGCTCGTCGTGGATTGCCCCCCTGCTGTGCAGGTCGAGCGCGTTCAGCAGCGCAGCGGACTCGACGCAGATGAAGTCCGGCGCATCATCGACTCTCAAACGCCACGGGGAATGCGCCTCGCCGCGGCCGACGACGTGATCGACAACTCGGGCTCGCTTGACGCGCTGCACAAGCAGGTGCGCGCACTGCATGAGCGCTACCTCGCCATGGCCCGCACCCCGGCGTGAATTTGTCATCCCGGGGCAAAACCCGCAGAATCCGGCCCATTCTGGCCAGCCGGGCGCCGACGTGATCACGTACGAGTACCCGCTCAACGAGCGCATACGGACATTGCTGCGACTGGAGGATCTGTTCGAGCGCTCGCGCCATTTCATCGCGCGCACGGATCCCCTGGATCACCACGTCGCGCTGCTCACGCTCTTCGAGATCCTCGAGGTAGCCAGCCGCGCCGACCTCAAGTCCGACCTGCTGCAGGAGCTCGAGCGCCAGAAGCAGGTGCTGATGTCCTTTCGCAACAACCCCGAGATCTCCGAGGAGGCGCTCTCGAGCGTGCTGCGTGACATCGAGCAGGCGGCGGCGGCGCTGTTCTCGATGACAGGCAAGATCGGCCAGTACATCCGCGAGAACGACTGGCTGATGTCGATCAAGCAGCGCACGGGCATTCCCGGCGGGGCCTGCGAGTTCGATCTGCCCTCCTACCATTACTGGCTGCATCGCCCCGCGGAGGAACGCATCGGCCAGCTCGCGGCGTGGACCGGGCCGCTCTTTCCGCTGCGCGACGGCTCCGCGATCATCCTGCGCATCCTGCGCGAGTCGGGCAAGCCGCAGCGCCTCGCCGCGCCGCTCGGCACCTACCAGCAGATGCTCGGCGGCAAGACGGCGCAGATGCTCCGGGTGCGGCTGGATGGCTCCACGCAATGCGTTCCCGAGATCAGCGCGAACAAGTACGTACTCAACATCCGTTTCCTGACGCAGGCGAGCGACGATCCGAAGCCGCGAGCCGCGGACTGGGACGTCGATTTCGAGCTCACGTTCTGCAACCTGTAAGAACCGTACCCTGTCCGCGCTGTGGCGCGCCGGCTGCGTTCTCGGCCGCGAACCCCTGGCGGCCGTTCTGCAGCGAGCGCTGCCGGCTGATCGACCTCGGCAAGTGGGCCGCGGAGGAGTATCGTGTCCCCGATGCCGGTCCGTCGCCGGACGATGCGCCCGGGGCCGGCGGCGATCCAGGGACCGGCTAATCCCAGGCGCCGCGTATCATCGCGACGCCGTGCGCACCCGCGCGCCAGGCGTCCTCGAGGTCATCGCGCCGCAACCCGCCGATCGCGTAGACCGGCACGCTCGCGCCGAGCGCCAGGCGCGCGAAACCTTCCCAGCCAAGGGGCTGAGCCCCCGGGTGCGACGCGGTCGCCTTCACGGGGCCGAGCACGACGAAATCCAGGCCGAGCGCCATGGCGTGCGCAAGCTCCGCGCGGTCGTGGCAGGACGCGGCAACGAGCACGCCGGGCGGCCGGGCGGACGAACCCATCAGCGCACGCGAGTCGAGATGTATGCCATCGGCGATATCGGGCCCGCCATTGATCAGCACCCGCGCGCCGTGCCGGCGCGCGAGCTCGACCACCGCAACCGCAAACACCTGCCTTCGAGGCAGCCGCTTGTCGCGGACCTGGATGAGCCGCAGCCCATCCTCCAGACGCACGCGGATAGCCGATAGCATGGCTCCTTCGCCGCGCTTTTCCGCATCGGTGATCCCGTACTCGTCGGGCAGCGCCAGCGCGGCGAGCACGGGCGCGTTGGCCGGCAGCATGGGTGCAACGAGCGGCGCATCGAGTCGCTGCCAAGCGATTACCTGTTCCTCTCGCGGGTGCGGCTCGCCCCGCCAGGCGGTTACGCGAAAGAAGTTCAGGCGCACTGCTGCATGAGGATAGGTGTACTCGCGCGTAATCCAGGGGTAGGCGGTCCTCGGCTCGATGCCGAGCTCTTCGTGCAGCTCGCGCGCCAGCGCGTGCGCGGGGGGCTCGCCCGGCTCGACCTTGCCGCCCGGGAACTCCCAATACCCCGCGTAAGCCTTGCCCGCCGGCCGCCGCGCCAGCAGGAACGCGCCGTCGGCGCGCTGGATCACGGCCGCGGCGACCTCGACCGGCACTAACGCTTCTTCGCGTGCTTGCCCGCCCAGTCGCGCGCGAACTGGTAGGCCACCCGTCCGCTCCTCGAGCCGCGCTGCAGGGCCCACTGCAGCGACTCCTCGCGCGCCGCCTCGGCCTCCCTCGGACCGCAGCCGAGCGTCTTCAGCCAGTGCGCCACGATCTCCAGGTACTCGTCCTGGTCGAAGGGATAGAAGGACACCCACAGGCCGAAGCGCTCGGAGAGCGAGATCTTCTCCTCCACCGTCTCGCCGGGGTGGATCTCGTCGCCGACGTACTTCGTCTCCAGGTTCTCGGCCATGTACTCGGGCATCAGGTGGCGGCGGTTCGAGGTCGCGTAGATGAGCACGTTCTCCGAGGTCGTGGAGATCGAGCCGTCCAGCGCGACCTTCAGCGCGATGTAGCCGTCCTCGGCGCCGTGGAACGTCAGGTCGTCGCAGAAGACGAGGAAGCGCTCGGGGCGCCCCGCAACCTGGTCGACGATCGCCGGCAGATCGGCGAGGTCGTTCTTCTCCACCTCGATGAGGCGCAGGCCCTGGCGATGGTATTTGTTCAGCAGCCCCTTCACGATCGAGGACTTGCCGGTACCGCGCGCGCCGGTGAGCAGCACGTTGTTCGCGGGCTTGCCTTCGAGGAACTGGCGCGTGTTCTGCTCCACCTTCGAAATCTGCGGGCCGATGCCCTGCAGGTCGGCAAGGCGCATGCGGTGGACGTGACGCACCGGCTGCAGCCAGCCGCGCGCGTTCAGGCCGGCGGTCTTGCGCCAGCGGAACGCGATGCTCGCGTTCCAGTCGGTGGGCGGCGGCGCGGGCGGCAGCAACTGCTCCAGCCGCGCGAGGATCTTCTCGAGGTCCGTGCTCACGTTCGATACTCGGCGTTGATCTTGACGTAATCGTAGGAGAAATCGCAGGTCCACACCGTCGCCGCGGCGCGGCCCCGGTCCAGCGCCACGCGCACGGCGAACTCCGGCTTGCGCATCGCGGCCAAGCCCTGGTCTTCCCGGTAGGCCGGATCGCGACCGCCCCGCACCGCGACGCGCACCTCATCGATATAGAGCGCGACCTTCGAGGTGTCCAGCCCAGCAACTCCGGCGTTGCCGACTGCGGCGAGGATACGCCCGAGGTTCGGATCTCCGGCGAAGAAGGCGGTCTTCACCAGCGGCGAGTGCGCGATCGCGAAGGCCACCTTGCGGCATTCGGCGACGCTGCGCCCGCCTTCGACCCGCAAGGTGACGAACTTGGTCGCGCCCTCGCCGTCGCGCACGATGGCTTGGGCGAGCCACTGCGCGACATCTGTGATCGCTCGGGCGAGGGCTTCGAGGTCTTTCTTCGATCTGGCGACCGGTCCTTGGCCGGTCGCCAGACATATGAAGGCGTCATTCGTCGACGTGTCTCCATCAACCGTTATCGCATTGAACGACCGGTGGGCCACGCCTCGCATCATGCGTTGAAGCGCTGATCGGGTCACCTTCGCATCGGTCGCCACGAACCCGAGCATCGTCGCCATGTTCGGATGGATCATCCCCGAGCCCTTGGCGATGCCGGTGACCACGGCGTCCCCCGCGGACAATCGCACCCTCCGCGAGCAGGCCTTGGGCACCGTATCGGTGGTCATGATCGCCTGAGCAGCGGACGCCCAGTTGTCCGGTCGCAGATCTGCGCAAGCGGCCGGAATGCCGGCCACGACCCTGTCGACGGGCAGCGGCTCCATGATGACGCCGGTCGAGAACGGCAGTACCTCTTCGGTGCGGCAGCCGACGGCACCGCCGACCGACCTGCACACGGCGCGTGCTCGCGCCAGCCCGTCCCGCCCGGTGCCCGCATTCGCGTTCCCGGTGTTCACGACCAGCGCCCGGACGGCGCCACGCAGGTGCTGCTTTGCCAGAATCACCGGTGCCGCCGGAAATCGGTTCTGCGTGAACACGCCGGCGACCGCGGTTCCGGGCGAGAGCCTCGCCAGCAGCAGGTCCTTGCGGCCCGGCTTGCGGACGCCCGCGCATGCGACGCCGAGCTCGACGCCCGCGACGGGGAGTAGCTGCGCCGGGTCCGGTGCACGCAGGTTCACTGCCATGACGTTAGCCCAGCTTGCCGTGGCAGTGCTTGTACTTGCGTCCCGAGCCGCAGGGGCAGGGGTCGTTCCGACCGATCTTCTGCGCGGCGCGCGCCGGCAGCGGTTTCGCCGGCGCCTCGCCCTCGCCGAGCGCCGTGTCGTAGTCCGAGTGCTGCAGGCGCACGTTCTCCACGTGAGGCGCGACATCGGCCTCCGGCACAGCCTCGCTCGCGCGAATTTCCACCGCCATCAGGGTACGCGTCACCTCGAGCTTTACAGACTCCAGCATCGCGCCGAACAGCTCGAAGGCCTCGCGCTTGTACTCCTGCTTGGGATTCTTCTGCGCGTAACCGCGCAGGTGGATGCCCTGACGCAGGTGGTCGAGCGCCGCGAGGTGCTCGCGCCAGTGCGCGTCCAGGATCTGCAGCATCTGGTAGCGCTCGAACTGATGGTACTGATCCTCGATGCCCGGAGGGATCTTGGCGCGATAGGCTTCATGCGCCTTATCGGTGATGCGCGCGAGCAACGCCTCGTCGCCGAGGTTCGGCTCCTCCTGCAGCCAGCGCGACACGGGGAGCTGCAGGTTGAACTCCGCGTGCAGTGCGCCTTCCAGGCCTTTGGCGTCCCACTGCTCCTCGACACTGTCCTCCGGCACGTGCGCTCGGAACACATCGGCCACCACCCCGGCGCGCAAATCGGTGATGCGTGCCGATACGTCCTGCGACTCCAGCAGCTCGTTACGCAGCGCGTAGATGGTCTTGCGCTGGTCGTTGGAGACGTCGTCGTATTCCAGGAGCTGCTTGCGGATGTCGAAATTGCGCGCCTCGACCTTCCGTTGTGCCCCCTCGATGGAGCGTGTCACCATGCCGTGCTCGATCGCCTCGCCCTCGGGCATGCGCAGCATCAGCATGATCTTGTTGATGCGCTCGCCCGCGAAGATGCGCAGCAGCGGGTCCTCCAGCGACAGGTAGAAGCGGGAGCTCCCGGGGTCGCCCTGGCGTCCGGCCCGGCCGCGCAGCTGGTTGTCCACCCGCCGCGACTCGTGGCGCTCGGTACCGATGATGTGCAACCCGCCTTCCCTGATCACGTGGTCGTGCAGCTGCTGCCACTCGCTGCGCAGCTTCTCGATACGCGCGCGCTTGTCATCGGGCGGAACCTTCTCGTCCGCCTCGATCAGCTCGCACTGCTTCTCCACGTTGCCGCCCAGGACGATGTCCGTACCGCGGCCCGCCATATTGGTGGCGATCGTGACCATCTTGGGGCGTCCCGCCTGCGCCACGATCTCGGCCTCCCGCGCATGCTGCTTGGCGTTCAGCACCTGGTGCGGCAGCTTCTCGCGCGTGAGCAGGGACGACAGCAGCTCGGAGTTCTCGATGGACGTGGTGCCGACCAGCACCGGCTGTCCGCGCGTGTGGCAATCCTTGATGTCTTCGACGATCGCCTTGTGCTTCTCCTTCGCCGTGCGATAGACCAGATCCAGCCGGTCCTCGCGGATCATCGGCTTGTGCGTGGGGATGACCACCGTCTCCAGCCCGTAGATCTCCTGGAACTCGTAGGCCTCCGTATCCGCCGTGCCGGTCATGCCGGCAAGCTTGCGGTACATGCGGAAGTAGTTCTGGAAGGTGATCGAGGCGAGCGTCTGGTTCTCGTGCTGGATCGCCACCGTCTCCTTCGCCTCCACCGCCTGGTGCAGGCCGTCCGACCAGCGCCGTCCATGCATCAGTCGGCCGGTGAACTCGTCGACGATGATCACCTCCCCCGCCTGCACCACGTAGTGCTGGTCCCGGTGAAACAGGTTGTGCGCGCGCAGCGCCGCATACAGGTGATGCACCAGGTTGATGTACGCGGGCTCGTAGAGACTCGCCCCGGCCGGGAGCAGGCCGACGCGCGCCAGGATCTCTTCCGCCTTCGCGTGACCCGCTTCCGACAGCGAGATCTGGTGATGCTTCTCGTCCACCCAGAAGTCGCCCTCGCCCTTTTCGTCCTTCTGTCGCTGGAGAAGGGGCGCCACCTCGTTCATGCGCGCGTAGACCTCGGTGCGGTCCTCGGCCTGCCCGGAAATGATGAGGGGCGTACGCGCCTCGTCGATCAGGATCGAGTCCACCTCGTCGACGATGCCGAAGCGCAAGCTGCGCTGGAACCGCTCCTCGACCCGCATGGCCATGTTGTCCCGCAGGTAGTCGAAGCCGAACTCGTTGTTGGTGCCGTAGGTGATGTCTGCGGCGTAGGCCGCGCGCTTGTCCTCCGGCTCCATCTGCGGCACGTTCACGCCCACGCTCAAGCCGAGGAAGCCGTAGATCTTGCCCATCCACTCGGCATCGCGTCGCGCCAGATAGTCGTTCACCGTCACGATATGCACACCGTGGCCGGCCAGCGCGTTCAGGTAGGCGGGCAGGGTTGCGACCAGCGTCTTGCCCTCCCCGGTCTTCATTTCGGCGATCTTGCCGTCGTGCAGCACCATGCCGCCGATCAACTGCACGTCGAAATGGCGCATGCGCAGCGTGCGCTTGGCCGCCTCGCGTACCACGGCAAAGGCTTCGGGCAGCAGCTCGTCCAGCGCCGCACGCTCGGCCGCTGGGCGCTCGGCCTCCGGAGCCGCCCCGCGCCGCTCCTCGAGACGCCGCCTGTACTCCTCAGTCTTCGCACGCAGCGCCCCGTCGGAAAGGGCGGCGATTTCCGATTCCAGCGCATTGATGCGCGCAACTACGCGCGAATACTGCTTCAGCAGGCGCTCGTTGCGGCTGCCGAAGATCTTGGTGAGGACGTTGGCCATCAGCGAAACCGCCGCCCGTGCGGCGGACGCGCGGAAATATCCTTGAAACTCAAAATTTTAGCACGCCGGACGAGCCGCCCGGCGCGCGCGCTAGCGCCTGCTCAGCGCTTCCTTCTGGGCTCGCTGCGAGGCGAGCACGAAGCGCGACGGATTCTGCGCTACGCCACGGTAGCGCACTTCGAAATGCAGGTGCGGGCCCGTCGACCGCCCCGTGGAGCCGACGTCGGCGACATGGCGGCCGCGCGGCACGACGTCGCCTTCCTTGACGTACAGCTTGGAAGCGTGCGCGTAGCGTGTGACGATATCGTTGCCATGGTCGATGTCGACCATGTTGCCGTATTGCGGGTGGAAACCCGCGAAGATCACCACGCCACCGGCCGCCGCCACGATGGGCGAGCCAAGGTCGGCGAGGAAATCGATGCCCTCATGCATGGCCTGCATCCCCGTGAACGGGTCGATGCGCATGCCGAATCCCGACGCGTTGAACGGCGCATGCACGGGCATCATGGTGGGGATGAGCTGCTTCTTTACCGCCTGCTCGAACAATTGCGCCTCCAGCACCCCCAGCATGTCGGTACGATTCTCCATGCTGCGGGAAACGGCATAGAGCTTCTCGCCGAATTCGGCGAGGGACAGGTTCTGCGGCGGCAGCGCGGTCGGTTGCGCGCCGCCCAGACCCGGCGCCTCGGCAAACCGGAACTCCTGCGGCCGGATGCCGGCAAGCGACGACAGGCGGTCGCCGAGCGCGTCCAGGCGCGCCAGCTGGGCCTGCATTTCGCCCAGCTTCACCGCCATGGCGTTCAGGTTCTGCTGCACGAACTCGCGGGCGCGCTCGGCCTCGCCCTTTTGCGCGGCGAGGACCATTTCCTGGACCAGGGGAATCTTGATGTCGGCCGCGAAGCGCAGGGTCAGCCAGTACAGGCCCGCCGTCATGGCGAGCAGCATCGCCAGCGCGGCCACGAGCGACGCGAGCAGGTGACGTGTCGTCACATGCATCGTCCTGGCCTTGGCCAGGCGACTCGGGATTACGATAATCTGCACTCGGTACGTCCCTCCGCTCCCGCGACTGCGTGCAACCCTCGAAAGCCGACCGCTATCTCGCCGCCGATGCGGGCCTGGGCCCGCTCGTCGCCAAAGCGCACGACATTCGTACGCTCACCCGGTCATGTGCCAGCCAGCTCCCTGCCAACCTGGCCCGTCAACTGGTCGGCGCCAACCTCAGGCAGGGCGAGCTCTCGCTGCTTGCGGCCCATCCAGCGGCCGCCGCAAAACTCAAACTGTTCGCCGAGAGCCTGCGTAAGTTCTTGTTAAAACAGGGAAGGGAGGTTAATTCAGTTTCCGTACGGGTGCAACCAACTGGGTCACATGTACCAGCCAGGACCCCGGCCAAGACGATGGCGCTCTCGGAAGCCGGAAAATCAGAATTATCAGCGCTTTACGGCAGGCTACCTTCGTCGTCGCCGGCGCGACGCGCACTGGGGGTCCTGCTCTCCCATCAGGGGGTCACAGCTGGCCCACCAGACGCTCCCCGAAGAGGAGGAGAAGGAAAAACGCGAGCGCGAAAAGAGCGTACTTGAACAGTCGCCAGGCGTAGCGCAGGTACCGGCGCTCGCCACTCATCAGATACATCAGCACGAGGACCCCGAGCCCGGTCGCGACCAGCAGCCCGAGAAGCCGGACGAACAGCACTCAGAGCGGCTGGCGCACGAGGCCGGCGACCCCGGCCGGGGCCTGTTCGGCGTGTTCGAAGGTCGCCATCTCCCACGCCATGGGATCGGCCAGCAGCGCTCGCAGCAGCCGATTGTTGAGCGCGTGCCCCGACTTGTGCGCGGAGAACGCACCGAGCAAGGGCCGGCCGAGCAGGTAGAGGTCGCCGATCGCGTCGAGCACCTTGTGCCGGATGAACTCGTCCGCGAAGCGCAGGCCGTCGGCGTTCAATACCCTGTACTCGTCCAGCACGAGCGCGTTGTCGAGGCCGCCGCCCAGCGCGAGGCCGTCCTCGCGCAGCCGCTCGACGTCGTGCATGAAGCCGAACGTACGCGCCCGCGCGATCTCCTTCAAATAGGACGTTTGCGCGAAATCGACGCTCACCGACTGTGCCGTGCGGTCGATCACCGGGTGATTGAAAACGATGGAAAACGACAGGCGCAGGCCTTCATAGGGTTCGAGCCGTGCCCACTTGTCGCCGTCGCGCACTTCGATCGGGCGCTTGACGCGCAGAAAGCGCTTGGGAGCCGCCTGCTCTTCGAGCCCTGCCTGCTGCAGCAGGAGGACGAAGGGCGCGGCACTACCGTCCATGATCGGCACTTCGGGCCCGTCGAGATCGACATAAGCGTTGTCGACCCCCATGCCTGCGAGCGCCGACATGAGATGCTCGACCGTATAAACGCGCGCATCCTGGTGCACCAGGCAGGAAGACAGCCGCGTCTCGCCGACGAGCTCGGCGCGCGCAGGAATATCCACAGGAGAGGGAAGGTCCAGGCGCCGAAACACGACGCCGTTATCGGCCTGTGCCGGACGCAGCGCGATGTTGACCTTCTGGCCCGTGTGCAGACCCACCCCCTTGGCGCGGACCAGGGACTTCAGCGTGCGTTGTTTGAGCATTCGTAACTTGTTGAGGGAACTTGCAATTCTAGCAGAAGCACGCGACGCAGCGCCCCCCGGCAAGGGAAAGGGGCACTGCGTCGTGCGCGCTGGCCCGCCTAGTCGGCCTGCTTGCGCAGGAACGCCGGGATGTCGTACTTGTCCACGCCGCTCTGCTGCAAGGCTTCCACGGTCGAGGCACGATTGCGACGAATGACGGCGGGCACCGAGTCGAGCTGCTGGTAGTCGACGGCCCCCGGCGCCACGAGCGGCTGGTTGTCGGTGCCGGTCTTTTGCGAGACCACGAGCTGCGGCTTGCCCTGACGCGCCATCATGGGCAGGCCGAGGCCCGTCGCGACGACCGTGACGCGCAGATCATCGCCCAGCGCGTCGTCGTAGACGCCGCCGTAGATGATGGTTGCGTCCTCGGCCGCGAAGGCGCGGATCGTGTTCATCACCTCCTTGGTTTCGCGCAGCTTGAGGCTCGTGCGCGACGCGCTGATGTTGACGAGCACGCCTCGCGCCCCGGCCAGGTTCACCCCCTCGAGAAGCGGACAGGCGATGGCCTGCTCGGCCGCGATGCGCGCGCGATCCACGCCCGCAGCAACTGAAGAGCCCATCATTGCCATGCCCTGCTCGCTCATGACGGTGCGCACGTCCTGGAAGTCCACGTTTACGAGGCCGGGCTGATTGATGATCTCGGCGATGCCGGCGACCGCGTCGTTCAGCACGTTGTCGGCTGCCTTGAACGCCTCTTCCTGGGTCACGTCCTCGCCCAGCACCTCCTCCAGCTTGTCGTTGAGGATGACAATCAGGGAATCGACGTGGGGCGAGAGCTCGGCGAGGCCCTGCTCGGCGATCTTGGCGCGCTTGGAGCCCTCGAACGAGAAGGGCTTGGTCACGACGGCGACGGTCAGTATGCCGAGCGAGCGAGCCACCTCCGCGATCACCGGCCCGGCGCCCGTGCCCGTGCCGCCCCCCATGCCGGCGGTGATGAACACCATGTGCGCACCCGAAACGGCCTCCTCGATGCGCTCACGATCGGCGATCGCCACTGCGCGCGCCTCCTCGGGCTTGGCCCCGGCACCCAGTCCGCTAGAGCCGAGCTGGATCTGGTTGCGGGCCTTGTTGCGCGAGAGCACCTGGGCGTCGGTGTTCACGGCGATGAACTCAACGCCCTCCACGCCCTGCTCGATCATGTGGTTCACGGCGTTGCCGCCGGCCCCACCCACTCCGATCACCTTGATGATCGGTCCTGCCGCTTGACTGTCCACGATCTCGAACATGTGTTTCCTCCTTGCCGGTTGATACGACGTCAGAAATTTCGCTGGAACCACTCCCGCATGCGGCCGAGCACCGCCCGCACCGAGCCGTCCTGGCGCGAGAGCTGGCCCTGCCGTACCTGCTGCACACCTTCCATCAGGAGCCCCATGGCCGTGGCGTAGCGCGGGCTACGCACCACCTCGGCCAGGGCTCCCGTGTACTTCGGCACGCCCACGCGCACCGGCATGTGAAAGATCTCTTCGCCAAGCTCGACCATGCCCTGCATGACGGAGCTGCCGCCGGTGAGCACCACGCCCGAGGACAGGAGCTCCTCGAAGCCCGACTCGCGCAGCACCTGCTGCACGAGCGAGAAAAGCTCCTCGACGCGCGGCTCGATCACCTCGGCGAGCGTCTGGCGAGACATGACGCGGGGGCCGCGGTCGCCGATGCCGGGCACCTCGATCATCTCGTTCGGGTCGGCGAGCTGGCGCAGCGCCACGCCGTGCCGCACCTTGATGAGCTCGGCTTCCGCGGTCGGCGTGCGCAGCGCCATGGCGATGTCGTTGGTAATCTGGTCCCCGGCGATGGGAATCACCGCCGTGTGACGGATCGCACCGTGCGTGAACACCGCGATATCGGCCGTGCCGCCGCCGATGTCCACCAGGCACACGCCGAGGTCCTTCTCGTCCTCGGAGAGGACGGCGCGGGACGAGGCGAGCGGCTGCAGAATCAGGTCGTTCACCTCCAGGCCGCAGCGGCGCACGCACTTCACGATGTTCTGTGCCGCGGACACCGCGCCGGTGACGATGTGCACCTTCACCTCCAGGCGCACGCCGGACATGCCGATCGGCTCGCGCACGTCCTCCTGCCCGTCGATGATGAACTCCTGGCGCAGCACGTGCAGGATCTGCTGGTCGGTGGGGATGTTGACGGCCTTCGCGGTCTCGATGGCGCGCTCGACGTCGAGCGCGCCGACCTCGCGGTCCTTGATCGCCACCATGCCGGTGGAGTTGAAACTCTTGATGTGGCTGCCGGCGATGCCGGTGAAGGCCGAGGCGATCTTGCAGTCGGCCATCAGCTCGGCTTCCTCGAGCGCGCGCTGTACGGCATTCACCGTCGCCTCGATGTTCACCACCACGCCCTTTTTCAGACCCTTCGACTCGTGGCCCCCCATGCCGAGGATCTCGAGCGAGCCGTCGGGGCGCAGCTCGGCCACCAGCGCCGCCACCTTGGAGGTGCCGATGTCGAGCGCCACGACGAGGTTCTTCGCTTCGCGGGCCATCGCCTATCCGTCCTTCGTCCCGGCCACGCGCAGCGCGAAGCCGTTCGGGTAGCGCAGATCGACGTACTCCGGCTTGCGCGCCATGCGCGCGAGCGACTGCGGGTAGGCCTCCACCAGGCGCGACAGGCGCGCCTCCACCGGATCGCCCGGCGCGTCGCGGCCCAGCTCGATCGCCAGGCCGTCGTTCAGACGCACGCGCCAGGCGTGGCGCGGCGTGAGCACCACGCGCTCGGGCGCGACGCCCAGCGGGGCGAGGATCTGGACGAAAGCGCGAAAGCGGCGCGTCACGTCGGCCTCGCTGCCGTCCGGCCCCGCGAAGCCCGGCAGGCCGTCGCCGCCCGAGCCCGCGAACCGCTCGCCCTGCAGGTTCACCAGGCCGCCCGCGTCCCAGCGGGCGAGCGGCACGTGCTCGGCGAGCGTCACCTCGAGGCGGTCGGGCCACAGGCGCCGCACCTGCACGCGCCGCACCCACGGCAACTGCTCCAGTCCCGCGCGCACCTCCGCGAGATCAACGGCAAAGAAATTGCCGCGCAGGCGGCCCTCGATCGCACGCTCGATCGCCTCGCGCGAGGTGTGGGCCGGCGCGCCGGCGACCACGATCTCGCGCAGAGGAAAGAGCGGCGAGCGCGCCACCGCGAGCACCGCGGCGATCGCGAGCACCGTGAGCGCGAGCGCCGTAAGGAACCCGGCCGCGGCATTCAACTGGCGCGGGTTATCCCACATGCGCGCCCTCCAGGATCTTCACGCAGAGCTCCTCATAGGCAAGTCCGGCGGCGCGCGCCGCCATTGGCACCAGGCTGTGCCCCGTCATGCCCGGCGCGGTATTCACTTCCAGCAGCCAGGGCTCGCCCTTGCCGTCGAGCATCAGGTCGACGCGCCCCCAGCCGCTGCAGCCGAGCAGCCGGAAGGCCTCCCGGCTCAGCGACTGGAGCGCGGCCTCCTTGTCGCGCGGCAGCCCGCAGGGGCACAGGTACTTCGTGTCGTCGCTGAAGTACTTGTGCTCGTAGTCGTAGTTGCCCTGCGGCGCCTCGATGCGGATGAGCGGCAGCGCGACCTCGCCCAGGATGCTGGCCGTGTACTCGGGCCCCGCGACGAAGCGCTCGGCGAGCGCGGTGTCGTGGTAGTCGACGGCGGCGAGCCGGTAGGCCGCGGGGAGCTGCCCCGCCTGCGTCACCTTGCTCAGGCCGAGGGTCGAGCCCTCGTTGGCCGGCTTGACGATGAGCGGCAGCCCGAGCTCGCGCGCGACTGCGTCCCAATCGTCTCCCGCCGACAGGATGCGCCAGGGGGGCGTCGGCAGGCCCGCGGCCTGCCAGATCATCTTCGTGCGCCACTTGTCCATGGCGATCGCCGAGCCGAGCACGCCGCTGCCGGTGTAGGGAATGCCCATCACCTCGAGCGCGCCCTGCACGGTGCCGTCCTCGCCGCCGCGCCCGTGAAGGATGATGAAGCAGCGCTCGAAGCCCTCGCGCTTGAGCTCGGCGAGGTCGCGGTCGGCGGGATCGAAGGCGTGCGCGTCCACGCCCTTCGCGCGCAGCGCCTTGAGCACGCCCTCGCCGCTCATCAGCGACACCTCGCGCTCGGCCGAGCGCCCGCCCATGAGGACCGCGACCTTCATGCCGCCTCCCCCACGATGCGCACTTCGGGCACGAGTACGATGCCGGTGCGCTCGGCCACGCGCCGGCGCACCTCCTCGATCAGCGCCTCGATGTCGGCGGCGCTCGCGCGGCGCTCCGGATTGACGATGAAGTTGGCGTGCTTCTCGGACACGCGCGCGCCGCCGCGCGCAAGTCCTTTCAGCCCGCTCGCCTCGATCAGGCGCGCGGCGTGATCCCCCGGCGGATTGCGGAACACGCTGCCCGCGTTGGGCAGAGAAAGCGGCTGCGAGGCGACGCGTCTTTCCAGCAGCTCGCGGATGCGCGCGCGCGAATCCGCGCCGTCGCCCGGGCGCAGCTCGAACCAGGCCGCGGCGAACCACTCGTCCTCGCCCAGCTTCGCCGCGCCGCGCAGCGCGCAGTGTCGATAGCCGATGTCGAAGTCCTCTCGCGCGCGCGTACGCAGCTCGCCGCGCCGGTCGATGGTGACCGCGCGGTCCACGATCTCCCAGGTCTCGCCGCCATAGCAGCCCGCGTTCATGGCGAGCGCGCCGCCGACCGTGCCCGGCACGCCGGCGAGGAACTCGGCGCCCGCGAGGTCGTGGCGCGCGGCGAAGCGCGCGACCTTCGGGCTCGCGACGCCCGCTTCCGCGTAGAGGCGGCCGCCGACCATGCGCGCATGGCGCCCGGCGGCGTGCAGGAGGACCACGGTGCCCGCGAAGCCGCCGTCGCGCACGAGCAGGTTCGAGCCGAGGCCGAAGAAGAGCAGCGGCTCGCGCGGCGGCAGCTGCGCGAGGAAGGCCTGCAGGTCCTCGAGGTCGGCCGGCGCATAGAAGCGCGCCGCCGAGCCGCCCGCGCGCCAGCTCACGTGCCGAGCCATCGGCTCTTGCGCCTTCAGCGTGCCGCGCAGCCCCTGCAGTCGAAGGACGTCGCTCATGTTCATGTCAGCTGCGCCGGCACGTTGGCGATGGATCCCGCGCCCATGGTGACGACGACGTCGCCGTCGCGCGCCACGCGGCGGATGGCGGCGGGAAGCTGCGCGACGTCCTCGACGAACACCGGCTCGACCTTGCCCGCGACGCGCACCGCGCGCGCGAGCGACCGGCCGTCCGCGGCGACGATCGGCGCCTCGCCCGCCGGGTACACCTCGACGAGCAGGAGCGCGTCCGCCGTCGAGAGCACCTTCACGAAATCCTCGAACAGGTCGCGCGTGCGCGTGTAGCGGTGCGGCTGGAAAGCGAGCACCACCCGGCGGCCGGGGAAGGCGCCGTGGGCGGCGGCGAGCGTTGCAGCCATCTCCGCCGGGTGGTGTCCGTAGTCGTCGATGAGAGTGAAGCGCCCGCCGCGCTCGAGCGCGACCTCGCCGCAGCGCTGGAAGCGCCGGCCCACGCCGCGAAACTCGGCGAGCGCCTTCAGGATCGCCGCGTCCGCCACGCCGAGCTCGCGCCCGACGGCGATCGCGGCGAGGGCGTTCAGCACGTTGTGCGCGCCGGGCAGGTTGAGCGTCACCGCGAGCGGCGGCGCGCCCTCGGCGAGCGCGCGGAAGCGCATCGCGCCGTCCGCGTGTTCGAGGCTCGCCGCGCGCAGCATCGCGTCCGCCCCGAAGCCGTAGGTGATCACGGGCTTGGAGACGAACGGCAGAATCTCGCGCACGTGCGGATCGTCCGCGCACAGGATCGCGCTGCCGTAGAAGGGCAGGTTCTGCAGGAACTGCATGAAGGCCTGCTTGAGCCGCGCGAACTCGTGCTGGTAGGTCTCCATGTGGTCGGCATCGATGTTGGTGACCACGGCGAGCACCGGCTGCAGGTGGAGGAACGACGCGTCCGACTCGTCGGCCTCCACCACGATGAACTCGCCCTGCCCGAGGCGCGCGCTCGAGCCCGCCGCGTTCAGGCGCCCGCCGATGACGAAGGTCGGATCGAGCCCGCCTTCGGCGAGCACGCTCGCCACGAGGCTCGTGGTCGTGGTCTTGCCGTGCGTCCCGGCGATGGCCACGCCCTGCTTGAGGCGCATGAGCTCGGCCAGCATGAGCGCGCGCGGCACCACCGGGATGCGCCGCGCGCGCGCCGCGGTCACCTCGGGATTGCCGGCGTGCACGGCGGTGGAGACGACCACCGCGTCGGCGCCCTCGATGTTCCCCGCCGCATGGCCGATCGCCACGCGCGCGCCGAGGCCCGCGAGCCGCCGCGTCACCGCGCTCTCGGCGAGGTCCGAGCCGCTCACCTGGTAGCCCAGGTTGAGCAGCACCTCGGCGATCCCGGACATGCCCGAGCCGCCGATGCCGACGAAGTGGATGCGCCTCACCTTGTGCTTCATGCGGCGAGCTCCATGCAGCGCTGCGCCACCGCGCGCGCGGCGTCCGGCTTGCCGAGCGCGCGCGCCTTCCGGGCCATGTCGAGCAGCCGCGGCCGGTCGAGCGCGCGCAGGGTCTCGGCGAGCCGCTCGGGCGTGAGCTCGCGCTGCGGGAGCAGGATCGCCGCGCCCTGCTCCGAGAGAAAGCGCGCATTGGCCGTCTGGTGGTCGTCCACCGCATGCGGGAAGGGCACCAGCACGCCCGGCACCCCGGCGGCAGAGAGCTCCGCGATCGTGATCGCGCCGGCGCGGCAGATGACCAGATCGGCATCGGCATAGCGGCGCGCCATGTCGTCGATGAACGGCACGAGCTCGCCCTCGACGCCCGCGGCGCGGTAATACGCTCGCAGCGCCTCGAGGTGCTTCTCGCCCGACTGGTGCACGATGCGCGGCCGCGGCTCGAGCAACGCGAGCGCGCGCGGCACGCACTCGTTCAGCGCCTGCGCGCCGAGGCTTCCGCCGACGACGAGGATCCTGAGCGGGCCGCCGCGGCCCGCATAGCGCGCCTCGGGCGCGTCGAGCGCCGCGATCGCCTCTCGCACCGGGTTGCCGGTCCACTCGGCCCCGGGCAGCGCACCGGGAAAGGCGGTCATCGACTTGTCGGCGAGCCGCGCGAGCAGCTTGTTGGTGAGCCCGGCGATCGCGTTCTGCTCGTGAACGGCCAGCGGTCGCGCGAGGAGCGAAGCCATCATCCCGCCCGGAAACGCCACGTAGCCGCCCAGCCCCAGCACGACGTCGGGCCGCAGGCGAAAGATGGCGCGCGCGGCCTGTGCGAAGCCCACGAGGAGATTGAACGGCAGCAACAGCGCCGCGAGCAGCCCCTTGCCGCGCAGGGCCGCCGCGCGCACGAAGGCCATGCGGTAGCCCTGCGCCGGCACGAGACGCGCCTCCATGCCCGTGCGCGCGCCCATCCACACCACGTCCCAGCCGGCCGCGCGCAGCTCGGCCGCGACAGCGAGTCCCGGGAACACGTGCCCGCCGGTGCCCCCGGCCATGATGAGCGCGGTCCTCATGCGCGCATGCCTCGCGCAAGCTGCCGGTTCTCCCAGTCGATGCGCAGGAGCAGCGCGATCGCCACCGCGTTGGCGAGCAGCCCCGAGCCGCCGAAGCTCATGAGCGGCAGCGTCAGGCCCTTGGTGGGTAGCAGCCCCATGTTCACGCCCATGTTGATGAGCGCCTGGAAGCCGATCCAGACGCCGATGCCCTGCGCCGCGAGCGACGCGAAGTGCCGCTCGTGCAGCGCCGCGCGCCGCCCGATGGCGAAGGCGCGCATCACCACCCAGGCGAAAAGGCCGATCACCGCGGCCACGCCGACAAAGCCGAGCTCCTCGGCGATCACCGCGAGCAGGAAGTCCGTGTGCGCCTCGGGCAGGTAGAAGAGCTTCTCCACGCTCGCGCCGAGGCCCACGCCCAGCCACTCCCCCCGGCCGAAGGCGATGAGCGCGTGCGAGAGCTGGTAGCCGCGCCCGAACGGATCGTTCCACGGATCCATGAAGCCGAAGATGCGCTGCATGCGGTACTCGGAGGTGAGCACGAGGAGCGCGAAGCCCGCCGCCAGCATCGCCACCAGCGCCGCGAAATGGCGCCCGTTCATGCCGCCGAGGAAGAGCATGCCGAAGGCCGTCACCGCGATCACCACCAGCGCGCCGAAGTCCGGCTCGCGCAGCAGCAGCCAGGACACGAACATCATCACCGCGAGCATCGGCAGCAGCCCGCGCCGGAAGCTCTTCAGCACCGCGTGCTTGCGCACTGTGTAGTCGGCCGCGTAGAGCACCACGGCGAGCTTGGCGAGCTCCGAGGGCTGCACGGTGAACGCGCCCAGGTCGAGCCAGCGGCGCGCGCCGTTCACCTCGCGCCCTATGCCGGGCACGAGCACCAGCGCGAGCAGCACCAGGCTCGCGAGGAAGGCGAGCGGTGCGGCCTTCTGCCAGAAGCGAACCGGCAGCAGGAATACGGCGATCGCCGCGGCGAGCGCGACGCCGAGAAAGAGCGCGTGCCGCATGAGAAAGAACGCCGCATTGGCCCCCGTGAAGCGGCTTGCCTCGGCGGTGGCGATCGAGGCCGAGTACACCATGACGAGCCCGAGCGCCATCAGCACGAGCGCCGCCCAGGCGAGCGAGCGGTCGTACTCGGGCTCGGCCGCGGGCTGCGCGAAGACGTAGGTGGCGCTCACGCTAGTCCCCCAGCGCCTTCACCGCCGCGGCGAACGCTTCGCCCCGGTGCCGGTAGTCGCGGAACATGTCGAAGCTCGCGCAGGCCGGCGACAACAGCACGGCCTCGCCCTCACGCGCGAGCTCGGCCGCGCGCTGCACCGCGGCTTCCAGGCTGTCGCAGCGCTCGAGCGGCACGCCGCTCGGCGCGAGCGCACGCTCGAGCATCGGCGCGTCGCGGCCGATGAGGAGCACGGCGCGCGCCTTGCGCGCGAGCGCGGGCGCGAGCGGCGCGAAGTCCTGGCCCTTGCCCTCGCCGCCCGCGATCAGCACTGCCGTGCGCTCCAGGCCCGAGAGCGCGGCGACCGTCGCGCCGACGTTGGTGCCCTTGGAATCGTCGTACCAGGCGACGCCGCGGCGCTCGGCGATGCGCTGCAGGCGATGCGGCAGGCCCGCGAAGCTCGTCAGCCCCGCGGCGAGCGACTCGCGCGACACCCCCAGCGCGCGCGCGAGCGCGCAGGCGGCGAGCGCGTTGGCGACGTTGTGCGCGCCGTGCAGGCGCAGCTCGCCCACCGGCAGCAGCGGCAGCCGCCCTTCGTGCAGCATGCCGCCGATGACGCCGAAGTCCTGCTCCCGGCGCGGCGCATCGAGACCGAAGGTGACCTGCACCCGTCCGGGCACGGCCATGGCGAGGCTCCTCGGGTCGTCGCGGTTGAGCACCTGCACGCCCGCGCCCTGGAACACGCGCGCCTTGGCCGCCGCATAGTCCTCGAGGCCCGCGTAGCGGTCGAGGTGGTCCTCGGAGAGGTTCAGCATCGCGGCGGCCTCGGGCGCGAGGGACCACGTCGTCTCCAGCTGGTAGCTGGAGAGCTCGAGCACCCAGGCGCCCGGCGGCCGCTCGCGGCGCATGAGCGCATCGAGCGCCGCGGGGCCGATGTTGCCCGCGACCTCGACGTCGATCGCCGCCGTGCGCAGCAGGTGCCCGGTGAGCGCGGTCACCGTGGTCTTGCCGTTGGTCCCGGTGACGGCGAGCACGCTCGAGTCGGTCCAGGCGCGCACGTGCCACGCGAAGAGCTCGACCTCGCCGACCACGGGCACGCGCCGCGCGAGCGCCGCCTGCACCACGGGCTCGCCGAGCGAAAGGCCCGGGCTGATGCACACGAGATCGACGTCCTCGAGCAGCGACTCGGTGAAGGCGCCGGTGCGCAGCTCGCCGGCGAACTCGCGCGCGCGCGGCGGCGCCGCGCGCGTGTCGGCCACGCGCGCGCGGCCCTGCTGACGCTCGACCCAGCGCGCGACCGCGAGCCCCGTGTCCCCGAGGCCGAGCACGAGCACGCGCCGGCCGGCGAGCGCCGCCGGCTTGGGGCGGGGCAGGAGGCTGAAGGGCGGCTCGCGCATCGACATCGTTCAGCGCAGCTTCAGCGTCGACAGCCCGAACAGCACGAGCATCATGGTGATGATCCAGAAGCGCACCACGACCTGCGATTCCTTCCAGCCCTCGAGCTCGTAGTGGTGGTGCAGCGGCGCCATGCGGAAGATGCGCTTGCCGCCGGTTGCCTTGAAGTAGGCCACCTGCAGCATCACCGAGAGCGTCTCCACCACGAACACGCCGCCCATGATGAAGAGCACGATCTCCTGGCGCGTGATCACCGCGATGGTGCCGAGCGCGGCGCCGAGCGCGAGCGCGCCCACGTCGCCCATGAACACTTCCGCGGGATAGGCGTTGAACCAGAGAAAGCCGAGGCCCGCGCCGGCGAGCGCGCCGCAGAACACCGTGAGCTCGCCCGCGCCCGCGATGTAGGGCAGGCCGAGGTACTTGCTGAACACGCTGTGCCCGGCGACGTAGGCGAAGATGCCGAGCGCGCTGCCGATCATCACCGTCGGCATGATCGCGAGTCCGTCCAGCCCGTCGGTCAGATTGACGGCGTTCGATGTGCCGACGATGACGAAGTACGTAAGAATGATGAAGCCGATCGGCCCGAGCGGATAGGCGACCTGCTTGAAGAAGGGCACGATGAGCTCGTTCAATGCCGGGTTCGACTGCGCGATGCTCGCGAGGTAGGCCGCCGCGGCCAGCCCGATCGCCGACTGCCAGAAGAGCTTGGCGCGCGCCGACAGGCCCTTGGGGTTGCGGTGCACGACCTTGCGGTAGTCGTCCACCCAGCCGATCGCGCCGAAGCCGAGCGTCACCAGCAGCACCACCCACAGGTAGCGGTTCTGCAGGTCGCCCCAGAGCAGCGTGGTGATGCCGATGGATAGGAGGATCAGCGCCCCGCCCATGGTCGGCGTGCCCGCCTTGGCGAGGTGCGTGCGCGGCCCCTCCTCGCGCACCGACTGCCCGATCTTGTAGGCGGTGAGCTTGCGGATGACGGCGGGGCCGAGGATGAGCGAGATGGCGAGCGCCGTGAGGCAGGCGAGAACCGCGCGCAGCGTGAGGTAGTTGAAGACGTTGAACAGGCGCACCTCGCGCGCCAGCCACTGGGCGAGCTCGAGCAGCATCAGTGCACCTCCTGGCTCTGTCCGGCGAGCGCCGCCACCACGCGCTCCATGCGCATGAAGCGCGAGCCCTTGACCAGCACCGTCGCGGCGCCGGGCAGCGCCGCCGCGAGCGCCTCCGGCGAGTCGAAGTGCTTCGCACCCGCCCCGAACGCGTCGGCCGCCTCGCGACTCGCTGCGCCGAGCGCGTACAGCGCGCTCACGCCGCGGCGCCTCGCGTACTCGCCGACCTCGCGGTGGAACGCGGGCCCCTGCTCGCCCACCTCGCCCATGTCGCCGAGCACGAGCACGGTCGGCGCGGGGCAGGCGACGAGCACGTCGATCGCCGCGCGCACCGAGTCCGGGTTGGCGTTGTAGCTGTCGTCGATCAGCGTGGCGCCGCCCTTTGCACGCTTCACCTGCAGCCGGCCGCTGTAGGGGCGGAAGGCCTCCAGCCCGCGCGCGATCGCATCGAGCGGCACGCCCGCCGCGTGCGCGCAGGCGGCGGCGGCGAGCGCGTTCTGCACGTTGTGCAGCCCGGGAATGGCGAGCCTGGCGCGCGCCTCGCCGTCGGGCGCGCGCAGCACGATCTCGCTCTCGAGCGCCTTGAGCGCGTAGCCGCCGCTCACCGTGGCGCCGCGCTCCAGGCCGAAACTCACCACGCGCCGCGCGCCCGCCGCGCGCGCGAAGATCGGCCGGCAGGGATCATCCGCGTTCACCACCGCGATGCCGGTGGCGGGCAGCGCCCGGTAGACGCTCGCGTTCTCCTGCGCGCTCGCCCCGACGCTCTTCATGAACTCCATGTGCTCGCGCTGCGCGTTGGTCACGACGGCGATCGTGGGCTGCGCGATGTCGGCCAGCCACGCGATCTCGCCCGGGTGGTTCATGCCGAGCTCGACTGCGCCGTAGCGGTGCGCCTCGCGCAGGCGCAGCACGGTGAGCGGCACGCCGATGTCGGTGTTCAGGTTGCCCGTCGTCGCGAGCACCGCCCCCTCGCCGGCATGCGCGCGCAGGATCGCCGCCAGCATCTCCTTGGTCGTCGTCTTGCCGTTCGCGCCGGCGATCGCGACCAGCACGGGCGCGAAGCGCGCGCGCCAGTGGCGCCCGAGGCGCCCCAGGCCCTTGCGCGTATCGTCCACGGCGACGACCGGCAGCGGCGCGCCGGCGTCGAAGGCCTCGTCCACCACCGCGGCGGATGCGCCGCGCGCCTTCGCGGCGTCGAGGAATCCGTGCCCGTCGAATCGATCGCCGCGTATCGCGACGAAGAGCTCGCCGGCGCCGATCGTGCGCGAGTCGGTCGACACCGCCGTGAAGCGCACGTCCGCGCCGCGCAGGCGGCCCTGCATCGCGCCGGCGGCCTCGGCGAGGCTCATCATCGCGCCCCCCGCCGCTCGAGCGCGGCGCGCGCCAAGGCCGCATCGGAGAAGGGGAGCTTGCGCCCCGCGATCTCCTGCGTGGCTTCGTGGCCCTTGCCCGCGAGCAGCACCACGTCGACCGCGCCGGCCGAGGCGATCGCCGCTTCGATCGCGCGCGCGCGGTCGGGCTCCAGCTCGCAAGCGCCCTGCACGCCCGCGGCGATCTCGCGCAGGATCGCGAGCGGATCCTCGCTGCGCGGATTGTCCGAAGTGAGCACCACTCGGTCGGCGAGCCGCGCGGCCGCCTCGCCCATCGGCGCGCGCTTGGCGCGGTCGCGGTCGCCGCCCGCGCCGAATACGGCGACGAGGCGCCCGCCGCGCGCCTCGGCCACCGGCCGAAGCGCGGCGAGCACCTGCGCGAGGGCATCGGGCGTGTGTGCGTAGTCGACGACGACGAGGGGCGCGCCCTCGCCGCCCAGGCGCTGCATGCGCCCCGGCACCTCGGGTAGCGCCGCGAGCCGGCGCACCGCCTCACGGAAGTCCATGCCCCGCGCGACGAGCGCGCCCACCACGGCGAGCGCATTCGAGACGTTGAAGCGCCCGAGCGCGCCGAGCGGACTCTCGGCCTCGCCCCAGCTCGAGGCGATGCGCACGCGCCCGTCGCCGAGCGCGGCGGCGAACAGGTGCTCGTGCGTGGCGGGGGCCGAGACGAGGCTGTAGCCGATCACGCGCACGCCGCGCGCCGCCGCGCGCTCGGCGAGCTGCGCGCCGAACACGTCGTCGAGATTGAGCACCGCGCAGCCGAGGCCCTCGGCCTCGAACAGGCGCGCCTTCGCCGCGGCGTAGGCATCCATGGTGCCGTGGTAGTCCAGATGGTCGTGCGAGAGATTGGTGAACACGGCGCAGTCGAAGACGACCCCGCCCACGCGTCCCTGCTCGAGGCCGTGCGAGGACACTTCCATCGCCACGGCGGCGGCGCCCTGGGCGCGCATCGCGGCGAGCGCGCGGTGCAGCTCGAGCGCGTCCGGCGTCGTGTTCGCCGCGCTCTCGAGCGCGCCCGGAAAGCCCGCGCCGAGCGTGCCGATCACGCCGCACTTCACGCCGGCGGCCTCGAGCGCCGCGGCGATCCACTGCGAGCAGGTCGTCTTGCCGTTCGTGCCGGTGACCCCGCAGGTCCACAGCGCTTCCGAGGGCCGGCCGTAGAAGGCGTGCGCGAG
Source organism: Burkholderiales bacterium (assembly GCA_050246035.1). GTDB lineage: Bacteria > Pseudomonadota > Gammaproteobacteria > Burkholderiales > SG8-39 > JAABQT01. The sequence continues at coordinate 96,852 of JBFWWT010000007.1, forward strand.
CGCGCCCGCCCGGTCGCGCAGCCTCGGCACGGCGACGTTGGGCACGCGCCATTCCTCGCGCCAGGCGAAGCCCTCGGCTTCCCAAAGGACGGCCGCCGCGCCTTGCGCGATGGCCGCCGGGATGAAGCGGCGCCCGTCGGTGCGCTCGCCGGGATAGGCGAAGAACGCCACCCCGGGCGCGGCGCGGCGGCTGTCCGCGGCGAGCCGCTCGATCATCGCCCCCTGGCGCGCGAGCTCGGCGAACGGGTCCATGCGCGCATTCAGGTGCTTTCCCGCGCTTCCTCGCCCTCGCCCGGCAGCGGCACCGGCTCGAGCGGCGCGTCGTAGGGCGCGCCGAGCACCCGCAGCGCGCCGCGCATCACCTCGGCGAACACCGGCGCCGCGACCACGCCGCCGTAGTACTGGCCATCCGAGGGTTCGTCGATCATCACCGCCACGATCACGCGCGGCTCGCTCGCCGGGGCGAAGCCGACGAAGGAGGAGATGTACTTGTCGGGCGCATAGCCGCCGTTCTCCTGCTTGTGCGCGGTTCCGGTCTTGCCGGCCACGCGCCAGCCCATGATGCGGGCCCGCGGCGCCGTGCCGCCGGGCTGCACCGCGAGCTCCAGCATGTCGCGCACCTGGCGCGCGACGCGCGGCGAGATCACGCGCGCGCCCGCCGCCGGCACGGGCGACTTCACCAGCGTCACGGGAATCAGCTCGCCATCGCGCGCGAACAGGCTGTAGGCGCGCGCAAGCTGCAGCAGGCTCAACGAGATGCCGTGGCCGTAGGCCATCGTCGCCTGCTCGATCGGCCGCCAGCTCTCCGCCGGGCGCAGGCGCCCCGCCGCCTCACCGGGGAAGCCGAGCTGCGGCGGCGCGCCGAAGCCCACGCGATGGAAGAGCGACCACAGGTCGTCGCGGTGCAGCGCGAGCGCGAGGCGCGCCGCGCCTATGTTGGAGGACTTCTGCACTACCTGCGCCACCGTCAGCACGCGCTCGGGGTGCATGTCGCGGATCGTGTAGCTGGCCATGCGCAGGCCGCCGCTGCCGATGGGCACGCGCGTGGACGGCGTGACCTTGCCCGACTCCAGCGCGAGCGCCACGGTGAAAGGCTTGAGCGTCGAGCCCGGCTCGAACACATCGGTCACCGCGCGGTTGCGCAGCTGCGCGCCCGTGCGCCGCGCGCGGTCGTTCGGGTTGTAAGAGGGCGCATTGGCGAGCGCGAGCACCTCGCCCGTGCGCACGTCGAGCGCCACCAGCGCGCCGGCGCGCGCGCGATGCGCGAGCACCGCGCTCTTCAGCGCGCCGTAGGCGAGGCTCTGGATCTTGCCGTCGATCGAGAGCTGCAGGTCGCGCCCGTCCTGCGCGGCGCGGATCGACTCGATGTCCTCGACCACGCGCCCGCGCCGGTCCTTGATCACCCGCCGGCTGCCCGGCGCGCCGCCGAGCGCGTCCTGGAAGGCGAGCTCGACGCCCTCCCGGCCGAGGCCGTCGACGTCGGTGAAGCCGATGACGTGCGCGGTCAGCTCGCCGCCGGGGTAGTAGCGCCGGTACTCGCGGTGCTGGTAGACGCCCGCGATCCCGAGCTGCGCCACGCGCCCGGCGACTTCCGGCGAGATCTGTCGCTGCAGGTAAACGAAGTCGCGCGAGGTGTCGGCGAGGCGCCGGCGCAGCTCGCGCGCGTCGGCGCCGAGCAGCCTGGCGAGCTCCCGCAGCCGGGCGGGCGTCGCGTCCACGTCGCCGGGGATCGCCCACACCGACTGCACCGGCGTGGAGATCGCGAGCGCGACGCCGTTCCGGTCGAGGATGCGCCCGCGCGTCGCGGGCACCTCGAGCACGCGGCTGTAGCGCGCCTCGCCCTTTTCCTGCAGGAACTCGGTACGCACCGCCTGCAGATAGACCGAGCGCGCGGCGAGCACGGCAAAAGCGGCCACCAGCGCCGCCAGCACGAAGCGCGCGCGCCACACCGGCAGGCGCACGAGGCTCGCGGCGGCGGCGCTCATGGGGCCTCCGCGGCGCCGATCACGCGCACGCGGCGCGCGTCGGGCACGTGCATGCCGAGCGTGCCCGCGGCCACGCGCTCGATGCGCGCATGCAGGCCCCAGGTGCTCGCCTCGAGCTGCAGCTTGCCGTACTCGACGTCGAGCTCGCGCGCGCGCGCCTCGGCGCGCTCGAGCTCCGAGAACAGCGTGCGCGCCTTGTGCTGAGATGTGACGAGCCCGAGCGCGCAGACGACGAGAACCAGGAGGAGGAGGAGGTTCAGCTTCGCCACGCGTCGGGCTCGATTCGGGCAATCAGGGACGGATCAAAGGGGGCGGCGCTGCGCTCGGCCACGCGCAGCACCGCGCTGCGCGCGCGCGGGTTGGCGGCCGCCTCGGCGCGCGACGGGCGCACCGGCTTGCCGACGATTCTGAGCAGCGCTTGTGGCAACTCGCTGGCGCGCAGGGGCAAATCCCGGGGCAGCGCCGGGCGCGCGCAGGCCTGGAAGAACCGCTTCACGACGCGGTCTTCCAGCGAATGGAAGGCGATCAGCGCCAGGCGCCCGCCGGGGGCGAGGCGCGCCACCGCCTGGGGCAGCATCAGCGACACTTCCTCAAGCTCCCGATTGACGAGAATCCGTAGAGCCTGAAAGGTGCGCGTCGCCGGATCCTGCCCCGGCTCGCGTGTGCGGACCGCCGCACCCACGATTTCGGCAAGTTGGCGGGTCGTGCGGATGGGCGCGTGCCGGCGAGCAGCAGCAATCGCCGCTGCAACCTGTTTAGCAAACCGTTCTTCCCCATATCCCCCGATAACCTCCCTCAGTTGTGCTTCGCTCGCCTCGGCCAGCCACTCGGCCGCCGATGCGCCCTGCGTCGGATCCATGCGCATGTCGAGCGGCGCGTCCGCGCGGAAGGAAAAGCCGCGCGCCGGGTCGTCGAGCTGCGGCGAGGACACGCCCAGGTCGAACAGCATCCCGTCGGCGAGCGGCGCGCCCTGCGCCTCGAGCACCTGCGCGAGCGCGCTGAAGCGCGCGTGCGTGATGGAAAAGCGCGCTTCGGCGATCGCGCGCGCCGCGGCCACGGCCTCCGGATCCCGGTCGAGCGCGATGAGCCGCCCGCGCGGGCCGAGCCGCTCGAGGATTCGGCGGCTGTGCCCGCCGCGCCCGAAGGTGCCGTCCACGTAGACACCCTCGGGCCGGATGGCGAGGGCCTCGATCGCCTCTGCGGCGAGGACCGGAACATGCGTCATCGGCGCTCACAGCGAGAAGTCCTCCATGCCCGCGGGCGGGCTCGCGGGCCCGGCGAGCGCCTGCGCGAGCTTCGCGTTCCACAGCGCCGAGTCCCAGAGCTCGAAGTAGCCGCCCTGCCCCACGAGCATCGCGTCGCGCTCCAGGCGCGCGTGCTGCCGCAGCGCGGGCGAGACGAGGATGCGCCCGGAGCCGTCGGGCACGACGTGCTCCTCGAAGCCGAGGAGCAGGCGCTTCCACCAGCTCGCCTGCGGATGAAAGCTCGGGAAGGTCTCGGCGCGCGCGCGCACCGGCTCCCAGGTCGAGGGCGGATACAGGAGCACGCAGCCGTCGGGGTGCGCGGTGAGCACGAGATGCTTCGCGTCGGCGACCAGGGCCTCGCGATGGCGCGTGGGAATCGCAAGACGCCCCTTCGCATCCAGGGTCACCACCGTCGCGCCGTGAAATCCTCCGCCCATGCCCCTTTTCTCCGTCGCGAGACGGGTCCGATCGGGAACCGGCCCCGTTTCACCACTTTTTTCTACCTTTTCCCACTCTAGGGGAAAGAAAATCGAAGGTCAAGCCAAATCTTCAGGCCTGACAAAGACTTAGCGGCGTTTTCGGAGAGGAAATCTTGGAATCAAATATCGTGCATTTTCAGGACGTTATAAAACGCACTGAAAGTGCAGTCTTAGAACAGGACTGCTAGACGCCCGCCAGACGATCGATCTCTGCGGGCTGGATTCCGACCTTCGCGGCGGCGGCGTGAATCTCCTGCCAGGTTGCGGCATCGACGGGTATGCCCTCCTTCTCGCGACGCGCGCGCGTCTCGCGCTCCGGGTCTCCCGCGATGCGCACGCGATCCGCGCCGGGCGCGGGCGGGGATTGCTTCACCCAGCCGATGAACGCGCGCGCCTCGCGCTCGAAGTCGCTCGCCGTGCCGAGCTTCACCGGATCGACGAGCACCGAGAGCATGCCGTTCAGCACGCGCTTCTTCGAGCGATCGGTGGAGTGCCACGTCCCGCCGCCGGTGAGCGCGCCGCCGAGGAGCTCGCAAGCCACCGCGAGCCCGTAGCCCTTGTGCAGCCCGAAGGTCGTGAGCGCGCCGAGCGGGTCGATCACGCCATAGCGCGGGTCCGTCGTCGGACGGCCCTGGTCGTCGAGGAGCAGCCCCGGCGCGAGCGGCTCGCCCTTGTTGTGCGCGACGCGCACCTTGCCCTGCGCGACGCCGCTCGTCGCCATGTCGAGAATGAAGGGCGGCTGTCCCGCGAGCGGGATGCCGATCGTGCAGGGGTTGGTGCCGAAGCGCGCGTCGCTGCCGCCGAAGGGCGCGACGATCGAGCGCGAGATCACATTGACGAAGCTGATCGAGACCAGCCCCTGCGCCACCGCCTGCTCGGCCCACTGCCCGATGCGGCACAGGTGGTGCGCGTTGGCGAGCGCCAGCACGCACACGCCGTGCTGCTTCGCGCGCGCGATCGCCATGTCGGTGGCCTCCAGCCCGATCACCTGCCCGTAGCCCGCCTCACCGTCGAGCGCGAGCAGCGCGCCGCCGTCCAGCTTCACGCGCGGGTGGCGGTTGGGTTGCAGGCCGCCTTCCTTCAGCGAATCCACGTAGCGCGGGATCATGCCGATGCCGTGCGAGTCGTGGCCGGTGAGGTTGGCGGTGACGAGGTTCTCGGCGACGAGCTTCGCTTCGCGCGCGTCGCTGCCGCCAGCGGCGACGATGGCCTCGATAGCGCGCATGAGCGGCGCCGCCTGCAGGATGCGGGTCTTGGACATGGTCGCGAGTTTATAATGCCCCGCAGCCGCATTCGCCGCCCATGATCGACAAGTTCATCGCCACCGCCGAAGCCGCGCTCGCCGACGTGCCCGACGGCGCGACCATCATGATCGGCGGCTTCGGCAACGCGGGCATGCCCGCGCAGCTGATCGACGCACTCATCGCGCAAGGGGCGCGCGAGCTCACCGTGGTGAACAACAACGCGGGCAACGCCGACGCCGGCCTCGCCGCGCTGATCGGCGCCGGCCGCGTGAGGAAGATCCTCTGCTCCTTCCCGCGCCAGGCCGACTCGTGGCATTTCGACAAGGCCTGGCGCGAGGGCCGCATCGAGCTCGAGCTCGTGCCGCAAGGCACGCTCGCCGAGCGCATCCGCGCCGCGGGCGCGGGTATCGGCGCCTTCTACACGCCCACCGCATACGGCACCAAGCTCGCCGAGGGCAAGGAAACGCGCCGCATCGGCGACATCGACTACGTGCTCGAGTACCCGATTCACGCGGACTACGCGCTCATCAAGGCCGATCGCGCCGACCGCTGGGGCAACCTCGTCTACCGCATGACCGCGCGCAACTTCGGCCCCATCATGGCCGCCGCGGCGCGCATCACCGTCGCGCAGGTGCGCGAGACGGTCGAGCTCGGCCAGATCGATCCCGAGATCGTGGTCACGCCCGGCATCTTCGTGCAGCGCGTCGTGCGCATCCCCTCTCTGAGGAAGGCCGCATGAGAAAGCTCGACCGCAAGCAGATCGCCGCGCGCCTCGCGCGCGACATCCCGGACGGCGCGTACGTGAACCTCGGCATCGGCCTGCCGACGCTGGTGGCCGATTACCTGCCGCAGGACCGCGAGATCGTCCTGCACAGCGAGAACGGCGTGCTCGGCATCGGCCCGCGCCCCGCGCCCGGGGCCGAGGACGAAGACCTGATGAACGCCGGCAAGGAGCCGGTGACGCTGCTCAAAGGCGGCTCGTTCTTCCACCACGCCGATTCCTTCGCCATGATCCGCGGCCGGCACCTCGACTACTGCGTGCTCGGCGCCTTCCAGGTCTCCGCGCAGGGCGATCTCGCCAACTGGCACACCGGCGCGCCCGACGCGATCCCCGCGGTGGGCGGCGCCATGGACCTCGCGGTGGGCGCGAAGAACGTGCTGGTGGTGATGGAGCACCTCACCAAGGACGGAAAGTCGAAGATCGTCGAGCGCTGCACCTATCCGCTCACCGGCGCGCGCTGCGTGAACCGCATCTACACCGACCTCGCGGTGATCGACGTGCGGCCCGACGGGCTGCACGTGGTGGACATCGTGGGCGGGCTCGACTTCGAGGAGCTGCAGCGGCTGACGGGCGTCGCGTTGAAGAAGCCGCGCGAGCTCGTCGCGCAATGAAGAAGAAGCGCCCCGAAGAGCTGCGCTCGCACCGCTGGTACGGCGTGAAGGACCTGCGGTCCTTCGGCCATCGCTCGCGCACCGCGCAGATGGGCTACGACCGCTCGGACTACGCCGGCAAGCCCGTCATCGCCATCATCAACACCTGGTCGGACATCAACCACTGCCACACGCACTTCCGCCAGCGCGCCGAAGAGGTGAAGCGCGGCGTATGGCAGGAGGGCGGCTTTCCGCTGGAGATGCCGGCGATGGCGCTCGCCGAGACCATGCAGAAGCCGACCACGATGCTCTATCGCAACTTCCTCGCCATGGAGACCGAGGAGCTGCTGCGCTCCTACCCCGTGGACGGCGCGGTGCTCATGGGCGGCTGCGACAAGACCACGCCCGCGCTCGTCATGGGCGCGACGAGCATGAATATTCCGGCGATCTACCTGCCCGCCGGGCCGATGCTGAACAGCCACTGGCGCGACCAGACGCTCGGCTCGGGCTCGGACACCTGGAAGTACTGGGACGAGTTGCGCGCGGGCCGCATCACCGAGAAGGACTGGCAGGAGATCGAGGACTCGATCGCGCGCTCGCCGGGCACCTGCATGACGATGGGCACCGCCGCGACCATGATGTCGCTCGCCGAAGCGCTCGGCTTCACGCTGCCGGGCTACTCGTCGATCCCCGCGCCGGATTCCAACCACGCGAGGATGGCGACGCTCACGGGCAGGCGCATCGTCGAGATGGTGTGGGAGGACCTCAAGCCGCGCGACTTCCTGAGCAAGGGTTCCTTCGACAACGCGATCACGACGCTGATGGCGATGGGCGGCTCGACCAATGCCATCGTCCACCTGGTGGCGATGGCCGGGCGCGCCGGGCTGCCCTTCCCGCTCGAGCGCTACAACGAGATCAGCGCGAAAACGCCGGTGATCGCCAACGTGCGGCCCTCGGGCGCGAAGCACCTCATGGAGGACTTCTACTACGCGGGCGGCCTGCGCGCGCTGCTGTGGCAGCTGCGCGACCTCCTCGACCTTTCGGCGAAGACCGTGAACGGCCGCACGCTGGGCGAGAACATCGAGGGCGCGAAGGTTTGGAACGACGGCGTCATCCTGCCGCGCGACAAGCCGCTCAAGGCCTCCGGGGGCATCGTCATGCTGCGCGGCTCGCTCGCGCCCGACGGCGCGGTGATCAAGACGAGCGCCGCGGACCCGAAGCTGCTCAGGCACACCGGCCGCGCGGTGGTGTTCGAGGACTACAACGACATGGCGGCGCGCATCGACCGCGACGACCTCGACGTCGACGCGAGCTGCGTGCTCGTGCTGAAGAACGCGGGCCCGCTCGGCGGCCCCGGCTTTCCCGAGTGGGGCATGCTTCCCATCCCGAAGAAGCTCGTGCGGCAGGGCGTGAAGGACATGGTACGCCTGTCGGACGGGCGCATGAGCGGCACGAGCTACGGCACCTGCATCCTGCACGTCGCGCCCGAAGCCTATGTCGGCGGGCCGCTCGCCTTCGTGAGGAACGGCGACCCGATCGAGCTCGACGTCGAGAAGAAAGCGCTCAATCTCAAGGTGAGCGACGAGGAGCTCGCGAAACGCAAGGCCGCCTGGCAGCGGCCCGCGCCCCGCTACGAGCGCAGCTACGGCGCGATCTTCTCGCGCCACGTGAAGCAGGCGAACGAAGGCTGCGACTTCGACTTCCTCGAGGGCACCGCGCCGACCGCGGAGCCCGAGATCCACTAGCCGCTACTGCCGCTCGACCACAACCTCGAGGTACTCGGCCGGCAGGACCAGGGTGCCGTCTCCCGAGCGGTTGTCGCGCTCGATGAGCGCGAGGATGTCGCGCGTGAGCTCGGCCTGCCTGCCTGCTTCGAGCGCGGCGTAGGTCCTGTTCACCGGGCCGTAGAAGTTGCGGAACACCTCGAGCCAGTGCTCGGGCGAACGGTAGCGGAACGTGAAGTGCCGGCTCTCGGCGCGGATCGCCTTCGCCCGACGGCCGAAGAGCTCCTCCAGCCGCGCCCTCGTGCCCCAGAGCGCGGGCGACTTCACGCCCGCCGCGGGCGGCACGTACTGGCCGATGGTCTTGAACAGCCGCCCGATGAAGCTCTCCGGCGTCCAGTTGGCCAGCCCGATCCGGCCGCCGGGCCGGCACACGCGCGCGAGCTCGGCCGCGGCCTTGTCCTGGTCGGGTGTGAACATCACGCCGAAAGTCGACAACACGGCGTCGAATGAAGCGTCGGCGAACGGCAGGTTCTCGGCGTCGGCCTGCTGGAAGCGGATGGCGTGGCCTTCGGCTAGAGCGCGCGCCTTTCCGGCCTCGAGAAGCGACGGGACGTAGTCGGTCGAGGTGACGTCGCAGAAGCGGCGCGCGGCGGCGAGCGTGGCATTGCCGTTGCCGGCGGCGACGTCGAGCACGCGGCTGCCCGCGCGCAGATCGAGCGCCTCGCACAGGCTCTCGCCGACGATTTGCAGCGTGGTGCCCACGACGGCGTAGTTGCCGGTGGCCCAGGCCGCCTGCTGGCGGGTCTTTACCGCGCCGAGGTCGATCGCGGGCGCGACGGGGGTCATGACTGCGGACATGATGCGTTTCCTCCTGTAGGGATGCGTGACAGCGGGTGCTAGTATTTCCGCCCCCGCCCACGCGCGCTTGTCCGGGACGCCGGATTACTTGATGGACGCTCTATCCGACCTGCTGCAGCTGGTGAAGCTGAACGGAGCGTTCTTCCTCGACTCGCGCTTCACGGCGCCCTGGTGCGTGGAGTCGCGCCCGGCGCGCGAGTCGGGCGGCATCTTCACCGGGCTCGGGCACATCGTGTTCTTCCACGCGCTCACGCACGGGCACTGCCTCGTGCGCCTGAAGCGCGGCGGCGAAACCCTGCGCGTGCAGGCCGGCGACCTTCTGCTCCTGCCGCACGACGACGCGCACCATCTCGGCAGCGACCTGCAGCTCGCCGCCGTCACGTCCGACCGCATCGTGCAGCCCGCGCCGCCCGGCGCCCTGATGCGCATCGACCACGGCGGCGGCGGGGAGGAAACGCGCTTCATCTGCGGCTTCCTCGCCTGCGACGCGCAGCTCTGCCGGCCGCTGCTCGAGGCGCTGCCGCGCATGCTGCGCGTGCCGCTCAGCGACGGCGCCGGCGCGCCCTGGATGCTCGACCTGCTGCGCCACGGCGCGGAATCGAACGCCGCCCCGGGACCCGGCGCCGGCACGGTGATGGCGAAGCTCGCGGAGCTGCTCTTCGTCGAGGCGATGCGCCGCCATATCGCCTCGCTGCCGGAAGGCGAGACCGGATGGCTCGCGGGCCTTCGCGACCGCTACGTGGGGCGCGCCCTCGCGCTCATGCACGAGGAGCCGACGCGCGACTGGACGGTGGAGGAGCTCGCCGCGCAGTCGGGACTTTCGCGCTCGGCGCTCGCGCAGCGCTTCAGCGAGCTGATCGGCGCGCCGCCCATGCAGTACCTCAAGCGCTGGCGCCTGCGGCGCGCGGCCGCGGCGCTGAAGGACCGCCGCCGCCCGGTGGCCGCGCTCGCCGCCGAGTACGGCTACGAGTCGGAGGCCGCGTTCAACCGCGCGTTCAAGCGCGAGTTCGGGCTGCCGCCCGCCGCCTGGCGGCGCCAGGGCGCGCAAGCGGCAAGCGCGACATGAGCCTCGCGCTGCGCGACGCGCGGTTCCTCCTTGCGCTCACCACGGCGGCCGCGCCGGTCGTGGGGCACGCGCTCGGGCAGTACTGGCACGCTTTCCTCGTGTTCTGGGTCGTGGTGCCGGCTCTCGACTGGATGGTCGGCCGCAATGCCGCGCCTTCGAGCGAGGCGGAGATGCGGCGGCTGGAGGCGAATCCGTTCTTCCGCTTCGTGCTGCACGCCTGGGTGCCCCTGCAGCTCGCGCTCATCGGCTGGGGCGCGTGGCTCGTCGGCTCGGGGCGGGTCGCGGGTCTCGACGCCGTGCTCTTCACGCTCTCGGTCGGGCTCGCCACGGGCGGCGCGGGGATCACCATCGCGCACGAGCTGGGCCACAAGCGCTCGAAGCTCGACCGACTGCTTTCGCGCGTGCTGCTCGTCACCGTGAGCTACGGCCACTTCACCGTCGAGCACAACCGCGGGCACCACGTGCGCGTGGCCACGCCCGAGGATCCGGCGAGCGCGCGCTACGGCGAGGCGTACTGGGCGTTCCTGCCGCGCACGGTCTTCGGTTCGTTGGCGCATGCATGGGCGCTCGACCGGCGCGAAGTGCTCGGCTCCTCGGCCGCGACGCTCGCCGTCGCCGCAGCGCTCGGCTCCGCTTTCGGGCCTTGGGCGGTCGCGTTCTTCTTCGGCCAGAGCGCGATGGCCATTGTGCTGCTCGAAGCCGTGAACTACATCGAGCACTACGGCCTTGCGCGCCGCAAGCTCGCCGACGGTCGCTACGAGCGGCCGGCGGCGCGCCACTCCTGGGATTCGTACCACTGGCTGAGCAACGCTTTCCTCGTGCACCTGCAGCGCCACGCGGATCACCACGTCAACCCGATGCGCCCCTACGCCGCGCTGCAGCCGCAGGGGGAGAGCCCGAAGCTGCCGATGGGTTATCCCGGCATGGTGCCGCTCGCCTTCCTGCCGCCGCTCTGGTTCTCGGTGATGAATCCTCGGGTTCCGGAACCGCTCGGTGCCTAGCACCGCCTTCGTCACCGGGGCCACCGGTTTCGTCGGCCTCAACCTCGTCGAGGCGCTCGCCGCACGCGGCTGGCGCGTGATCGCGATGCATCGCGCGGGTTCCGAGCTGAAGTTCCTGCAGCGCCTGCCCGCCGAGCGCGTGGCCGGCGACGTGACCGACGCGGCCTCTGTGCGACGCGCGATGCCGCAGGACGTGGACGCGGTGTTCCACGTCGCAGGCGACACGAGCCTTTGGTCGGCGCGCGACGCGCTGCAGGACCGCGTGAACGTGGACGGCACGAGGAACGTCGTCGGCGCGGCGCTCGAGCGCCGCGCGCGCCGCTTCGTGCACACCTCGAGCATCTCGGCCTACGGGCTGCAGCGCGGCCGCATCGACGAGTCCACCGAGCAACTCGGGCGCGTCTCGCCCGTCAACTACCATCGCTCCAAGTTCCATGCCGAGGAGGCCGTGCGCGCCGGCCTCGCGCGCGGGCTGGACGCCGTGATTCTCAATCCGGGCGCGATCGTCGGCCCCTACGACACGCGCAACTACGCGCGCCTCGTGTTCATGGTCGCCGCCGGCAGCCTGCCCGGCGTGCCGCCGGGGCGGCTGCCGTTCTGCCACGTCCGCGAGGTGGCTGCCGCGCACGTCGCCGCCTGCGAGCGAGGGCGGCGCGGCGAGAACTACCTCCTGGGCGGCGCCGACGCGAGCTTCCTCGAGCTCGTGCAGGCGATCGGCGCCGCGCTCGGCAAGCCGGTGCCCGCGCGCGCGACGCCGGCCTGGGTGCTGCGCGCGCTCGGCGCGCTCGACGGCCTGCGCCATCGACTCACCGGGCGCGAGCCGACGCTCACGCCCGAGATCGTGCTGCAGGTGGCGCGCGAAGTGTCCTGCGACAGCGCGAAGGCCGAGCGCGAGCTCGGCTATCGCGCCGCGCCGCTCGGCGAAATGGTGGCCGACTGCGTCGCCTGGCTCGGCGCGGAAGGCCTGCTGCCGGGGTTAGAATCGGCGCGTCCCGCCGACTAGCCGATCGCTCACCGCATGGACCTGCCGAAGAACCCGTTCAAGCGCGCGCTGCGCGAAGGCCGCGCGCCGATCGGGCTGTGGTCGAGCCTGTCGTCGAACTACACGGTCGAGGTGATCGCCGGCGCGGGCTACGACTGGATCCTGCTCGACATGGAGCACTCGCCGAACGACCTCGAGTCGCTGCTCGCGCAGCTGCAGGCGGCCTCGCCCTACCCCACGCACCCCGTGGTGCGCGTGCCGTGGAACGACATGGTGACGGTGAAGCGCGTGCTCGACGTTGGCGCGCAATCGCTGCTCGTGCCCTACGTGCAGAACGCGGAGGAGGCGAAGGCCGCGGTCGCGAACACGCGCTATCCGCCCGCGGGCGTGCGCGGCGTGGCGGGTACGACGCGCGCCACGCGCTTCGGCCGCGTCAAGGACTACGCGAAGCGCGCGCACGAGGAAATCTGCGTGCTCGTGCAGGTGGAGACGAAGAGCGCGCTCGACCAGCTGGAGGCGATCTGCGCGGTCGAGGGCGTGGACGGCGTGTTCATCGGGCCGGCGGACCTGCACGCCTCGATGGGCTACCCCGGGGAGACCGCGAACCCGGCGGTGCTGCCGCTCATCGAGAACGCCATGCGCCGCATCCGCAAGGCGGGCAAGGCGGCCGGCTACCTCTCGCCGGTGGAAGCCGACGCGAAGCGCATGCTCGGCGCCGGCGCGCAGTTCGTCGCCGTGGGGGCCGACGTGGGGTTGCTCGCGCGCGGCGCGGAAAGCCTTCTGGCAAAGTTCAGGACATGAAACCCGACATCATCCTCGTCACCAAGATCTTCGCGCGCACGCAGGAGCGCCTGGAGAAGGAATTCACCTGCCACAAGCTCTACGAGGCCGGCGACCGCGCCGCGTTCCTGAAAGAGCTCGCTCCGCGCGTGCGCGGGCTGGCCACCTTCGGCCCCGGCGGCGCCGACGCGGCGCTCATGGACGCGCTGCCCAAGCTCGAGATCATCTCCAACTTCGGCGTGGGCGTGGACGCGATCGACCTCGACGCGGCGAGGCAGCGCAAGATCATCGTCACCAACACGCCCGACGTGCTGAACGACTGCGTCGCGGACACCGCGATGGCGCTCACCCTCAACGTGCTGCGGCGCTTTCCGCAGGCCGAAGGCTACCTGCGCGCCGGCAAGTGGGCCGAGCAGGGCGCCTATCCGCTCACCACTTCGCTCGGCGGCAAGACGATGGGCATCCTGGGCCTCGGGCGCATCGGCGAGGCGATCGCGCAGCGCGCGCAGGCCTTCGGCATGAAGATCCGCTACCACAACCGGCGCAGGAAGGACGTCGCGTATCCCTACGATGCCGATGCGGTCGCGCTGGCGAAGAACTCGGACGTGCTCATGATCGTCACGCCGGGGGGACCGGAGACCGAGAAATTGGTGGGCGCCAAGGTCCTCGATGCCCTCGGGTCGCATGGCTACCTGGTCAATATCGCGCGCGGCTCGGTGGTCGACGAGCCGGTACTCCTGAAGTACCTGAAGGACAGGAAGATCGCCGGCGCGGCGCTCGACGTCTTCGCCGACGAGCCCAGGGTCCCGGCGGAGTTCTTCGGGCTGGACAACGCCGTGCTGCTGCCGCACGTGGGCAGCGCGACGGTGGAGACGCGCACCGCGATGGGCAACCTGCAGGTGGACAACCTGCTGGCCCATTTCGCGGGCAAGCCGGTGCTCACGCGGGTCGCTTGACCGCAATTAGTTAGCGTCCACTTACTTCAACAGGGCATTTCTCTTGGGAAGTATGTGGTTGACTTTATTAATGCGAACAATTATCGTTCGCGTTCATGAGTTGCGCGATTCCTGAACGCGAAGTCCCGCCCGCGCCTCGCCGGGTCACGAGCGAGAGCCTGCTGGGCCCGCGCAAGGAGCTGGTGATCGTGCACAACGGCCGCGAGTACCACCTCCGGCTGACGCAGAACGGAAAGCTGATTCTCACGGCGTAGCGGCGACACACCGCCAGCCAGCGCGCGGACTGCGCCGCGCAGCCAGCCAGCACATTTCCTTCCAGGAGAGAGGCGCTGGCTGACATGCGACTACCCGAATCCGAAACCACCCGCGCCCAGACGGTCGCCGGGTGGACGCCCGATGCAAGCATCGTCCATTGACCGCGTCGGCGCCGCGTCGGCGATCGGGCTGCACCTGCTCGCCGGCGCGGCCCTGCTCGCCTACGAGCCGGCGCGCTCGGCGTTCTACTCTGCCGCCCCGATCATGGTGAGCCTCGTGGCGTCGCCGCGCGTGGAGACGAAGCCCGAGCCGCCCGTGGAGATCCCGCCGCCGAAGCCCCGACGCAGGCCCGTGCTCAAGCCCGCCGTGAAGGCGCCCGAGCCGCCGCCGGTGCTCGCCGCGCCCGTCGAGGCCCCCGTGCCTTCGCCGCTGCTCGTCGCGCCTCCGCCGCCCGAGCCCGCTCCACCGCCCCCGCCGCCGCCTGCCCCCGCGCCGCTCGCCGTCGCGCCGCCCCCGCCCGTGGCGTTGACGCCGCCCGTCTTCGCCGCGGACTACCTCGAGAACCCGCCGCCGCCCTACCCGGCGCTCTCGCGCCGCCTGCGCGAAGAGGGGCGCGTGTTGCTGCGCGTGCTCGTGAGCGCGCAAGGCGCGGCGCAGGCGATCGAGATCCGCGAATCGAGCGGCCATGCCCGCCTGGACGAGTCCGCGCGCGCGACCGTCGGGCGCTGGCGCTTCGTGCCGGCGAAGCGCGGCGACACGCCCGCCGCCGCCTGGGTCCTCATTCCGATTTCATTCCGACTGGAAGGATGAACGTGCAGCAGAGCATCGGCTTCGCCCATTTCCTCGCCCAGACCGACGCGCTCGGCCGCTTGATCCTCGTCGTCCTCGTGCTCATGTCGGTCGCCACCTGGTACCTGATCGTCACCAAGGGGATCGCTCACGCGCTGGAGCGGCGCCGCAGCCGGCG